>JBAZAX010000011.1:0-42621 GCA_041671765.1 Candidatus Babeliales bacterium | reverse complement strand
AGCTTAAAAAAGTTTTTTACCATATGAACTATATAGGCGTGAATTCAGTTGGCGTTGTAGGTCTAGTTGGAGGGACCGTTGGCGCAGCGCTTGCAATGCAAAGTTATATCGGACTTGAGCGTTTTGGAGCCAGTCAATTTATTGGTCCAATTGTTTACATAGCAATGACTCGTGAATTTGGGCCAGTTTTTGCGGCAATTATGGTTATTGGACGTGCGGGGTCTGCAATTACCTCAGAATTAGGAACTATGCGAATTACTGAGCAGATTGATGCATTGCAAACTTTGTGCATTGATACAAAGCAGTATCTGGTTGTTCCAAGGCTTATCGCAGCGACAATTATCATGCCGTTTCTTTCAATTTTTTGTACTTTATTTGGGGTAGCTGCTGGATACGTGGTTGCCGTTTATGCTCTTGGAATTAATCCACAAGTTTATACCCAAGCCATCATTGAAAATGTTGAGCTTACAGACATTGTGAATGGCTTGATCAAAGCCATAGTTTTTGGATTTTTGCTTACAATTATCACGACTTACAAGGGTTTTTATGCCAGAGGCGGAGCTACGGGAGTTGGCATTGCAATTACTCAAAGTGTGGTATACTCAATATTAACAGTTGTAGTGGCTGACTATATCCTAACCTCTTTGATGTTTATAAAATGATAGAATTAAAAAATTTAACCAAATCTTTTGGCGACAAAACTGTAACAAAAAACTTAGATCTTACGGTTGACGATGGAGAGTTTCTTGCCATAATTGGGCGATCCGGAGAAGGTAAATCTGTTCTTTTAAAACAAATTATCGGGTTAATTCATCCGACTAGTGGTAGCGTAATTATTGATGGTCAAGATATTACAAAGCTATCAAAGAATGATTTAAAGCCTGTTTTCAAAAAGTGTGGATACGTTTTTCAGTTTGCTGCACTCTTGGATTCATTAAGTGTTTTTGAAAATGTTGGTATAACGCTTCTTGAAGAAGATTGGCCTGTAGAAAAAATTAAACCACTTGTTATTGAAAAATTACGCAATGTTGGGCTTGATGAAAGTATTTTAGATAGATACCCAAATGAACTTTCTGGGGGTATGAAAAAACGTGTAGGGTTAGCTCGAACACTAATGTTGAGTCCTAAAGTACTGATTTATGATGAACCAACAACCGGGCTTGATCCAATTACGGTTCGTTTGATTCATGAATTGATTAAAAAGACGCATATAGAGCAAAAAACTACAACAATTGTTATTTCCCATGATATTGATATTTTTAATTATGCCACCCAGGTTGCCATGCTACACCAGGGCAAGATTGTGTACAAGGGGCCTACAAAAGACATCTGGGAGTGTAAAAATCCGTACATATACCAATTTATCAGGGGGTTAACTGAGGGTCCAATAGAGCAAATCGGGTTTGTAAAAGATTAGTTTTTTCTAAGTTAAAAATAGGACAAAATACGGCTATGAACTATTCTCCTCTTATTTTAATTGTGGATGATGAAGTTGCAATTTTGCAAACATTAAAAGAGTCACTCATGGACGAAGGCTTTCGGGTGCAGACACTCGCGGATGGAAACAAAGCATTAAGCCTTGTAGGAGAGTTGGTTCCGGATCTTATTTTTCTTGATATTTTTATGCCAAAATGCAACGGTTTGGAGTTGCTTACTAAAATAAAAAAAGAGTATCCAGCACAAAAAGTTATGGTTATTTCGGGTTTTGGAAATATATCGCTAGCCGTCGAAGCAATCAAAAATGGAGCAATGGATTTTATTGAAAAGCCATTTAATCTTGATGAAATTTTTTCAAAGATTTCATTTTTGAAAGAGAATTCAAAAAGGTCAGCGCAGAACGCTACCGATACAAAGATTTTAACTGAAATTAAAAAACTAGAGATAGTGGGTGAAAGCTTTTTATTTTTGGAGTTAATGACTCAAATTAAAAACATTGCCAACATTAAATTGCCACTGCTAATTTATGGTGAGCATGGAACAGGTAAAACATTAATTTCTAGATTTGTACATCTTTCTTGTCATCCTGAACTTGATTCAGGATCTATTCAAAAAATTACTCATCATGACAGGGATTTTACTGTTATTGACTGTTTATCGAATATTAACATTAATTCAAAAATTTCTGATTTGGATGGAACAATTCTTATTAAGAATATTGATAGCCTCTCGCTTGATGAGCAAAAGAAATTTGTTAATTATTTAGATAGCGATGAGTACAAATTAAAAAATAATACTGGGCTTATAAAAATTATTGTTACAAGTACCAGATCCTTATTTAGATTAATGCGAGAAGATAAATTTAACAGTAATTTATTTTATAAGCTGAATATAACTCCGGTTGAAGTTCCATCTATAAATAAACGTCGATATGATATTCCTCTTTTGTTAGATCATTGGGTAAAGAAGTTTAATGATATTTATAATAAGAATATTGTGATCAATGCAGAATCTCTAAGATATCTGCGTAATCGCTTCTGGCCTGGCAATATTTCTCAAATTAGGGATTTGATTGAAAAGATTGTAATTCTTGCAGAAAACAACAATGCCAATGTTTCGATGCGTACGTTGGAGCATTTGGTTGGAGAACGTGATGTTGATTTTATCGAGGAGCAGTCTTTCTTAAGCTTCAATTCATTTGACGAAGCTGCCAAGAGTTTTGAAAAAAAATATCTGTTATATGTTTTGCGTAAAAGCAATTTTGATTTACAGCAGACATCAGAAAGATTAAATTTAAGTATTACTTCTTTATCCGACAAATTTTCTAAGTTGAACATAAGTTTAAAAAATCTAAACGTAGATTAGATTTCATTAATAAACTATTTTAATGAGAAATAAAGTTCAAAAAAGATGTTAATTTTAAATTAATATTTACATTCATACCTCAATCTATTAAATTCTAAACTGCCAGTTGTTTCTTTATTTAATTAATTTATAAATTTGGGAGCGAGTCATGGCAGATTCCATGAGCACACAACAAATAGCAGAAATTGTTAAAGAAAAAAGCCTTGTCTGGCAAGGTTTACGAAATGAAGTTAAAAAAGTAATAGTCGGACAAGATATTGTTGTCGACAGAATAATTATTGGCCTTCTGTGTAATGGTCACATTCTTCTTGAAGGCGTTCCGGGACTTGCCAAAACAACATTGATCAAATCAATAGCACAGGCAATTGGTTTACATTATCAGCGAATTCAATTTACTCCCGATCTTCTTCCTGCCGATTTAATTGGAACATTGATTTACAATCCAAAGACACAAGAATTTCAGACCAAAAAAGGTCCAATTTTTGCGAATTTTATTTTAGCCGATGAAATTAATAGAGCTCCTGCAAAAGTTCAGTCAGCATTGCTTGAGGCAATGCAAGAACACCAGGTTACAATTGGAGATAAGTCTTTCGCGTTAGAAGAACCATTTTTTGTTCTTGCAACACAAAATCCAATTGATCAAGAGGGAACATATCGATTACCAGAAGCTCAAGTTGATCGTTTTATGTTTAAGATTATTGTTTCGTATTCAACAATGAACGAAGAACGTGAAATTATAAATAGAGTTTTAAATCCACAAAAAATTTGCAAGGTGATTGAAAAAGAAGATATTTTTGAAGCACAGAAAATTGTTGATCAGATTTATATTGACGATAAAGTTATTGAATATATTTTGAATATAGTATTTGCTTCAAGAAATCCTAAAGAGCATAAACTTGACGATATTAAAAATTTCATTGAATATGGGGCTTCTCCTCGAGCAACACTTGCTCTGGCTAATGCATCAAAGGCACATGCCTTTATTAAAAAACGGCATTTTGTAACGCCGGACGATGTAAAAGCTATAGCATGTGATGTTTTACGTCACAGGATTATTTTGACTTACGAGGCTGAAGCTGAGCAAATTACAGCGGATACGATAGTACATAAAATTTTACAAATAATTCCTTCGCCATAAGCGTGATTAAATGAAAATTAAATTGTCTCTGATTATTTTCTTGACATTGCATGCATCCGGCAATTATCTTAAAAAGCTATAAAAAGGAATGGTAGGAATGAAGCTGCAATTGTGGATAATAAATAGTTTTTTGATTCTAATATTCTTGTTGGCTTTGTTGGTTAGCAGATTTTTAGAAGTAGAACCGCCTTCTCTAAAGGTTAAGGCTGTTTCTTCTGAGGTTGTTAAGCCGGCAGAAGTCAAGCCTGTTGTTGCGGCAAAAAATTGGGAAAAAATTTATCAGGAAGATGCGTTTGGAACGTATGTTGAAAAGGTTGCCCCTCCTCCTGAGAAGGTTCCGCTTGTTACCCCAATTCCCGAACTAAAGCCTATCCAACTTACAGTTCCTCCAGAACAGAAAATGCCTTCATTTGTTGCTCCTTTAAATATTACATTAAAAGGAATTATTGTTACCGGAGATGAGCAAAAGAGTGCAGCCATGGTTGCAGATGAGACTAACAAAGAACATATGTACTACCTTGGTGACAAAATCAAAGATGCTCAAATCATAAAAATATCAAGAAACAGGGTCGTTGTTTTACGTGCTAACGGACAACAAGAATCTTTTTATTTGATAAAGGATGATTTATTTTTACCTTCTCCGGATAAGTGGGAAAATATAGTAAAAAAAATTAGCGATCAAAAATATAAAATTGATCCACATGCATTTAAACTTGAAGTGGAGTCGCTGGGCAATTTTATCGAGAGAACGGGAGTTCTTGGGACTGCTTACAGCAGTGGTAAGCCCGTTGGTGTAAAAATTGGTGATACCAAAGATAGAGACATTGCATCTTCTCTTGGAATTTTACAAAATGATGTGGTTACTGCAATTAATGGGATAAGTGTTGCTGACGTTAAAGATAGAATGCGTTTGTTTGATGCAATTTCAAAAATGAAAGTTGGTGATAACATTACAGTGAATATGCTTCGAGCTGGAAATGAAGTTTCAGTAGATTATGAACTTGCAAAATTTCCTCGCATTTCTAAGGCTATGGCTGCGCTTGCAGAAAAAGAACCTGCAAAAACAGGAGCAGACGCCTTACCTTTAAACCAAATGCAAGAAAGAGAAAAACGCACTAGAGAATTTGCCAAACGACATGGTGGCGACGCGAGAGATCAAAATACTGTGACAGATTTAAGATCAAGATTTCTTGAAAATTTGAGAGAGAAATTAAAAAATGCAAGAAATCGGGCAAGGTAATTTATGCGCTACAAATCGGGAATTTATATGAAAAGATCGACTAAAATTTTTGGGTTAGCATTACTCTTTTTATTTTCTGTGCGATTTGTAATGGGTATGCCGGCGGCTCAACCTGATTTGCTGCCTTTTCCGCAACGAGTGCAGCAGCCTCAGCCTATGACAGCTACTCCGAATATTCCAGCTATTCCAACAGTTCCGACTATTCCAGTCGCACAAACAGCTTCAGTGGTTCCAGTTGCTCCTGCTCAGACTAACCAAGAGGCTTCCATGCCTCAAGCTGCGCCAGCCATTTCAGCGATGCCGGGGGTTTCGCCTGTTTCAGGCTCCCCAAAGATTTCTGCAGCACCCGCTCAGATTGTTTCAGATGTTGCCATGCCTCAGGTTGTATCATCCGCGCTACCAACGCAAAATTCTTCAACCGTTATGGCTTCAGAAACGCCAGAGCAGCTGGGTATTCCCGAGCAAATCGTCGAACCAAATAATTTTTTACCAACACAAGAATCATCCAACGCAAATATTTTACCGACAAATGTTATTCCTGCAGTTATTGCTCAACCTACAGATGGCGATAAACAAAATAATTTAAATTCATCAGAAAAAGATATTTATTTAAATTTTGATAATGCGGATCTTTTAAATTTCGTAAATTATATTGCTGAAATTAGACAGATGAATTTGGTTGTTGATAAAACAATTGAGTCCGTAAAAATTTCGTTAACCATTCGTGAACCGCTTACTGCCGAAGGTGCATGGAACGTCTTTTTAACGGTTCTAGAAATGGGTGGTTTTAGTATCATAAAAATACCTGGAGATTTGGATTCAGATCCACTTATATTCAAAGTGATTCCTAAAGATCAAAAACAAACTCAACCATTGCCCTCTTATATAAACGTTTCGCCGGATACTTTACCGGATAATGATATAAATATTCGCTATGTCTTATTTCTGACAAATATGAATGTTGCAGATTTAGAAGAGCTTTTAAAAAGCATGCTCAGTGATAAGGGTTTTGAACTTCCGGTTAAAGATGTAAATGGTTTTGTTATTACAGATAAATCTCTTAACGTAAAAGCTGCTGCAAAAGTTTTACTTGAACTTGACCAAATGGGAACGGCAGAAGCTGTTACCGTAATTAAACTAAAAAGTGCAAATGCGGTAGATGTTAAGACTCTTCTTGAAGGTTTAATAAAGCAACCTGAAGTAAGTCCTTTAGCGCGTTTGCTTGGTAAAACAGCTGAAGGTTCAACATCATATTTTCCTCCCGGAACCAAAGTTATCGCTGAAGAACGTACAAATTCTTTGATTTTGTTGGGTAGCCCAAAGGTAATTAAAAAAATTGAAGATTTTATTGTCAATCATCTTGATACCGAACTTAAGCAGGCTAAATCGCCATTGCATGTTTATGAATTACAAAATACCGATGCAACGCAAATAGCGGAAATTTTAAAAGAAGCAACAACTGTGCCAGAAAGCGTTGCGGGTCAAAACGCAAGTAAATATGGTGCAATTCGTGGTGGCGTTAAGTATTTTAAGAGTATGACTTTTAAAGTGGATAAAGAGGGTAACAGATTAGTCGTTTCAAGTACCGATAAAGTTGACTGGAAGTTACTTAAAAAAACAATTAAAGATTTGGACAAGCCACAACCTCAAGTTGCTATTGAGTCAATGATTGTGACTGTTGATGTTGGTGACACAAAAGAGCTTGGAGGAGCTACCAGAAATAAGAAGCATGGAATGCTGGGAATAAATATTGATGCTCAATCATCCGGCGCAAATGATACCCCAACGCTTGAATATAGCCCTCCTGATGCTACAACTAACCCAGTTAGTTTGTTGGGCAATATGATTGATCAAATTTCACCACAAATGGGTTTGGCTACATTAACATTTGGCAAGGTGGGAAATATTTGGGGATATTTACAAGTTCTTCAACAGCAAACTAATACGGCAGTTTTATCGCAGCCGTTTATGACAATTGCGAATAAGACGGCAGCTAATGTTGTTTTCGGGTTACAACAACGAGTACTTCAGGAAACTACGGGTGGGACAACTCCATTAAGTGGGTATGAGCCTATTGATGCAAATACGGATTTGACAATTACTCCGCAGATAAATTTAGATGGCCTTGTACGGCTCGATATAGATTTAAAAATTGAAGATTTCATAGAAGGTGCTGCTGCCGGATCAAAAACTAAACGAAATTTAAAGACCAGTGCAGTTGTTGCAAATGGTCAAGTTTTGGTTCTTGGAGGGTTTGTAAAAACACAGGTGACAGAAAACAAGTATAAAACACCAATTTTAGGAGATATTCCAATTTTGGGGTGGTTCTTTAAAGATCAAAAACGAATTGTTAAAAAACAGTATCTATTTATTTTCTTGTGTCCAACAATCGTAAAACCTCGTCAAACTCCCGGTATGAATTTGTATACCAAAATGAAACTGCATGAGGCAACTGATAGTATTGAGGATGGAATAACGACTAAGAGAACGCCGGATCCTGTTCATAACTGGTTCTTCAATCCTGATAAAGAAAATTACTCACACAAAGTTATTGATTTTGCAAATGCTCGTTATCAACCAACAACTGTTGATATTCAAAATGATCCTTTTTATCGTGCGCAAACGGTACGAGCTGAAGCTGAGGAAGAAAAACGTGGTAATGGTGAGGATGAAGATGGTGACATTCAAGTAATAAAAAACCAAAAAAATATTGAGACATCAAAAGTTATTGAAAGTAGTGGAATAAAAACAGTGATTCCGGAAGAGACAAAATCGGTTCTAGCCTCCAATGTTCAGCAACAAAGTGTGTTGCAATCAAGTTTACCACAGACTACTTTGTTGCCATCAGTTTCGACATTAGAAAATCCGGAAGTTCAGTCTGTTGATCAAATGCCAGGTGATGGGTTGGCTTTTATGGAGCCGCCAATCAAAATTGAAAATGCGTCTGCTTTGCCTCTGCAACAACCTATGCAGGAATCTATTGCACAAGGTCAACAAATCCCCCAAGCATCTTTGATGCAACCGGTTGAGATGCAAGCGCAAACACAAAGCGTTTTGCCAAAACCTGTAATTGAACAGGCAAAAAGAGAAGAGTTTAAAAATTTATTAACACAAGAGCCTTTACCTGTTAAACCTACTGGTCCTAACCAAGTTCCACAGGCTAATCCACGAACAGAGTTTAAGCGTGATGAATTTAAGCGTTTTATCTCTCCCGAGATTAAGGTTAATGCGCGACGTTCTCAGGATTTAAATTTTGATATTCAAAAACGAAATAGATTAAAAGAATTTTTATCAAAAAATCCATCTTTGACCAAAAGCCGTGGGCCGGTGGTAGCGGATAAAAAAGAGGCTTTGACATGATAAAAAATATTTTTTTGCCTGAAAAAATTGGGAATAAAAGAATAATTGCACAGCGAATAGTTGGACTTGCTCTTCAGGATGAGACGGTTACGCTTACGCTTGTTTATGCAAAGCGTAGTAAGACAATTATTGAGGAGCTTCTTTCTGAAAAACTATCTTCTGATGTGAATCTGTCATATGCGCAGCGAGCATCTGAAGCAATTAAAAAAATAATGTTACATGTTAAAAATTTTGATCAGATACGCATTGCAATTCCAGCGTCAATTGTAACATTTAAAGAATTACAGGTTCCCTTTGATGATGTTGAAAAAATTCGCATGGTGCTTGATTATGAAATTGAATCAATGCTTCCGTTTTCAATTAGTAATGCAGTTATCGATTTCATAATTACTAAACACAATAAAGAACAAAAATCGACACAGGTTTTGGTTGCTGCCGTTCAAAACCAAGATTTGCAGGCCGAGCTTGATATTTACACGCAAGCAGGAGTTGAACCCAATCATATAACTATCGATCTTTTTGCTACATATGGTTTATACAAACAGATTTCTGATTATGCATCAATTGAAAAGGGCAGTATTTTGGTTGAAGTTGGTGAAACGTCAACAAGAATTGCATTTTTGCAAAATGGAGAACTTCGTTTAACTCGTACAATGCCTCGCGGAATTATATCAATTGTGAAGAATATAAGCGAAGAGTCAGGCATGGATGTCGAAAAAATTAAAGAGCATTTAGATTTAAATGGAGTTAATTCACTTGGCGGTGATGCATTAGCAAAAATTTTTCAAAATCAGTTTATAAATTTTTTCAATGACATTCAATTTACATTGAATTCATTCAGCTTAAAGCTTAATTTTTATGATGAGATAACAAAAATAATTTTTACTCAAAAAGCAAACCAGGTAAAGGGTTTTGTTAAGCTTTGCAGTGATACGTTGCAAATTCCTTGTGAAAGTTTTGATTGGCGCAAAGTTTTTGAAATTAAATCTGTTAAAAAACAGCTTAAGAACATTGACTATGGAGCAGTTGATTTTGTTACCGCGATTGGTACTGCAATACCTTGTTATGAACAAGATCAATTTGACTTGCGAAGAAAGAGTTTTGTCTTAGTCGACTATAAATTGGTTAGCAAGCAAATTATTGCGGTTGTTGTGCTTTTGACAACAATGTTTCTGGCAATTGGAGTTCATGGTTATATGCAGATATCGACGTTGCGTAACACACTTGAAAAAACAGAAAAAACTGAAATTTCTAGATTAAAGGCTATATTTCCCAAAGATCATATGCCTAAAAAACAAACACTGCAGGCATTTGTTCAAGAGGCTCAAAAATTAGTGAGAGAAAAAACTGACTTGTGGTCTGCATTCCGAAAAGAGCGTTTAAATCCACTCGAAATAATGCTTGAACTGACAAATATTGCAGACAAAACGCGAAATAATATTTATTTTACTGATTTGTCGATCAACTCAAAAGATAAGGGAGGAGTCGAGATCGATGTTGATGGATTTTTTAAATCTAAAAAAGGTAGTGGATCACATTTTAATGATTGGATTCCGATTGAATTACGATTTAAAGAATCACTTATATTTACACTGCTTGAGGATCCGATAAGTGCTACTATTATTCCTGATAGTGGTGTAAAATTTTCAGTAAAACTGAAGTTGAAAGAAAAAGAAAAGTAGAGCTATGGAAATTATTCTAAATTTTATAAATTATCTTCAGTCTCTAACTAAAAAGCAGGTACAGCAGTATTTTCTTGTTTTTCTTCTAGGGATGGGTGGTGCTGTTTCCGGTTTAATTTATTTTGTTCATTCAAAAAGTGTGGAATTACTTTTTGAGATAAAGCGGCTAGAATCGCTTGCCAATAAGGCAACAAGTATACTTGAAGAAAATCAAAAAATGGAAATTGAGGAACAACGCATTCAGGCAATGCTTGATGCTGATAGAAATTTTAATATTAAAAGTTATTTTGAAGGATTTTGTCAAACTCAGGGCTTGCCTAGTCAAGGGTGGGGGGATGCCAGAACAGAAGAATTAAATGATAAATTTGATGAGGTATCATTGACGGCATCATTCAAGGGACAGACCACTGAAAAATTGGTACGTATATTGGAAGATTTTTATAAAAAAGAGATAATTTACATCAAGAGTTTAAATGTTAAGCAGGAACCTGATAAAAAAATATCGTTCAATATAACCATTGCTACAAAATCTCTGAAAAGTGGATTTGATGTTAAGGGGTTGTGACAAAAGTAAGCAGGGAGCATGAATTTCATGGCCACAAATTTTCGTAAAAAATTTTTAAAAACAGTTGTTATGATTGTTTTGATATTATCAAATCCAGTAATTTTGTTGTGTCAAAACCAGGCACCCGTCGTACCTCAGGCACCTGTTATTCCTAATGTGTCATTTTCACAAATGCCCGCTAGACAGGATTTAGGCAAAAATCCTGATGTTGCACAGGTTGTAGCGAATCAAATTGCGGCAGAGCAACCCATTTTACAGCAAGTTGTACAAAAAAACGATTCGGGAATTCCAATAGTTTCGTCTCAGGTAGTTTCGCCTCAGGCTATTTTACCTCAAATTTCTTTGCCTGAAATTGCCCAACAACAGTTGCCCGTTTCACAAAGTATGCCAAATGGAGTTACTGAGGCAATTCAAGATCAGTCCGCTGCTCCTGTTGTGTTGGAATCTTCTGCTGTTTCAAAAAATCCTGCCATGGTATCAGTGAACGAAAGTATTGTTGGGGGTGAAGTTTTAAAACCAAAAAATGATAATGAGATTATTGATGCGGGACAAGATGCTGATATTTATCTAAATTTTGATAATGCATCGCTTGGAAGCATTGTTAATTATATTGGTGAGCAAAAAAAAATAAATGTCATTCCTCATAAAGACTTGGCCGCGGCAAATGTGACTATGTCTACTCGTAAGGGCCTTACTCTCAATCGTG
Source organism: Candidatus Babeliales bacterium (assembly GCA_041671765.1). GTDB lineage: Bacteria > Babelota > Babeliae > Babelales > RVW-14 > JBAZAX01. The sequence goes on along the minus strand of JBAZAX010000011.1, from coordinate 31,128 downwards.
CATGGAATGTTGTTTTAACACTGCTTGAGATGAATGGTTTTAGCATGGTTAAAGTTGGAAATGTTTATCGTGTTGTTTCAAACAAAGATAATCGCTATGAACCGCTGCCAATATACTCATCAGGAACGGGTACGGAACCGGAAGATTTACCACAAAGTGATATGGTGGTGCGTTATATTTATTTGTTCAAAAATATAAAGGCGGAGTTAGCCAGAGATATTTTGGGAAGCATGCTTGATAGAGAGGGTATATTGATAAGTGGTGATCTGAATGCATGCATAATAAAAGAAAAATGTTTTAATATTAAAGCTGCCATGAAAATAGTGAAACAGCTTGATATGGGTGGGCTGAGTGAACAAATTAAAATTATTCAGTTGAAAAATGCCAATGCAGAGAATGTTGCAACATTGTTCCAGGAAGTTTTGGGAGTAGCTGCAGGAACAGACAGTAGAGTGATTCGTTTTGCAGATAGGGATTCAAAAAAAGAGCGGGCATATTTCTCGTCGGCAACAAAGATTTTTTCTGAACCGATACAAAATAGATTAATACTTTTGGGGACACAGACAAATTTGGATAAGATTACGGATTTTATTTATAAATACATAGATATACCAATTGGTGGGGCCGAATCAAGACTGCACATAAAAGAAATTCGTTATGCCAAAGCTGAAGAATTAAAGCTTATACTTGATGAGGTCATAAGACCTCCCAAAGGGCAGGGATCAGATAAAAGTGTTTTGGTTGGAGAGTTCAAATTTTTTGAAGACGTTGTTATTGCTGCAGAAAAAGCCTCATCAGGAGATGATACTTCTAGCGCGCGTGGTGGAGGAAACAGGCTTATTATTTCGTGTAATCGCGATGATTGGAAACGCATTGAAAAGTTAATAGCAAAATTGGATAAACCGCAACCGCAAGTTGCGCTTGAAGTGATGATTATCAACGTTGATATTGATCAGGATAAACAGCTTGGCTCACAGATGTACCAACTTTTTGGGCATCGTCCGGGCATGGGGACATATGAGTTTGAGGCTAGAAATTTGAGTTCGGCGGTTGTAAAAAAGGAGGGGACGAATGTTGAAGCCCCAAATTATATTAAGTTGGCAGAAGGGGATTATGCGGGTAAAGGGCATCCTACATTTGTTACCTTGGGAAAAGCTGCAACACAGTTATCTGATTATGAAAATATCTGGTCGATTATAAAAGCAGTTGTAAAGTCTACTAATTCAAATATTGTGGCACAACCTTTCTTGGTGACAAATAATAATCAGCCTTGTAAGGTTGAAGTTATTGAGTCATATAGGTTAGCCGGGGAACTTGATTCGAGAAAAGGTGAAAATTCAAAACAAAAACAAGTTGATGTTCTTGCATCAACGTCAGTTGAGATAACACCTAAAATGAATCTTACGGGTCTTGTCGATTTAGACATAAAAGTTACTGTGGATGAATTTATAAATCCTGCGGTTGGTGATAAAACGAACCGTCTTTTAAAGACGAAAGCAAGTATGCTTGCAGGAGAGGTTTTAGTTTTGGGTGGACTTACCAAGCGAACAGATTCGGAGAATACATATAAGACGCCGATACTTGGAGATATTCCAATTATTGGTCCAATATTTTTTAAGAATAAAACAAAAACGCAAGTGGAAACAAATCTTTATATTTTTATTCGTCCAAGTGTAATAAAACCTAGATTTGAAGGTGCAGCCGATGAGTATACACAGCTTAAACTTGATTATGCAAAATATCAGTTGCTAAAGAATGATACGTTCTTGAAAGAAAAAGATCCAATTCAACGTTGGTTCTTCAGGCCTCCAGACCAATCAATTAAACAAAAACTTTCTGATGTTAAGAATGGTGTTATTAGACCGCTTGATGATTTTGTTTTTGCAAAATCAATGCCTCGAATGGTTAATATAAAAGCCGATTCATACTATAAAGTTTCAGAGGAATTGGCCAAGTATGAGGAAAAGGTTAAGCGGAAAAGAGAAAAAGAACAGATGGAAGAGGTCGTAACAAGTACTGTTACGTTGAATTGAGATGTGACTAAGAGATCTTAGTTTCTGAAGATAAAATACTCAGTAAAGAACATTTTTAAAATCGTAGTCTACCGCTTTGTAGTTTCATCTTGCAGGACAGATTCGCAAAGTTTCTTACTACGAGTGGTTATAATATTTACTGCTTCTTCTACACTATCTGTTATTGAGATGATGTTGGTATCTTCAGGATTTATTAAGTTGTTTTCAAGGGCTCTTGTTCTTATCCACAGTTCAAGTGGTGCCCAGTAATCTTTATGCATCAAAACAATAGGAACTTTTGACATTCTGTTACATTGAATGAGTGTCACAACTTCGAAAAGTTCATCCATTGTTCCAAATCCACCTGGGAAAACTACAAATCCAACAGAATATCTTACCAACAGCCACTTTCTTGCAAAAAAGTGCCCTGTCATGATGTTATCTTGAACATAAGGGTTTGTTCGTTCTTTATTTAACTTGATCAAATTTATTCCGGCAGATATGAAGAGAGGTTTACATATTTGCTCGCCATTTAATTTACATTCTTTTAAGTTTTCTGAAACATATTCAACAGCACCCATGTTTGCAGATTCCATAATTCCGGGACCGCCACCTGTTATAATAGAAAAGCCTTCTCGTGCAAGCATGTATCCAATTTTTCTTGCATCCTGAGCTGCTTTTCCTTCAAGCGGCACTCTTGACCCTCCAAAAACCGTAATGGCAGGTTGAGGTAGTTTTGTGAGCTTCCACATTCCCCACAGGAGTAGGCGGTTGGTTCGCATTAAACTTTTTAGAAATTTGAAATACTCTGACAATCTTCTTTTTAACATTTAGGATCCTTACTATTCTAGCAATTTTTTTGCTGTTTTTACGTCTGAATCATCAAATATTATCGCAGATATTGCGCGTGAGAGTTTTAAAGCAGCATTCAAATCTCGTTGGTGTAAATTGCGTCCAATTGCTGTTCCAATTGCTCCGCCACTATGAATTTGCTGGTGGAGTGTTTCGAGTAAAATTTTAGCATCTTCTTTTGCTCCACCGGAACATATTACGCCAGATTTTCCTGAGGCCAGTGTTGCTTGTTTGAGTAATTTCCCCATAAGTGGAATATTTTCCGCTTCGGGTGGGTTAACTTTTATAAAATCTGCACCTAAGCAAGCCCCAACTCCTGCAGCCCCTGCAATTATTTCTGCAGAGTTTTGTTTTTTTACGTATTTGCCTCGTGGATAAATCCACAATATTGCTAACAGTCCATGCTTATGTGCTTGATAAACGATTTGAGATGCTTGGCTTAGCATTATGGATTCATGTTCGCTACCCAAATAAATTGTGTAACCAACGCCGACAATATTGAGTTTTGAATTTTTTTGGAATTCTACAACTTCGTCAACTGTTGTAAGCATGAGACTGATTGGATCTTTTTGAATAACAGGTATTATATCGGTTTTTGCGTTTAATTTAATAATATATTTAATATCCGGATAATCTTTGCCGTATCTGGCAATTAAACCGAGTTGAGTAGCAAAAACACCAACATTACCTTTGCTTGCTATATCAAACATATGTTTTGGAGTGGCATTTTGAATTGAAATATTTGGTCCATAAAAATCTTGATTAAGATGCTCGATTTTTTGATCACCGGCGAATAAAAAAAGTCGACCGGTATTTTTTGTGGAGGTTAAATAGTTTTGCAGATAATTTTTTTTGTTTTTTTGTGGAACAGTTAGCGGAATATTAATATCTTTTGCATTTAAATTTTTCATGTCACCAGCCTTTCAAACATTAAGGTTAAGAGTGTTTATGATTATTGAGCGTATAAAATATCGTTCGGCTAAACAAGATTTTGTTTTTTTATATGAAATTTATCTACCTCATTTAGATTTTAAATATTTGGGGAGCTGATTAATGTTTGCTTTTTTATATTTAAAGAGTTAGAGTTCTGAACTAAGTTTATAAATAATTTAGTATAAATTTAGAGGAAGCAGATGGTTAATTTAAAGAAAATAGCAACGACATTTTTTTGTGTATTCGTATCAAATTCGTTTTTGATGGGAATGGTAGAAAGAGAGACCTTAAGTCCGAAACGAAACTTTGGACTTATTTCTTCAATTTCAATCAGCCCGACCAGTACTTACTATGCTTTAGTTTTTAATAATGGAAATTTGCAGGTATTTAAGCTTCATTCAAAGCAGCTTGACGGGCCAATTTTGCAGCTTAAAAATGCAAATGGAATAGTAGCATTTAGTCCAGATGCATCAACAGGAACACATCTTGCATATGGGATGCAAGATGGCTCCGTGGAAATAATCAAAGTGGAAGATAAAGAGTGCATACGCAAATTGAAGGTATTTGATAGTCCGGTTGAGATGGTGACATTTGCCTGTACAGGGGACCGGATTGCCGTTGCATCGTCAAATAAAGTATGTATTGCGGGTCTAAATAGTGTGGAGGTTCAACAAGAAATTCTTCCTCTGTCTACGTTTGCTATTTCATCTTTGCAGTGGAGTCCATGTGGAACCTATATTGCATATGGTGCTAGAAACGGGGACGTAATAATAAGGAACGTTCAATTGGGATGTGAGGTTTGTAAAATTAATGGAAATGGGCAGTGCTCTGCTTGTGTTGCATGGAGCTTTGATTCTAGGTATCTTGCTATTGGGTCGAATAATAAAATTGTGATGTGCGAGAAGGGGGAGGATGGTCGATTTGAACATTTCGTGACTTTACAGGAAAATGTAAAAGAAATTAGTGCTATATCCTGGCATCCAAGTGGGAATTTACTTGTAACTGTTGCAGATGGAGTTGCGAGATTGTGGAATACAAAAAATTGTGAATGTCTTAGAAATTTAACTGGGGTTATTTATTCTACAAATGCTGCTGCATTTAGTCCTGATGGTTGCAACCTCGTTATGAATTTTAGCAGAATCCCATCAAATAGGCGTATCTGTGACATTTTGGGAATTGCAAAGTGTACTAAATGTGGTGCTGAACGCGATGATCTTATCGAAAAAGATCGGGATGGTAAGGGCTCCTGTTTGGTATGTCCAAGCTGTAAGGTTATTGGATTATAACGAATCTCTTCGATCAATATTAACATTAAGCTTTATAAAGGATTGACCAATGATAAGCAAATTACGGATTATATTGGGAGTGTTTTTTGTGGGGCTTATTTTTCAATCAAATATGCAATGTATGAATTTTGGATATAGTTATGTTCAGCATGTTATTGGTACGAAGCAAAATGTTAAGGCTTCTGATGCAGAAGCTGCAGATATTTTTCCGAAATTTCCATTAAGCTTAAACATTTCCAGTAATGAGTTTATTTACAGTGGGCAGTATGGTTCAGTTTCGAGTGATGACTGTGGGGCTGTTTTTCTAGAGGTGCGTCATGGTTTGTATACTCTTGAAGTTAGGAATAATACTTTTATAAGAGTTTTGATTTCAATCAAACTTATTCCAGGTGAAAACTCTGCTTTTTATACTTTAAATATTGATAATTATAGAGCAGGTAAGATTTTAAATGCAGCTGTCGTCTTGCCGCAAAAATTAGAGATGGATAGATCATTTACAAGCCTTGTTCTTCCAGTTGAGGAAATAATAGAGCAACTTGAAGAAATTGTGGCTGGTTTCAAGAGAAATAGTTGAGTTAAATTTCAGATTGAATGTTTTTGTGTATTAGGAAGTGTCGTAAAGGCTTTAAAATCTGATCTTTTCATTGTTTATTTATTATGCTAAAGTTAATGCCTTACCATTAATAATGGGGTTTAAAGCGTCTTATCGACTAATTTTGAAGAATGAAAGGTTTAATTGTGATTTCAACTTCGGATTTTAAAAAAGGTTTTACAAAGATACTTTGGAACAATGAACCATGGGTTATTGTTGATTATCAGCTTGTAAAGCCAGGAAAAGGCGGTACATACCTTCGTACCAAAATGAAAAATATGATTTCCGGCAGAATGCTCGAAGAGACATTCAGATCGGCTGAGAAATTTCCAGAACCTGATTTAGAATACAAAGAGATGCAATTTTTGTATGCAGACGGCCAAATGTATCATTTTATGGACAAAGAAACTTACGAGCAAATTGATTTGGATGCCGAACACGTGGTATCTGTAAAAAAATACCTAAAAGATAGCGAAGTATACAATGTCATTAATTTTCAAGGCAGACCAATATTAGTCGAGCCTCCAATTTTTATGGTATTACAAATTAAAGATACAGTTCCGGGAGTTAAGGGCGATACGGCTCAAGGTGGTTCTAAACCCGCTACACTTGAAACCGGTCTTGTAATTCAGGTTCCTCTCTTTTTGAATGAAGGCCAAAAGATTAAGGTCGATACTAGAGAAGATAAATACATTGAAAAAGTTGACTAAGCTTATCTAAGCCTTTTTAAAAAGTGGATGTTTTATGAATGAAAATTTTAAGGCAGATGATCTTAATTCAATTCCAGTCGATGCGGAGTTAGAAAAAGAGCAGTCTGATTTGTTAGAGCAAGAAGAACAGGCTGTTGAGTTTGAAATTGAGGATTATTTAAAACAAATAAATCTTGATTCACGTAAAGACGAACGTGTAGTTTCATTTTTATTGATTTACGCGCTTGATCGCTTTGACTACGATGTTAGCTTAGAATCTGTATCCGATAATTATTTACGTGGATTTAATTTGGTTATTCCAAAAAATTCCTTTGCATTTAAAATGGCGCAGGGTGCTGTTGATAATCGTGATGATCTTGATGCCAAAATGGTTCCATTTCTTAAAAATTGGAAATTAGAACGTCTTGGGTGTTGTACGCGTTTAATATTACGGCTTGCGTTGTGGGAACTTTCGCAGCCTGATCCAATTCCATCAATAGTTATCAATGAGGCAGTAGAGCTTGCAAAAATTTTTGCGGAAAAAGATGCATATAAGTTTGTTAATGGCCTTTTGGATGAATTTTGTAAACAAAATGGGCTAGTAAAACCGGAGTAAAATTATGAGAGAAGAATTTTCATGGCTTAAGGGCCAAATTTCCAACTCAACGCCTTTATTTTTTATTTTAGGGCCCTGTGTTATTGAAGGCGAATATCATACACTTAAAATTGCTGAAATTTTAAAAAAGCTTTCTCTAAAACTTAACTTTAAGTTTGTATTCAAGAGTTCCTACGACAAGGCAAATCGTACCTCATTAAAAAATTATCGTGGCAGTGGAATTGATGATGGCCTTAGAATTTTAGGTAAGGTTCGATCCGAGTTAGATATTCCAGTGATTACGGATGTTCACGAGAGTTGGCAAGTAGAAAAAGCTGCAGAATTTGCGGACGTTTTACAAATTCCGGCATTTCTTTGCAGACAGACTGACCTTTTAATAGCGGCTGGGCAGACTGACAAAGTAATTCATATTAAAAAAGGACAGTTTCTTGCAGCAGAATCGATTGAACATGCCGTTAAAAAAGTTGAATCCGCAGGCAATAAAAATATTTGGATTTGTGAGCGTGGCTACACTTTTGGTTATAACAACTTGGTTGTAGACTATCGTAATTTTTTCATTATGAAGGCTTTGGGTAAACCAATCGTTTTTGATGCAACTCATGCAGTTCAACGACCTGGTGGAATGGGTATGGCTTCCGGTGGAGACAGAATTTTTGTTCCAAGTCTTGCCGCTGCGGCCGTAGTTCAAGGCATTGCGGGACTTTTCTTGGAAGTCCATGACAATCCTGAAGCTGCGCTGAGCGATGGACCAAATATGATTAGGCTTTCTGAACTTGAAGGCTTTTTGACATATCTAATGGAACTTGATGCTTGGGCTAAACAAAAGCCGGTTCCTGTTGTTTCATAAAAATCTAAAAATTTAAAGGGCTGCAAATCGCAGCCCTTTTTAATTAGTTCGAATTTATTTTTTGTAAATTGGCTTTTGCTTACAAATTTTAATGACTTTTTCTTTAACCGATTTTAAAGCACTTTCGTCATTTCTGTTTTTAATCGCAAAATCGATCCACTCAACAATCTGTATAATATCATTTTCTTTAAATCCTCGGGTTGTAACCGCAGGTGTTCCTACGCGTATTCCGCTTGGATTTGTTGGGCTTTGTGTATCGAATGGAATCATGTTTCGATTTAAAATTATATTGCAGTGTTTTTCCAGTAATACTTCAACATCCCGTCCGGAAACTTGGCCGCACAGCTCTTTTTGGCTTTTAATATCAACTAAAAATAGATGGGTGTCTGTTCCGCCGGATATAATTCTATAACCAAGATCTGAAAATGCTTTGGCCATAGTTTTTGCGTTTTTGATTACCTGTTCTTGATAAGTTTTAAACTCAGGTTTTAATGCCTCGTCAAAAGCAACCGCTTTTGCTGCAATAATATGCATAAGCGGTCCACCTTGTATGCCAGGCATAATTGCTTTGTCTATTTGTGTTGCATACTGTTGTTTGCAAAGAATCATTCCGCCACGTGGGCCGCGCAGTGTTTTGTGTGTGGTTGTGCTGACAAAGTCTGAATGTGGGACTGGGCTTGGAATAAGTTTGGCAGCAATTAAACCTGCAATGTGAGCCATGTCGATCAAAAGTTTGGCATTGTGTTTTTTTGCTATATCTTCTAATTTTTTATAATCAATCAGCCTTGAGTAAGCCGATGCGCCTGCGATAATAAGTTTTGGTTTGTGTTGTGTTGCAAGATTATCTATTTCTTCATAATCAAGTTCTTCAGTTTCTTTGTTAACTCCATAACCAATTGCGTTAAAAATAGAGCCTGAGAAATTTATCTTGTGGCCATGGGTTAAGTGTCCGCCTGATGCAAGATTCATTCCCAATATCGTGTCACCCGGTTTTATTTGGCTGAAGTAAACACCAAAATTAGCTGAGGATCCTGAGTGTGGTTGGACGTTAGCATGATCAGCATTAAATATTTTTTTTGCTAAATCTATTGCAATGTTTTCGACTTGATCAATAATTTCGCATCCTCCATAGTAGCGTTTCCCAGGGTATCCTTCGGCATACTTATTAGTTAGAACTGAACCTGCAGCATTTAATACGTCATTACTTGCGTAATTTTCTGATGCAATAAGATTTATTGTTCCTTCTTGGCGTTCTAACTCTTTTTGAATCAATACTTGTATAATATTTTCCATGAAATTCCTTTTTTACTTTGCAAAGAGATGCTTAATTTATAATTATTGACTAATATTTCTACACCCTCGTAATATAAAAGACAAGGGAAACCAAAATTAAACGTGTTTGGGTGGGTTTATGTTGAGGGGGGATTTATGGAAAAGAAAGTTTTGACACTACTTATGGCTTTGGCATTAGTTTCACCTGCAAAATGTGGGCATGAAGGTGGTGCTGTAGCTGTAGGCGCGCTTGGAGGATTGGCAGTAGGAACGATGATTGGCCAGGCATCTGCAAGGTCGGACCGAAGTGATAGAGTAGAAGAAAAGCTTGAGCAAGAGCAGCGCGAGCGTGATCAAGAAAAGGTGAGCCAGTTAGAACGAAAGCTTGAACAAAAAGAATTAGAGCGCAAAATAGAAGAGCAGCGTATCAAGTCTGAGCAACGTGAAAATGAGTACAAAAATATGCTTACATTTATTGTTCTTGGAATTATAGCAGCTTTACTTCTTGCATTGTTTGGAGTGGGTATTGCGGCAATGATCCATAAGAAAAAGGGCAGCTAACTTCCAAAACAAAATTTTTTAAGGGAGTTTTCCATGAAGAAATTTGTATTTTTCGTGTTATTTCTTGTCTTTTGCTTCAGTTCACTTGCATTTTTGGCAAAGACTGGCACTGGAAGAGAGGGGTTTCTAAAGTCATATGCCGCTTACTTGATGCAAAAATGAGTTTTTTCTGGCGATTTAGTATATAAGCGGTGTATAAGTGTAAAAAATTCAGTTATAAAAAAGTCTTATTCAGAAGGCCTTTGTAATTTCACAAGGGCCTTTTTTGCTGGATTCTAAGCGATTTTTATTGAATTTAAGGCATTCTATGCTACCATGATCTGTCCCTATTTTATGGTTAGTTTTTGGGTGGGATGGATTTATGGCGTGCGTTTTAAAGAATAAAAAAGTAAGTTTAAATAATAGACTTCTTCTGAAACCCGGCGCGTCACCCATGGGTGATGGTTCGACAGGCTCAGGACGAGCGCGCATACTTAAATGTGCTCGTCCTGAGCCTGTCGAAGGATGCGAGTGTAAGAAGAGATCTACTTATTATTTTTGGATTGTTTTTTTGTGGGCGAATTTTTCGTCCATATTTCTATTTGCCGCAAATTCTGAATTGGTTGTGCAGTCTCTTGTGCCCGTTGTACAAACTTCTGAACCGGTTGTTCCAAAAGTTTGTTTGGGTAAATACTCAGCAACTGTTCAAAAACATGACCCAAATTTGGATTCCAGATTGGATCATTGTGATAAGCTCTGCGAAAAATATACCAATCCTGAATATTTAGAGCGTTGTTACAAGTTTGGTGAAAAATATGCAGCACCTGAATTTACGGACAAAATTTTTAATCGAGAAAAAAATCGCATCGAGCAACAAGAACAGTTTAATAGCAAAGTTTTTTTTGGCGTAAATTTGCCTATCAATGAAAATGGAATTCAAATAAACGTTTGCAATCGAGATTTGATGTTGCTGCTTGCAGTTTCAAGCCAATGGGCAGCAGATTTTATTTTTTTCAAAATGCTTTGCAACTCTATGCAAGTGTCATTACGTGACGTGTGCATAGAACAATCAAAAGAGTTACTGGAGTTGCTAAAAAAGCTTGATGAATCAATTGAACAAAAAAATGACGAAGAAATTAAGAAAAACGCAGTAGAGATCGATAATATTGTTGGTAAAGTCGTGCGAAACTGTCGAATTAAATATTTTCAGGCAATAGTCTTATTTGCTGCATCAACAAATATCATTTATCGCACACAAAATTATTATCGGCTGAATGCCATGTTTAAGCAAAATTTAATGGATTTTATGATAGCTAATATTGTTTGCAGTAAAAGCAATGAACCAATTGATAACTCACTGATGGAATTTTTAAAAGATAAATCAGTTGCGGGTCTTGATTTTGATTTGGTTCAAACTACCATTTTGGATATGGCAACATCGTTTTTATGCGAACATGAAATCCTTCCTGCATGGGTTATGGGTAATAAATTTGACTTGGCTCGTCGAATTGCTTTTGCAAGCGTCTTTGTTTGGTGGGCGAACAAGAATATTTATAAACCGATACTTTTCAGCTATCTGGTTTCAAACAGAAAGAACTTAATCACTGCTTTAGAAAAATTATCTATCAATGATTTGAAGCAACAAAAAATATCAGAAAAAGAGTTAGAGAATATTCTGCACAGTATGCCGCAATCTTCATTTGCCCTTTGGGAATCTAATAAACGTAAGCATTTTGCACAGTGGCAGGTTATATCAAATCTAGTACTATTAACGCCTGCGTTTATCAAACTTGGGATTTGGATTTATAACATGAGTAAAAACACGGGTAACATGAGCGAAAAGGTAAATTAATGTTTTTGTTTTTAATCTTTTCTTTTTTATTAAATATATTGATATTAAACATGCAAATTTATGCGGGTAACCAATCTGATACAAATGCTTTTAACGTTGGCGGTTTTAATATAAAACTTGATGATGCTGCAAAAATTGCGGTAGAAACGGCAAAAGTTCTTGATGAAATTTCGCGTGATACGCGAGAGGGTTTTGATAGAAAGCGTACTGCACTTGAGCAAGAGAAGATCATGCTGGTAAAGAAAAAGGAGCAGGGTGCAATGACAGATCTTGAATTTCAAGTTCGCATGGAGAATGTTGATACGCGAATGAAAAAGCTTGAAACTGATATTGAAAGAGCTGAAAAAACCGGTGATGCTTGGAATGGCAATATTCAAGAGGCTTTAAAAGGTGGATGGCAGATGATTTTGGCCAAGCAGCAGGAAGAGACAACGAGAAGAACACAGGTTGCAGTAGCTGCCGCTGCTCAGGAAGCTAAGCAGCAAGCTAAAAATCAGGGTGATATGGAACGTCTGCGTTTTTGGTTTGAAAAAGAGAATATGGTACGAGTTGGGGTTTTATTAACGGCTGCTTCAGCTGGTATATTTGCAAGTTATTATGGCCTTGGCTTTGGCTTTAGATATCTGGAATCGATTGTAAGTATCCCTTCGTTGATTCAGGAAACTTCGATTAAAAGTTTGAATGAACAATTAAAATTAAAACTTGGAATTACAAAACTTTCTGCAGAGCATCAATTTACGCTTGATGACGTGATTTTGGCGCCTGATATAAAACAAAAAATAACACGTTTGGCTGATGAAACAAAAAAGACCCACGAGTGGGGAATCCCATACAGACATATGGTTTTGTACGGTCCACCAGGTACAGGTAAAACGATGATTGCACGAATTATTGCGCGTAAAAGTGGCATGAATTATGCGATAATAAAAGGCGCGGGATTGTTACAGTACTCTGAGCAACTTGCGATCCAAAAGTTGCATGAAATTTTTGATTGGGCTGAGAATGGCAAGCGTGGATTAGTTATACTTTTTGATGAAGCAGATTCGTTTTTAAGAAATAGAAAAGGCTTGGATTCATTCAGAATAGCGCTCGTTGATGCATTTCTTTCTCGTACGAATTCCAGCTCAGAAAAATATATGCTAATTTTGGCGACCAATCATCCTGAGGATTTGGATCCTGCTGTTTTAAGCCGAATTGATCAAAAAATAGAGATTCCACTTCCTGGACTTGAGCAACGTGAAGCAATGCTAAAGCTTTATCTTGATAAGTATATTAAGAACGGGACATTTAAGATTAATATAAATGGTAAGGCAAAAGAGCAGGCAATGTCTTTGTCTGACGATATTAATCAAGAGCTAATTAGAAATTTGTCCCAAAAAATTGAAGGCTTTTCCGGAAGAGATATTGAAAAAATGGTTGCAGAGCTTAAAGTTTCAACGATTAGTTCAGGTAAAAATGTAGCGCAATCTGATAATTTTATTAAAATGGTTGATGATAGTGTTGCGCAGCATAAAAAGTGTTCAACTTGGAATCAGAATTAAAATATTTTAGTGATTGCCAAATATAATTCGTTGATTAAACTTTCAGTACGTTTTTATATTTTAGATTGGATTAGTAGTATAAAAGTACGTTAAATGTAAGGGTTATATCATGCAAATGTTTAAGAAAATAATGTTGCTGCTGTTGTTAGCAGGAAGCACAAGCTCAATGGTGTTTGGAATGAAAAAATCCGGACAAGAATCTGCAGATGGAGAGAGTCCTGATGTACAAGTGGTCTGTTGTATTTGTCAAGATGAAATTTATCCAGCTCATGCAATAGCAATAACACCATGCAACCACATTTTTCACGCAAGCTGTTTAAATAAATCGCTATGTCTTCGCAGAACTTGTCCTCTGTGTAGAGCAGATTTAACTGAATTTATGACACCGGAGCATCGAGAGGCGCAGCGTAGATATGAGACTGCATGTAGAGAAGAACAGATTAGTCGGGATCATGAAATAGCAATGCGTGAAGGTGCGGTAGCGCCTAGAGTGCCGGCAGCTTGGCATGATGGTGGTCCTTACCTTGCTTTAAAATATGGGATAGAATGTCTGATAATCTCCCTCAACGAGTTTTTTGCGTTGATACATGGTGAAGATGCGGATCATAGTCCGGTTGACCATACAGGAGAATGAGTTATTTCTGGATTAAAAATTAATTGAAGATAACCAAATTTATGGCCCCGGCAAATAAAAATGCTGGGGTTTTCTTTTTGGTATAAATAGTTTTGTTTTTGAGTTCTAAATTTTATCGAAATTTTTACAATATTGATTTTTTTTGCATTGGCAATATCCTATCACTAGTCATTTATTGATAAACAATTTAACTTTTTGGGAAGTTATACCATGCAAATGTTTAAGAAAATAATGTTACCAATGTTGATAGCATGCAGTGCAAGTTCAGTGGCATTTGGAATGAAGTATTCAATTTTTGCAGAATTTCTATCAGATTTGGATATTGATTTCAATGGTCATACAACATTACATATAGCTGCAATACGTCAAGCTGACGATAAAGATGTAGCAGAAATGGCAAGAGTGTTTCTGGCGACAGTTCCTAAAGAGAAAAGATTTGAATCTGTTATGAGATTTAATAATGATGGGCATACGGTATTGCATGTGGCTGCTATGTATTGTCGTACAGAAATGGCAAAAGTGTTAATTGATTCATTGGAAAACCAAGATCAAAGGGTTGCATTTCTTAGTGCTAAAGTTAGGGAAAGAGAAGGGCTAAGCAGAACAACTCCGCATTTTTTTGAAGAAGATTTAGGCAAAACAGCATTGTATTTTGCTGTGCGAAATGGTCATAAAGAGATCGTAGAAGTCTTGCTTGGATATTATAAACAGCTTGGAATAGAAATTCCGCAAGATTTATTATCAGGATTGAAAGAGCTTGGAATTTTGGAGTAGTTAATTGAATATAACCAAATTTATGGCCCCGGCAAATAAAAATGCTGGGGCTTTTTTGCATATAATTTTAAGCTTTAGTTAGGACATGTTTGGTGATATATGCCATGCGTTTGCTTGTTAATGGATGAGTGCTGAGTAACTCAATTAACGGAGAAATGAAATTTTCTTTTTCTCCTACAAGCTCATCTATTGTGATTTCACAGTTGTAATCAAAATCGTCTTTGGTATTCGAAGTTTTGCTATTTAAGCACTGCAATTTAATAAGAGCAGTAAGTAAATTTAGTGGATCATCAATAATCGCTATTGCCTTCTTGTCCGCCTCGCGTTCTTGTTTGCGCGAGTATGCATGTTTTACCAAATCTTTGGGCGACGGGGTAGGGACAGTTATTCTGCTTATTAGCGATGGGCCTGTCAAAATTAAGTTTAAAACACCGGACTTTATCATGTGACGATATTTTATATGGCACAGCTCGTGAGCGAGAATTGCCTCTATTTCCTGGTCTGTAAACCATCCCTCTTGCCATCTTTTTGTCAGCAAATCACCGAATGCAACTATGGGCTTATCGGTTTTTAGATATGTAGCAAATGCATTATATTCAAGAGTTGGATTTTTTGCATAAAAAATAAAAGCATCAGGAACGTGTATTTGTAGTTTTTTGCTTAATGTATTTGTGTATTCATAAAGCTTTTGATCTCTTATTTCAGCAGAATTTTTTGCACAAATTTTAATCTCAAAAGGCAAATGATATTTTGGGGTTGATAAAGGATTGCGAAGTTTAATTTTCTTAAAAACATTTGCGTTTGCAATATTTGTATTTAGTGTGAGTTGTGATAAAAAAAATAGCAACAAAAAAAGTGTTTTTTTGAAAATACGATTCATTTGCGTTCCCTCCAATTAATTTACCCGTCACAAGTAAAATTTTATCTGTAGCTACTGTTGATTGTCCGTGCTGTACAGTCATACTAATAACTATACATATATTAAAGATTAATTAAATCTTTAATTAACTGAGCCACTCATATTTCATCGTCTATTTGTAATTACTAAGCGCTTGAGTAATTTAATAAAAACGATACAATTAATATTCGAAGTTTAGCGGTATTTATTTTATCCATGGATCCTGAAATAAATGCAGGAAGGTAAAGTTTTAGGAGGTTTTATGGCAGTTTTTCGTCGTCGTGTTAGTTTTTTAATTATGAGTGTTGTTGCGTTGGGTGCTGTTTCCGGGTGTGCTCGTTATTCGGCTCAGCCTCTTAACCGCATTAAAACGGTCAGTCCTCATAAGCAAGATGGATCAGAAAAACCTGAAAAAGCTATTTCGCTTGCATATAACGTTTATGATAAATGGGATTGCAAAAAATATCTCAATCGTGATGTTCTTGCAAAAGGTTATCAGCCTGTTCAAATTACAATAACCAATAACTCAGATCGTTACATTAATTTCTCAAAAGAAAATATTAGCCTTCCAACAGTTCCCGCCGCAGACGTAGCCAAGAGGGTGCATACCTCTACAATGACGCGAGCTGTGAGTTATGGAGTTGCCGGCTTATTTTTATGGCCATTCTTTATTCCTGCCGTTGTTGATGGCGTAAAATCTTCACAGGCAAATCAAAGATTGGACGAAGATTTTGCCAAAAAAGAGTTGGCTGACCAAATAATAAGCCCATATAATACGATAAATGGCTTAATCTTTGTTCCTAAAAATGAATTTAGTCGTGATTTCACAGTTACAGCCGTTGATGTTGAAAAACGCGTTAGATTTGCGCTCAATTCAAATAAACTGTTTTTAAAAATTTAGTGAAATTTTAATCAAAAAAGATTTTTTATTAAGGCCGTAAGTTTTCAGACCAAAAACTTACGGCCTTAATTTTTTAATTTTTCACGCCGGCAGTTTTTTTCTCAATAGGGAATAGCCTTTCTGGCACAGGTTTGCCATTGGGGTCTTCAAAGAAGAATAAGCATAAATATTGGCTAGGCTTAAAGCCTTGAAAACTCATTAAAACTATTTTTTTTACTCCTTGCATTTCTCTATGCGTTTTTATTACTATTAGAATGTACATTGTGTAATTGCTTGGTTTTATAAGGGATAGGGTATGTGTATGAAATTTTCTAGCTTGGGGTGCAAAATTTTTAGATTGTCAGTTCTTTCGATGTGCTTGTTGCTCGCAAGCCAAGCTTCATTGCTTTATGGTATCGAAAAAAAGGAAATTAAAGAGGAGGAGGGTGGTGTTGTTGCTGAATATTGGGGATGTTCATTTGTTGTTGTACAAGGAGATATTGTAAATCAATTTCAGGGATCTCAAGATCCTACTATTAAATCGGCCTTTGTAAATTCTGCAGATTTAAAATTAGAGCCAACCTTTATGAACCGTCGTTCCTATGGGACAGCGCGAGCATCAATTGATGAGGCAATTTTTAGAAAATTTGGTGAAGCTTCGTGGGATCAGCTGAAAGCAGAGCTTGAGGCGGGAAGAATTACTCCGGAAGTAGGGATGGCATATTATACAGAAGTTACTGATCCTAAAACCTCTAAAACTTTTGCCATTATTCATGCTATTACGCCTGAAACGGCAGCGTTACATAGAGGGCTTATTGGAAAAATATTTGGGGATACTTATCGAAATAGCCTTCAAGTTGCTTTAGATCATGGAGTTACACATATCGCTTTTCCTGAGCTAGGAACTGGAGCCCGTGCATGTTCAAGAAATATGACTGTAAGTTTAGCTATTAACGCAGTCATATCTTTCTTAAGAGAATTGAGGGAAAGGCACGGAGGCGATAGGTGTCCTTTCAAAGAAATTCGTTTTGTTATATTAAGAAATCCAGTAGCTGTGGCGATGTACAAAAAGATGATACCGGATGTGCTAAAACAAATTGACTCTCAAATGAAATTGAAAGAATCCGGTGAACCTGTTTTAGCGGAAGATGCGGACACAACTGACGAATGTCCTGTTTGTTTAGGGCATTTTGTTGCAGGCCAGCAAATTATAAGGCACTATTGCAATGGGGGCCATAAATTTGACTTAGGATGCATAAGCGATTGCGTTAGAACAGGTCATCCACTGTGTCCTATGTGCAGACGAGAGCCAAGAGATGCAATCAAAAAGGCGTCTTGGTTCATTCGTGCCAGCAAAGGAGAAGCTGCTCCGGCACCTGCTGCAACTGAAGCTTCAACTTCTACCGCTCGACCAGTTGTGGCTGAACAAGCTCGTACACATACACCTCCAGCACCCGCTGCGGCAGCTCCAGTTGTTAACCGCGAAGAAATATTGCGGGGTGTTGATCCGGAGTTTGTAACTTGGATGAAGAAAACAGGACAGCTTAAAGAATATATTGATGAACCAGACCTTCGAACATTTTTTTATGATCAGTATCTCGAACAATTACAAGCTGCTCCGGCAACTGCTGCAACTGGAACTTCAACTTCCACCGCTCGTCCGGTTGTGGCTGCACAAGCCCGTACACATACACCTCCAGCAGCCGCTGTTGCTCCAGTTGTTAATCGTGAAGAAATATTGCGGGATGTTGATCCGGAGTTTGTACATTGGATGACGAGAACAAGGCGACTTGATCAGTATATTTATGAACCAGGTAGGCGCGGAGCTCTTTATGAACAGTATTTCGAACAATTACAAGGTGCAGCTCCAGCACTTGTACCAGCGCCAACCTTTGTAACAGTACCGACAGCTCCGGCAGCACCTGTTCTTGAGGCTGAATTCCTTGAGCCGGAATTTCAACAATATTTGAGAGGTGCCCATGATGGTGCTGTTGCTGTTCAGTGGAACATGTACCCAGATTTGCGGCAAAAAATATATGATGCATGGCTTAGGAGGACATTGGGGCGATAGTTTTAACGTCTTAGTACACAAAATTATGAGTACAAGCAAAACCCATTTGTATTTAAATACAAATGGGTTTTGCTTGTATATTTCTAGCTTTTAAGTTTGATATTTTTCAGATCTCATGCGTAATATCATCAAAGCTCTGCCATGTGAGCATGTTGCAAACTATAAAAATCGCTGTTAATAACGCTACATAAAAAAATTATTTAAATTAAAGTTATTTGAATATAACGTGCTTCCCATGATTTTTATCAACAAAGTTTGAGATTTCTGCAATTTGTTTTAAGCTATTCTGTAAGTCAGATTTGATTATTTCGGATAAATTTTTACCTTGGAGAGCTATGGATTCCCAAAAACTTTTAAAATATTGGAAAGAGTCGCTTGGAATTTTTGCCTGGGGGCAGTTTAAGCTGATAGCGCTTGCATCGCTAAATAATTTTATTCGTTCAATGAAGTTATTCTTAAAATACTTCTGGTGGCTAGGTCTAATTGAAATTTCAAATCTTTTTATCTCAAATATACAGGTAAATACATACAATTCTCTGCGCATACGTTTAACGCATTGCGTTGTATTTTTTGCCTACATACTTTGCAGCAGAGCATCAACAGAACGTAAGGACATGTTTTATTTCTGGCAGTATTTCAGAGCTATTCCACTGGCGCTTTTACTTTTATTGCCGCACGATTTTATTATTATTGGTACAATTTTTATTATAAGTACATTTTTTTATATGGATTCACGCATTAATTTTATGGGGTTAATGAATTCAATCAAAAATGGATTTTCCTATTTTCTCTACTTTCCTGCAACTGCATTAATTATAGATTTAACGTTGTGGACAGTATCAACTGGCATTGTTTGCATAATTTTTTTTCACAGCTCGGGAATGTTGTTTGACCCGGGAGAGGGAAGGCACATAAGCGCGTTGCAAATTGCGTTAACGTCAACATCAAATTTAATTTTGACCGTTTTACGTTTTATGCAATTATCATTTTTATCGATATTGTACTTAAAATTTAAGCATGCACATCCCGATTTATTTGGAGCTAAGTAAACACATGGTACAACAAGTTTTACATGCATGGAAAGAATCGTTAACAACTTTTTTGCCCAACAGAGTCAAATCCGGATTGGTTAACATAGTAAAAAATTATATAAGCGTCTTGAAAAATTCAGTTGTTACTATGCGTTGGTTTTTTGTTGTAGACCTATTTTTGACAGCAATTTTGGCAGAGGCAATAGAAAAAAAAATAACCTCTGGCGTAGGTCTTAAACTTTTGGTTGAGATTACAAATTTTAATTGGTTTATAATTTATAGCGCCATCATAATTTTAATACGAAAGCGCGAAGATCCGCTGGATGCTAAAACGTATTTAAAAAGCATGTTTTTTAAATACCTAAATGGGTTATTTATTTTCATGATATTACAAATTATATTTTTGGCATTTCTGGTAATTCTTGGGATAACTCAATTTCCTTCAATCCCTTGGATATTTAAAATAATATTCCAAATTTTTGAGATGCTTATAATTTTTTATTGGCTTGACTCAGATGGCAAATTTACAGATTTTATTGCCAGTATAGAAAAGGTCGCAAATTTTATTTTTTACAATGTTCCCGTATTTTTAATATTCTTGGCGTTATTGTTTGGCCTGGATTACTTGCTGAAATTTTTAGCTTGTACAGAGCATGGTACGTATGATTTTTTGATGTTAAATAGCGATTCGTTACAGCTATTACAACCAATGGGTTCAAGATTTGCAGAGTTTAGGCTAATTTTTATAAAATATGTTAAAATTCTGTTGAAAATTTTCTGGTTATGTATTCTGTTTTTGTTTTACGATAAAAATAGAAACATGTTTTATAGCAAGAGTATTTTTGAGCACGAAGAAAATGAAACTGATTAGATCTGTTATTGCTTACACCTTGGGTGCAATAACAATGACGATAACAACTATATTTTGTCTTCCCATTGCAATGTTGCCAGCTAGATATCGTTATGACAGTAGGCTTTATCATAAGTTAATAAGCACATGTTCTAGGCTACTTTTCTTTTTCGGTTCAGTAAAATATGAGATACGTGGGGAAGAGAATTTACTTTATTTTTCGAAGGATCCGGCGATTTACATCATGAACCACACGTCCAGTTTGGATATTCCAATAGTTGAAGTAATTTTAAAAGATCAGCCTAAAATTTGGATTAGCAAGATTTCTTATACAAAAGTTCCATTTTTTGGATTTATTTTAAAAAGAATGCATGTTATTGCCAACCGAGAAAGCTCAATGATGTTAAAAAGAGTTATCTCAGATGTAATAACATTAACCCAAGATAAAAAAAGGCATTTAGTGCTTTTCCCCGAAGGAAGACGCTATGATGATGGACAAATTCACGATTTTTTTCCAGGGGTTACGATTTTTGCAGAAAAATTAAATCGTCCCGTTGTTCCAATTGCAATTTATGGATTCCATAAAATTTTTCCTAAAAATAGGATCTGCCTTGATTATGATTTTGGAGTTGCTAAAATTAGTATAGGCAAACCAATCATGCGTTCATCGTTTGCAACACGTGATGAATTTATTAAGTATGTCCAGGATTGGTTCAGAGTGGAACTTGAAAAATTACAGAAAGAGTAGCCCATGTTTTTAAGATTGGCTTATTTTCAACTAATTTATGTACTTATTCCAATCTTTATCTTAGCAATTTTATATCGATTCAAATTTTATAAATCACCTGTTTACAAATACCCTGCAATTAGAATATTTTTGGGTTCAAATTTCATAAGATCGAATTCTTTTAAAAAAATTCTATTTTTTCTCCGTGTAGTTACACTGGTTGGGCTGTTATTTTTGATTATGCGGCCGCAGTGGGTTGATGAGAGATCAAAAGTTAATGTTGAGGGAGTTGATATTGTTTTGGCAATAGATGTTTCCGGTAGTATGCGACTTATTGATGATTTGTCAGAGCGTAAACCACGAATTGAAGTCGCCAAGACTGAGGCCATCAGATTTGTTGAAAAGCGACCAAATGATCCTATCGGTGTTGTGATGTTTGGAGCGGAGGTCATATCACGTTGTCCTTTGACTCTTGATAAAACGGTTTTAAAAGAAATTATTGGAAATATACAACTTGGAGATATTGATTACCAAGGAACTTGGCTTGGAACAGGGCTTGCAACAGCAATTAACCGCTTGCGTAATTCAAAGTCTAAAACCAAAATTATCATTTTACTGACAGATGGATCTCCGACACCAGAACGAATTGCACCTGATGTTGCCGTAGAGATGGCAAAACAATTTAACATAAAAATTTACACGATTGGGATAGGAAATGAGAATGGTTGTTTTGAAAACAATCCGTTGTTTGGGTTACAGAGGTTTCCTGAATGTGCTTTAAATGTTCAATTGTTAAAAGATATTGCACAAAAAACAGGTGGCAAATTCTTTAGGGCCGGGAATTCAAAAGAGATGCGTTTGGCATATGACACAATTGATAGTCTTGAAAAAACAAAAATTGAAAGTGAACTGTTTCATAACTACTATGAAGCATTTTTGACTTTTATCTGGATTATTTTGGGATTGTTAGGGATAGAGTTTCTATTAAGATTCTTGGTTTGGCGAGGGCTGTGATATGATAAACACTTTTGGTATACACTGGGCAGGAATCGATAAAATTGTTTATTTCCCGATTTTTTTGTTTTTTATTATTCTAGTAATAAGAAATTATTTAAAAGTAAAAGATAAAAGCTTGCAGCTTTATCGCAAGTCGCAAAAGAGTGTAGTTTTCCCAGGATTTTCACAAATTAAATTAAAACTAAAAACATTTTTTTTGTGTGTGGCTATTTTGGCAATATTTTTGGCGATCCTTCAGCCACAATGGGGCAAGAAAGAACAAAATTTAATGCAAGAAGGGCGTGATTTATTAATATTGCTTGATGTCTCGCGCAGTATGCTTGCCAAGGATTTAAAGCCGAATAGATTAGAATTTGCAAAATTGAAAATCAGAGATTTGGTTTCAAAATTAGCTGTTGACCGGGTTGGATTAGTTATTTTTTCCGGAACAGCATTTTTACAGTGCCCTCTAACGATAGACCATGCAGCGTTTTTGACTTATCTGAAAAGTATTGATGTTGAGTCAATTGCCTCCGGGACTACTTCTATTGAATCTGCCTTGCAAAAGGCATTGGATGTTTATACGCAGATTCCGGATCGCAAAAACAAGCTTGTTGCAATCATAACTGATGGTGAAGACTTTTCCACGAACCTTGGTAATGTTAAAACTTTAGCCGCAAGTAATAATATTCGGTTATTTGCACTGGGCGTTGGAACTCCTGAAGGGGCACCAATTCCAATATTTGATAATTTGGGGAGGCAGGCGGGGCACCAGACTGATGAAAGTGGACAAATTGTGACAACAAAGCTTAATGAAGAAAAATTAAGGGAAATTACACAAGCTTTAAATGGTGTGTATATTCGAGCTACATATCAAGATGCCGATGTTGATCAGCTTGTAAAAATAGTAAAAAGCTTTGAAAAAGAAAAGTTTGCAGACAAACAATTTTCTTTGTTTCACGATCAATACCCATGGTTTTTGGGGGTGGCTTGGTTCTTGCTTTTGATGGATTTTGTACTTTAAATATTAGATAATACCAAAATTAAATTTTAAAATTACGTGAGAGCCATTATGAAAACAATGTTTATTACGTTACTGTTTATGCTTTCAATTAATAGGATTTACCCGGGTTTATTTAGTAGTTATGATAAAAAAACACCGGAAGAAGTTATTCGAGATTTGGCAATTGAACAGATAGATAATCCGAATGATCCGTATGTCAACTACAACCTTGGGGTGGCACTGTATCAAACCCGTAAATATGAGGCTGCTAAAAATAACTTTGAACGAGCCGTTAGTAATGCCAAAAATAAGAAATTAAAAGAGCGTTCCTATTTCAATCTTGCTAACAGTTGCTACAAAAATGCGCTGTCTGCACTGCCTGTAAACTGGGAAAATGAAAGTACGAAAATAGAGCAAGATAAGCTTGCTGCTGCTATTGATAATGCAAAGGCATCAGTGAAAAATTACGAAAATCTTTTGGCATCAAATAAAGACAACGGTCCGGCAAAAGTAAATTTAAAAAAAACAAAAGAATTTTTAGAAAAATTAATGAAGAAACAGCCACAGCAAAAGCAGAATCAGCAACAGGATCAAAAACAGGGTGATGGAACAGAGCAAGGTAATCAGCAAGATCAGCAAAAACAAGATGTTTCAAAAGATCAGAAACAAGATCAAGATAAGTCTGGAGTGCAAAAACAAGATGGCCAGCAAGACAAATCTCAAAAAGAATCGTCTGAGCAAGAACAAAAACAGGATCAGACTCAGCCTGGAGAGCAAAAAGAATCACAACAATCAAAAGAGGCTGACCAGCAGTCTCGGGCTCAACAAGCGCAGGAACAGCGAGATTCTCAACAGCAGGCCTTTGACCAAGCCGCTCAAAAAGAATCTGCTGAAGAGAAATCAATGCGATTGATGCTTGAAAATTTACAAGGCGACGAAGACAGTTTACAAAAAGTAATAATTCAACGACAAACCAAAGACCAAAAACCATTGCAATCCGGACAAAAGCCTTGGTAATAAATTAGGGTTTGGGGAAATATGAGGATCTAATTATGAAAATAAAATTAATTCAAACAGTTTTGCTTATCTTTGGTGTGACAACTACTTTGATTTTTGCTGATCCAAGCGTGATTGCAGATGAAAGCTTAAAGAATGGAAGAACTGAACAGGGAGTGGTTTGCGAACTTTTAACTGAACAAAATACGTTTTTTCAAGGTGAACCATTTATTGTTACGCTAAAAATAACAGTTTGTGAGCAAATTTATGACATTTGTCTTAAAGATAAAATGAATTTTTCTGGATTTTCTTTCAAAAATTTTGGACAGCAAAAAAACCATCAAGAGCTTAGAAATAATAAATCCGTTGATATTATTGAGCAAAAATTTGTTTTAGCTTCGTTGCAGTACGGAAATAAGATAATAAATCCCGTAACAGTTGTTTATCAAGTTCAGGTCAAAACAAGGCGGGAATCGAGAAATGCATTTGGATTTGGTTTTTTTGAGCAAGTTCAAATGCAACAGAAAGAATCGCAGAGTAACAGTCTTAAGTTAGATATCAAGCCATTGCCAAAGACAGATGAATTTGTTGACGGAATTGGTGTATTTAAGATATTTGCAATGTCTGTGGATAAAACATCGGCGCTGGTAAATGAGGCAATTGCACTTACTTTAGAAATTAATGGGGCGGGAAATTTTGATCAAATTGATACGCCAAAGCTTGCATTGCCAGACTTTATAAAAAATTATGAATCTAAAAATGACTTTATTCCGGATGATTCTCTGGGTGTTTTTGGTGGAAAAAAGAAATTTGAATATGTTATTCAGGTTTCATCTGCAGGGGAAATAAAAATTCCGGCACAGAAGTTTACATATTTTGATACAAGTTCTAAAGTTTATAAAACATTAAAAACAGACGAGATTACACTGTCCATAAAACAGCCGGCAGGAGAGCCTGTTCAACAAACAATATTCCCGTCAGATAAACAATTAGACCAGCAAATAGATCAACAACAGTCTCTAGAAAAAAAATCTCCAATATCTAAAGACATAGGATTTATTGAGGAAGAGTTCAAATTAAGTAAATTTAATAACATACAAATTCCATTTTGGGTGTATTTGATTTTGCTTTTATTTCCAGCACTTATTGTTTTTGGTCCATACAGAAAGATGATTGCTGTTTGCCGTGACACAAAAGCATTCAAGTTATTTTCTAAAAAAGCAGCTCTTTCAAAATTTCAAAGTGAGTTTGAATTATTAAAGAGTAGCAACAAGTCTGAACAAATTTACGGGCTGTTTTTGAATTTGTTGGCTGCAAAATTCGATATTACAACGCAATTAATTACAGTAGATTTCATAGAACAAAGACTTTTGTCTTCCGGATGGGATATTCAGAAAATTAGTGAGTTTACTGATTATTTAAATGAGTGTGCCAGCTTGCATTTCATTACAACAAAGCAAAAAATTGATGAAGTGCAGTCAAATAATTTATTCAAAAAAGGTCAGTACTGGATTATGTTATTAACAAATAAAGATGCTTAATAATTAAGCTTAAACATTAAGGGTATATCAATGAAAAGTAAGCGGTTAAAGTTTTGCAGTGTTATTATAACGACGATTTTTTTATCACTATTTTTATCTGATTGTTTAAAATCAGAACAAGAACAGGTCAGTTACCAAGTGATTTTTGATAAAGCAAACAGTCTTTACAAAAATGGCCAATATGAATCAGCAATGGAATTCTATAAAAAAATTCAAGATAAAAGTGCTGTTGTAAACTACAATTTGGGAAATTGTTCCTACAAGCTTAATAAGCTTGGATTTGCTCATTTATACTGGCGCAGAGCTGAAAAGTATTGGGGAGTTTCTGATCGCACTGAACTTTTAAACAATATTAAAATGGTTAAAGATAAGCTTAGGGCGCAAAAAAATGGAAAAAGAGATAAAAAAACAGAAATTATATTCAAAAATTTAAAAAATTTAAAAATACAAATAATTTCATTTATTCGCGCAATGCCGCTATTTTTCTTTCAAATTGTATTTTTAATATTATGGATATTTCTTTTCGTGTTCATTCGAAAATTATTTAAGCTGCGAAAGAGGCTTCTGGCGGCCATGCTGTTTACATTTATAGCCGTTTCTGGTTTAATGTTAGTTAGTAAATACAACTTTGAATGCAAGCGGTTTGGGATTGTAACAACTGCTAGCGCAAAGCTTTTATCAGGGCCGGGGGATAACTATCAGGTTTTAAGTTTTGTGACCGAAGCCAAAGAGGTCGTTATTCAGAAGTCCTCAAATGGGTTTTATAAAATTAAAATAAATGGACAGATTGGCTGGATTAGCCAGACAGCAGTGGAGGTTATTTAGTTGATTTAAGTGGGGTTATATTTTAAGTGGGGGTTATAATGGTTATTTTAAAATTTTTGTTCGGTATTAGAAAATTTGTTGTTCTTTTTTTTGTAATTGCGCTTTGTGCGGGATGTAGCAAAGACAGTAAGTCTCTTTTTACTACTGTTTTGGGAACATCAATTGGTAGTACAATTGGTGCCTCCATATCAAAAGACAAGAAAAAAGGTGCTATGATAGGTGCCGTTGTTGGAGGCGTTGCGGGAACTGCCGCATCTATTGCAATGGGTGGTGGAGTGATTTCTATAGCATATGGTGCAGTAACAACTCTTGGTAGTGTGCTTGTAAACCACTTTGCCTATAAGAAAAAAAGAAAAAACGGAAAAAATATAAAAACGAACGATATAAAAGAAGATATGAAACCGTTGGATGCGAAGAATGTTAAGAGTAATTGCACTAGCGAAAAATAACAAAAGGGCTTTTATGCAAAAAGACTTTCACATGTGTAGTCCAAAACACAGTAATTCAGTTAAGCTTGGATCATTGTTTGCAATTTCAATTGTATTACTTCAATTGTTTTCCGGCTGTGGTAAAAATGAATCAGCCGGTGGAACATTTGGTGCTGCATCCGGCGCGTTAATTGGAACAGCAGTTGCCGGAAAGCATGACAGAGTAACGGGTGCAGTTATTGGTGGCCTTGTTGGAAACTTGCTTGGACGTGAGGTAGGTAAAGGGGCTGATAAAGAGGAAGAGCGCGAAGAGCGTGCTATTAATCAGCAGAAAAGTGCCCACAGAGAGCGTAAGTTGCAACAGCTTCGCGAAGAAAATGAAATTTTGAAACGCACTTTTGATAGATGGTGCCAGGATTGCGGTAAAAAAGTTACGCTTCTTGGAGCGCAAAGCTGTCCAAAATGCGGCGGAAACTTAATTAGATATAGATACTGCAGAGAATGCGGGACTAGATTTGAAGTGCAGTGTGGGTATAGATTTTGTCCATACTGTCCAAGAGTTAAGCTTAGCGGACGAGTTTAGGTAACAATTTTGCCCGTCACCCAATGGGTGATGGTTCGATACGCGCACAAAGTGCGCACTCACCACGAGCGGGCCTGATTAAATCCGCTCGTCCCGAGTGAATTTGTGAAACAAATTTGTATCGAGGGATGCGGATTTTTTAAAAGAGCGGGAGGCCTGAATTTTCAGGCCTCCCGCTCTTAGTTTTACTAAACTCTTCACGATTGTATCTGGTTTCAATTAAGATAAAAACAGTTGATAGTCAAAAGGGGAATATTTTTTAGGGAGGGTATTATGAAAACAGCATTTAAGTTATTACTAGCTACATTCGCATTGGGTGCAATGGTCTCATTTTCCGGATGCACAAAGGAAGAAAAAACTGTTGCAGGAGTTGTGATTGGTGCCGGTACGGGTGCCGCAATTGGTGGAGCTGCCGGTGGTGGAGGCGGAGCTGCAATCGGTGCTGTTGTTGGCGGTGCTGCTGGTGGTATTATTGGGCATGAATCTGGTGATGATAGAAAACACAGACGCGATCGCGACGATAAGTAATAGTTAAATAAATAATATTTAACAGCAAAAACTGGAAGTTATAATAAGGGGAGAGTCAGCACTCTTCCCTTATACTATTGCAAAAAAATCTAACTTAGATAGGCTTTTATCAATTATAAAGAAACTGTATAAATTTTAACATAAAGACACATAGCAATGATGAATTTTAAAAATGTGACGAAAGCCGTACTGTTTACAGTTGTTTTGTTGGGTAAATCGAGCTTGTTTGGGGCTAAAACTACTCAGACAATGTTAATTGGCCATAGCGATCCCGTATCCTCAGTAGGATTTAGCACAGATAGTAAGTTTATACTATCTGAATCCTTGAATAAGCGTGGATATAAAACACTCTTACTGTGGAGTGTAAACCAAGAACCTATAATAGGTGATAGAAGATGTCCTGTATGCGTATTTGATTTTATGGTTAGCTCTGAAATTAGCCTAGATCGTAGATTTAACCTATCTATGCCTTCCGATAAAACTATTGCACTATGGAATATAAAAACGGAAAAATGCGAGCATAGATTTTTAGGTGCCGAAAATTCAATAGTTACTAGCTCAGATGATAGGTTTATGGTATATGTTAGGTCCGACGTTAAAACAGTTGGATTATGGGATAAAGAGAAAAAAAAGCGGTATGTAATTGGAATTGGAATTCCTGTGAATTCGGTAGCAATTAGTCCAGATGGAGCAATGATTGCGGCTGGATTGGCTAATGGTAATATAATGCTTTACACTGATATCTTTGCTGACTTATCGCATTATTAGCGCTATTTAAATAAGAAGTTTATCTTGAAAATTTAATTTAAAACAGGCTAAGGTTTATGGCTATTTCAATGAATTCATTATTATCTGTTAAAAATTTAAAAGTAAGTATCGACGACAAAAATATATTAAACGGGATTGATTTACAAATTAATCCTGGGGAAACTCATGTTATCATGGGCCAAAATGGCTCGGGTAAGAGTTCATTCTCTTTGACTCTTATGGGACATCCCAGATATCACATTCAAGAAGGACAAATTTACTTTTGTGGTCAGATCATTAATACACTCAAGCCAAATGAGCGAGCCAAGCTTGGCTTATTTCTGGCCTTGCAAAATCCAAGCGAAATTGAGGGTGTTCCACTAAAGCAGTTACTTCGTCAGGCTTATAACCAAATTTATGACAATACTGAGAAGCAGCTTCGATTAAATGAATTTAATAAACTACTTGAACAAAAAGTACAGGAATTAAAGGTTGACCCAAATCTGGTTGAGCGTGCCACAAATGTTGGCTTTTCCGGAGGGGAAAAAAAGAAAGCCGAGATTTTGCAAATGGCGGTCTTGCAACCCAAGTTGGCTATTCTTGATGAGATAGATTCTGGACTTGACCTTGATGCTATCAAGATAATATGTGCCCAGATTAATCAAATTCGCCAAAATCAAAAAGATTCTGCCTTTTTAGTCATAACTCACAATCCAAGACTTCTCGAACACTTGAGGCCTGATTTCGTTCATATTATGAAGGCGGGTAAAATTATAAAATCAGGATCATCGGAATTAATCAAAGATATTGATATTCACGGTTTTGAGTAATTTATTCCAATAATTTTAACTCTGAGTTATAAGCTTCAAGAATTGGGTTAAAGCTTTTTGCTTGCATGCTAATTTTTGATTGCCAATTTTAGCGCTTCCAATTTTGTTTTTAATAATTCGAGATTATTTTTTAGTACAGACAACGAATCCTTTAGTTTTTGAAGTTTTAAATTTAATGGATTTGTTTTTGATAGTAAACAGTTTGAAGGTATATCTTTTATAATTTGATCTTTTTGCTCGCCGTTGGCGTATATTGCCAGCAAATCATATAAATTTAATCGATAGTACGCTTTATCTTCTGAAAATTGACTCTGTTTAAAGGCCTCAAATAGTGTTTTTCTATATTCGCCAGATCCATCGTCAGAGCCTTCAACTTTTTGTATTTCTGTATGTGACCTACATATATTAATATTCCATTGAGCTTTTGGATTATTGGTTAAGTTTACATGGATGTCGTTGCCCGTAGGATATTCGTTCCAGTCAAAATATGGTGTGTCAAGGGAAAATGGTATAGTGCCGGGTGGAACGCTTGGGCCGGAATAGGTCCACCCAAATTTTTCGCATAACATTGGAAAGTATGTTGAACAAAATTTTTCGTCTTTGAATGGGGCCAGGGGATCTTTATACAGTTCAAGTCCAAAAAGACGGTTTAGTATTATTATAATATTTTTTAAGCTTGGCCACAGCGCATAAACTATGTATTGATTAGGATCCGCAACGATGAAAGTTTCATTATCTTCAGCTATTTTATTATCACCAACCATAATATTACAAGTCTGTTCCATGAAGGTTGCAGAGTAGGGCCTACCATCCTGGGATGACCCTTCAGGGGTTTGATTTTCCTTCGTTTTTGATATTTTGCTTGGATCAATTTTTTCTAGCTCTTCTTGCTTAAGTAAGACGTAGCAAGGTTTTCCATAGTCTCTCAATATATCATGATCAGTTTCATAATGTTCGTTTTCAGGATCAGGTTTGAAGATTATTTGGGCATAAATAACTCCTGGAATATTTTGCATCAAATTACTCCAGGTCTGATGTTTATCCGGATTTGTGTGTTTGGTGGCATCGGCATTTTCTCCCTGATAAAAGTCTAATAACTCTTGGGATGGATTTAAATTTTCAGTTTTGGTTGGAATGAATTTTCCTTCGTCTTGATTGTATAAAATAAAATTACATAAATTTCTTATAGTAGTTTCAGTGCAATCGCCAAAACCAACGTTTATTTTTTTCCCGTTATTTTCAAAAAATGTATCAAATCTACCGCTACTGTCAGCTATTACTTGTGGCAATGATTGCTGGTAAAACTGTTTTATTATTTCGGCAAAAACAACTGATTCAAATTGGTTCTTAAAAAATTCAGGTATTGTTTTATCTGTTTGGAGTTTTTTGCTTTCATCTGAGCAGACATCAATTATTGAATCTACTTGGTTTTTGTTGAAAACGTTGGTGTCCCAATCTGTTTTTTCAAATATTTTTTTACCTTCGGTAGTAAATATACTTTTTGAGGTTATTTTTGCTTGCAGATTTTCAAAATAAATGTGTAAGTCGTTTTTGGTTTTAGATAGTTTATATAAAAAACCTAAGAGAATTGCATGTGTTGTGTATGGTGGATAAGAAACGGGTATATCTTTGTCTTTAATAAAGCCGCATTCGCAAAGTGATTTTGAAATTAGAGAGGTGAATTCCGCTACATGGTTGGTTTTTGTAATTTGTTCTTGTGGGTTTGATTTCACATCTTCGTCGTTGTTAATAAT
>JBAZAX010000010.1:27913-45752 GCA_041671765.1 Candidatus Babeliales bacterium | reverse complement strand
ACTTTTCATTTTTACTTAGACCACTTATCATTTTTTGAACATCACGCTTTAAAATATCATGCAACGACATTTTTTAAATCCCAGAATTCAAATTTTTATTAAAATAACTTAAATAAAAAAGATCTAATGAATAAAATGATGAACCCTTTTTTATTGCAAAATCAATCTCATATAAATTTTCATATAAACTAGTTAAATCTGCAAGTTTAAAATTTTTAAAGTCTTTATTTATAAAAGAAAACGGCAACCCATAGCTTATCTGTTTGGCTTTGACAAAATTCTTTTGACTTAAAAACAAAATCGTATGATATGCTTTCCATACCTGTTCGGACCAAAAAATTACCCAAAAAACTTCCGGATAAGATGATTCTATCTTCTGCCAAATGTTAAAAAAATCTTTTGTACTTTTTGTCCAGAAAGCATTTGAAAGCTGGCTCAAAACAGGCTGTGTCCCAAAAATTTTAGCGATATATGCGAAGGAATTATCCAATGCATTTATGTTAATTAGCTCAAAATAATTTACCAGCATGCATACGGAATCAATATCAATATCATTTCTTCCATTAAAAATTTTGCCTAGCATGGCAATTTTTTTATCTGGCATTTTCGGACTGAAAAGAGCTATTATTTTCTTAGCATCATCAATATTAATATTTGAATCAATTTCGATCTGCACAGCGTTTTGGGATAATTTAAAATTTTTGAAATCGTTTGGAATAAAAAACGAAATTGTATGCAACCCGTCATAATTAGAAATGTAATTTAAAAGTTTTGTATTTTTTGCATGTTCAGATAAATTACCCAACCAATAAAAACTATAATTTCCTAAAATGCTCTGTTCTAAATACGAATGGTACTCATTTTTTAAATTTTCAGCGAGTAGACTTTTCTTAGAATATGGCAGCTTCTGATTGCACTCTAAAAACTCAAATAATTTACTAAAAAAAATGGAACAAAAATCCGAACCCTTAAAACAAAAAATTTTTGATGACTTCCAAAAATCTTCTTCAACAGCACTTTGTAGAAATTTTTTGAAGCTTATCACTGACATTTTTCTACCAAATACGGTCTAAAATATTGCTCAATTTTTGGCATCGCTTTTCTTAGTAATTTTCGATACTCAAAATCCAAAAAATCGCTGTTTGTTACCGGATTTTTTGGCTTCGAGATTAAATGATAAAAATAAAATATTTTAGATGCAACAATAGATTGGTTGAAATTGAGTAATTGACACTCTAATTCTAATCTGATCGTTGAGTGAAATAACAAAATATCAGGCGAAACATATTTTTGCAAAGGATCAAGACTTTTAACTATAATATTAAAAGTATAAGCATCACTTTGTTTACAAGAAATTTTGTACCCAACCAATTCAAAATATTCAACAATCGAATCATAAACAAGTGGCGCAATATTCGCATAAACCTGGTTACTCGTTGGCATTTGAACGAAAACATGAACAGTTTGTTTTTGTACAGAAAAGTTTCGACTTGTTGTATGCTTAAAAACACAGGCTGATAAAAACAAAATAGAACAGGCTGCAACTATTAACATTGCACGTGATAAAAAGTTTTTGAGCGCCTCATGTATAAAAATATAAAGTCGATCCATTTAGCACTCCGTAAAAAATTTAAGTTTTTTTTATTCTGTTGGATAAACTGAATATTCCAGGGTTTGAATCACGTTTTAAATCACCCTGTTTGTGTTTTCGCTTGTCCTGATACCTATTGCCATTTGATTGACTTTGCCTTGAATTGATATCCAAAATTTTACATGGAGGAACAATCTGAGAACAAGTATTAAAAATCTCTTCAACAGACTTTAATGCTAAATTTTTTAACTCTTCAAATTGTGGCCAAGAGATAGGATTTTTTTCTGAAGTACCTTGAATTTCAATTAAATTACCGCTATGTGAAACAACAAAATTAAAGTCTGCTTGCGCATCTTTGTCTTCAATATAACTCAAGTCTGTAACAAGCTGCCCATCAACTACGCCTACCGAAATTGCTGCTATCAATTCGTTTACGATGTTTTCTTCAATTAATCCTGCTTGTATCCAACGCTGAACAGCCAAATTCAAAACCAGACTGGCTGCAGTAATAGACGCAACCCTTGTACCACCATCAGCCTGCAATACATCGCAATCAATAAGAATACTTCGTTCGCCAAGCCCATTCATATTTATACAAGATCGCAAACATCTGCCTATTAAACGAGAAATCTCAACACTCCGCGCATTACGTTGTGCTAAATTAGATTGCGAATTGTACGTTGCTGAGTGGCACAGGGAAGCATTGAATATTCAGCGGAAATCCATCCCGTTCTTTGTCCCTTTAAAAAAGGAGGAACAGACTGCTGCAAGCTTACTGAAACAAGAACTTTAGTTTGTCCCAACTCAAACAATAATGATGCATCGGCATAACCAAATGCATCATATTGTAATTTTATAGATCTAATTTGATCAAAGCTACGACCATCATATCTTGATAAAGTATCCATAATCTACTTTAATTAATTGATTAATCTTTTTCAAGATCCGGAGCAACGAGTCTAATTCGATCCGTTTCTCGATCATATGCCGTAACTGTTACCTTAAGAACATCATTAATTCTGCAAATTCTATCTATATCTCTCTGTTTTGATCTAGATATTGTTGAAACATGGACCAAGCCTTCTTTACCTGGAACGAGCTCAACAAATAGCCCGAAATCTGCTATGCGCTTAATAATTCCTGCAAATGTGGCACCAATTTGAATATCCCCAGCAATGATTTTAACCCAGCCTTCTGCATGTGCAGCAGCAGCACTGTCTTTGGAGTAAATTTTGACAATTCCATCATCTGAGATATCAACTTGCGTACCTGTCTTTGCAACAATTTCTTTAATAATTTTTCCAGCAGGTCCGATAATCGCACCAATTTTATCTGTTGGAACCTTGAAGGAAACAACGCGTGGAGCAAGATCTGAAAGTTTTTTGCGCGGTTCTGTTAGAGTTTTATTCATTTCATTTAAAAGAAACAATCTAGCAATTCGAGCTTTTTCGAGTGCATTCTCGAATACCTGACGATTAAGGCCTACTTTATCTTTAATATCAAGCTGAAATGCCATAATACCGCGAGACGTACCTGTAACCTTAAAATCCATCGATCCAAAGCCGTCTTCTTTTCCCGTGATATCCGTTAAAATGTGAAATTTACCTGATGAATCACGCAAAGCACCCATTGCAACACCTGCAACAGAATCCTTAATCGGCACACCGGCATCCATCAATGCCAAACATGTTGAACAAACTGTCGCCATTGATGACGATCCGTTAGACTCCAACACGTCAACAACTGAACGAATTGTATATGGAAACTCTTCTTGTGAAGGTAAAACATTCATAAATGAAGTTTCTGCCAAATACCCATGTCCAATTTCACGTCGACCGGCACCACGGATTGGTTTGACCTCGCCAGTTGCAAATGGAGGGAAATTATAATGAAGCATAAAAGAACGCTCTTTTACACCGCCCATTAACGTTTCAATCTTTTGTGCATCTTGGGATGTTCCAAGAGTTATACTTGCAAGTGCCTGTGTTTCACCACGTTGAAATACTGAAGATCCATGGGAACAAGGAATCGAAGAAACTTCAGAATAAATTGGACGAATTTGATCAAAATTTCTACCATCAAGACGAGCCTGACGTTTAATAATTTCTTCGGGCATCTCTTCTTTTATTAATGCATCAGTTAAATACAAAATAATAGATTTAAGTTCTGAATCAGCACTAATTTCTTCTTTAAATTTCTCAAGTGTACTTTTTATAAGATTTTCAAAAGCAGAATAACACTCTTGCTTAGTTGGAGCAAATAATCCATCTAAATAATTTTTTGGAAATGAATCTTTTATCTTCTTTTTCCATCCATCCCAATCTACTTTTGTATCAGGTTGATTTTTTGTTTTTCCAACTTCGGCCTGAATTTCTTTTTGCCACCTAATTTGAGCTTTAATCAAATCATGCGCCAAAAACAAAACATCAATCATTTCGGACTCTTCAACGTTGTTGCAGTGTCCTTCAACCATGCATATTCCAGTTTCTGTACCGGCTATAACAATGTCTGAATCAGATTTAGATGCCTGATCATAATCTAAGTTAAATTTCCACTGCCCATCAATCTTACACGCTTGAACTGCGCCAACTGGACCAAAAAAAGGTATGTCCGAGATTGCCAACGCAAGCGAAGCACCAATAAGACCCAAAATTGAAACAGGAAACTTGCCATCAGAAGAGTAAACAGTACAAAGTACCTGAACTTCATTAAAATATGTTTCTGGAAAAAGTGGACGAATAGGCCTATCAATTAAACGAGATGTAAGAACCTCATTATCGCTCAACTTACCTTCTCGCTTAACATATCCACCTGGAATCTTACCTACGGCACCAGGACGCTCTCGATATTCAACGGTTAAAGGAAAAAAACCCTTGAACCCCTGAACTTCCTTTGCCGCTACGGCTGTTGCCAACACAACATTATCGCCGACCCTAATCCAAACCGAACCATCTGCTTGACGAGCAAGCTTGCCAACCTCTGCTACCAACCCTACATCGGGTAAAGTAAAAATCTTATGCATAAAAACCTTTCTCTAAATCAGTGAACCAAGCTTGCCTTCTAAACAAATCCGTTACCCTTTAATCATCTTTGTCAAGCTCTCATAAGCTGAAAAATCTTTTCTCTTAAGATAATTCAACAAGGTACGACGCTGTCCAACAAGCATTGAAAGGCCTCTTTGTGAATGATAATCTTTTGGAAAATTTTTAAGATGCGTTGCAATTTGCTCAATTCTTTCTGTCAACAAAGCAATTTGAACATGGCTTGAACCGGTATCATTTGCATGTATTGCGTACTGTTTTATAACTTTGTCTTTTACTTCTTTATTTAACATTTACGTTTGACCTCGTTAATTGACTTAAATTAACCTAAACAAAACTTTTTACTTTACTAAATTAATAGGCGCGTACGGATTCGAACCGTAGACCCTTGCTACGTCAAAGCAATGCTCTACCAACTGAGCTACGCGCCTGATTGACTTACTTATTTTTTTATTTTAAAGATATTTTATCTAAACCAGCTTCCAACTGCTCTTCGTCACGAGCCTGTTTTTCAAAATCTGTAACATCTTCACCAATATATTTCTTCTTGAATGTCGATATTCCAGTTCCAGCAGGTATTATCTTACCAATTATAATGTTTTCTTTCAAGCCATATAAATAATCAACCTGTCCCGCAAGAGCCGCCTCTGTCAAAACACGAGTTGTCTCTTGGAACGAAGCTGCTGAAATAAAGCTCTCTGTTCCAAGCGAAGCCTTTGTAATACCCATTAAAATCGGTTTTGCTGTTGCTACTTTTTTGCCTTCTTTTGCCAAAGCCTTATTTATAGCCTGCAATTGCAACTTATCGACGCGATCACCAACTACAAAATTTGTATCGTTTGGCTCAACAATACGTACTTTTCTCAACATTTGACGGACGATCGTCTCAATGTGCTTATCGTGAATATCCACACCTTGCAAAGTATATATTTCTTGAACCTCTTTAACGAGATAACTTTGAACAGCATCAGGCCCAAGAATCTTCAACACATCATGGGCATTTGGAACACCAAATGTTAATGCGTCGCCAGCCTTCACATGTTCACCATCTTCAACGTTTAAATGCCTGTTTCTAGGAACATTATATTCAAATACTTCGCCTTCATCAGTTGTTACCGTAATTTTACGTTGACCACGATGAACACCACCAAATTTCACAACGCCATCAACTTCACTCAAAATTGCAGCATCACGAGGAACACGTGCTTCAAATAATTCTGTTACTCGAGGCAAACCACCCGTAATATCCTT
Organism: Candidatus Babeliales bacterium; assembly: GCA_041671765.1. Taxonomy (GTDB): domain Bacteria; phylum Babelota; class Babeliae; order Babelales; family RVW-14; genus JBAZAX01. The sequence goes on along the minus strand of JBAZAX010000010.1, from coordinate 39,869 downwards.
GGTCTTCTTTTCTTCTCGATGAAGTTTTGCCAAAATATCACCTGGATAAACATTAGTATTATCTTCTATTGTTAAAATTGCTCCGGTAGGAAGGTAGTATCTTGCAATTTCGCCATTTTCGCTATCCATAATGGCAACGCATGGTTGACGTCTTTCATCCCGTTTTTCAAGAATCATTTTATTTGAACGCCCAACTGTTTCATCGAACTGTTCTTGATACGTAACGTTTTCAATCAAATCGATAAATTGAACATGCCCCGCTCTTTCAGTCATAATAACCTTGAACGGATCCCATTCGGCAAGTTTCTTACCTTTTTCAACCATATCACCATCGTTTACCAACAACCACGTTCCGTATTCAATTCTGTATTCTTCGAGCTCACGTCCATCTTCTGAGACAATAGCGATTTTTGATCTACGATTCACAACAACCCAAACACCCTTTTTGTTTTTGACTGCGTAGATTCCCTTAAATACAACTTTGCCGGAGAACTTAGATTTATAAAAGTTTTCTTCGACAAGTCCACTAGCAGTTCCTCCAACGTGAAACGTTCTCATGGTAAGCTGTGTACCAGGTTCACCAATTGATTGTGCCGCAATAATTCCAACAGCAGTTCCAATATCAACAAGTTTTTGTGTTGAAAGATCCATGCCATAACAATTGGCGCAAACGCCTCGCTTTGCTTGGCAAGTTAAAACAGATCTTGCAGCAACCTCTGTCACAGCTGAATCTTTGAGAATTTCAATAACAGCATCATCAAGCAAATCACCTTGTTTTGCAATTAATTTACCTGAAACAGGGTCTTTAATATCTTCTGCTGCAACTCTACCAAAAACTCGCTTTGTAAGCGGCGCCAATACTTCGCCAGATTCCCTCAATTCACTTAAACTTAAATATCCAAGAGTCTGACAATCGTGCTGTGATATAACAACATCCTGTGAAACATCTACTAACCTACGGGTTAAATATCCAGAGTCAGCGGTTTTTAATGCAGTATCCGCTAATCCCTTACGTGCCCCGTGAGTTGAAATAAAGTATTCAAAAACATTCAAACCTTCTTTAAAGTTTGCAAGAACCGGGGTTTCCATAATTTCACCAGATGGAGTTGCCATTAAACCTCTCATAGCAGCCAACTGACGAATTTGCTGTCTGGAACCACGAGCTCCCGAATCAAGCATCATAAATACTGGATTAAATGGAATATTGTTTTTGTCCATATTTGCAGAGGATGCCTTATCCTGATCCTCTAAAACCGAAATCATATCATTTGTAACAGATTCTGTTGCCTTTGCCCAAATCTGAATTACTTTGTTGTAACGCTCACCATTTGTAATTGCGCCTTCAAGGTAAAGTTGTTCAACATCGCCAACCTCTTTCAGACCATTTGAAACGGCTTTATATTTCGAATCGGGAATAACAAGATTTTCCATAGAAAGAGAAATCCCGCCGAGCGTTGCATTACTAAATCCAAGTAATTTGATTTTATCCAAAGCAACGACAGTAGCTGGCGCACCACAAACCTTGTACATTTTTTCAACAAGTTTTGCAATATCCTTTTTCTTAACAGCCTTATTAACCCACTCAATTTCAGCACTCTCTGGCAAAGCCTCAAATAATATAACTCGCCCAACTGTTGTTTCGACAATGTTACCGGCTTTCATTCTTAATTTAATTGATGCCTGAATATCAACTTGACCATGTTGATAAGCATAAATAACTTCTTCTACAGATGAAAATATCAATCCCTCTCCAGGAACATTTTTTCGTCCCTTGGTCATATAATAAAGACCTAAAACCATATCCTGTGAAGGTGTTGGAAGAGGTCTTCCACTTGCAGGAGATAAAATATTTTTTGTTGAAAGCATTAGATTTTCTGCTTCCAATCTTGCTTTTTGACTTAAAAGAATATGCACAGCCATCTGGTCACCATCAAAGTCTGCGTTAAATGCAGAACAAACAAGTGGATGAATTTTGATAGCCTTACCTTCAACAAGCATAGGATAAAATGCTTGAATACCCAATCTATGCAAAGTTGGAGCTCTATTTAGAAGAACTGGACGGTCTCGCACTACCTCTTCAAGCGCTTCCCAAACCTCAGATGTCATCTCTTCAACCATACGTTTTGCAACACGTAGGTTTTCAGCCAATTCTCGTCTTTGTAATTCAACATAAACATATGGCTTAAATAACTCTAAAGCCATAATTTTTGGCAATCCGCACTGATGAAGTTGAAGACTTGGCTCAACAACAATTACAGAACGACCGGAGTAATCAACACGCTTACCAAGTAAGTTTTGACGGAAACGTCCTTGCTTACCTCGTAACATTTCACTTAACGATTTAAGTGGTCGTTTGTTTGAACCCCTGACTGGCTGGCCACGACGACCATTATCAATCAAAGCATCAACAGACTCTTGAAGCATTCTTTTTTCATTTTTAATAATAACATCTGGAGCTTCAAGCTCAATTAAACGTTTAAGACGAATATTTCTGTTTAAAACTCTTCTGTAAAGATCATTCAAATCTGAACTTGCAAATCTTCCACCTTCAAGAGGCACCAATGGTCTTAAATCGGGTGGCAAAACTGGTAAAACTTCAAGAATTGTCCACTCTGGACGAATATTAGCCTGTACCAAATTTAACAAAACTTTGTATCGCTTTGCCAAACGGTGTCGCATTGCAACCGATGTTGTTTGCTCAAATTCTTCTTGAATTTTACGAACTTCAAAATTTAGATCAATGGATGCGAGCAAAGCTCTAACAGCCTCAGCACCCATGCCAGCTTTAAATACTATGTCTTCAGGATTATTGCGAACATGGTCTTCATGTTCTTGAGACGAAAGTAAATGTTTTTGAGGATATGGAGAATTACCCTGATTTATAACTATATAACTATCAAAATAAATTACTCTTTCCAAATCTCTTACAGTCATTCCTGTAATCAAACTCAAATAACTTGGAATCCCCTTTAAGAACCAGATATGACAAACTGGAGATACAAGATTAATATGCCCCATTCGCTCACGACGAACACGAGATTGAATTACCTCAACCCCACATTTTTCGCAAGTAACACCACGATGTTTCATCCTCTTGTATTTACCACAGTTACATTCCCAGTCTTTAACGGGTCCGAAAATTCTCGCACAAAAAAGACCATCTTTTTCCGGTTTTAATGTCCTGTAGTTGATCGTTTCAATTTTTTTAACTTCACCATAAGAAAGCGACCTAATTTTTTCTGGTGATGCTACACCAACACGCATAGCGTTGAATTGAGTCGATTTTATATATTCACGAAATTTTTCAAGAATTCTATTATTCACCGACTTGCTCCTTGCTTGTTTTTAAAAGATCAACTTGCAACCCTAAACTTTGAAGTTCTTTTACAAACACATTAAATGATTCTGGAATTCCAGGTTCTGGAACTTCTTCGCCTCTTACAATTGCCTCGTAAGCCTTGATACGACCATTAATGTCGTCAGATTTTAACGTTAACATTTCTTGCAATGTATAAGCTGCACCATAAGCATACAATGCCCATACTTCCATCTCACCAAGACGCTGACCTCCAAACTGTGCTTTACCACCAAGAGGCTGTTGCGTAATCAAGGAGTATGGCCCAACGGAACGGGCATGCAATTTATCATCTGCCAAGTGGTTAAGTTTCATCATATGAATATAACCAACGGTTACAGGCTGAGTAAATGTTTCTCCGGTTCTTCCATCAAACAACTTATACGTACCTGTTTCTGAAAGATCTAGCGATTTTAACAAAGGCATTATTTCAGTCTTATAATCAGCTCCGGCAAAAATTGGCGTCTTCATTGCAACACCATATTTAACGGTTCTTTGCGCAAGATCATTTATGACATCTTTGCCATATTCTTTCTCTATTTCAGCAATAACTTTTTTGCCATAATAATCACTGAGCTTAGATTTGATTTCGTTATAACTTAAATCGTTAATAACGGCTTCCAAATCCTGACCCATCTTTTTGCCTGCCATGCCTAAAATGGTTTCAAGAATCTGACCAACGTTCATACGACCAGGCACACCCAATGGATTAAGAACGATATCAACAGGAGTTCCACTGTGCAAGTATGGCATATCTTCAAGGTTAACAATTGTAGATACGACACCTTTGTTTCCATGTCGACCAGCCATCTTATCACCAACTGAGACATGTCGCTTTGCCGCAACATAAACCTTAATCATTTTTATGACACCAGAAGGTAGATCGTCACCTTTTCGGAGTTGACTAATTCGATCATTCTTCAACGCAGCTAAAATATGCGTTTGATTAGCATACATTTCTTTATACATACTAATCTTGTCTGATACATCTTTATCAGAAACCTTCAATTCAAGAATTTCTTCAAGTGACATTTTTTCAATTTGAGTTTTCTTGATGGTATCCTTCTTGGATCCCTTTGTAAGTTCACATTTTTCAAGGAGCACTGCTAATTTTTCTTTTATTCCATCCTTAAGAATTGAAAGATGGAAATTGAAATTTTCTTCAATCTTAGCTGTCTCTATTAATGCTATATCTTTATATCTTTTATCTTTTCTAATTCCACTTCTGGAGAAAACCTTTACATCAACAACAGTCCCCTCAACTCCAGGTGGAACTCGCAATGATGTATCTCTTACTTCTCTTGATTTTTCACCAAATATTGCACGCAATAATTTCTCTTCCGGTGATACTTGAACATCACCTTTTAATGTCACCTTACCACACAAAATATTGCCCGGTTTTACTCGCGTACCAATTTTTACTATTCCATCTTCATCAAGAGCTTCTAATACTTTTTCTGAAAGGTTTGGAATATCTTTTGTAATTTCTTCAGCACCCAACTTAGTTTCGCGAGCCTCAACAATGAACTCTTCAACGTGCACAGAAGTAAACATATCGTCAGAAACCATACGTTTACTTAAAACAATTGCGTCTTCAAAGTTGTAACCATTCCATGGCATAAATGCAACGAGAACATCATTGCCAAGTGAAAGCTCAGAGTTGTAAGTTGCTGCGCCTGATGCAATTACATCACCCTTTGAAATTTTATCACCAATTTTTACATTTGGAACATAATGAATCCAAGTATTATGACTTGAACGACCATATTTTTTGAGATTATATACTTCAATAGGTCTTGATATTAATTCTGCTTCGCTGACCTTGTTAAAATCAACTCGAATAATTATTTTGTCTGCAGATACGTATTCAACAATACCTTCAGTACGAGCTTTTACAATCGAGCCTTCTAAACTTCCAACTTCAACTTCCATTCCTGTTCCAACCATAGGAGGCTGACATTTAACCAGAGGAACAGCTTGTCGTTGCATGTTAGAACCCATTAATGCACGGTTTGCATCGTCATGCTCAAGGAATGGGATCAAGCCTGTTGGAACAGAGAAAATTTGTCTAGGCGATGCGTCAATGTAAGAAACATCTTTAGCATTAACCGAAACAATATTTCCATTCTTTCTAGCAAGAACTCTTGAATCTGTAATCTTATGATTTTCATCTAAAAGAGTCGATGCCTGTGCAATTGTTTCACCCAGCTCCTGAAAGGCATCAAGATAGAAAACTTCATCCTGAACTACGCCGTTTTTAACTGGTCGATATGGAGTTTCAATAAATCCTAAATCATTAACACGCGCATACGTTGATAGAGACGAAATAAGACCAATGTTTTGTCCTTCTGGAGTTTCAATTGGACAAATTCTACCATAGTGAGAGGTATGAACGTCGCGAACTTCAAATGTTGCTCGCTCACGAGTTATACCACCAGGTCCGAGGGCAGACAAACGTCTCTTATGTGCCATCTCAGCAAGCGGATTAGTTTGATCCATAAACTGCGATAATTGGCCTGTTCCAAAAAATTCACGCAGAACTGCAGCAAGAGGTTTAACATTTAAAAAATCATACGGCATTAATGACGCATAATTTTCCTGTAATCTAAAACGCTCTCTTACTATTCGTTCAATTCTTGCAAAACCAACATAAATTTGGGATTGTAATAACTCACCCACAAGACGAATTGCACGGTTTCCAAGGTGATCGATATCATCAAGTTCACCTTCTCCTCGTTCTTTGAGGCCAATCAAATATCGCAATGAGGCAAGAATGTCTTCATGAGTAAGATAAGTCTTATCTTTATCAATATCTAAGCCAAGCTTTCTGTTTATTCTTGCTCGTCCGACAATTGTCAAATCATAAAACCGCGAATTGAAGAACAAATTTTGAATGTATTCTTCCATTATTTTTAGAGTTGGTATATCGCCTGGTTTCAACTTGCTATAAAGTTCTTTAAGAGCATCTTCACGATTTGTTATTTTATCCTGATCAAACGTAAGAGCCATTGTTGGTTGGAAAACATATCCTGAAGATTTTATTACTTCGAATGACTTTAAAAGACATAATGTTGAATCAATCAATTCCTCAGTTATAAAAGTTCCCTGAGTAATCAATATTTCACCAGTTTCCTTATCAACAACATCTTTTGCTACAACTTTATTAATCAAAGCATTTTTTCGCACAATTAACGAACTTACGCCAGATTTGATTAATTTTTCTATAGCTGATTTTGTAAGACGTTGCCCAACGGAAAATTGTTTTTCAAGTTCTTTTGGAATAGAATCAGCTTCAAGTCTTTGTCCAATCAACTGATTGTTAATTTTTTTAAAAAACTTATCACCTTTTACTTCAATGGTCTCAAATTCATAAAATTGAGATAAAATCTCATTTCTTTCAATACCCAAAGCCTGAAGAAAGGTTGTAGCTAAAATTTTCTTTTTCTTATCAATTCTAACGTTAACAATATCGTTGTGGTCAAATTCAAAATCAATCCACGAACCACGGCTAGGAATTATTCGAGCGACTTGGTAAGGCTGACCACGAAAGTCACGATTTTTCTTGCTCATTGTGAAAATTACACCAGGAGCACGGTGAATCTGACTTACTACTACACGATCAACGCCGTTAATTAAAAATGTTCCCTGGCTGCCAAGCTTATATCTTCCATCATAATCTTCATAAAGATCAACCATAACAGGTAGATCACAAAAATAAATATCTTGTTCTTTGATGTCTCTGACAACCCTCTTTGAAGTTTCTGGATCATTATCCCATGTCATTAATTGCATTTTAACTTTAAGCGGCATCGAGTAGGTTTTGCCACTATATCGGCAATCATCAACATTGGAATCAACTTTTATGGTAACGCGCGAAAAGCATTTTTTACAACGAGAATATGAAGCCGTATCTTTTTTACAACTTGGACATATACATAAATCTTTTAACGATCCATGTCCACTTTTTTTACATGAACGACACTGCCATTTATATCTATTTTCAACACCAGTAACTTGCCCACAAATACATGCCCAATTACCTAACTCATAACTTATAAATTCCAAAGAAATTTTTTCATTATGCTCAATTGGAAAAGTATCTCTAAATACCTTTTCTAAGCCAACATTCCTGCGTTCAGAAGGCAAACAATCTAGTTGCACAAAATCATTAAATGATTTTGATTGCACTTCTATGAGGTTTGGTAACGAAACAACCTCTTCAATTTTACTAAAAGATTTTCGTAAAAGGCCTTTACCTCTTCCGTATTGAGACATCAATTTGCTCCCACTCGTAAAAAGTTCAAATCAACCGAACAATACACCCAGCATAACAAGTTAGACAACAATTTAACTCATTATAAATATGCAATCCATAAAGAACGAAATTAGATCCCGCCTCAAAACGCTAGGTTCCAGGCGGAATCTAATTTAAAAATTTAACTGAATACAAAAAAGAATTTAAGCTTAATTATTAAGCCAATTCTACCTTTGCGCCAGCTTCTTCTAATGCTTTTTTAATTTTTTGAGCATCTTCTTTTGGAGCTGCTTCTGATACAACAAATGGTGCGCTTTCTACTGCTTCTTTTGCAGCACCCAAAGCAAGTGTTGTCACAGTTCTTAAAGCTTTAATAACTTTAATTTTGTCTGCGCCGGCTTCTTTTAATATAACTTTAAATTCGCTTTTCTCTTCTTGCGCGGCTGCTACAGGAGCTGCGGAAGATACAGCAGCGGCTGCTACAGGAGCTGCTGCAGATACTCCAAACTTTTCTTCTAATGTTTTGACAAGTTCGGCCAATTCCATAACCGACATTTTGCTTATTTCTTCTACAATCTTAGATGACATGTGAAAAACTCCCTTACAAGATTAAACACTTAAATCACAATTATTATGTTCAGGTGTATACCAAATTAAAACAGATATTCAACCCCCAACCTAATAACTAATACAACTATCATATCAAACAATCTTAATTGCCGCTAGCCTTCTTTTCTTCAATTTGCTTGAGAACTTGAGGCAAACTAGCAACAACCTGGTTAAGAACTCTAACAAATGACGCTATTGGAGCCTGCATGGTACCAAGTACCTGAGCAATCAAAACCTCTCTGGATGGCAATGATGCTATCACATTTATCTGAGAAGAACTCAATACTTTTGACTCAAAAACGCCCGTCACTACTTTTAGAGCTTCATTTTCTTTTGAAAAACTTATCAATTGCTTTGCTACAGCGGAAACGTCGCCTTTTGCAAAAACAAAGCCTATTTGATCTTTAAAACTGGACTTAAACTCATCAACTCCGTCCAAATCTTTGGCGGCTATATCCATTAACGATGCTTTTATAACCTTTAATTGTCCACCATTTTGACGGATAGAGCTTCTTAAAGTTTGCATTTTAGCAACGCTCAGGCCTTTGTAGTTGACCACAAAAACTGCCTGCGATTCAGATATAAGTTCCTTGGCCGAAGATATAGCTTTTTCTTTTTCTTGTCTATTCATTATTCGATCCTCTATAAACTCTGTTATGAAACTTCGTCCGGATTGATACTTACACCAACACCCATCGTTGAGGATATCGTAAGCTTCTTGAGGAACTTACCTTTTGATGTTGCTGGTTTTGAACCCTGAATAGACCTGATTAATGCAACCAAATTGTCATGCAACTTGTCAACACCAAAAGAAACCTTCCCAAACGGTGCGTGAACCATTCCACCCTTATCGTTTCTGTAAGAAAGTCTACCCTTTTTAAGATCTGTTATAATACCGGTCAGGTTAAATGTAACCGTTCCAATCTTATTGTTTGGCAACAACCCACGAGGCCCAAGAATTTTTGCTACTTTACCAACCAAACCCATCAAATCAGGCGTTGCTACTGCTACATCAAAATCCATCCAACCTGATTCAATTTTTTGAACCAAATCGTCTGCCCCAACATAATCAGCGCCAGCCTTATGAGCAGCTTCTTCGTGCTCGCCTCTTGCAAAAGCCAAAATTCTAACTTTTTTGCCAGTTCCGTTTGGCAAAAGAACAGAACCTCTGACAGTCTGTTCTCCCTTAGCCGCATCAATTCCAAGAACCACATCAACATCAACTGTTTCATCAAATTTTGCATGCGCATTTTTGACAATAAAGTCGAGTGCCGACTTCCAAGAGTTGACATTAGCTCCTGCTAACTTTTCTCTGGCTTTTAAATGTTTTTTACCTATGTTACTCATAATCCGAACCCACTTCTGTTAAGTAATTAAGTGATGATTTCAAAAGCACAAATCTAAAGCAGTTCAACCGCTATTCGACTCTAACATTCAACAACTACTAATCAATAACTTTAAGACCCATACTTCGAGCACTGCCTGCAACGATTTTTTTTGCAGCTTCTATATCAACAGCGTTCAAATCGGGTAATTTAATTTTTGCAATTTCTTCTACTGAAGACCATTTAATCGTCCCAGACGTATCTTTTCCAGGATTAGATGCCCCTTTTGTAATATTAGCTCTTTTTTTGAGCAACTCAGATACCGGCGGAGTTTTTAAAATAAAATCAAACGTTTTATCTTTATAAATTGTAATAACAACAGGAACAGTCTCACCTTTACGCTTCAAAGTTGCAGCATTAAATTTTTTACAAAAATCCATGATGTTAACACCATGCTGTCCTAACGATGAACCAACTGGTGGTGCTGGAGTTGCAGCTCCGGCAGGAATTTGAAGCTTAACATTCGCTTTAATTTCTTTTGCCATGTGAACTAACCTTTATAGTTTTCTTATGTTTAGTTAATTTATTTTTTAACCTGATCAAAACCCAATTCAACTGGAGTAAGTCTTCCAAAAATACTTACTAAAACCGTAAGCTTTTCGCGTTCTTCATCAACTTTATCAGCTCTACCCACAAAACCGGAAAATGGACCACTATTAATGTGAACCTCATCTCCAACAGTAAACGGCTTCTTTTCGCTAGATCTGGCAAGCTTGCCGGACATCTGAGCAAAAATTCTATCAACTTCCTTATCAGTAAGCGATACGGGACTTTCTCCACCTAAAAAACGAGTAACTCGCGGATTCGAAGAAACCAATCTGAATGACTCACCTACCATTTCCATTTGGATTAAAAGATAGCCAGGAAAAATCTTTTCTTTTTTGGTTTTGTCGTCAGCAAAGAAACTAAGAACCTCACCAGTAGGCACTAGAATTTGTCCAAAAAGTTCTTCCAAAGATTCTTCTTTGACTCTTTTTTCCAGGTCAACTTTTACTATATCTTCATAACCAGTGAAAACTTGAACTACATACCAGCGCTTCATCTTAAATCTGAAACTCCACAAAAAGACTATTAATATTATCCACCAATAATTCTTCTAATCAAAAAGCTGGAAAAACCATCCATGGCTCCCAAAATAAAAGCAAAAACAACCACCAAAATACAGACAACTATGGTCGTTCCAATAAGCTCGTCTTTTGTTGGCCAAGTTACTTTTCTTATTTCCGCTTTAACTTCATTTACGAAGGCCATAACCTTGTTCATAAACTGCCTTTCAGTACCAGCCCATATTGGCAGGCCAGGAGGGATTCGAACCCCCAACCCGCAGATTTGGAGTCTGCCGCTCTACCAATTAGAGCTACTGGCCTAACTCTTTCTACTTCGTTTCTTTATGTGCGCAATGCTTTCTGCACTTCTCACAATATTTATTCAATTCCAGTTTCGCAAATGCTCTTTTTTTTGAAACATGCTTGCTGTAATTTTTCATTTTACAATCTTTGCACTCGAAATGAATGATCGTCCTAGCTTTTGCCATGGCTGCAAAATCCTAAATTTATAAACCCCAAAAGTTTTAAACGCTACTACACTATCTTGCAAGTTCAAGATGGAGCCCGCGACCGGGCTTGAACCGGTGACCTCTCCCTTACCAAGGGAGTGCTCTACCACTGAGCTACGTGGGCTAACAAATTCTCTTAAATTGGAGCTGGCAACTGGACTCGAACCAGCGACCTGCTGATTACAAATCAGCTGCTCTACCAACTGAGCTATGCCAGCACTGTTTTTGGAGCGGGAAACGGGTCTCGAACCCGCAACCTACAGCTTGGAAGGCTGTCGCTCTAGCCAATTGAGCTACTCCCGCACGCTAAATTTCAATAACATTAAACTTTAATAACATTTTCTCATTTAAGCACGGTAAAAACAGTATATCTAAATTTTATAGCATATCAATTATTAGTTGAAAACTGCTTACTCATAGTAAAATCTAGAATACCGAACTTTATGGTGGGGAGAGTAGGATTCGAACCTACGAAGGCGTAGCCAACGGATTTACAGTCCGTCCCCTTTAGCCACTCGGGAATCTCCCCTTGCTATATAAAAGCCGTACTTAATTGAAGTAGTTTAAAGTAAAATTTATAAATATGATAGTGACTTTGACAAAGTTTTCAACCTTTTTTTGAATTTTTTTTAAATTGGCCACTCAAATAACATTTTTGTTGCTCAAATAAAAAAGCCATACAACCACAAAATAACCGCTATGCATCCTGTCAAAATTTATTAATTAATTTGTACTTATTTTAGTTAATTATTATTTTCAACTGCAATTATGCTATGCAATCATCCTATATTTTCATT
>JBAZAX010000010.1:0-27903 GCA_041671765.1 Candidatus Babeliales bacterium | reverse complement strand
TTTTTGTATTTTGACAAATACCTCAATATCCGATAATATTTAAGCTTGTAACTGCATTTTAGTGAGTAAAAAGTGGTACTTTTAAATTAAGGATAAATAAAAAAAATGGTTACTAAAACTCAGAAAGAAACTCGCTCAGTTTATGCACCAAAAGGCTTATTGCATGGCGTTGGTAGACGTAAATCTTCTGTCGCTCGTGTTTGGTTAAAACCAGGCAAAGGCACTATTGAAATCAACGGTAAGGACTTCGTTAAATATTTCGACACAGATCTTTCAAGAGGAAAAATTACATTTCCTTTCAAAGTAACCAATCTTGAGAGAAGCTTTGATGTCAACGTCAACGTTTTTGGTGGCGGACTCAAAAGCCAATCAGAAGCAGTAAGACTAGGTATTTCAAGGGCTATACTTAAAATGAATGAAGCTTTAAAGCCTGCTTTGAAAAAACATGGTCTTTTAACTGTTGACTCAAGACTCAAAGAACGTAAAAAATACGGACAAAAAGCAGCTCGCAGACGTTTCCAATTTGTAAAACGTTAATCTATTTTTCATTCAAGTATCGAGAATGCCTATGTATTCAATGTATATTCGAATTGTTGCGCTCTCTTGCGGCAAATGTTTTTATTTCTATTGCTTTTAATTAAAAGGGAATGTAATGTGCGGAATTGTTGCATATGTAGGAAATAAACCTTGTCGGGAATTTATTGTCGAAGGGTTATCTCGGCTTGAATATAGAGGTTATGATTCTGCAGGAATTGCTTGCATTGATAATTCGACGAGTCGCCTGAATACTTGTAAAGAGGTGGGCGGCGTCGCTATTCTTAAAAAAATAGCCGCTGATTCTGGATTGAATGGCTTCGTAGGAATGGGGCATACGCGTTGGGCAACCCATGGGGTCGTTGATAAAAAAAATGCACATCCCCATTTTAATTGCAAAAAAAACATTGCCGTAGTTCACAACGGAATCATCGAAGAGCATGATGAATTACGACAAAAATTAATAAAAGAGGGACACTGCTTTACCTCAACAACAGATTCAGAGATTGCTGCTCATCTACTTAGTAAATACCTTGATAAGTATAAAAACGTACGTCTTGCGGCAGTAAATCTTGCAAATTTAGTTAAAGGGGCATTCGGTTTAGTTTTTATTCTCGAAGATTATCCAGATCAGCTCTTAGTATTCCGACACCGATCTCCAATGGTTTTGGGTATTGGAGAAAACGAAACTTTTGTTTCATCAGATATTCTTGCATTTTCAGACAAAACAAACAAAGTAGTGTTTTTACCTGATGAATGTTTTGCAATAATAACAAAAGATTCTATTGAATTATTTGATTTTAATAACCAGCCATTACAGGTTCAAATTCAAGAAATAGATAGCAAATATTTGGCTGTCGATAAGCAAGAATTTGAACATTATATGCTCAAAGAAATTTATGAGCAAAAAAAGGCGATTAGCCGAACAATATCATTCTTTAAAACTATTGGATGTAGTAAAGATGATAAGTGCGGCAGTCATTCAATCAACAGCACTTGTTTATGGCGGCAAATTGGATTAACTCCGGATATTATAAAAAATTTAAAAACATTACACATCGTTGCAGCCGGAACATCTTGGCATGCCGCCAGAATTGCTCAATTCTTTTTTGAAGTGATCGTAAAAATTCCTACAAAAATATACCTAGCTTCCGAGTTCAGGTATATGCCATTTTTTGCAGAACAAAATTGTGCATTTTTGTTTATCTCCCAATCAGGAGAAACGGCTGATACTCTTGAATGTCTACGCTTGATAAACTCATTTGAGCTACCAACCATTACCCTTACAAATATTTCAACAAGTTCAATGGTACGTGAATCAACAGGTTTTTTACCAATGCAAGCAGGTCCAGAAATTTCCGTGGCCTCAACAAAAGCATTTTCTACTCAACTTGCATCACTTTACTGGCTGGCCTACAGAATGGCAGTAGAACGTAACAGTCTTGCCTGGGATGATATGGAAAAAGCCGAAGAGGATTTGTTTGTTGCGGCTGAAATTCTTGAATCAACAATCGATGTCTACAAGCTAAAAATAATAACCGAACTCGCACCAAAATATTCAAAATTTGATAAATTCATATTTTTGGGGCGACACGTTAGTTATCCATTTGCAATGGAAGCGGCTCTCAAATTAAAAGAGGTCTCTTATATATTTGCACAGTGTTACCCTGCCGGCGAATTAAAACATGGCCCTATAGCTCTTGTGGATTCACATACACCAATTATGATTTTTTCATCACTCGATGAATTAATTTATCGTAAACTTATTTCCAACGCGCAGGAAGTTAAAGCACGTCAAGGACATCTGATTGCATTCGCTTTTGAAGGACAAAAGGAATTGATCCAACTTGCCGATGTCGTCTTTATAATTCCAAAAGTAAAACCCTTATTGGCTCCACTTGCCATGACAGGACTCATGCAGTTCTTTGTTTACCAGATTGCACGTGAATTAAATTTACCAATCGATAAACCAAGAAATTTAGCAAAATCAGTCACAGTCGAATAATTAAAAACAACTTTATCTAATTAAATTTAGCTTAGCGTTGAATTTGACGGACAAGGGCACCCTGTACCTCCAAAATTACCAGTTAGATAAATAGTCAAAATTGTTCCACCGGTTGAAACTAGCAATGACGCAAGGCCTATACCAAATTTTACTGCAAAGGCTCTAAACTTTTGGCAACCTGTTGGTGGTAATTTTATCTCTCGAATAATCGACAAAGGTGGCATGTCATCCAAGAGAATCTCTTTCGTTATATATTCTGTTCCAACTTGCTGACTTGCTTCCGCAAGCGAATCCTTGAATAATGCCTGGAATTGACCAATGGCTGAGGTAAGCAGTTCTATTACCTGGGGAGATAGAACAAAGCTTCTTTCTGGGCCTGAAGCATGCTTAAAGTTATTTTTTAAAGAAATGCTCTTCAATGTAGGAGAACTCGTAAGAAGGCCTGTCATCTTTTTAATAAATTCAAGATCAAATTTGGCAAAATTATTTTTTTCAAGTGATAAAAATTCGACTTTATTGTTATTGATAAAACACAACATCTCCACAAATATGGCATCCAATGAATCTTCAGTAATTCCAAGATTACCAAGGTCTAGCCTATGGCTAACTCCATCATGGCGACTTGAATAAGCTATATCAGATCTTCCATCAACAACCTTGATTGCCAACATACAATTCAAAGTAGAAAAAACAACAATAAAACTACTCAGCAAAAAGAATTTTATCTTCATACCCATCCCCTCCCAAAACATACCGAACAAATACCCCTTCACCTGTTTAATGAATATTAACAGGCTGAATGTTTAAAAATAAAGAATTTAGAAATAATTATGATTTATTATTTTTCAGGAAATAGTCCCAATAACTCATAAACATTTTGGAACCCAAGATTTTTACACGAAGTCTTAACATTCTGCCCCTTAGAAAGCAAAATACTCTCAAGCCCAAAACGCTCTGTTTCTTTTATAACAGCACCGATTTGATTTATAGGCTTTATCTGTCCGGTTAAACTAATTTCTGCCACTGCAACCGATTTTTGAGGCAATGTGACACGAAAATAGCTTGAAAGTAACGCCAACGCTATTCCCAAGTCAGCAGAACTCTCTTTTATTTTAAATCCGCCACTAACTTTAAAAAATATGTCTTGTGTACTAAATTTGATATGAAGATATTTTTCTAAAATTGCAGCAATCAAAACCACCTGTTTGGGGTCAAGCCCCGTAACAACACGTTGCGGCATTCCGAATTTTGAGTCTACACATAGTGCCTGTAATTCTAATAATAAAGGCCTAGATCCCTCGATGCAGCATACAAGCGATGACCCGGGATTATAAGACGCTTCAGATAAGACATACTGATTAATATTTCCAATCTCGATAAGACCCTTTTCGTGCATTTCAAAAAAACCAACTTCATTGATATTACCAAATCGATTTTTTACTGAACGCAAGACACGAACCTGCCAACGATCCTCTCCCTGTAAATAAAATACTGCATCAACCATATGCTCCAAAACCTTGGGGCCAGCCATCTGTCCATCTTTGGTAATATGCCCAGTAATCAAAACCGCAATATTATTTTCTTTTGCAAAACGCATCAAGAAAAATGCAGCCTCACGCATTTGAGCAACTGTCCCGGGGTAAGAATGAGATTGCGAAGAGATATGACAATTTTGGATTGAGTCAAGAATAACTAAATCCGGCTTTAGCTGCTCACATGTAAATATTATATCTTCAAGAGTTGATTGATCCGAAAACAGCAGATTTGTACTCGTTATGCCAAGCCTGACAGAACGACCCTTAACCTGCTCAAGAGACTCTTCTGACGAAAAATATGCAACTTTTTTATTTTGCGAAATTTTATCTGCAATTTGAAGTAGCAAAGTTGATTTGCCAATACCGGGATCACCGGTCAAAATTATAAATGAACCGGGAAGCACGCCACCACCAAGAACATTGTCCCACTCTTTAACACCAGAAACCATTCGAGTTTGTGAATCAATTTTTATGTCTTCAAGCTTAAACAGTTTAAGATTTGTAGCGTTCCCACTTTTTTTTGAAACACCAATTTCACTTGATTCATCTACAGATTCAGAAAAACTGTTCCATTCGTTGCATGAAGGACAACATCCAATCCACTTCACACTCTGGTAAGAACAGTTAGTACAGCGATAACTAGTTTTTATTTTTGCCATAAATTTTAATTTTATTTCGCCAGAAAACACATGGTTTAAAAACGCCGCCGGTAAAACACAAATCTTATAAACTTTGCTCACCAACTTTGTTTTGATTACCTAAAAGAATACTTGGAACCAGGCACGGCCTTTGGTCTATTGCAAAACAGTTCCTGCATCTAGCTTCATAACATTCTTCAGCCCCAACCAAAATAATAGGGTCAGAATATTTTGCAGGCTGACCGTTTATAATTCGCTGTGTATGATGAGCATCTTTTCCGCAAACAACGCAAATTGCTTTAAATTTTAAAACCTCATCGGCAATCGCCATCAGCACGGGAACTATTCCAAATGGTTCACCCTTAAAATCAAGATCCAGCCCGGCAACAATAACCCGCTTTCCATTTTCAACAAGTTTGCAAATTACATCAACTATTTTTACTGGAAAAAATTGAATTTCATCAATTCCAACCACATCTATGTTTTTATTCGCAAGCTCTAAAATTTTCTCAATATTGTCATCAGAACCGCCGACAATAAAGGCATTACGTTCTCTTCCTTGGTGCGAAACAACACTGGTTGCGCACATGCTTTTGCGTTTATCTATTGAGTGCTTGATAGTCAAAACATTCTGTTTTGCAAATTCTGCACGTTTTAAGCGACGAAGTAACTCCTCAGTTTTGCCGGAAAACATTGATCCGCAAACAACTTCCAATCGCCCTTTTAATTTTTTATCTTCCATTTTTATCCTTCAACTTTTTTATATTTAAATTTTTTTATATTTACTTGGGTTGTGGCGCAGGAACATTCCCTCGATTTCCAAAACTTGAAATCCATTGTCCAAACGAACTAAATCCTGATCCAATTTTGCCAAAAAATCCTTGCTGAGAGACGGGTGTAGCTGGTCTAGGCTGAGAATCAATGTATTTAAGTATCTGATTACCTGCCCTAAAAACGCATCCTATAACAGGTGATTCCTTTTCCCTTTCTTCAAGTCCTCTTAGAAAGTCATTTAACAATTCTATAGCCCAAGCTTTCACGGTTTTACCCGAATTTTGTGCCACAAACCAAATCACAACACAAATTACTATAAAAACAACAAGGACAACACTCATTATCTTTAAAAAAGTTTTCAAAAAAGATGGTTTTAATAGTGGCTCCGCAACTGAATACACCTGCAAAAACTCAATAAACTCATCTATCTCTTCATCTTTTAAAGAACAATCCGCCAACGTTTTTTTAACCTCAGATAATTCTCTTTTTATTTTATCAAGATAATACACAGAGTGTTTAATTTTCTCTTTATATGATAAATCTGCGGAATTCACAATTAAAAGAAAAATCATCGCCTTTGAAAGCGTCGCACGGAATGGGTATATAGATTGCTGGAACACATCATTTGAACGTGTTTCATTTGAAATATTAAATTTATAAAATTTATGCAAAAGACAGTAAAATCTGCCCTTATCTTTTTTCTCAATATCTATTTCATTAACAAAATTTCTAAATGCAAAGTAAAAATATCGGCCAAGTTTTTGGAGCAATAACTGCGCCATTGGATCGTTTTGTTTATTTTTTTGGCCCCATTCAATAAGATTAAGTAAAACCGGTCCTGATTGAAGAATATTTTTATCAATAGAGCCTTTTAGGAAAAGTTTTTTTTCATCTTCTGAAAAAAAATCTTTATTTAAAAGGTCCTTGTATAGATCTTCAAACTCTTCCTGAGCAATCAAGCTTTTATCATCCAGATGAGTAAATAAATCATCTGAGTAGCCCCGCAACGCAGGACTACTAGACATCAAATTTAAAAATGATCCACTAATAAACAGACATAAAAATATTTTTTTTAACTTCATTTGCTACTCATTGTTTATTACCAGCCTTTCTTACCAACCAAAAAGCCATTGTCCCCAACTTATCTTTTCAGAGCCGACATCATCACGTGCCACTGCAATCTCTGCAGCCGCCGCAGGATCTTCAACATGCCCAGCCTCTTGACGCAACTCATTGACTTGAGCCGGCGCAGCAACATCGGGCATGCCTTCTGGAACCGGCACTTTGTTTCTCACCACCTGCCTAAAACCTACTTCAACGCCAGCGTCATAGAACGTATTCAAAGTTTCTGCAACTATTACATGCGCTTTTTGTCTAAACTTTTCACCTAGCTTATCCGCAAATATATCCGCTATTGGATCAATTAGTCTAACATACATCTCATGCCCCCTATTGCTGGAATAATCCAAAATTTGGTCCCAATTTGGCATAACTTTTGTCCACACAAGCCACACAACTAGTGCAATCACTCCAATAACCATAGAAATAATCAAAATTCGCTTTAAGTAATTTGGACCGAGTATCGGTTCTTTTGCTGCGTAGGTCTGCAATAACTCAACAAAGTCATTTACATCTGCTGTTCTTATATTGCAACCATCGGAATAATGACTTTTAATTTCCAGCAACTCTCTACGTATCTTATCAAGAAAGTAGGCTACGTTTTCAACTTTTTCATCATAATTAAGACTTGATGCATTAACAATCAGTATAAAAAGCATAGCTTTTGAAATTGTTGCCTGAAATGGAAATTCATATTTTAGCTTCTCCTCCGCCGAACCGGACTTTGCAGGAACCTTAAATTTATAAAAGTTATGCAATAGGCCAACCAGTCGACCTTCATACTTTTTATTAACATTTAGATGACCAACAAAATGCCTAAACTCCAAATAAAGAAATCTGTTCAACTTACGCAAAAGCAAGAGGCCAGCTACGTCATTTTTTTTGTTTTTATCAAGCCATTCAATAAGATTCAATAATACCGGACCGTTTTCTAGAATACGCCCTGTAATATTTGGCTTTAATTTAAAATTCTCACTAAGTTTTTCGCTAGAATCTTTAAATACCTCCGGGTCCTGTTCTAAAAAATATTTATATAGCTCATTAAACTCAACTCTGGCCCTATCAGCCTTGTCTATTAATGGTATGAACAGATCATCAGAGTAAGCATTTAGACTAAAAGTTAAAAATAATAAACCAGCTAAAAAACTACTACCTAAAAAACTACTCTGTTGTTTTTTTAATATTGAACTCACATCAAATCCTTTGTTGAAAATAACTTGCATAAAAACATAAGGCGCAAATATTCTTGTTTAGAAAATAACCAAATTAAGATTTAGTTCAAGTATGCTAACACCTTATACAATTTTTTCAATATTTATAGATTTTTTCAACTCTTTTACTCACTCATAGTCAATAAATTTGTCTATAAGTTTAAATACTTGATTTAATGAAATTTAAGCCTCCAAAAAAGTACCCTAATAAAATTTGTTGTTCATTTAATTAAAATTGCTGATAGTCTAGTTCTTTGGGTTATTATGGTATTGATGTTTTTTTACTCTTTTTTTATGGAAGATTTATGTTGGGTGCTCATATTTTGGTAAAAAAGTCTCTTGAAATTCACGGTTCAGTTGAAGTTGCAGGAGCAAAAAATGCCGTCCTCGTTATCATAAGTTCGTTAATCTTAGCCAAAGGACGCTCTGTCCTAGATAACGTTCCTAATTCCTCTGACGTCAACCACATGATAATGCTACTGCAAGACTTGGGGGCTGAAGTTGAATTTAACGTAGAAAATAAACAGCTGACTGTCGACACATCAAATTTGAATCAATTTGAGGTTAAGCCTGAAATAATGAATAAAATGAGAGCCTCCATTTTAGTTATGGGGCCGCTTCTTGCCAGATTCGGCAAAGCAAAGGTTGCATTCCCCGGGGGATGCGTTTTGGGAGCACGCCCAATCGATTACCATCTAAACGGATTTAAAAAGATGGGAATTAAAATCGAGGAAGACGGTTGTTACATCAATGCTGAAAAACTCAATGCAAATGAATCACTTAACAGCAGAATAATTTTTGAATATCCAAGCGTTGGCGCAACTGAAAATTTAATGATGCTTGCCGCTTTAACCGAAGGACAAACAACAATCGTTAATGCTGCCCTTGAACCCGAAGTTCTAGATCTTGTTGATATTTTGAATAAAATGGGCGCGGACATAAAGTGTGGAAATGGCGCATTTTTATATATCAATGGGGTAAGCGAATTAAAACCCGTCCATCACGCTATTATACCCGACAGATTGGAAGCCGGAACATTTTTACTTACAGCAGCAATCACCGGAGGATGCGTAACAGTAACAAACGCAATAGCTGACCACATGGACATGTTTGTTGAAAAAATGCGCGAAATGGGACACAAAGTAGAAACAGGTGTCTGCGCAGATGAAAATAACCCAACTCGTGGCATTAGACTTACCGGAACGAGACTACCACAGGGCGTTAAAATAAAAACCGGTCCATATCCCGCATTCCCAACAGACTTACAGGCTCCAACAATGGCTGCTTTATGTCTTGCAAATGGCACAAGTTTGGTTGAAGAGACAGTATTTGAAAATCGTTTTATGCACGTTCAAGAATTGCAAAAAATGGGTGCTCAAATTTCATTAGCCGGAAATCAAGCTCTTATCCGCGGCGTTGAAAATCTTTACGGAAACAAATTAATCGCTACAGATATTCGAGCGTCGTGTGCGCTTGTTCTTGCCGGACTTGCCGCAGATGGACAAACTCATGTTTCCGGATTGCACCATTGGAGACGTGGATACGACCAACTCGAAATCAAGATTAGAGCCCTGGGCGGACAAGTTGAAATCAACGAATAAAAATAAAATTCTTAAAAAGCAAAAAAGGGCTGGTATAAAACCGGCCCTTTTTTTACTAGATTAGTATCTAATCAATTAGTTTCTAAAAAAGAATAGTGCTATTAATTTGTAAACACCTGCAACTGCAACTATTCCGTAAATAATTTTATCTAAACCTTCGACTCCGGAAATTTTCTGAACATATTCTACAAGATTAAAATTCAAAAATGCAACCAATCCCCAGTTTATTGCACCAACTGACGCAATAAAAGCTGCAATCCAGCAAGTAAATTTGCAAAACATATCTACAACCCTTTCTACAAAAACCAAAACCCACACAAAATTACTAAACTGAATTAAAAGTATTTTTTGATAAATGTCATTGTAAATAAAAATGTTTTTTAGCCAAAAATATCACCTGTAATAACAAAAATGTCCCTTTATCAATCAAATTCTTTTACAGTTTTAATAATATGGTGTGCTTCTATTCCGGCATCATGCATGAGCTCTTCAGGTGTCCCGGATCTGGAAATCTTTGTAACACCAAGCATTTTTTGTTTAATCTCAGAATTAATAATTTGCCCTGCAAGAATCTGCCCAATGCCACCATTAATATAATGATCTTCAACTGATATAATTTTATTGTTCGAATTTTGTGCAATTTTCACTATTGTTTCTATATCCATAGGTTTTATTGAGTACAAATCTATAACAGAAACAAAAATGCCTTCTGCTTTGAGCAAATCATAAGCATTAAGCGCTTCGTGTAATGTAATGCCTGCAGCTACAATGCAACAAATATCGTTACAACTTTGTCGTAAAACTTTGCATTTTCCTATTTCAAATTTTTCGTCTATATCATAAATAATTTGTGTATCTGCGCGTGTGGTACGCAAGTACGATATACCATCGTTGTAAACAGCACACTGGTTCATAAGCTTGTAAGTACAAACAGCATCTGATGGGTATAATATTATTGAATTTGGAATCGCATTAAACATTGCTATATCCTCAAGCCCCATCTGCGATGGCCCATCTTGTCCGATTGAAACACCACAATGAGAACCACAAATTCGCAAAGCATTTTGACCAATTCCCGCCATTCGCAATTGATCAAAAGCGCGAGTTAAAAATGCTGCAAATGTTGCCGCAAAAGGAATTTTGCCTCGTGTTTGCAGCCCGGTGCTAACGCTAATCATATTTTGTTCAGCAATAAAACACTGAATGAATCTTTCAGGAAATTTTTTAGCAAAAAATTCTTCAAATGTTGAATTACTAACATCGGCATCAAGCGCAACAATTTCGGGATTATTTTCACCAAGTGTTTGTAAAGCATATCCATAAGCCTTACGCGTTGAAAGCAAAGCATTCTTTTCAAAATATTTTTTATTTATGTCTTCGAATAAGTCAGCTTGAACAAAATTTGTTTTTTTAGTTTTTATGTCCGTTGGCATTACCGTAGCATACTTCATACTTGGTTTAAATTCTGACTCTTCTTTAAATCTTATTTTGAGCTGTGCAATTGCTTTTTCTGCAAGCTCTTGAGAAAGAGGCTTGCCATGCCAATTTAATTCGTCCTCTATTCCTTCAAGCCCATGGCCCTTGAACGTCTTTGCAATAATCATCGTTGGTTGGTTTTTTGTACTTTTTGCGATATTAATTGCATCGACTATTTGAGAAATATCATGTCCATCAATAGAAAGTGTCTTCCAGCCAAAAGCTTGAAATTTATTAACATAATTTTGAATTTGGTGCTCATGGAGTGTTTGACCAGTCTGGCCTAAGCGATTGCAATCAACAAATCCAATTAAATTATCAATATTATAAAAAGCGGCAAGTTCTGCGGCCTCCCAAATCGAACCTTCGGCGATTTCTCCGTCACCCATCAGAACGTAGGTTGTGTAATCAAGTTTATCCATACGAGCAGCTAGCGCCATGCCTAACCCAACCGATAGGCCTTGGCCCAATGACCCGGTTGTAGCTTCATTATATGCAAAACGTGGGGTTGGATGTCCTTCAAGCGGCGACGTAAACTTACGCAAGGTCAACAGTTCATCATCGCTGATTACACTCAACTGCTTCCATGCAGCATATATTACCGGAATTGCATGGCCTTTGGAAAGAATTACACGATCATTATTTTGATACTTTGGATTTTTTAAATCATAACGTAAAAAATTGAAAAATATTGTTGAAACAATGTCAGCTATGGAGAGACATGAGGTGGGATGGCCTGATTTACTCTGCACCGTTGCACGAATAGAATCAATTCTTAAATTGAGGGCCTGGTGTTTTAAATATAAAATTTGTTCTTTATTTAACATGCTTGGCCTTTTTCGACTAAAACTTCAAAGTATTTAAATAACTTACCACAAGCTGAGTCCAGCTCTCCATTGAAGAATAAAAATGCTCGCATTCTTTAAGGGTTAAAAGCGTTCCGTCCTTTAATTCTGATTTAACTTTTATATTGCCTGAATCACCGGTAAGCAAAAAAACAAACCCCATATGGACCTGCCCAACTGCACTTCCATCATCATTAATTACGCCAATTGGTTTGATGCTAATATTACCCTGATAATTTACCTCTTCTGCAAACTCTCTTTTTGCCCAGTCAAAAATGTCATTACTCTGCATATCCTCTTGTCTAATATGCCCGCCAATCCCAAGAGAATACTTATTTTTCAGTCTGCTTTCACTTGCCGTGCTTTTTCGCTGCATTAAAAAGAATTTATCTTCAAAGTTAAAAATTAAATATGGAATAATCTGCTTATAATTAGTGTCTAACTCCATATCTGCACGCCACAAAAATTCCTTATTATTACTTATAATTTCGAGATAATTTTCAAAATTTGTTATCGGTAGAAAGCCGGAAAACGCATCTTCCTGTAGAATTTTATTGCGCTTAACGACCAAAATTTTTTCAGCTTTTACAGCTTTTTGTGGCACAATTGTTGGATTTTTTTGTATTTCCATCGAAATATCTCCTATTTTCGCAGGTTTTTAAATCAAACTATGCCATAAACTATCAAAACTCCCCACTTTTTCATAGGAAAATGAGGTAGAAATAAAATATTAAATAATTGAAATTAATATAACTGATATGATAGAGTTAAGTTAGAAAGCGATAAAGTATCCTGAGCCTGAAAAATCAGGATCTCTTGTGGTTGAAAAATAGAGGGGCAGGTTATGAGTAAGTTTTTTAAATTTTTAGTAATCGTCGGACTTATTTTTGGAAACATTTCATTAAACGCTGCCGTCGCGGTCCCGCGTCCGGGTTTAACAATTTTTAAAGGCAAACTCCAATGTGTTGGCGCTGAAAGTGACAAATTTTTATGGTACACGCCGGATAGTCGAGATCCGCGTGGATTCCAGTTAACAGTTAACAGGTACGTAGAAAATTCCAGCACGTTTATAATTGAATACACAAAACTGCGTTGCGAAACAGGAGAAAGTATTCAACAAGAATTGTTCGGCAACAGTGGTGAGTACTATGCTGGAAATATAATAACTCCTGATAAAAAGTATTTGATGTATGATGTCGACAAAAAAAGTCTAAGTACAGTAACCAAAATGCCACAACCTGATTATGCAAAGTATGCGTGGCTAATTTTTCACTGCAAGCAGCTTGATCAGTACTTTTTTTGGCCACTTTTCCAACAACCAATGTTTTTACAAAAATTCAGGCTGCCTGATGTAATTGACGTGATACTGTTTCAAAAAAGTGGAACCGATGGAGAGGATTATACCTACTGGAAGTTTATTCCGGAGGCTAAAGCTGTCGCAAAATAGTACCTACTTTCTATTAGTTTTTATAAAACTTAACCACTTAGACTGTTGAGCAAATAATGTTAATGGGTATGTTGGGTCAATATACAATGGCCTAGTTGGGTTTGGAAAATAAATTGAAACACCATGTGCATCTATATTCCTAGACCCAACAGCATTTGCTACCACTGATGTATTAATCAGGGCCAAACCCTGGACTAAGACTTTCTTTAGACTGTCTAAAGCCCTCGTATAGTTACTTACTACGGTTATTGATCTACGTATGGTATAAATTTGTGAATAAAATTTCTGGTAAAAAGAATAAAGATCAACATAATCTGAAACATAAAAAGTAAGAGTTTTTAATCTCGCTGCAATTACTGCATTTTTAATTTGCGTAGATTTGTATTTTTTACATTCATTAACTAATAAAATCATATTATCAATGTTAGTTTTAAGTGGATTCAGATAAGCCATATCAAAAGCAGACTGGGTGAAATCGGTTTCACCAATTTTTCTATAAAAAACACCATATGATGATACAATCGATTGTGCCAGTCTTTTTGCATCAAAGCCTGTGGGATTGGAAGTTAGTGGTCTTATAAATCCGGAGTATGCCCATCCGTAACCCGGTTCCGTTTCCTCTGAACTAACCATAACGTTAACCAGTCCACGAAGTTGATAAGCCACTTCAATCATATTCATCATGCAAGCATCCATTCCAACGATGTCAACCGAATGGCCCAGTATGGCCTTCATTTGGGTAAAAGCTTGAGTCATAGCTTGATTTGTCAGAAATGTGTTTTGAGTATAATCATAAAGAATGCCCCGATCTTTTTCATCAACACTTCTAGCATCTGAACAACCATTCCCATGATTCCATAGGACAAATGCATATTTTTTTGCCGGATATTTTCGCTTAACCCAGGAGGCACATGTTACTATCTCCTGCCCAGGGTTGATTCCCATTTCTGATGTCAGGGACTCATCCTCAATTCGACCATTTTTTACAATTTTATATCTCCAAGTTCTATTATTTCTGGGCTGATCCCACTGAACTAAAATATTAACCAATGATGAATTTGCATATATGCCACCCTGCATATCTTTGATGTTATATTCAGCAAATGGGGCCAGGTTATTGTCCGCTTGAAGATAAACCAGAACAGTCCATTCAGCCAACGTGGCAGCATGCATTCTAATTGAAAAGAAAGCGCAGCACAAACACGAAATAAAAAAAACTCTTTTAAGATTACTCATCTCCAACTCCCTCACCATAACGCCAGTCAATTCTTAAAACAAACCATGTTCTTTATGAATATCTTTTGCAAAATTAATATTTTTTGCAAGCAATATGCAAAAATAAGCATATCTGTTTGAACTAGAACAATTCCATTAGAAGCATTATCTAAAAAACACGATTTATTGCATTCTATAAAAGTTTTAAAATATTATTAAATTTATCAACTCGAGATAAATCACAAAATGTAACAAATCAAACTTTAACGCAGGGGTTTACAAATGAGAATAAGTAAATTTTTATTTGGCTTGATGATTCTTTTTTGTCTACTTGGTAAAGCATCGTCAAATTCACCTGAAAATATTAACATAATGCCAATCAGTGAAACAAAGGGTGCGGCCGCATGGACAATGTTGGTATACATAGCTGCGGATAATAACCTTGCACCTTATGCCTCCTATAATATGAATGATATGGCGGCAGGACTTGCATCACTGAACGGAGTTAATATTCTTGTGCAATGGGAACAACCAAGTAATAACAAAACCTGGCGTTACAAAATAACCCCGGGCGGCAAAATTGAGGTCGGATCTCTAACCTCAGAGATGGGTTATAATCCTGCAAAAGAACTGGTGAGCTCAATGGAATGGGCCATTAAAAATTATCCTGCAAATAATTATGCTCTAATACTTTGGGACCACGGAAGTGGAATAGAAGACTTTTTGCCAGGATCTCGAAACATAATTAGTGGTTCCAGCTGGTTGAATTTTATGCCTTCTTTGGCAGAACGCGGAATATTATATGATGATTCACAAAGTACTTGTTTGACAAATCAGGGGTTGACCAGCGCACTTACACAAATAAAAAGTTTACTCGGAAAAAATCTTGATTTAATAGCAATGGATGCATGTTTAATGGCAATGGTAGAAGTTACTTACCAGATGAAAGGGTTGGTTAATATATTCGTTGGCTCACAACAAACTATACCGGGATATGGATTCCCCTATTCACAATTCATAAAACCGCTATCATTAAATCCTGCAGGCACAACTTCATTACAATTGGCACAAAGCATGGTCTCGTCATACAAAAATTTTTACACCTCACAAATGCCAACGCCAGATTTTACTCTCTCTGCAATTAATGTAGCTTCAATTGATTTGATAAAACAAAACATTAACCAGTTTATTACCGCTGTTGCAGCGTGCAGTAAAATTGATAAGACAAAAACGAAAAACATCATACTTGCCGCAAGAAAGGCATCTATATCCTTTGAAATGCCTGAATATATAGATCTTTATTCTTTCTATGCCAACGTCTTGAATAATACAAAGAAAGCAAGCCCTAAATCTTCATTAATTTTGGAAAGACAGAATAAAAAACCAAATTCAACCCCAAGCAAAGAATATCAAAAAGTCTTAAATATTCTGAACGCTGTTTTACAAGATGGTTTAAGTAAAATTGGTAATGTGGTTTTACAAAAAGCCGTAGGCCCCGTTTATTCGGGAACAAAAGGGATTTCCATTTATTATCCAAGCTCCGGACAAATTGATTCATCTTATAACAAGACAATTTTTGCACAGAGCACAGCTTGGACTCAGTTTATTAAGACTTATCGTTAGTTATCAATTAGACAGGGCCATTGCAATACAATGGCCCTGTCATTTTAAGAATATTATTTTGCGAATTAATTATTTTTTATATTATCCAGAATAAAATTTGTCCACGCTGAATTTTTACCAAAATCCGATTGCAAGTAAGATTGCTCGATATGAGACTTTGGAAAATAAATTGAAAGACCCTTTGCGTTTAGAAATTGCTTACCTGAGACATTTGCAATAACTGATTGCTCAATGCTTTTATTTGTTTTT
Organism: Candidatus Babeliales bacterium; assembly: GCA_041671765.1. Lineage (GTDB taxonomy): Bacteria > Babelota > Babeliae > Babelales > RVW-14 > JBAZAX01. Next base: position 11,631 of record JBAZAX010000010.1, on the reverse strand, counting down.
ACCAATGAATTTTTTAAATTTACAAATTCACGCTTATTTACAGACTGATTGCTTTTAAAAGCATCAATCTGATTTAACAATTCTGAGCAATACGAATGCAAATCAACATAATTTGTGGCACTAAATTGTAAGCATAAGCTTCTTGCTTTTCTAACTAGTTGATCGGTTAAAGTTTTATCAATATTTTTACATAACTTTATGTTATAGGCAAACTCATCCACAGACTTTTTAAGGTCATCCATGCACTTCAAATCAATAGCCGACTGAGTATAAAACTGAATTTTATTTTTATAGAACATTTCATAAGCAAGAACAACCCCCTGCGCCACCTGTGCCGGACTGCAATTTTTACTGCTTAAAACGTCACACAATGCCGCATAGTCCCAACCATGTGCCAACTCTGCTTCTTCAGATGCAATAAGATAATGCGCAAAATTTTTTGCCTGATACCCAACCTCTATCATTGCCATTAAACATGCATCCATACCCAAAACGTCAATTTTATTATTTTTCAGAATACTCGTTTTTATCTCATACAAAGCATCAGTAAGAGCCTGATTGGTCATATAATTTCTCGACTGTTCGTTAAAAAGAATTCCACGGATTAGATACTCTTCAAGCTTTGCACCATTCTTTACCTGCTCCTCAGTATCTCTTAAAATTTTTTCAATCTCTTGAGCAGAGGTCAAATCAATATCAGACTGACAATATGTTAAAGTTTGTCTTGTATCAAGAGTCGTAGCATCAAAGGTCAACCCATCTATTTGAATTCTGGGCGAAACGTCAAGTAGCGCAGGTTCAATGTAAAATTTTTGTGTTGTTTGATATGGACTTTTATTTCCCCAAGCCGGATCTAGAATTCCAACTCCATGATTCCATAAAATAAGAGCATATTTTTTTGCCGGATATTTTGTCACTGCCCAACGCATTGCATCAACCAAATCTCTTGCTGTCGTTCCATCGCTATTTGCTGAGAGGTGGGCATCCAATACCATTTTACCTTTTTCTATTTTGTATCGGGATGTTCCATTTATTTGAGGAAAGTAACTTTGCATAAGAATATTTAAATTTTCGCTCGACCCAATTGAAGCCATGTCAGCAAAATTACGCTGAGCAAAATTTTTAAGATTATTATTTGCCTGAACATAAACAAGAACTGTCCATTCGGCATCTGATGCAAAAATCGCATGCGAAAAAAACAATAAAAATATTAATAGAAAATATTTTGCCAAATAAAAACAACATTCTCTTGTTACTCTGGATTTCATAAACACTCCCCCCTAGAAAAACCAAGTTACTAGGCCCCATGCATAAAAATGACTTTCTCGCTTCTAGTACCAGGCTACAAAGTTGAATACTTTTAAGTCAATAAATTTATCATTTGTAAATAATTAATCAGATTTAAACAGCAATCGTCATATGCTCACATTTTTAATAACGATCTACTCTTCATGTTTTCAAAGCCACAGAAATTATGTTAATCTACAAGTTAATTTTGAACTGTTAATTATGAAGGATTGCTCATGAGTTATGATTTTAAAACCATTGAAGAAAAATGGCGCATGTACTGGCGCAAAAATCCGTACTTTAAAACAAGAAATAATCACTCCGATAAAAAATTTTATTGTCTTGATATGTTCCCATATCCATCCGGAGCAGGGCTACACGTTGGCCACTGGAAAGGGTATGTGTTTTCTGACGTTTACGCCCGTATGAAATGGTTAATGGGCTACAATGTTTTACATCCAATGGGATGGGATGCATTTGGACTTCCAGCAGAAAATTACGCAATCAAGCAGGGAATTCATCCGGCAATTTGTACAAAACAAAATATTGAAAGTTTTAAAAAACAGCTTGAAAAAATTGGCGCAATGTATGATTGGGACAGAGAGGTAAATACTACCGATCCAGATTATTATCGATGGACACAGTGGATATTTTTACAAATGTTTAAAATGGGCCTTGCTTATGAACAAAATATGCCAATTAACTGGTGCCCAAAATGTCTAACAGGCCTAGCCAACGAAGAGGTCGTAGGTGGAGCTTGTGACAGATGCGGAACACAAACATTCCAAAAACCAATCAGACAATGGGTTTTAAGAATTACAAAATATGCTGAAAAATTAATTTCTGGACTCGAAAAATTGGACTGGCCGGAAAAAGTAAAATTGATGCAAACCAACTGGATAGGTAAGAGCGTTGGAGCAAAAGTTACTTTTAAAACGGATAATGGAATAGATTTAGTTGTTTTCACAACACGCCCTGACACTCTCTTTGGTGCATCATTTCTTGTAATGGCACCAGACCATGACTTGGTCGATAAAATCACCACAAAAGAGCAGCTCGCCCAAGTAAAATCTTATCAAACCGAAGTTGCCAAACTTAGTGATCTTGACCGAACATCAGACACCAAAGATAAAACCGGAGTTTTTACAGGACATTACGCTATAAACCCTGTAAATAATGAAAAGCTTCCAATTTATCTTTCAAGCTATGTTCTTAAACATTATGGTACAGGCATAATTATGGCAGTACCCGCGCATGATCAACGCGATTTTGAATTTGCAAAAAAATTTGATTTACCAATCAAAGAAGTTATCAAATCAAGCAATGCATCTTCTGAAGCCAGAGATATCAATGGCAAATTAACTCAAGCATTTGAAGCCGATGGTATAATGATCAATAGCGGCCAATTTGATGGACTGGATGCTAAAACCGAAGGCGCGAAAAATATAATTGATTTTCTTTCAAAGCAGGGAAACGCGGAACAACACGTAACATATAAATTACGAGACTGGACATTCTCTCGTCAACGTTACTGGGGTGAGCCAATTCCACTTGTTCATTGCAAAAAATGTGGCATCGTAGCCGTACCGGAAGACCAACTCCCTATACTGCTTCCAGATGTTGAAAAATATGAGCCAACAGGAACAGGAGAATCTCCACTTGCAGGAATAGAAGATTGGGTAAACACTAGTTGCCCTGAATGTAGCGGACCTGCAAAGCGCGAAACCAACACAATGCCACAGTGGGCAGGATCTTGCTGGTATTTTTTAAGGTACACAAGTCCTCATGACGATAAACATGCATTTAATCCAAAAGATGTAAAATACTGGATGCCAGTTGATCTTTATGTTGGCGGAATTGAACATGCAGTTCTTCACCTTCTCTATTCTCGTTTTTACATCAAAGTTTTACACGACGCCGAATATCTTGATTTTGATGAACCATTTGCAAAACTCTTTAATCAGGGAATGGTTTGCATGAAATCTTCCATAACCGGTCGCGTTGAAAAAATGTCTAAATCAAAAGGCAATGTAGTAACACCGGATGAGATTATTGATAATATGGGTGCAGATACATTACGAATGTACGAGCTATTCATGGGTCCACCAGAGCTTGATTGCGAATGGCAATCTGATTCGATCAAAGGCGTACGTTCATTTTTGAATCGCCTATGGGCATATCTGACAAATTCTGAAAATATTTTGGCTGCAGGCAAAGAAGCAGACGAAAAATCGAAACGTGCATTTCATCGCTTCTTGAAAAAATATCAAGAGCGAATTGATGATTTCAAAGTAAACACAGCAGTTTCTGCAATAATGGAATATTTAAACGAGTTAACAGAGAACAAATATAAGCTTGACCACAAAATACTTGAACAGCTACTTGTGTCAATTTCAATTATTACACCACACTTTTCCAGCGAATTAATTGAGCAGTTGCTTGGCAAACAACTTGAAAACTGTAAATGGCAAGCGTTTGATGCTTCACTGGCCGCAGAAAACGATGTTGAATTTGCAATTCAGGTTAACGGCAAATTACGTGGCACCGTCGTTTTGCCAAAAGGTTCAACACAAATGACAGTAGAACCTCAAGCAAAAATTATTATTGCAAATTGGCTGCAGGACAAACAGATAGTAAAAGTTGTCTTTGTGTCCGATCGCTTGATTAGCTTTGTCGTTAAATAAGAAAGATAAAAAGTATCATGAAAAAAAATACCATGAAAACACCATTCAAATTTTTAATTTTATTTTTGTTCATACTTACTAAATCGGCAACTGCGATGATTTCAGAGCATGTAGATGCAAAACCTGAAAACTTAATGGAATATAATTTTTTTATAAGTGATGACAACAAAGGTAAAATTAGAATTCAAAAAAAATATTTTGTTCCTATCTATGAAGACGGAGAAGCGGACCCTACAAAAGGTCAATATTTTTATGAGATTATTGGCGAGTGGGAAATAGATGATCCTTATATACAAAAAACATTTGAATTTACAGAAGGTTACCTATGTCGTTATCGACAATAAAGTTAATTTGGGAATTGAAAAATGAGTCTAGAAAATCGATATAAAAAAATTTTGCTGGATATAATCAACAAGAAAATCCCAAACTGCAAAGTGTACTTATTTGGGTCTAGAGCAAGACAGGATCATAAATCAGGATCTGACTTTGACCTTGCAATTGAAGCAGAAAAAGAAATTTCGCTATTGGATATTTTGGCAATTCAAAACGAAATAGAAGAAACCAACATCCCAGTTTTTGTTGATATTGTAGACTTAAAGACAGCTTCGGATTTACTCAAAGAAGAAGTAAAAAATGAAGGAATTCTGTGGCAAAATTAAAATTAAAATATGAATCTTTAACTTCAGCGATAAAAACACTAGAAAGAGCTATTTTTGTTTTTGAAAAAATTAAAAATAAAAAGACAAAATCCCTACCAAATTTTATAGATGAAGACGTTACATATGAAGACATATATAAAGCAGCGCGAGATTCTCTAGCTCAACGATTTGAGTTTTCTATTGAATTATTTTGGAAATATCTCAAAGAATATCTATCCGAAAAGGGTATTATTGCAAACACAGATTCTCCCAAAGACGTAATCCGATCCGGATGCAAAGCAAAGTTAATTTCTGAAGAAGATACTGAAATATTTTTTGAAATGCTTAAAAGTAGAAATTTAACTTCTCATATTTATAAAGAAGAACTTGCAGAAAAATTGGCACTCGTTATCAACTCTTTCTGTGAAGTACTAAAGCGCAATATTGATGACTTAAAGCCTGAGTAATTAAAACTAACGTACAAAAATATTTGTTACAAATCCTCAGCCCCGATATGCCTAAATTCTGCACTAGCAGGATAATTTGAATGAAAAGAAACATAGTCGTAACCTTCACTTTTGTATTCTTGCAATTTGTTTATGTTACCACTTTCTACCCATTTTAAAGACCTAATCTGAACATGACCATCACGCGCAAAAAGAAAGTTAAAATAAATCTCATACTCAGAAAGCCCGGATCCAAAAAGATCTTTCTTCCCTATATTTTTAACAAGTGCAATCCAAGGCTCAACATTATGAGTGTTTCTGATTGTTTGGAACAGGTCTTCCAAAACACATCGCTGGAACAGCATGTGATGAGAGACACCGGAATACTGTCCAAAAATTTTTCTGAATCCCGGAATCACTTTTTGTGCATGTTCAAAATATGGAGGATAATATTCCGGTGAAGGATTGAAAAGTGCAGCCCCTGATTGTGCCTGAAATTTTACCGGTCTTAAAAATACCGTATCCGCATCCAGAATTAAAACATTTTGTGATATGCCGGGAATAACAAATGGTGCATAAAATTTTAATAACTGCTGATATATCCACCCAGTTCTTGAATCTTTGCTCATCATATATTCATTAGCTTTAACCTCATCATTATCGAATATTTGCATGGCAATGTCTTTTTGAGTAAATGGAAAAGTACTTTCGCTTACCCAAGTTGCGTTTATAGATAAACGTTCCGGAGCCACCAAATAAACGTTTCGAATGTTAAACACATTCGCTTTTATACCCGCTATAACTAGATCTAATGTTCGTTGGTCTTTTTTTATGCATGGAATTACAACATCTATCGGATCATTTGAAAATTTATACTTAAGATCAACAAAATCTTTTCCTGTATTTTGCGTTTTACACCCACTGGAACTTTCAAGCGAATAAACTTCATGGTAAGAATCCGGAATAATAGGCAAATTTTTTATTTTCGTAGGATGCTGTTTTTTATAAAGCCCCAACACTTCCATATCATTTTTACCTGAATCTGCATTTTCAACCATAAATTCTGCAAGGTGTGACATTGCATCTTTATCTGATGCGTAAATAAAACTTGGAATACACCTATCATTATTATCAAATACAGCAGCAATTTGATTGTTATATTGCTGCTGAAAAACAGGTAATAAATCTTTGAGATCAAAAAAAAGGACAACATCGCTTTCTATATGAAACACATCTTTAACATTATACTCCTGCATAAAGTCATCAAGATATAAAAAACGCTCAGAGGTATAAAACCAAAATGAATCGCGAAAATTTTTATCAAGAGTAGAATTTTTCCGAAAAGCCAAATGGCGCGCAGTCGGTGGTAACAACTCGGCGACAAAGATCGTTGAAAATTTTCCAAGATTATTTGGTTTTTCTAATGCTTGCTGATTAACAATTACACAGATTTTATTCGGTGAGTTAAATAAGCTGGCCTGAAAAACTGCCTCTTCAAAATATGGAGGCAATGATGAACCAAGATGAAAAAAGACAAGAACATGAGCTTGAGCGGAGAAAAAAAACATTGCGTAAAAACAAAAAAAACTAATTTTTTTAAAACGTAATCGCTTAAAATTCATATATCCAAACTCCTTAACTAATTCATATTTTGTAGATTATATTTTTGTAGAAATATTCGCACGTACAATCACGGGATGATTATTTTTCAACTGATAACCACTCGGAGATATGTCATACTTATAATTTCCCAATTTTGAGGCAACCAGAGAAAAGTTAGAATCAGAACGGATTAAGCAATCAAACTTAAGCATAGAAAAAAAATCTTCTAAAACATGTACAGTATGATCATGCTTATCATGACGATAATCAAATGTAATTAATGGATTATTAAGTGCATTTTTATATTTTTCTGCAATCTTTTCAGGATCTTTATCATCTGTAAAAATATAAATATAGATAGGTTTATTTGGAAATAATTCGCACAATTTTTTTATGCTTGATACGTAAAAATTATCATCAACACATTTGAATGGGTAGTAGTCATCAAGAAATTGCCTACCCTCTTTCACTTGCAAATCTTTATCAAATGACATCGCCAAATCAAAGCCATTACTATTTCTTCTGACATGCACTGCAACAGTAATTTTATCTGACGGAATTTGTAATAAATTTAGCTTCTTTTTTGGGCTTATGAGCTCACGAATTTCTTCAAGAAACTTTTCATCATCCCAATTAACATAAAAATAAAGACGCCCATCTTCTATTCGTTCATACTCCTGTAACGACTCAGGAAACCATGGAATAATATACAAAATTCCATCATTTGGACAAATTTTCACAGTATCAACAAACAGCTCTTGCGTTATTGGTTCTATGTCAGTGGCTTTTTCTTTTTTTAATGAACTGGCATTTCCAACAGTTACCATCAAATCAGCATCAGACAAAACCAATTGGTCTGAATATTCAAACGGATAATACAGTAATGGAATGTTGTATTTATATGAAATCCACTTTGCATGTAGATAACATATCAGGCTATCGCCAAATCTTCCCCCACTTAGATCATGACTTACTGCACTTTTACCAGATTGAAGTAGCCTTAAAGTATTTGCTTTATATTTCTCACAATCAAAATTATTTGATGATAAATAAGAGATAAAACTTAACAACGCAATTGTTATAATTTTATTGAAGAACATTCGACTCCTTTCAATCACATGCGAATACTTCTAAAACATTTTAGCCTTTTGAAAAATATTAACATGATTTCTAAATTCTATTAATTTAAATTTAGAATGGACTGAAGAGAAAATAATTGAAATAATAATTTGGAGATAAATATTTGAATATTTTTATAAAACAGGAGCGCTTAAATGAAAATTTTTCTTGATACTGCCAATCGCGAACAAATTAAGAAATGGAACGAAACTGGGCTTATTGATGGTGTCACAACAAATCCAACCCTTTTAAGCAAAGAAGATTCAAACACAAAAAAAGTTTTACTCGATATCTGCAGTATGGTTAATGGCCCGGTGAGCATTGAGGTTGTAGAAAAAGATCCGGATGCCGTTTATAAACAGGCAAAAGAAATTTCAAATTTTGCCAAAAATGTTGTTGTAAAAATTCCATGCATGCCGGAATATTTTACTACAATCCATAAACTGGTTTGTGATGGAGTAAAAATTAACGTCACGCTAGTTTTCACAGAAATTCAGGCATTGTTAGTTGCAAAACTGGGCGTAACATTTATCTCACCATTTGTAGGCCGTTGGGATGATATAGGCAAAGATGGCGTAGATTTTGTCGAAAATATTGTAACAATAAAGCAGAACTATGGATTTAAGTCAGAAATTTTAGCTGCATCAATTCGCAACGTATATCAATGGGAAAGGTTGGCATATGCAGGCGTTGATATCATAACCGTTCCGGCTGAAGTTATCGAAAAAGCAATTAAGCATCCTCTATCAACTCAAGGGGTAGAAGCATTTGATAAAGATTGGAAAAAATTAAACAAAAAAAGCCTGTTCGAATAAGGCTCAAATATTTGTTTAGCTTAACGCAAAGTGCTTTGTCTGACAAAGGGACTTTCAATAAGAGATTTGTCATCCTGAATTTATTTCAGGATCCATGGATTAGTTTCTCCTATTATCTAATTACAAAAATTTTGAATTAATTTATCCATGGATTCCAGCCGTCGCCCTCGTTGCACTCGTGGCTATGGCGGACGGGGCTGAAACGATCCTGAATCAAATTCAGGACAGGGCCCAGCATGACACGACGCTTATCAGAAGACATTTTCGCGAACAAGTGGAAAAATCCTTACAAAATAGACTTAGATTCTTTTATAAAAAATAGAATTTGGACTTAAGAATATATTTATAAAAATAATCAGACCGTTTAAATCGCACTAAAAGCAAGAACGGCACGCATGTTTAGTGCGTGCCGTAAGATTTTTTAAGTTATAAATTTAAGATAATTTGTAATAAAATTATAAAATTGATATCAATTTTTAGTATCTTGGCGGGATTGAAAAAAGATCTTTAAGTCTGTCCCAAAAACTGTCTATTTCCCGATCTAACTGTTTGTTTCTTTGCCTGCTACTTTGACTGTGTTGTTTATTACTAGAACGATATGAATGTGCAGTCGTAGCCCGACCCTTTAAAATCTCAAACTGTTTCTCAAATTTTGCATAAACTTTTTTATTGGTTGTTACTATTACATTTTCCTGATTTTTCTGGTTCGCACTTTTTGTCCAATTAAAAGAGCCTGTCCATAGCTGATTATCAAGAAGTGCAAATTTGTTATGCATCAAAGGAGTTCCAAACTTGGACTTTTTACCCTGAATGGCAAAAACATAAACATCGATACCATTCTCTTTCAACAGTTCCCCCTTACCATACTCATAATCCATAGTCGCATTATCAACAATAATTTTAACATCAACCCCACGTTTTTTTGCATTAATCAGCGCCTCTGCTATTAACGCATCTGTAAACATATAAACGGCTCCATAAATTTTACGTTTTGTACCATTTATGAGATTAATTAGTCGCTCGGCAGGATGGTCATCAGGCGAAAAATACGCCTCAGAGTGAGCATTTAAGGACAAATAAAAGACCAAACCTATCAAGGAAAAAGCTAAAAGTCTTTTAATAAATTGTTCACGCATTAAAGGCCTTCATTTTTTAAGCAGTTGAAATTTTAATATATTATATTTAATTTTAAATTATTCAGAAAAAATGTCATTGTTTGTCTATAGCTGATTTTTTCAAAAAAGGAGAAGAGTATGAAACATTATGGAATATCTATGCCGTTTATCGTTGGAATCGGGCTAATCTACACATCTTTGCATGTAAGCACAGCACTTGATGCAAAAACGCTACAACAAATGCAAGACCTCTACAAAAATATAGGCAACGATTTAATGTACATAAGAAAAGAGTTTACGGCAGCACAACCAAAAGTATATTCAATTCTTGATCGGGTCGACAAAATGTACAATCTTGCAAAAGTTACTGCCGAAAAAAAACATAATTTAAATGCCCTGCTTAAAAATCAATCAAGCGAAAGCAATAAACTTTACGCTGAAATTAATGCATTAAAGTCGAAAATTACAGCAACCGAAGAAGAGCTCATGAGTACGCGCAAAAAACTTGCTAACGCTAATAATGCGCTTGAAAAAGAAAAAGCCAATATATCACAATTATCACAAGAAAAAATGCATTCACAAACACAACAAAGCGAAATAAATAAAACCAATACACACGTAAACCCGGATAAAAAACAGCCTGAACCGGGCGATCTTATGCATGAAATAAGAAGTTTAAAAGGATTGTCTGAAGAAGAAAAAAATCTTTTAAAACAGGCTCAAAGTTTAAGCCTTAGCTCAACCTCTGCGCCAAGCTCTCCTCGCTGATCAACGCTGCCCTTAAGGCTAACATCATCAGAGAGTTGGTATTCGACCTGAGCATTAAAATCATCTTGCATGTTAAAGTTTTTCTGAATCTGTGCTTTAACCTGCTCAGAAAGATTTGCAGATATCGTCCCCTTTATTCCGCCTCTTGCTGATTGATTAGTAAAATCCGGAGTAATTTGAATGTATTTAAACGGTTTAGCAAGTTTTTGGAAAAAGCTTGTAGCCCCGGGAGAAATTGTCTTATTTCCAAGAACAATATCATGTAAGTTTTGCTCCAACATTGCAAATAAATCTGTCTGAAGTTTTGCAGCTTCTGAACCGGACAAGAGAAGTCCCAATATTTGTTCTTCCGTTAATTCAGGATTTGACTCAAGAAGAATTATTGGTTTTTGCAATGACCCGGTAGCCTGCAATGTTATCTGATACTTATTGATTCTATTACGAGCTATTAAATCAATAATTGGATCATTCATCTGGTTTGAGATAAATTGAACTTTGCCATACTCAAAATATAATTTGGTATGTAAAAATTTAATGTGTCCGCTATCAAGCCTAATAGACCCGGTCAATTGAGGAATTCTCATAATATTTTTACTTTTTTGATACAGTATTCGCAGATTTATCGATGCACTTGTTTCAAGCGAAGGTGTCTTTGCCTTTATTGGTTGCTCGCTTGAAAGCCTAATGTCAAAATCAAAATCATTATTTTGCAAAAACGATATTCCCATAGGGCTGGAAAGTGATTTATTTTCGGGTAATGACAAAATATTTTCTCTAAGAATCGATCTTTTTGCAACCAACTGGGCAAGCGCCTTATAATTCCCCTGTGAATTTTTCTTTATGAGAACATTCCCATAAATTATTGCCAGCAAATCCTTTTTCCAATTAATCAGCAAATCTTTAATCTTTAACGGCACATGTAAGTTGCTTAATACATTGTTTTCATCAAATTGAACAATAATTTTAGGGCTTGAAACTTCACCCTTAAAGAACCCAATCTGTGCATTATTAAGAATAATTTTTCGAGAATGTGCACTAATGTCAAAATCCGTTTGAAGTTTCTCAATTATGTTTCTACTTTCCGGAATGTAAAATTTACCGTTTAAAAGCTTTATATTTCCATGAAGATGAAAAAAATCGCTTTGGTCAACGGCCAA
>JBAZAX010000009.1:45667-52180 GCA_041671765.1 Candidatus Babeliales bacterium | reverse complement strand
CCATGTCTAAATTTAAAAGGATCCTTCAAACTCAGGTAATTTTTAATTACCTAATAATTACTGTTCTACATTCATAAATTTCAAAGATATAAATTTTATCTCCTACCCGTCCCACAGCTGCTTTCGCACTGTCTCTTTTTTATTTCATCTTAGTGTTTATAAGTTTACTCACTTCTTTTTTTTTTTCAAGCTTTTTTTTAACTTTTTTTATCTTTTTTTGTTTCTTATTTTCTGCTGTTTTTTATTTCAAACGCTAAAAAACTCATCCTCCATAAAAAAAGCTTTGACAGAAAAAGCCTCGATCTTTTACAATCGAGGCTTTAAATTTAATCCTGGCAGTACCTATTTTTCCAGGCCGTCTCCAGCCAGGTATCTTCGGCGTGACAAGCTTAACTGCCGTATTCGGAATGGGAACGGGTGTTTCCAAGTCACTATTGCCACCAGGAAATTTTCAATCTGGTTGCCCAGATAATTTTTTAAAGTATTTCAATTTTTAGTCTTTGAGGTCAGTCGCGAAGGTTTTTCCCCTTCGCGACTGATTCGAATTAGATATAGATTAATCAGGAATCGATAGCGATTACTCAGAGAAACGAATTTAGTAGTGTAGATAAAACATTCGATCTATTAGTACTGGTTAGCTGAACACATTACTGTGCTTACACACCCAGCCTATCAACCTTGTAGTCTTCAAGGGATCTTAATAAGTCTTTCGACTCGAGATATTTAATCTTGAGGTGAGTTTCCCACTTAGATGCTTTCAGCGGTTATCTCGTCCAAACCTAGCTACCCAGCGTTGCTTTTGGTAAACAACTGGAACACCAGAGGTTTGTCCATCCCGGTCCTCTCGTACTAGGGACAGCGCCTCTCAAATATCTTACGACCATGGAGGATAAGGACCGAACTGTCTTACGACGTTCTGAACCCAGCTCGCGTACCGCTTTAATTGGCGAACAGCCAAACCCTTGGGACCTTCTCCAGCCCCGGGATGCGATGAGCCGACATCGAGGTGCCAAACCTCCTCGTCGATGTGGACTCTTAGAGGAGATCAGCCTGTTATCCCCGGCGTACCTTTTATCCGTTTAGCAATGACCCTTCCATTCAGAATCACTGGATCACTAAATCCTGCTTTCGCACCTGCTCGACTTGTCTGTCTCGCAGTCAAGCTCCCTTTTGCTTTTGCGCTCATTATGGCGATTTCTTTACGCCACGAGGGAACCTTTGAACGCCTCCGTTACACTTTAGGAGGCGACCACCCCAGTCAAACTGCCCACCAGACACTGTCCTTCTTCCGGTTTACGGATAGAAGTTAGATTTTCAAATCATCAAGGGCGGTATTTCACCGTTGACTCCATCACAGCTAACGCCGTGACTTCATAGTCTCCCGCCTATCCTACACATGCTAATCCAAAAATCAATGCCAAGTTGCAGTAAAGGTGCACGGGGTCTTTCCGTCCTTCCACGGTTAGCTTGCATTTTCACAAGCACTACAAATTCACTGAGTCTCTCATCAAGACAGCGCTCAAGTCGTTACACCATTCATGCAGGTCGGAACTTACCCGACAAGGGACTTCGCTACCTTAGGACCGTTATAGTTACGGCCGCCGTTTACCGGGGCTTCGATTCAATGCTTTGTCTTTCGACTGACATCTCTTGTTAACCTTCCGGCACTGGGCAGGTGTCAGACCATATACTTCCTCTTTCGAGTTCGCATGGCCCTGTGTTTTTGTTAAACAGTCGCTCGAGCCTCTTTGCTGAGACCAGCCTCTGCTTCTTATATCGAAATATAATCACAGTGCTGGCACCCCTTCTCCCGAAGTTACGGGGCTATTTTGCCGAGTTCCTGAATGAGAGTTATCTCAACGCCTTAGTATTCTCTACTTACCCACCTGTGTCGGTTTACGGTACGATCACTTTTTTGCTTACTAGAGGTTTTTCTGGTCAGTGTAGGATCGGTTGAATATGTCTTTCGCTTAGATTGACATACCTGTCACGTTTCAAAGTTAACGGTTTTGCGGATTTTCCGGCAAAACCCTTCTAATCGCTTCGCTTGGCAATCCAAAATCCAAGTCAACTTACCTTACTGCGTCACCCCTTCGTTCAAACGCTAAAAGTGGTGCAGGAATTTTTAACCTGCTTTCCATCGCCTACTCCAATTGGCCTCGGCTTAGGTATCGACTAACCCTGAGTGGATGAACCTTTCTCACGGAATCCTTGGGTTTTCGGCGAACAGGAATCTCACCTGTTTTTTCGTTACTAATGCCAACATTCTCTCTTCTTTAGCTCGTCACCTGTCTTTACAATCAGGCTTGCCACTAAAGAATGCTCCTCTACCACTGTACTTTCGTACAATCCATAGCTTCGGTGATCCGTTTAGCCCCGCTCATGCTTCAGCGCAGAAACACTCGACCAGTGAGCTGTTACGCTTTCTTTAAATGATGGCTGCTTCTAAGCCAACATCCTGGTTGTCTGTGTATCTCAACTTCTTTTACCACTTAACGGATACTTGGGGACCTTAGCTGATGATCTGGGCTGTTTCCCTTTCGACTACGGAGCTTATCCCCCGCAGTCTGTCTCCTGTTTTCAAAACATATAACATTCAGAGTTAGTAAAGGTTTGGTAGGATCACTCCCCCTAGCCTAAACTGTGCTTTACCGCCATATGCAATCCAACAAGGCTATACCTAAATATATTTCGAGGAGAACCAGCTATCTCCCGGTTTGATTGGCCTTTCACCCCTACCCACAGCTCATCTCAGTATTTTTCAACACACACGAGTTCAGGCCTCCATCTAGTTTCACCTAGACTTCACCTTGGCCATAGGTAGCTCACCGGGTTTCGGGTCTGTATCACGTTACTAATTCGCCCTATTCAGACTCGCTTTCGCTTCGGCTTCGTCCTTACCAGACTTAACCTTGCAACGTAATAACAACTCGTTGGCTCATTATGCAAGAGGTACGTGGTCGCGCATACGTATATCGCGCTTCCACCGATTGTAGACATTCGGTTTCAGGTTCTATTTCACTCCCCTTCCGGGGTTCTTTTCAACTTTCCCTCACGGTACTAGTACGCTATCGGTCATCAGGTAGTATTTAGCCTTATCCAATGGTCTGGACAGATTCCCACAAAATTTCACGTGCTCTGTGGTACTTGGGACGTTAACTATCTCTCAACATCAATTTTTAATCTACGAGACTTTCACTCTCTTTGGTAGCACATTCCAGAGCGCTTCAACTAAATTGACTGTAGGACCTAAAAGAGCTATCTTTTAGATGTTAAATCCCGCTTCCCTTATGTTACAACGAATAGCTTCTTACATAACATAAGTTTTTGGCTGTTCCCGTTTCGCTCACCACTACTCAGGGAATCACTTCGTTTTCTTTTCCTGGCGCTACTTAGATGTTTCAGTTCACGCCGTTCGCTTGCTTATTCTATGTGTTCAAATAAGCATATCTGAAGTTTATTCAGATGAGTTGCCTCATTCGGAAATCCTCGGATCAAAGCCTGGTTGGCGGCTCCCCGAGGCTTAAAGCAGCCTCCGACTTCCTTCATCGCCTCCTGATGCCAAGGCATCCACCAAATGCCCTTTTCAATTATCTACGAATCTCTCATTCGCTATCTATCTTAATGATTAACCCATAATATCTAATTTTAATTTCAAAGATCAAAAGTTTTTTATTTTATAATTTATGAATCTAGTAGATTTTGTAAAACCTGAGTTTGAAGGTCCAGTTTTTGTAACACCTAATTAAACACGTCTTCTTAGAACGCGTTTGGCATTTCATCTCCCTCGAAAGGAGGTGATCCAGCCGCACGTTCTCGTACTGCTACCTTGTTACGACTTCACCCCAATCACCCTCTTCACCTTCATTGCCCGCCTCCTTTACGGTTGGCTAAGACAATTTCGGGTGCGGACGGCTTTCATGGTGTGACGGGCGGTGTGTACAAGGTCCGGGAACGTATTCACCGTATCATTCTGATATACGATTACTAGCGATTTCAGGTTCATGAAGTCGAGTTGCAGACTTCAATCCCAACTTAGACGAGCTTTATTGGATTTGCTCCACCTTGCGGCTTCGCTTCCCTTTGTACTCGCCATTGTAACACGTGTGTAGCCCTGGGTATAAGGGCCATGAGGACTTGACGTCATCCCCACCTTCCTCCTAGTTTCCTAGGCAGTCCCATTAGAGTCCCCTCTTTTCAGAGTGGTAACTAACGGCAAGGGTTGCGCTCGTTAAAGGACTTAACCCAACATCTCACGACACGAGCTGACGACAGCCATGCAGCACCTGTGTAACCGTTCTATATTTCTATAAAAACCCAGTATTTCTACCAGTGGCAGTTACATGTCAAACCCAGGTAAGGTTCCTCGCGTAGTGTCGAATTAAACCACATGTTCCACCGCTTGTGCGGACCCCCGTCAATTCCTTTGAGTTTTAATCTTGCGACCGTACTTCCCAGGCGGATCACTTAACGCGTTAGCTTCGACACGGATCAGGCTATGCCCGACCCACATCTAGTGATCATCGTTTACAGCGTGGACTACCAGGGTATCTAATCCTGTTTGCTCCCCACGCTTTCGTACTTTAGCGTCAGCCACAGACCAAGAAGCCGCCTTCGCAACCGGTGTTCCTCCCGAGATCTACGCATTTTACCGCTACTCCGGGAATTCCACTCCTCTCTTCTGCGCTCTAGCTCATCAGTATCAGCTGCCTTTCCACGGTTGAGCCGTGGTCTTTAACAACTAACTTAACAAACCGCCTACATACTCTTTACGCCCAGTAACTCCGAATAACGCTTGCACCCTTCGTATTACCGCGGCTGCTGGCACGAAGTTTGCCGGTGCTTTCTCTAGTGGTACCGTCATCCCTGCTGATTATTAGTCAACAGTCTTTCTTCCCACTTAACAGGAGTTTACAACTCGAAAGCCTTCATCCTCCACGCGGCGTCGCTGCATCAGGCTTGCGCCCATTGTGCAATATTCCCCACTGCTGCCTCCCGTAGGAGTATGGACCGTGTTTCAGTTCCATTGTGGTCGTACACCCTCTCAGGCCGACTAACCATCTTCGCCTTGGTAGGCTTTTACTCTACCAACTAGCTAATAGTGCGTAGGCTCATCCTTCGGCGATAGCAAAGAGGCCATCTTTCTCGATTATTCATCGACTTATGCAGTATTAACCCCGATTTCTCGAGGGTATTCCTCACCAAAGGGTAGATTCCTAAGTATTACTCACCCGTTCGCCGCTGTACTCATCCTTTCGGACTTTCTCGCTCGACTTGCATGTGTTAGGCACGCCGCCAGCGTTCATTCTGAGCCAGGATCAAACTCTCCATGTCTAAATTTAAAAGGATCCTTCAAACTCAGGTAATTTTTAATTACCTAATAATTACTGTTCTACATTCATAAATTTCAAAGATATAAATTTTATTTCCTACCCGTCCCACAGCTGCTTTCGCGCCGTCTCTTTTTTATTTCATCTTAGTGTTTATAAGTTTACTCACTTCTTTTTTTTATTCAAACTTTTTTTAAACTTTTTTATCTTTTTTTGCTTCTTGTTTCTTGCTGTTTTTATTTCAAGCTTGAATTTGTTACTTCGAAAATTTCAACTTACATTACGAAACAAATTATAAACAATTCTGGCACAATGTAAAGTTTTTTTCGTAAATATTTAATACTTTCCATCATCACTCCGCAAACATCGATCCAATCAATGCTTATAGAGATAGCATTTTTTCACATTAGTTTTATTTTTCTTGATTTTTAAAGTCAAAACGTGCTAAAAAAATTACGTGAAAATTACCAATTCAAACGCAAAGGAGCTCTGGATGAAAGTTTTAACCATTGGCGGTGCTACGCAAGACATTTTTATTCATTACAATGGAACAGATATCATGAGTATTACCAAAAAAAATTTTCACTCAAACTACATGCTATTCGGCTCTGGCGAAAAAATAGAAGTAGAGGATGTAACTTATGAAACAGGAGGAGGAGCCACAAATTCCGCCGTATCTTTCAAGCGTTTAGGCATGGCTACAAGCTGCTTTTGCAATATTGGAAATGATGTAGCAGGACAAACAATAATAGATAAACTAACAGAAGAAAACATCAACACAGAACTAATCATACAAAACGCAAAATACCGAACAGGAACATCATTTATCGTAAATTCAATTGAAGGAGACTACACAATCTTTGCATATCGTGGTTCCAATAGCTATCTAGAATTGGACAAACTACCGTTTGATGCAATAAAAGAATGTAACCAACTTTATATAACATCTCTAAGTAATGACTCTGCTCAAATACTTCCATCAATTGTATCCTTTGCAAAAAAACACAACGTACCTGTCGCCATAAATCCCGGCTCAAGTCAACTTGAAAAGGGCACACAAAAACTTAAAGAGTCTCTTCAATTCATTGATATATTGATTCTTAATAAACACGAAGCACAAATTTTCATGTTTGCACTAATGCAAAACGATAAATACTATAAAGATGTATTCGAATGCACAGGA
>JBAZAX010000009.1:22784-45657 GCA_041671765.1 Candidatus Babeliales bacterium | reverse complement strand
CATATCTATTAAGCGCTCCTATAAGCTACGAAAACACTTACTTCAGCCTGCGTAATTTCTTCAAAGCAACGCTTGATATGGGCCCCAAAATAGTTGTAGTAACAAACGGCGCCAATGGAGTTTATGCTGCGAATAAAGATGCTATATTTTTTCACCCAAGCTTGAAAGTGAAAATTACAAATTCAGTTGGCGCAGGCGACTCCTTTGGGTCATGCTTTGTTGCAAGCTTAATGCACAAAAATGATATACAGACAGCCCTGAAGCATGGAATAGTAAATAGCTCATCAGTGCTTGAATATGTAGGCGCCAAAACAGGATTACTAACCTATGACCAACTACTTCAAAAATCAACTGTTGTAAATTCAGAATTATTAAAATCATTCAATTTTTAAAACACTGCTTCAATAATCATGAAAAAAACATTTAACATCTTTAATATAAAGCTATTTTCACACTCATTACTTTTGATCGAATTAACCGAGTCACAATTAATTTTATCTCGTGCAAAAAAAAAGCGCTTCTCTGGTAGTATATATATAATAAATGTATCAAGCACACATATCGAACAAACGTGCTTTCGAAACGGTATAATATATAAGCCAAGCCTTATCGAATCTAATATATCAGAGTTTTTAAACGCTCAAAAATTACAATATCCAAAAACATTCATAAGCATTCCGGATTTAGCTAAAAAACACGATTTACTAATGATTTTAGCGATTCTTCAAGCAACTTTATGCATAGGCAGTGCGAAAGTGAAAATTTCAAGCATCACAGATTCTCCATTTTTTGATGCACAAAAAAATTTATTGCCAGTAAAAATCAAACATAATAATATGCTAGATCATCTTGGAAATAATCATATTCGATCGCCTTACCCTTGGCTAATCGGCTCATTAGTATGCATGATTGTTTTAATAATTGGGCTAAAAAACATTATCCATCATAACACCATACAAGTTGCGTCACTAAAAAATCAAATATTAAAATCGCAACTCAGCACAGACACATTAAATAAACAGGTTAAAATTTTCGCTCAAACCAAGGAATCAAATACACAAATCAAAAATTCGCTCTCAAAGCTTGAATATTCTCATGAAAAAAACCAAAATCCATTCGACCATATTATGGAAATAGCATCCAAAATACCTGAAACAGCATATCTAACAACTATCAATTTCTATAAAAAAACAACTGACATCCCACATGTCACTCAAAAAACCATATTAAAAAAAGAAAATTATCCTTGCATAGAGCTTCAGGGTCAGGCGAAAACAATACAATCAGCAAACCACTTTATCCATAGCCTGACGGAAAACACAGATCTATTTAAAAAAATTGATATTTTATATGTAAAAAAAATTAAATATTTAAACAAAAGTAAATTTATCAAAAGTAATTCAAAAAATGCATACCCTAAATATCAATTTAAGGCCGTCGGGGAGCTAAAATATATTTGCTAGAACACGTTTTTTCTGATAGCATCTGTATATTCTGGTGGTGGATGCCACTAGTTTTTTTGTTTTACATGTTTAACCCTTTTAACACAGTTTGATGGGCTTTTTTAAAAGTCTGTCAAAAACAGTAGGATTGATTGATGCTTAAGGACAAAAACATAAGCAAATTTGCAGAGCTTCTACGTGCAAACGTTATTGATGAAGACTTGCAGATGGATGAGACTCTAAATAAAGAACTTGCAGCAGTTTATGAAGACTTTGCTGTAAAGTTTAGAGTCGGAAAAGTTGTATCCGGAAAAGTTGTAAGCAAAGACGCAAGTCAAATACTTGTAAGTATTGATTACAAATCAGATGGATTTATTCCAAATTATGAATTCTCCGATTATGAATTGAAGCGATTCAATACCGGCGATGAAATTGAGGTTATGCTTGACCGTTTGGAAGATGAAAACGGTTACATAATTTTGTCATACCAAAAAGCAAAGGCCCTAAAGGCCTGGGACAAAATTGCTGAATTAGCGGAACAAGATCAACCAGTTACTGGTGTAGTCACACACAAAGTCAAAGGTGGTCTTAACGTTGATATCGGAATACCAGCATTCCTTCCAGGTTCACAAGTTGATGTTCAGCGCGTAGCAGATTTTGATCAATTTGTTGGTCAAGATGTTACATGTAAAATATTAAAAGTGAACAAAAAACGCGGCAACGTTATTCTCTCTCGTCGCAGATTTATTGAAGAACAAAGATCTGAAGATAAGAAAAAAGCACTTGAAACAATACAAGAAAACCAAATCATTCAAGGTATTGTTAAAAACATCACAAGTTATGGCGTATTCGTAGACGTGGGCGGAATTGACGGATTATTGCACATAACAGATATGTCATGGGGAAGAATTGGTCATCCAAGCGAACTTGTAAGAATTGGAGACACAATTACGGTGAAAGTAATTTCATTCGATAAGCAACATGAAAAGATCTCTCTTGGCATGAAACAGCTTACTCCAAACCCATGGGAAAATATTGATAAGAAATACCCATCTGAAACAAAGGTCAAAGGCAAAATCTCAAGTATCACAGACTATGGCCTATTTGTTGAAGTTGAAAAAGGTGTCGAAGGACTTATCCATATTTCCGAAATTTCATGGATAGAGCGAATCAATAATCTTTCCAAGCACTTTACCGTAGGGCAAGATATTGAAGCAGTGGTGGTTGCTCTTGATAAAGATAATCGTAGAATGTCTCTTAGTATCAAGAAACTTTCAGATGATCCTTGGAAAACAGTTGCTGAGAAATTCAAAGCTGGCGAAAAGATCTCCGGTAAAATTACAAACATCACAGACTTTGGATTATTTGTACAGTTACTTGAAGGTGTTGACGGACTCGTACATATCTCCGACATTTCATGGACAGAGCATATTGCTCATCCAGGCGATAAATACAAAAAGGGCGACATCGTCGAAGCTGTCATTCTTTCAATAGATGTAGACAACCGTAAGGTTTCACTAGGTATCAAGCAACTTGAAAACGATCCATGGACAACCGTTGCCGTGGCTTACCCAGCCAACAGCGTAATTGAAGGCTCTGTTTCCAAAATCACAAGTTTTGGCGCTTTCATTAAACTTGAAAGTGGAATTGAAGGACTCGTCCATATTTCAGAACTTTCAGACAAAGAAGTCGCAAAAGTCGAAGATATATTAAAAGTCGGACAGGTGGCTAAATTTAAGGTTATTAAGGTCAGCCCAGAAGAGCGCAAGCTTGGTTTGAGCTTAAGAGCTTTAATTGAGCCAAAAGAACAACCTGAAAGACCTGCGGTCGATGTTGAACGTGAAAGAGCAATGCAAGAAGCAAAACGCGCAGAAAAAGCTGCTCGTTATGCCGAAGCTAAGAAATCAGCACCTAAGACAAAAGACCTACCTCAGGCTAAATCTTCACTGCAACAAGCTTTGGAAGCACACGCGGCCAAAATGAAATCAGATGACGATAAATCTGAATAATTAATTAAATCTTTTACGATTTAATATAAACAGTGTGATTTAATATTGGCCTCAGAACGCAAATTCTGGGGCCAATTAAGTTTAAAAACAACATTTTTGTCATCCTGAACTCGTTTCAGGATCCATGGATTAAATAAATATCCCTATTTTTTTAGGAACATAATGATAGAAAAAACGTTTGCAATAATCAAACCCGATGCAGTCAAAGCAAAACATGTCGGCAACATAATCTCAAGAATAGAACAAGAAGGTTTTAATATTCTTGGTATGAAAAAGATATATGTTAACAAGACACAGGCAGCAGAATTTTATGCTGTACACAACACCAAACCATTTTTTGCTGAGTTAGTAGAATTCATGACATCAGGTCCAGTTGTAGTCATGGCACTTGAAAAAGAAAATGCTATCAAAGCATGGCGTGATTTGATGGGAGCAACAAATCCAGAAAAGGCAGAAGCTGACACATTGCGTAAACTTTACGGCAAAAATGTTGGTAGCAATGCAACTCATGGTTCTGATGCACCTGAAACCGCTAAAGTTGAATTAGCTCTCTTCTTTCCTGAATTGAAGTAAGCAAACGCGTTTTTTGATATAAAGTTTTTCGAAAAAAAGGGATGGTTTTTACGCCATCCCTTTTTTGTTATTTCTTCTCCAGTATTTTTATTGTAATTTTATCTTTTTCAACATTAATCCCATTATACCCAAAACCAGTGTCCATCTTATTATCATCTATCAAAATCATATCGCCTTTTTGTACTAAAGCGTTATAAAATTTATCCAATTTTTCTGCTTCAATTTCTATCGTTAATGGGCCTATAATGCTGCGAATACTCCATTTCATTTGATTAAATATAAAATTTTTAAAAATAATTTTATCTACGCCTGTAAATTCACCGCTCATGCTTGAAAATTTTAAGTTGGGATTTTTAGTCCCCTCAAATTCAACAACGCCATTCCCTTTCAATGAATTTAAAAAAAGTTGCTCCAAATTTGGAAGTTGTTCAACAATATTTTTAACATCTTCAAGTTTGTATTTATCAAGTTTTCTTAATATGATACTTGTTATTGAAGAATTAACTAAATTCAATCCACATGAATCAGGTAAATCGAATTGAGGTAAAAATTCCAGCGAAAGCCATTCTAATTCAGTTTGATCAGTAAATGAAATCTTATTTAAATTGGGTAAAGAAGATAAATCCAAACCCTTAGCTTGTCCCTCAATAAAAATCCCTGTTAGTCCATCTAAAGATATTAGTCGTAAAATCAAATCGCCCTGCCCATTGTTTTTTAATACAATTTTTTCAAGTTTTTTAAGACCAGCATTAAAAATCCCATCAATTTTTACTTCTATTAATTTGGGATTATTTTCTATAATAACCTCGGTCAAATCATTTGCTGCCCTACTTTGAATAAGTAATTTCTCCAAGTTTTGATTATTTTTAATTATTATTTTTGAAGAATTATCAAATATTGTATTACATGAATCAGAGCCTCCTTGTTGATGCTCATCTTTTATGACAATTGTTTTTGTTTTATCATTTATTGTTGTGGGATCAAATACCCTTTCCCCAGTGACAGGCTTCCCCTCCAATTTCCCCTTCAATCCACTCATTTTTGTATTTAAAGTTCCCAGCTTGGTTTTGAGCTCACTCAAAGAACTTTTTAATTCACCAAGATTTTTTTGTAATGACTTTATTGGTTTACAGTCAAACAACAAAAAATTTGAAATTAAAAGTCCAAAAACAATTTTTCTCAACATTCTGATCCTTCCAACTTTTTAAAATATAAAAAATATATTCGATATAAACCTGAAACTGATTTCAGTACAACCTTAAATATTGGGAAAAATAGAGTCAAGAGATTATGAAAAGCAAAATATTTAAATTAAAAATTTTGTATTTTGTTCGAAAAATCTATTAATTATTTGATAAATTACGTTTCTGATTTTTTATTATTTTAATTATCAAAATAATATCAACCAAAATAAACGCCAGATGAAAGCATAATGACTGCCTCAAGTCTTTGTCTATAAAAAAAGAAAGCTGCTCTGGTGGCAAAAATGCAACGAATGGGATCCGTCGCAAAAAGACCTTAACAAAAACAAGTCCTGCATGTGCACCCATGCCCGTATAAAGCTTGCCAGTTAAGATAAAAATCAAATTAAGAAGTAATCCAAGCAGGAAAAGCCCTGCCCCAAGTTTCCAGTCAATTGTCACAAGCGCTAATGGATTAGAAAGATTATGAGACAACATAAAAATCAATGATGCAAAAACAGCACTTGTAATAGGGCTAAGCGCTTGAACAAAAAATTTATAAACCGTTCCACGAAAAATAAGCTCTTCAGTCCAGGCAAGAAAAAAAGTTGCGATAACACCCACAAGCATTTTAATCGCAAACGATAGATTATAATTAATTTGAACAGGTGTATAAATAAGGCAACCTGTAAAATATAAAGCTATTAAGAAAAGCGCATGAAAAGAACTAAATACTATAAAGAATAAAAAAAATGGTTTGATCCAGTCTGTTTTTTTAAAAAACAAAAAATTTGTCTGCCAAAAATCGTATAATAACTTTTTATCACAGTTAAACAAAAGTAGAAAAATATGCCACATCACAAGAACTGTGATGCCTATTTTTCCAATTCCACGATTGGCAAAAAGGCTAAATGTTGGATCTAACCAACAGGCGACTGGCTGAACAAAAATGAATGTTATTAAAATAGACAAGGCCGACAATAAAATCGGCCCTGTAACCTGCCAAATTTTCTGCATTTTTTTAGGGGGAAGTGTCGGTATCAAATTTTCACCTAAAAAATTAGGCAGAGCGTACAATTTCCTTAAGATGCTTGCCTGGCTTGAAGCGAGGAACATTGATTGCAGGCAAATTAATACGCTGCTTGGTTGCAGGATTAATTCCAGCTCTTGCAGGTCTGCGTGATAACCAATACGTACCAAAACCTGTCAAAGAAACTTTTCCACCCTTTCTGAGTGTTCTCTCGACAATTCTAGTGAAAGCGGCAAGAACCTTAGCAATATCTTTTTTGCTAAAATTGGTCTCTTCGCTCAAGGAATTGATCAATTCTGTCTTATTCATGTAAATCTCCCAAACTCCCATATACCTTGTTAAACATACACTACACCGATTCAAATTTAAAATACATCTTTCGATAGTTTCTGTGTGAAATCTAAAGTTTATTTAGATGTTTGTCAAGGAATTATGCTATTTAATTATTAAAAAGTCTTATATTGCATATTAAAATTTTTACCAAACAAAAAAATGTGTCTCTTATTGTTTATTTTTTTACAAATTTATTTCTATCGTGAAATCAAAATATTTTTAAGAATTTTATATAAATATTTTATCTTAATATCAAAAATATTTTAAAATTCAAAAAACTATAATTTTAATCTATGATTTTAAAAAGTTTACTTACTAAGTTTCAGGAACATTTATTAATCCATGGCCCCTGAAATAAATTCAAAATGACAAAGAGGAACAAAAATGTTTATTGACTCACACTGCCACCTAAATATGATGACAGGCAAGGAAGAATCCACGCCACTTTCAAATATTGATATGCAAAAAATAGAACAATTTTGTGAACAAGCAAAAGCAAATAATGTCGGGAAGTTAATACAAATCGGCAGTAGTTTGCATGATTCATTAGATGGTATAACCATTGCAAAAAAATTTGATTGCGTATGGGCAGTTGTTGGAATGCATCCCTGCGACTGCTCATCCGACTGGAAAGAACAATTTAAAGAAATCAAAAAAATGGTAACTAACAAAACCGAAAATAAAATTGTTGGCATTGGCGAAAGTGGATTAGATTTTTTTCGCCCACCATATAATGAAGAGATACAAAATGCAGCATTTAAAAGTCACATTGAGCTCGCACTTGAAAGCAATTTACCTATAGTTATCCATGTAAGAAATGCCGGAGACGAGGCGCTAACAATTATCCAAGAATATGTTAAAGATGGACTAAGAGGAGTCATCCACTGTTTTTCACAAAATGCTGATTTTGCAAATCAAATTTTGGAATGGGGGCTGTATATCGGAATCGATGGACATATAACATATCCCAAAAATGATGTACTGCGTTCAATCATCAAAAATATTCCCTTAGACAAACTATTGCTAGAGACTGATGCACCATTTTTACCACCACAACAATTCAGAGGAAAACAAAACTCACCGGTATATATTCCACTGATTGCGCAATTTATAGCGAATCTCAGAGATATAGATATTAAACAATTAGAAGATGCTACAACAAAAAATACTGAACATTTGTTTGGGATTTGAAGGGGGTCGCGGCCCATTCAGTCCTAACAACTTCTTTGTGACATAAATTTTTATTTCACGCTGTCGAAAAGAATAAATTAGCATGGAAAAATTACTTGGAATACTGCTTTATCCTGGTTTGATATGAAGCTCAATCTGCTCATATCAATAAACTTCATTCGCGCGCTCTCTCCCCATACAATCCCAAATGTATGAGCAAGAAGCATTTGAGCATAAATTGGATTAAGTAAATTCGTCAAAAAATTAATTTGCCCAAATTCTTTGGAGTTAGCAAAGAGCTTGTTATCTTCTGAAACAACAAAACTTAATTCAGGAAATATATAATCATTAGCGAAAACTGTTGCTGTTTTATATTCATCTTCTGGCTTAAATTTAAAAAAATGACATATGTTTTTAATACTTATTTCAAATCGATTTGTATTTTGATCTGACTCAACAAAATCAACAAATCCAAATTTAAACTTAACTGATCCTTTTTCCTGCGGGTTAGCTTCACGCATAAGTGATGCCAAACCAATGAGAACATCAAGCGTTGCAAAATATCGAAGTTTTACGCCAAACTCTGCCTGATCGCAAATTTCTATTGTGGATAGTTTCAAATTTTTCTGTTTAATTGAAACGTTTAAATCATTAAGTAATACAGTAAATTGATTTAATAATTCTCTCATTTTTTTCTTTTTAGTTGCCAAAATCGATTGCATCTTTTTATAAGCAATGCGCTTATTCAGCAGAGTTAAATGCAGTAAACTACTGCCAACTACCAAAGCACTGTTGACCTGAGACACACAAGAAGCAGCAGATTTGACAACGCTAGGAACATATGCTGAAAAACCCAAGCCAGCCGATTGACTACCACCGGTAATAAAAGCTTTAACCCCATCAGCCCCAACACAGTAACAACTTTCGCCAGCACAAGTCAATAAATCCGGCTGAGCACAAGCATTTGGAACAAGTAAACTTGCAATATGATGATCATCCATAGCAAAAACAGAATTTCCTGTAGCAAGTAAAGTATCTTTTCCTTTGCACAATTTTCCAACTACTCCTGAAAATATGTATCCCAATGGTGAATAACTTGAAACGGCACCATTCAAAAAATACTGATCTAGCGCACTGAAAAGCGTTGAAAGCCCTACATATGCAGAAAACTGAGTTCCCGATAGCGAGCCCCACATAGAGTACAAAATCGGAAGTGCTATGAAGGCGGTAAAAGCCATACGCGCATCTAAGTCTGGAGTCCACAATCCTTCCTCCATTTTTTTCAAATGAGTCTCTAGTTGCTCAATTTGATTTCCTAATACTGAATATTCTTTAAAAAGTGTTGCTAATTTTTTTAAAAGAACATGTAAACTTTCAAAATCTTGTGTTTTTAGCGTAACAAGTTCTCTTAAAATTTCTTGTCGATCCTGTAATTCATGAAAATTGGCTGGAGTACTGAACATGGCAAGAAGAGATCTTGCACCAATTACTGTGCTAATACCCTCATGAACCAATCGACCATCAGTGCTCTCAGCATTACCCTTTTCAACCCTAACCAAATATTTAGCTAATTGTGATTTAATGGCTCCAACTGAATCTACAGTTGGAAGCTCACGCTCCATACCCAAAACACCAGAAAAAAATAACAATACAAACGCAATTGCTAATTTAAGTGAACGTAAAAAGTCCATGATAACCCCCAAATAACGATAAGCCTCCAAAAATTAATCTTAGCCCTGTTTTAAAAGCTATGACTAATTCTATTTTAACTTAAAATAGCCTAGGCCGCAAAAGCCCCTACAATCCAAAATCGAGCAATAAATGTGATAATGCGCCAACAGCAAATCCCAGCGCACTTAAGAAGACCCCAGTAGATATCCCATGAAGAAACAATACGCTAAAAAGAATCGGTGAAATTGACAGTGTGAAAAGAAAAAATGCATTATGCGTGATTGTTCTATGCTTTAAAAGCATTACAATAACCGAAATAAGGCTAAAATTAAAAAATATAAACCATGCTTGAAAAACTATAGCCGTTAGTAAAACTATGCTGGAAAATATAAAAAACAGGCGTTGGGCCTTGCTTGTGGTGTCAATATCAGGAAATATTGAACCCATGACCGCACATGTAAAACAGCCTATGAATTGTAAAAATGTTGGGCAAAAATGAGCTAAAGTCGAAATAATATAAATCAAAAACAAACAGGAAAATGATCCCACAGCTATGTGCGCCTTATACCCGGGCATATTACTCTCCTAGACCCACTATCTAAAGCAACTTAAGCTATTTCAATCGACTCAAATTTGTTCCGGGATAATAAAAACTCAAAATCTTACGATAGTCCCATCCCTGAGAAACAAGCGATCTAGCACCCCATTGGCACAGGCCATTGAAGTGGCCCCAACCTTTGAACGCAAAAATAAGCTTATCACCATCTTGTTTTATGCTGAATGAACAGCTTTTTACCTTGTCCCCAAACAATGCCAAAACTTCTAAACCTGAAAGATTGACATATTTGCGACCTGCAAATCGAACTTTCTGCACAACCCCAGCGGCATCCCGATCAGTAATTTGAATATCATTTAACTTATTACCAAAACCCTCAAAACGTTTCTTTAAATTTGGGCTTGCTTTGGCAATATTTAGCAGATGTTCTTTTTTATAAACCAACTGACTTCTATAAAACGCTGTATTTTTACAAAAATTGCAAGGCTTGTCACGACGCAAATAAGGCATACATTTTTTGTTTTTTCGCATTTTACTTGGAATAATACCACCGCAACAAATATCAAACATGGCAAGAACGATATCACCCTTGTATGTCAAAATAACACCGCGGGTTTGATCAACAGCATCACGCAAATGCTTAAATGCATGAACTCCATCATAAACCTGATTTTGTCTGGTATTCCTAATATCATAAAAACTTCGTGGGTTTTTAAGCCTAACCTGTTTCATATGGTGTAATGCATAACTTCTGGATGCAATTGCCTGAACTTTTTGCATTTCTAATGGCCAAGTTGGAACACTTTCAGATTTCAAAACCGAATAAATGTAATCATCAAGATCGATTCTGTTAACGATTAAAACATTCCATGTTAATGGATCAATTCTTATATTGACACTTCCTTGATAAGACTTTCCATTCAATTCCAAATTTCCATGCGAGGCATAAACTTCTAAATCATCATATCTAATATGCCTAAACTTTTTATCTGAACAACGCAAATAAAGTTTTCCGTTTTTTGCTATAACATCAACATTTTTGTCATTAAATAGTGCCGTAACCTTTGAACCGCCCGGACTTTCAAGAACAAAACTTTCCTTGGCTTTAATTGTTAGAGTCTGGCTCTTGTTTGTGTTTTTTTCGTCGATTAAAACACGAATGACTTTTGGTGTTATATAAACGCCACCACCTGATGGCGCATTGGCTGCACCAATTTCATTATTTGAAACATCGGATTTCTCTGTTGGCAGAGTGGCTGCACTTACAACAGCTTTTGAATGTTTTTTAACATTAGCATTTTTAATCTTGCCAGTAGAATTAGCATGATTCTCAGAAATAGAACGCTTGGATGCTGTGTATTTAATTTTTTTAGATGTTTTTACTACGTTCTTAGATTTTTTTAAATTTGTCGCTTTTGAATATACTAATCCGATTGGCAAAAAAGCAATCGCTAGCAAAACAAGCACTCTGGTGACAAGCACCTTTTTGTTTAATTTTAACATGTGTGTTCTGTTACTTTTTTAGCATTTCAATAATATTATTACCATCGTCCAAGTTTGCCAGAAAATTCAAAAATTTAGTAGGTATTTCTTTCTTTTTATCGATTCCCTCATTTGCAAGTTTATCTGCAACCTTATTGTTCTCTCTCATAACATGAGTAAATTTATGACTTACCCCATTTAAAGATTGCTTTACAAGCCCATACAACTTGATCAACACCGGATTTTTAATTTTGTAAAAGCCACAAAGTTGCCTAATCAGTAATTCAGAATCAGAATGAACTGTCAAAAAAATATTTTTTAAATTTGAATCATCAATTTTTTGTTTTAAAAGAAATAAGGCCAAAACTAGAGCTAAATACTCGGCCTGATTATTTGTTTTTTCACCCAAAAAAAATGCTGCTTGGATTTTTTGTTCCGAATTAAAAATATAAATCCCCGCACCCGCCGGACCGGGATTTCCCCTAGCTGCCCCATCGACAAAAATGCTCCACGCCTGTAATGTTTTTTCTTTATTTTTTTGATTTAATGGCTTGGAGTCACACCCAACCTGATGCGGTGCTAATTTAACTTTTTTATTATCTTTATCAAACCCAAATATTAATAATTGATTTTCCATGGGCCCAAGCTATGCAACTATTTTTAAAACTTAGCCTGCTGCAAAGCTTTTTCCTCCTCTTCATCATAATACAAAAATCTGTAGCAACTACGGCATGGGAGTACGCCCGATCTTTTAAGTCTTAAATAATCTTGTTGTAAAACAGAATAATAACACGCGCTACAACTTCCATTAATTACTGGAGCAATAGGATCGTCAACACTGTTTTTCATGCGATCATATTTTAAAAGCCAATCCGTAGGAATTGTACTTGAAATAGTATTTCGTTCTTCATTAAGAGCATTGAGTTTAGATGTTAAATCCTGAATATTGGAAGTTTTGACTTCCATATCCTTAACTAATAACTCTTCTTTCTCAACAACTTTAAGCTTCTCTACGTCATACTCTTTTTTTGCATTCTCGAGATTATACCAAGCTTCTGTAATCTGATTTTCAAATTTTATGCGTTCTTTGCGAGCATGCTCGACCTCTGCTTCAATAGATTTATACTCTTTTTGATTTTTTACAGAGTCTAGCTTGACCTTCTTGGCCTTTTCCTCTTCCTCAAAAGTTTTTGAATCCAACTCAAAAGAGTCAACATTTTTTTGCATTTGCAAGCAAAACTGACTTTTATTTTCGAGTGAAACTTTCAATCTTGAAATTTGGATTGAGTCATCATTTAAAGATTTTTTTGTTGAATCGATATCATTTTTTAATTTAAGAATCTTTTTATCGAAGTCAACCAAGTCCTTTAAATTTTGCCAAAGAGCTTTTCCGGACATAATAGAGATCCTTTTGGTTGAAATTTAGGACTGATGGTAATTTGAATTTTCTTGGTGGGCCCACCAGGACTTGAACCTGGGACCTTTCGGTTATGAGCCGACTGCTCTAACCAACTGAGCTATGGGCCCCTACCAATAATAAAGCTAGTCTAAACTAACTTTGATTAGTTGTGAAGCAAAAAATCCTTTAATCGGCACGAATATCCAAATTCGTTATCATACCAGGCAAAACACTTACCAACATTTCCAATGGCTTGAGTTAGAAGGCTATCAAAAATGCACGAATGTGTATTCCCAATGAAATCAGACGATACCAACGGATCTGTAATATACTGCAAGGTATTCTTCATTTCTCCGTTAGCATATTTTAAAAACACTTGATTAATATCATGCGCTGTTAAAGACTTCGATGTAACAAACGCAAAATCAACAAGCGAAACTATTGGCACCGGAACACGAATTGCAACGGCCTCAATCTTTCCGGTCATTTCGGGAAAAATTTGAAATATAACCTTGGCGGCACCAGTTTTAGTTGGAACTATGTTCATTGCAGCTGCACGAGCTCTTCTTGGATCTTTGTGCTCAACATCAAGCAAAACTTGATCATTTGTGTATGCATGAACCGTTGTCATCATTCCATTAACAATCCCAAAACTATCATTTATAACTTTAACCATTGGCGCAAATGCATTTGTGGTACAACTACCAAGTGAAATAATAGAATGCTGCGTTGCGTCATAAGCGTTATCATTAACGCCAGGGACAATTGTTACATCTGCATCTCCAACCGGAGCAGTAACAAGCACCTTGCTGCAGCCTGATGTTATATGCGCACTTGCCTTTTGATGCGAAGTAAAATGTCCGGAAGCCTCAATGACCCAATCTATTCCCAAAGATTTCCATGGCAACTTTGCTGGATCTGCTTCAGTAAAAACTTTAATATGTTTTCCATCAACTACAAAAACATTATCTTTAAATTGAACAGTCCCGGGAAATTCCTTCATCACCGAATCGTATTTAAACAGAAGATCTAGTCTTATATCTTTGCTTGGGCCAAGATTTATCGCAACAACATCAAGTTTATCTTTTGCATTTTTATCCAAAAGTATTGTACGTAAAAAAGCGCGGCCTATTCTTCCAAATCCGTTAATCGCAATTCTCATACTAAACGCTTTCTTAAAATTTATAATTCATTAAATAATTAACTAACTGCTTCACTCCATCTTTTGATTGAGTGTGAATTAAAACATGTGGCTGATAGTCGATGATTTCTTTTTGCAGCTGTTCAAGCTCTTCAGCAGAGAGTTTGTCCATCTTATTGAAAACATATAAAACAGGCTTCTCAACTCCCAACTCTTTGATCGTGTCATTGACAACATTAATTTGGCTACGCCACTCAAGATTGCTTAAATCAACGACATGTAATAATAAACTTGCATATTTTAATTCATCAAGCGTTGACCTGAACGCTTCCACAAGTTTATGTGGTAACTGACTTATAAATCCAACAGTATCTGAAATTAAAATTTTTGTTTTTCCGCCAATATAAAATTCGCGTGTTGTGGTATCAAGAGTAGCAAAAAGTTTATCCTCAGCCAAAATTGTACTTTTTGTTAAGTTATTCAACAGACTGGATTTACCTGAATTTGTATAACCAACAATGCAAAGATTGGGAATATTACTACTTAGCCTTCTTTTACGTTGGTTATCTCGAGCCTTTTGCAAGGTCTCAAGCTTTTGTTTTGCCTGGCGCAATTTGTCAGCAAACACTTGTCGCATTTTTTCTGTTGCAGTTTCACCCGGTCCCTTGGTTCCAATAACACCAAGCTGCTGAGAATATTCAACCCCTTTTCCAATAATTCTTGTTTTCAAAAATTGAACCTCAGCCATCTCAACCTGAATTTTACCCTCAGCCGTATGTGCAGATTTTTTGAAAATTTCAAGAATCAGTTGTTCACGGTCCATAATGCTACAATCCAGAGCATCTTCTAAGTTTCTTTCTTGCAACGGATTTAACGTTTCAGAAAAAATTATTACCTCAATCTGTTTTTGGTCACAAATTAGCTTTAACTCTTCAAGTTTTCCTTTTGTAAAAAACGTATTTGTATCTACAGCACGAACCTTTATGAAATAAGTTTCGTCATAGTGCATCCCCAAAGTTTTAATTAAGCTCAGAAATTCTTCATAATAATTTTCTGCACTAGAAATTTTAACATAAGGTGTATAAACACCAACTGCTAAAGTTTTGGGATGAATATCTTGAATAGCGACTGAAACTCTTTTTGCCATCCTAATCCTTAAGTCTTACTTTAATATCTTAACAATTTCATTTGCAAACTCGTTTGCAAATTTGGGACCCTGGGCCGTAATAATTTTATCATCCGTCAGTACAACACACCCCTTATCAACAAAATCGACTTCACAATTTTTCAAAATCGCTTTGGCCTCATCAGTTGGAAAAACGGTTGCCTGCTTACCCTTCAATATTCCTGACTGTACAGGCAAAATTACTGCATAACAGATAGCGGCAACAATTTTACCCTTGGAATTAAAGTATTTTACCACATCTTGTAATTTTTTGTTATCCCACAAGTATTCAACTGACCCGGGGCCACCAGGGATAATAACAGCATCGTACTTATCAAAGTCATTTTCAGTTAAATCGCTCAGCAAAAGATTTGGTGTAAATGAGCCCCCAAGTTTGCCTTTGGCAACCCCAGGTTTTAGACCTGCAACATCAATTGTAACGCCTCTGGACTGCAAAGTTTGGTAAGGCACATTAAATTCAAAATCCTGATAATTTTCCGGCATCAAAATAAACAACACTTTTTTATTCATATTTTTTTCTCCCATCGTTAAGTAAATTGAAGACATAACTATTAAAAAAACAGTACATAAACTTGCTATCCAAAACACTTTAGACATAGACTACTCCCTTACTAACCAAAATATTATTTAAAAAACTCTAAGCTCTTTGTTGGCAGCATAATACCAAAAATAATAAAAATATAGACTTGATGCACTTTAATAATACTGCTGTTGACTTTTCAATTTGAAATTTAATATCCTAACAAAGATAGTATTTTGTCGTACACTTTGGTTAAATAATTTTTTAGGAGATAGTGGAATGAAAAATTCAAGGAAGATATTTTTTGCAAAAACTAGCATTGTACTGCTGTTTATATTTATTTTTTCAAACAAATATTTATATGGAATTACAGTCGCAACACCAGATAATTTAACTACTACAGTTCTCACGCAAGACAGTTTAACTCAAACCGTTAACACCCAAAATCCCACAGTTCAGGTGGTGGCAGAACAGCAACCTCAAGTTCAAGTCGTACTTGTACAATGCCCATACGTGGGAAATCCTAAAATTGAAGGACCTCGAACCCTAACAAATCCAGAGATAGCTTTATTCAACGCAATTGGATCAAATAATATTGCATCTATTAGCACGTTGGTTGTAAATCAATGTGCTAACGTAAATGTAATAGGCAATCCGGCCCCATCACTATCCCGATCAGCTGGCTCAGCAAATAATTGGGCCCCTTTGCATCACGCTGTTCAATATAATACAACAACAGATGTGGCCAAAAAACTATTTGAGCTTAGGGCTTTTGTCAACATCACAGATGATCTGAGCCGTACACCTTTACATTGGTCAGCTATGTATAATAAACCATTATTCGTGAATTTTTTGATAGATAAAGGTGCAAATGTAAATGCCAAGGATAAAAACGGCAGCACTCCGCTACATCTTGCCACTTCTCTGCAACTGGGTAGCGCAGCGCATACTCTTCTCGCAAGGGGTGCGTCAATCGCCACCACAAATAATTCGGGCCAAGTACCATTTCACGTAAAAATTTTATTAGCCAAATATGGTACTGATACACGTGGAATAACAGGCAAAGATGTAACATCTATTTTACAGCAAACGATAAATAATATTAAATACTTTGATTTACAAAATAAAAGACGAAGACTTTCGAATAGTAATATCCAAACAACTTATGGATCATGGCAAAATACGCTTTTTGGAGATCCTGTTCCAGGAAAATATAAGTATCTTACAGTCTGGTATAGATTAATATATGGGGCACCTACAAGCACAAATTTATCGAGAGAAATAACTATAAACCCATCCACAATGAACCCAAATGCAGTGATCGGAGAACGAAACGACTTCGCAGTTACATTACCATAAACAATCATCAGACCTGTAATAAATTAGCAATAGGCAGTAGCGTGATTAATCGCTTTACTGCCTATATAAATTCCAGTTCAATCTATTTGATCAACTTATTCGATCACAAGGAAATCAACGAAACTGAATCAATAATCTCTCCAAGCAACTTACGTGCAACAACCTGAAACTTCTCCGGTTCTTTTGTGACATAAAATGAATATTTTGCTGTTTTTTCTGAAAATCCAGGTTGCTTATCTAGTGCATTACTCGCAAGTATTTTACTTTGCACCTTAACTACTTGCCTTGCAACAGCATCATTTGAATCAAGAATAATTACACCCTCAGGTAACAATTTCTGAATTTGGACTCGCAAGAATGGATAGTGTGTACATGCAAGACCAACTACATCAACACCCAGCGCTATCGCCGGAGATAAATACTCCTGCAGTTTTTCTTGTGTATGAGGATCATCAAACAGTCCTGCTTCAACCAAATCAACCAGATCAGGACAAGCAATACTTAAAACCTCGACTCCACTTCCATATTGAGCAATTAATTGTTTTTGATACTCACTGTTAGTTGTATGTAAAGTAGCTAAAATTGCCACTTTTTTATTTTTAGAAAGTTCACAAGCCGGCTTAATAACCGGCACAGCCCCAACGATGGGAATTGTCGGATATTTTTCTCTCAAATACGAAAGGCTAGAAACTGACGCCGTATTGCAAGCGACTACAGCAATTTTGATGTTATGTGTTGAAATAAGATAATCTAAAATTTTACTGGTAATTTGCTGCAGTTGTTCCGTCGTTTTTTGCCCGAAGGGTAAATTATTATTATCAGCAAAGTAAATAAGATCCTGCTCCGGTAATTGCTGAGCAATTGCCTTAAAAATTCCAAGCCCCCCTACTCCAGAATCAAAAATACCTATTGGCTGCATATCCCCTCATCTTTCGTTAAAAATTCTTCGCCAGCGAGTCTATTTTTTTGCTAAACATTTTAAAATTAAGTTAAAAGAAAAAGAGAGGGGTGTAAAGTCATCGACAACTTTACACCCCTCTTTAAATTTAAACACTAAAGCGGTAAGTAGGGATTACTGTTTTACCTCAGAACCACTGACAACATTTCCTACGACATGTGGCAAAAATGGCGCACTGTGTACCTTACGATAAATTGCAACGTGTGCAGTAAATGCTCCATCAGCTATATATTTCTTGGAAAAATCAGATGCCCTTACATCATCAAAAATTTTCCAGGAAGATCCAGTTTTACATGAGGCTATAAAATGGCCTCTCGATGCCGAATCCCCGCGATGATAAATCATTCCAATCAATTCATAATGCTGATTTCTAATATTTAAAATAATGCCTGGCGTATAAACTAATGGAAATTTCATACCTTGACCTAACCATTGACCGCTAAAACTCTCAAAACCAAAAGTTTTTGATGTCTTCGCATCAACCTTTTTTATATCTGGTAAAGTGCAATCTTCGTCAGTAAAAGATTTTGGTTGCACAATTAAAATTTCAGGCATATCAGCAGTAACATCAAACTGTACAAACAAATTCAATAAGTCTTCTAATTTTAAACGTGGCCTAGAATCTTTTTTATAGTCGCTTTCTAATTCCAATGGAGTAACAACTTCCGCCAAGAATTGAAAATCAACCGCCAAAGGCGACATCAAATTCAAACATACTTGCCAATTGCCATTCACTCTAGCGCAGAAAAGACGCCTAAAATCTAAAAGATTTCTTTGAATATTGCGCAAAGATTTATCTAATACTGGATGTAATTCTAGAGCTCTTATCCCTTCTAATGCCACATCTAAATGTTTATTTAACACATCACAATTATTAAGATAGATGGTATCAGCACGAGTTAATTTCAAGTACTTTACTTTATCTTTAAGCCACTCCCAATTTTTGTTTTCTCCAAAAACGTCTTGTAATGTCAAAAGTTTAATTTCATCTAACAAATCATATTCTGATACCCTAATAAATAAATCTAAAACATCTATAGCTGATTGGGATTGGGAATCTACACCTTCATGAAAAGCACCCATTGCACCAATTAAATCTGATATTTTACCAAAAAACTCTTCTGATTCCTGACGGCCCAAATCATTAATCAATTTTTTTGTAGATAAAGCATATTCAGCAAAATTATTTAAATCTTTACGTTGAAATGCTTCTTTTAATTTGGCTTTTGAAATTTTTAGCCTAAGTTCATCTGCCCTACGTTTAACACATCGAGCAAAAAAATCAAAAGATAATCGATCTGAATTATTAAAATTCGAAATATCAAAAAGCACCAAATCAATAAGCTCTTTTTTTAGTAAATCACACACTGCGCCATCATCGCTAGGCATTAATGACGCAAGCACATTTAGTAAATCAAGATGATACTTTGTATAATACTGAAAAGGCTCAAGCAACAACTTCAAAAATTCTCCCGAATCATGTTGACCTTTTAACATGCCACGCATGGCTGGACTTGTACTATTTTTGCAAACAAATTCCCTAAAAACTTTTGGGCTCACGATAACTCTACCCTCAGCAACACTACTTCGTTGCAACTCATCAAATATATAAATAATTTGCAATGGAATAGAAAAAGGCCCATTATCCCCGGCTAAAACATAATCAGTTCTGTGTAAATTTAAGAATTCCTGAAATTGCGGTATATTATATAAAATTTGTATGGCAGAATTCACAAAACAGTCTGACCCGTTATTTATAAGGCCAACTAATTTTTTAGACGCTTGTTTTGCAGGCTCTTGCCTTTGCGCCTTTTCCACCGGTACCCCATCACCTTGGCCATTAGCTTCGCGCTTCATTCCAAATAAACAACTCACTACTGATATAATTAAAAATGTGACAATCAAACCAATATTCGATTTTTTCATAGAAACCCCCATTTAATTTAAATCTATTTTTAATAATAATATAATAATTTCAGATTATCAATTTTAATCAAAAATGACAAATGGCGCATATGTAATATTATAATTTCACATTGAAATAATTTTCAATCAAAGAAAGCTACTTTTCAGCTTAAAATCATGCTATATCACTATTCCTGATTCTCTGATGTTTTTTCATCACTGGTTTGATTGCATGCTCCAGGCTCTGAAGACGTTGAGGGATTATTTAAGAGATCATCTGTATTTGTTTGATTATTATCCATCATATCAAACTTTGCAGCAGAACAAGTTTGTGAAAGATCTGTTAAAAGACAGTATTTTATAGTTTTGAAGTCAATCAAAGGCTCAATGTCAATATCGTGATAAAGTGAGTTATGAGAATGCGAATGATTTACAATTTTTCCAATACAAAAACCTTCAGGAAATACTAGTCCACGTCCAGTTGAAAGAACCATATCATTGTCTACAATATCAAGCAAATGACTGACATAGTGCATTTTACAACAATTTTTTTGATTTTGGCCTATAACAATTCCATTTGCATTGGTAGAGCTTGCAAATGCCGCAACTTTGCAAGCTTCATCGGTAATCAAAGTGAGCTTACTGTAATAGTCGTGAACTTCTGTTATTTTTCCAAGTATCTGAAATTTGTAAATTCCAACCATATTCTTTTTGATTCCGTTGAAAGAGCCACGATTTATTAAAAAAAACTGTCCGTCTTTTTTCAAACTTTTAAGCAAAACCTTACAACCCATCATATGATCAAGGTTGTAGCGTTCTTTAAATTCACAAATCTCTTTACTGTCAGAATCAAATTTAAACAATGCTTTAATTTTTATATTTTCTTCGCAAAACTGGTCACATTTTTCATTCAAAAGTTTTAACTCAGCCTTAATTTGCTCATAAGACTCCCTACCCTCAACACGTTTTTGAATAAAATCAGCAACACCACTTGCCACAAATACAACAGGATAAGTCACTTTTGTCGTGAATCGTTCTAACGCTCCACTCTCAAAAAATAAAATTTGATTAACTACAAAAAAAGCGATGCAAAAAATAATAAGCCCAAATAACCCTTTTTTAAGAAACATATTCATTTTAAATCTGCTTTTCTCTATTCTCTTTTATTAACTGAATTAACAATTCTCGCATTTCCGTTTCGGTCTGCGAACGAAGTAATTTCTGTCTCCACTCTGAGGCATCCACAACAAATCTTACATACTGAGGCAACTGTTTTTTGAACGGAATAAATCCTTTTGGTCCATAAAATTGAATATTATTATCCAGATGCTTTAAGGCACATCTCAAAGCCAAATCAGTAGTAACTTCAAAAGTTTTGCCCTGTGCCGCTTCGGTCATCTCACGCATTTTCCAAGGAGCACCCCATAATGCTCTACCTATCATATAACCATCGCATCCCGTTAATTCGTAAACTTTTTGTGCCATCTCAAAACGTGAAATATTGCCTGAAAAAATTAGTGGTACCGTTAGGGCCTGCTTAACTTGGCGTGCAAGCTCATAATCAAGACGCGACGCAAATCCCTCAGGTTGTGTTCTTGGGTGGATAATAACAGCATCAACGCCACAGTCTTGTGCCATTTTAGCAACTTCTAACGCATTCTTTTTCTTAAAGCCTGCCCTAATCTTAACAGTAAAAGATGCACGGTTGTCTATGCGTTTAATAAAATATTTTAGTAACATTTCCAGATGCGGAACATCTTCCATAAGTGCTGAGCCACATATTGATTTAACAACAGCTTTAGCAGGACACCCACTGTTTAAATTTATTGACTTAAATCCTGCAGCTAAAATTTTTTCTATGGCTTTATCAATGAAATCAGTTTTATTTGTTGAAACCTGAAAAGCCATTGATTGCTCAATTGGATCATATTTTAAGCATATCCCGGTTCTTTCATTTGCCACCATTGCAACATGACGCATCTCTGTAAAAAGCAACTCCTCCGGAGAAAACTCACGAATCAATTTTCTTAACGGAGAATCGGTTATGCCATCGAGCGGAGCCGACATAAATCGCGAATACTCTTCTTTACCAATCTTAATTTTACTTTGCCAAAAATCTTGGTTACTCACTTGATTACTCACGTTTTTTATTATTCGTAATTTGTTGGATGTTTTAAATGATAGTCCGTACTTTGCTCAAATGCATAAGCAACTTTGAACAATAGCTCTTCACTCAAGCGCGGACCCAAGAATTGAAATCCAATTGGAAGATTTTCTTTTGAAAAACCACATGGAATCGAAATTCCTGGTGTTCCAATTGCACAGTTTGGAACGGTGAAAATGTCAGCTAAGTACATGGCAACAGGATCAAACGATAATTCGCCAACTTTGAACGGAAGCATTGAAATAGTTGGACTTGTAAGAAGATCAACGTCTTTAAATGCAGAGTCAAAATCTGCTCTTATCATCTCACGCACAGCCTGGGCCTTTTTGTAATAAGCATCTTTATGCCCGGCAGAGAGAACGTAATTACCCGTCATTATTCGAGTTTTAACTTCTTGACCGAAACCTTCTTGACGCGTCTTTAAATACATATCAAAAAGATTTTCAGCCTCTTTTGTTCGCACGCCGTACAAACTTCCGTCATAACGCGACAAATTCGAAGCACCCTCTGCACGACTAATAATAAAATAAACAGCATTGCCATATTTTAAATGAGGCAAGTCTATTATTTTGATTGTAGCTCCAAGTTTTTTTAAATGCTCAATAGCTTGATCAAATGCCAATCTAACTTGAGGATCTATGCCCAATTCTGCAAGAGCATCTTTAATTATTCCAATCTTTAAATTTGCAGGAAGTTTTCCATCCAAATTTTTTGTATAATCTTTTGGTTGCATTTGAATAGTTGTTGAATCTTTCGAATCAACGCCAGAAAGAGCCGTTGTCACCAATGCATTG
>JBAZAX010000009.1:0-22774 GCA_041671765.1 Candidatus Babeliales bacterium | reverse complement strand
CATTGTCATAAACGGTTCTTGTAAGAGGCCCCACTTGATCAAATGATGAACAAAAAGCCATAACCCCAAATCTTGAATGCAATCCATAAGTTGGATATAAACCAACCAAATTACAGAAAGATGCAGGATTTCGCACTGATCCACCGGTTTCGGTACCAAGTGAAAATGGGACTAATCCAGCGGAAACAGCCGCGCCGGGGCCAGAGCTTGAGCCACCGGAAACTCTTGTAACATCCCAGGGGTTTCGAGTTGGTCCATATGCAGAATATTCACCGGACGCACCCATTGCAAATTCATCACAATTGGCACGACCAATACTTACCGCACCTGCTTGTTTTAATCTCTGGTTAACTGTGGCATTATATGGAGCTTTGTAATTACTCAAAATTTTTGAACCTGCAGAAGCAATTTTATTTTTTTGACAGATATTATCTTTCAAAAGATATGGGATACCTACAAGAATTCCGTTGGATGCTTGATTAAGTTCAGGATCTTGAAAACTTTCAAGCACAGCGTTTAGGCTACTGTCATGTTTTTTGATTCGCTCAAGATAAAATTTGATTACTTCTTCTCGACTTATCTCTTTTTTGTCTATTTTTTCTCTGAGTTCTTTGATTGTTATAAACGGACTTAGCATGTTGTACCTTTATTTTCGTCCAAAATTTTTGGAACAACAAAATAACTCTCTTGCTTTTCATGAGCCAAATTTAAAATATCTGTTGAATCGGTTGGAACCACCTCATCTTCACGCAAAATATTTTTGTTCCTGACCTGATCAACCTGTGCAGAAACTTTTACTTCTTTAATTTGATCAATGAAATTCAATACTTTTTCAAGATTATTCGTAAAAATTTCAATCTCACTATCTGAAAGATTTAATGCAGAAAGTTTTGCAACTTTAAGCAGTTCTGTCTTATTAAACCCGGCGCTAAAATCAGCCATTTTTAACCTTTTTTATTTTTTAAAATTTTTTATTTTTCCCACTTGCGGCTCTTAACTCTATATAAAAAAATCAGTCCCATGACAGCGGTATTAAAATAGAATGACCCATAAACAAGTGTAAACTTTATTACCTGACTTTTTATTGGAAGCCAACTAAAAAATGCAGAAATTGGAACAAAGAAAAAAGCGCACGATATGAAACGCCCCCACATAACAGCCTTGACATCCCCGGCACCACGCAACGCACCGGCAAGAATAAGCTGAATAAAATCAAAAATAACTAGCATGCTAATTAAAGGTAAAATTGCAGCAGCCATGTCTGTAAATTTATTTTTGGGATCAAAAATGCTTACAAAAAATCCTGCATTAAACGACAAAACTGCAAGTGCAACTAATTCCAATAACCCTGTGAAAATAAGAATCTTCTTTATATTGGCAGTTGCTCCATCCGCATCTTTTGCACCCAACCTGTTACTCACAAGAAATGTTATAATTTGAGCACCAGCAACCGCTGGTAATATCGCAAAACGTTCAAGATCTTTGACGACAGAAAAAGTAACAATTGCATATTTACCCATTGAAGCGATCATTTTTGAAAGCCAAACGTACGAAAGAGCTAATGTTCCCTTGTCAATCATAATTGGCCAACTGAGCTTTAAAATATTAAGAACCCTTTTCATATCAAAGAATAAAAATCTAAGGTTTACGAAATATTTCTTGTATTCGGGTGTATAAAATATATACCCGAGCGAGATTGCTATCACTACAAAATACTGAATTACGGTCGCAATTGCAGGACCCTGCAAACCATAGGCCGCAAATCCCAAATTCCCGTGTACCAATGTAAAATCAAAAAAGGTATAAATTACAACACCTATCAAACTTAATACCATTGGTATTCTGGTATTTTTAACAGCGCGCATAAATCCGATCAGAGCCATCGCCACAAAAGTCAAAAGCGCTCCAAATGATTTGAGTTTTAAAAATGGAATACCAACTACCATCATTTTTTGCGGAACACCAAGCCAGCTAAATAAAAGACCTGCACCAATAAAAATTAAAATAAACTGTAAAACACCTATAATAAGACTTGCAAAAATTGTGGGAAAAATATAACGGCCACATTCCTCAAAATCCTGACTTCCATTATAACGACCAATCACTGCCATTGCTGCAACGGGAATAGCCTCGGAAAGCTTTACCAAAAAATGTATAAAATTTACAGCCATTCCAAGAGCGCCATAAGTTGTGTTTGAATTAAGCCCGGAAACAAGGTACGCATCAATCATCGGAGGAAGTGAAATTAAAATGGCAGATGAAATAAGCTCCGGGAGCCAGTAAGAAAATATATCCCTAAATGAATCCCCTTTTTTTAAATTATTTATGAAAATTCTCATGCACAGTCCTTTGGGTTAATTCAAAAATCGGCCAACGCCCACTCCAGAGCATATTTAATGGTCAAAATACACGGCTTAGCGCATAAACGCATGCTAAGATTCTAATCCATTTAATTTTCATGTAAAGAACAAAAATTAAAACGGGTGATTTAGCTTTTCCCAAATCACCCGTTTTAATTAATTTATTACAAATTGTCTATATCTAGAATATCTTATTAAGAACTTCGTTTGAAGCCGCAGATGGGCTAGATACCTTTAGAACCTTAGCCAATGTTGATGCAACCTGTGTCATATAAACTTTTTTCTTATTTTTTTTCCCTGTCGTCACCCCTTCTTGATAAAAAATCAAAGGGACATGGGTATCATAGTCATAAGGTGATCGATGAGTTGTCCCTTTTTGATGTTTAATTATTTCGCAATATGGCTGTGGCATAAAAATTAAATCACCACTTCTTTTTGAATTAAATTGATTTTTATAAAGCTGTTCAAAATAATTTTTTGGGAATTTTGCCTTTTCCATCTCCTGATTAGTCCAACATGTTTTAATCGCGGGCTGCTTTAATAAATGATTTTTAAGCAACGCAAAAATTTGATTCAATTTTTCTTTGCTCAAATCTTTTTTTATACTGTTATCAAGATAAAATTGGTTAGCCTTAAACGTTTGAACTATTTTTTTAATACCAAATTCATCTTCAATAATTTTATTCATCTCTTCTGTCAATGCTGTAGAATTGAGTCTTTTTGCAGAAGCAAAGCCTTTTCTTTGTAAAATTTCAGGAATTGGCGCCACCCCATGATCAGCAGTCAAAACAAAAAGAACATTTTCAGCTCCAACAATATCTTGTACATAATGCATAAAAACTTCAAGCTGACTGTCCAGATGATAAATCATATCAATTACTTCAAGACTGTATGGACCATAAATGTGCCCAATTCTATCAAGGCTTGAAAGTGAAACCCACAACAACAACTTATCTTCATCATTCATTTTTTTAAAATTAAAATCCAAACATGTTTTTGCCAAACTTAACAAAAGACCGTTAGATTCAGGTGTTTTTTGATAAATTTTATCGTACTGGTCGCCCTCTATCTTTATAATCTCGCCAGCCATGTGATCTGCTTGTTTGGTAAACTCATAATCTGCAACATTATAAAACTGATAAGGCGTGCTTGTAATTGGAAACCGTAGCCGCCAATCAACTTCACCTACCTTTTTGATATCATGTGTTTTGTTAAACCTTGCAAGCCAACTTGGCATTGTTTTGAAATATGCCTTACTTGATGTAAAACTTTTCAAATTTTTATCAAACCAAATACATTTACCTAATTTTCCACCCATGCCTATAGCTGCACGGGGCTTATATGAAATTGAATAAACATAATTTTTGGCATATGGTCTTGAACCCAAAACAACTTGATCAGAAAGATTATCCACCATCAATTGTTTTGCTGAATAACCATATTTTCCACTTCCTTTTTTTGTAAGAACAGCAGATTCAGGACTGTTATCCTTTGAAAATACAACGTTTTGACCATCCTCAATCCAGTTATTCAAAATAATTCCATGATCTTTGGCAAGAGCCCCAGTACTAATTGTGGAATGCCCAGTTGCAGTTGTGGGTA
This sequence comes from Candidatus Babeliales bacterium, assembly GCA_041671765.1. Lineage (GTDB taxonomy): Bacteria > Babelota > Babeliae > Babelales > RVW-14 > JBAZAX01. The sequence continues at coordinate 18,812 of JBAZAX010000009.1, read as the reverse complement.
CTCCATGAGGATGAAACGCGTTTTCAAATGACACGCCCTCTTTTAATAAAGTTCTAAACCCATCCGTAAAATATGGCGATAGCCTTTTTATATGATGATAAGCAAACTGATCAATAACAATGACACAAACAAAATGTGGCGATTTATTAGCATAAATCCAACACGGTACCAATAAAATAGAACTTATTAAAAATGAAAAACCCACTATTCTCTTCTTCATTGCTCTCCCAAAAATTATGTAACATTATTCTATAGTTTTATATATCGCTTCAACCTCTTTCCAATTAATTAAATTCCACCAAGCATTAACAAAATCGACTCTCCTATTTTGATACTTCAAGTAATATGCATGCTCCCAAACATCAAGAATAAGAATTGGCTTAAGTATTTGATTAAGTGGTGTTTCGTGGTTATATGTAGCAAACGTTTTAAGACCACCGGAACTATCCACGCAAAGCCAGACCCAACCACTACCAACAATACTTAATGCTTTATCTAAAAAATCTTGCTTGAAATTTTCAAATGATCCAAAAGCGATATTTATCTTTTCAAGAATAATTCCGGAAGGACCATATCCTTCAGCCGCTGAACTCTTTTTGCATAAAGTTCTCCAAAATAACGTATGATTGAAATGCCCTCCCCCATGAGCTTTTACAACAATACTCAATTTTTCTGGTAAGGCGTTTAAATTGGCTAATAAATCTTCAAGCGTATAATTCTGCCACTCGGGGTATTTTTCTAAAATACCATTTAATTTATCAACATAGCCCTGATGATGTTTCGTGTAATGTATATTGATAGTCTGCTCATCCATGTATGGTTCCAGATCATTAAAAGCAAATTTAAGTTGCGGAAGAGCGTATGGATACCTAAGCTCAGGGAAAATATGCTTTGTTAGACGCTTAAATTTTGTGTTTTTTTCAGGTGATGGAATTATAAATAAAAAAATAAAACCAATGGCTATAACCAACCAAAATAATTTGTCTGAAAAGTTAGAAAAAAAATTCATTCAAAATACTCCCCGAAAAATTAACACCTAAAAACCTAATCCCGGTAACAAATCAAATATTGAAGCACTTGGCTGCTCAACATGTAAAATACATGCAAGCGTTGCAGGCAACTGAGGAACCCAAACTTTTTTATTAATTTTTTTCTTTTCGAATCTTCCACTTTGATAAATAATCAAAGGAACATGTGTATCATAATCATATGGAGTCATATGCGATGTCCCTGTTGGATATTTTGTTATCTGGCAATATGGTTCAGGCTGACAGATAATATCACCGGAACGGCCCGCATAAAGTTGGTTCTTATAAAAACTTTCAAGCTGGTGCTGCTGGAATGTTGCCCCTTCAAGCTCATCAAATGTCCACACATTTTTAATTCCGGGAATTGCCCGTAGATAATCTTTAATTGTTTTTAAAATTTCATGTTTTACGCTTGCAGAAAGCTTATCAAACACTTCACGTTTAATTACAAAAGATGTTGGTTCAAAGTAGACTTCAAAATCTGGGAGAGCAAATTTTTCTCTAATAATCTCATTGATGTGGTCAACTAATGGCTTTACTGCAATTCGTTTTGCCTGGTAAAAACCCTGCTTTTGTGCTATTTCAGGAATTGGACAAATTCCATGATCCGCCGTCAAAACAAGTAAATATTTTTTTTCGCCGATTTTTTTCTTCAAATACATAAAAAAATCTTTAAGCTGTTTGTCTATATGATATATCAAATCAATAACCTCAAGAGAATCCGGCCCGTAAAAATGACAAAGTAAATCAAGATTACTTAATGAAACCCATAAAATCATTTTATCATTTGAATTTACGTCCAAATTAGAGCCTACACATTTTTCTGCAAAATTAAGTAGATATTTACTGGATTGCGGAGTCTTTTCAAACATATAATATTTATGGGAACTTATCTTACTTATCACTTTATCAGAATTTGCACCAATCATTGGTTCTTTCAGCCCGGCATAATCATAATTTTTAATAAATGCAAAATCATACTCATCCGAATCTTCCGGATACATTAACTCCCAAACTGTATTTTTCAATTTTTCTGCTTGCCCAAGTTGATTAAAATCAGTAACCCACTTTGGTAATTCTTTAAAATATGCTGTACTGGATGTAAATTCACCACTTTGTTGATCAAGCCAAAAAGGCTTACCTAATTTACCCGCCATCGAAACGGCAGGATAAGACTTTAAAGAAAGCGCATAAACTTTGTGAGTACAGTTGGGTTTTGATTTAAACATAAATTGATCTGATAACCCATCAACTTTAGTATTTCTCGAAGAATAACCTCTCCCTGGTTCACTTGAAGTCAAAGACGAGAATTCAGGATCATTTACATATTCAACGATCTCACCGTTCGGTCCAAACCAATCATTTGCAACGGCCCCATGATCTCTTGGGCATGTCCCAATACTCAAACCATGGTGCCCGGGAGTTGTTTCAGGAACCCCATGAGGATGATAGGCTTTGTAATACACAACTCCATTTTCAAATAAATCTTTAAGCCCATATTTAAAATATTTTTGTAATTTTGGAATATAGTGAAAAGCAAACTGATCAATAACGATAACAACTGTAAGCTTTGGCGTATTTTCACACAGAGCCTTTTCACGAGGAGCTTTCGCCTGAACACATGTACTAAAAATACTAAAAAATACAAGCTTAATAAAAAAAAGTAAAAATACACTCTTTCTCATAATTTTCACCGCTCTCTCCTTTTGCTTTTGTAAGAATTTAATTATTAGGTTAAAATCTGTATATAAAAATTTATAACTTAGAGTTTTATTAAATGGCAAGATTTTTGAATTTTATAAGATGGAAAGTATGGGTAGAAAATATAAGGCATAAAGATTGATGTTTAAAAAAATCATACTCTCACTAATATTACTGTTTTTTCAGATTACAAATACCTTTGCGGTTGAACTCGCAATAACAAATGATATTTCTAATATTTTAAATTCAAAAAAAATCTGTATCCGACTATCCCTTGATCCGCAAGATCAGGCCATTTACAGTAATTCTTTGAACTTCTCCGTTGACCATCCCGAAATAACTGTGGTGTCGTGGGAATGTAAACAAAACCCAACAATGCAATATGTAACAAAATTCAAACGTATCAAAAAGCTCTATACACAGTCACTAAGCTGCGAGGTTGCGCTAAATTTTGAATCAGATAATAAAAAAGCAGCGCTTCAAAACTTAAGCAAATCAAATTTATATATTTCATGTATTGTTCTTAACAAAAACGGAATGTCTCAACCTGTAAGTTTAGCAAAAGCATTGGACGACGGCTTTAGTCTTATTGACACCGGAACGTATAGCAATTTATTCAGTAATAACTTAAATTACGATACCATAAAAACTTTCACAAAAAACTATTTCGATAACAAAAACCCAGATAATAAAAATCAGGGAGATAAAAACGAAACTAATAAAAAACTTAATACCCCGCAAAAACCGATTCCCGAACCAGCCAATATAATTATTGATAACTTGAAAAGCATCTGGAGAACTCTTGTCAGCAAGATGAAAAGTTTTTTCACATCACTAAATTATATCTTTCTTTATCTAATAATTTTTATTTTAATGATCTTGTTACTTTTTAAAAAATTGAATTCAAGAAATATTTGGTTAATCGAAATTCGTAGATTTTTAGGACTATGCTGGATCTTAAGCACATACTCATTTCTAAAATTACTTATACCTCAATACATTTTTTTTGCAATTTTTGCAGTACTAATAGCACCAATTTCAATGTATTATATTTTCACTGCACGAACAGAATCAACATTAGATAAACTCAAATCTTTCATAGGCTTTGCACTTGCAATGTCAATGCTACCACTTCTAATCAAAGCTTATCTTTCGTTTATGTTTTATTGATATTCAGGCTTGAACTAATTGTCGAAATTTTACCAAGTGTAAAGCCATTTTTGCACTTAGAGCCTCCAAATGTAAAATCAACTTTACACTTAGAGTAAAAATCAAGATTTACAGGCTTATTTTTAACAAAAATTCCCTTTTAGTCTCGCCTAAACATACTTAAAGCTAAAATTAATCAATTTACCCGTATTTTTACCTGAATTTAACAAGCTTTTTCCGATTTGGTATATTAAATCATATCAAATTTGTAATTTTTCAATATTTGGAGGTTTGTAATGTTTTCAACTAAATCAATGAAATTGTTTAGAAAATGCGTGTTTTTTGCATTTCTCTTGTTATTTCCCGCATGTTTGCACGGTTATTTTTATAATCTTCAAGAATGGACTAATGGAAGTCAAACACTTTTTTTGTTTTCTGATATACACAAAGATACAACCAAACCTTATCCTCAACGTATTGAGCTTATAAAAGCTGCAAAACGGCTAAATGCTTTTGTTATAGTTGAAGATAGAATAACTCCAGAAATTGCTATTGATTTAGATACAAATGTATGGATGATGGATGGATGGAGTAACGACGTCGAATTCGAACGAGCCAAACAGGCATCTCCTATAAGACCATTTATGTTGGAAATCTTAAGAGATTCTTGTATAAAAATTTCTGATCAAGTCATTAAAGTCAATCCTAATTTTGACCCTAACAAAGATTACAGCAATTTGCTGCCGAAAGAATATTTAACTGTTGCTAATCAACATATTTCGTCACTTCCCTGTTTAACTCAATTTTGCCACCAACAAAGGATCCCTACTAAGAATGTTGAGTTTAGGTTTCATGAAATTCTCAATGATGTTTTAGAAATGCATGAGAAGGCAATTGATGAATTAAAAAGTTATCATGACAGCCCAATCCTCAATATATTTTATGATAAAATATTAAACAGCACATTCAACTTAGAACTTACAAGAATACTAAGCACTTTTATTGCCAGAAATCCATATATAGAATACAGGAATTTTTCGAAAAACTGTTCCTTTTATAATACGCAATTTGATCAACTGTACATAAAAGCTTGCCAAGTTGAAGGTAAATGCAAGCCTCTAAAATTGCCGTCACTTAAAGAAAGAAAAGATTATATTATTGGGGTTTATGACCAATACCTCATTGACGCAAGAATTTTGCATGAAATATATCGCAACACACAATATACGTCAATATTCGTTTGTGCTGGAGGGGCTCACATCGACGGAATTAGTAGGGTTTTGCCAGAGCTTGGCTTTAGACGTATCGATCCACTAAATATTGGTACTTCTGGAGAGGAAGAAGAGAAAGCACCTTTCCCTTGCGTAATAAGCATAAAAAACTATTTAGTTGGTCTCTACAATATTTTAATTTAATTATATTTTTCCAGAGATCTGGTGCCATATGTTTTTGACAATTTTTAGGCGTGCCGGAATGGCACGCCTGTTTGTTTTAGAAAAAAAATATTTTTAAAAGTTCAGAATTTTATAAATTTTAAGAGTTGAACTTTTTCTTCTCCGTATCAGCCCTTCTGGACCTATCCCTTCGTAACTCTTTTTCTTTTTTAATCAAAGCAACCATCTTATCAATTGTATTATCAATAACAATATACATGTCTGCACCTGCATCGTGTGCATGCAGATCAAAGCGGGGAGTCTTGAGATGAAACTCTGCCTCATGGTGAGGATGTTGTTTATTGGCCTTAAGCCAGAACTCTGCAAATAACGGTGTTAAATTTTCTTCATTTTTCAAAAACTCTGAAATTTTCTCTAACTTTTGTATCGTATGACTTTCCATCGGTTCAGAATGTTCCATATTATGGAACGATATTTTGACGTTTCTCAGCATAATCTTCTCCCGGATAACTGAGATGATACTTACTACTTTTTACGAAACTTAATTCTTACAAATATTTTTGCGAAATTTCACTATAAAATTGATTTCCCAAATAATACTCTTTTGTAAAATTATTTTCAATAATCTCCCTAATTCCTCCTGACGTTATATTTTGACCACTAATAATCACATAAACCAACTGTGCTATCGAAAGCAACTGCTCAACATTATGATCAGATATCACAATAGCAATACCCAATTTTGCAGTATCAGTAAAAATTTTTTTTAATTCATAAATCGACTTTGGATCCACACCAGCAAACGGCTCATCCAGCATAATAATTTTAGGATGCATAAGCAAAGAGCGCACAACTTCAAGTTTACGTTTCTGGCCACCGGACAATGTCCCCGCTTTTTGTTTAAGCGTTTGTGTTAAGTCCGTAATTTCAAGCCAAGCATCACGTTCGTGAAAAAAATCTTTTTTTGTATATGTTTTCCAGTAAGATTGGTATTCAAAAACCATCGCCAAATTATCCTGGACACTAAGCTGTTGAAATAATGATGTTTGTTGAGGTAAATAAACTAGACCTTCTTCTATCCGTTTATGCACGGGCCAATTTTGAATCTCTTTGCCCGCTAACAAAATCTGATTACTACCCTTCTGGGCAACATTTTTAGTCGGATGCAAGCCAACAACCGTTTTAAGCAATGTTGTTTTACCAGCACCATTTGGCCCAAGAAAGGCAACCACTTGTCCAGTTTCCACTGAAAAAGAAATATCTTTTAATATATCTTTTTTTCCAAGTGTTTGGCTCAGATTTTTAACCTCTAAAAAAGCCATTATCCCCTCGATTTTCTAACAATTAATTTTACCGGGCAACCCTTCAAATCATAATTGTTGCGCAAAATATTTTCAATGCAACCAAGCTCGGTTGGCCCAAACCATTCCGGAAAGTTCACATACAAATCTACCATTGGTATCTCTGCCGGAACAACCGCTGCTTTATAAACTTTAAGCTCCAGAGTTATTTTGTATAAATGTCTTTTCCCCAACTCTTCTTTAAGAACATCATTGATATCTTTCCCTTCAAAAGGATTTTCGCATCGTGCCCAAATTTTTTGCAACTCAATTAAAACTTTGCCCACATTTTTTTTCGTAACACAAGAGATCCAAAGCTGCGGAATTTTATCAAAGATAAATTTATACTCATCTATGCACTTATCTAATAATATTTTCTTATATTCATCAAGCAAATCGATTTTATTAAATATTACCAGCATATTTTTTTTCTGCTCATAACAATAAAAAAGTAGCTTTAGTTCTTGATCAGAAATTTTACCCTCACGTGACACGTCAATCATAACAACGACTGTATCAGCTTCTCTTACAGCAGCAAATGAACTTTTCACCATAAGTTCTTCCAAGTCATCGTCTACTCGTGCCTTTTTGCGTACTCCAGCCGTATCAGTCAACTGAATCAAATCTTTAAAGAAGAACATATTCTGGGAAATGGCTTCGCGCGTAGTTCCAGCAATATCTGAAACAATTGATCGCTCTTGTTTTAATATCTCATTCATCAATGATGATTTTCCGGCATTTGGTCGACCAATTATCACAACCCTATGTTTTGGTTCATCTTCGTATTCAGTCTCTTTTACTGAAATATTTTTTACAATCAAATCAAGCATTGTATTAACACCGCGACCATGAATTGCGGACATCGGCTCAATATTTTTGAAACCTAGGGCATAAAAATCATGTATATTTTCTTCAAGTGCTGACGTATTTTCTGCCTTATTTAAAAACAAAAAAACAGGCTTGCCTGACTTATGTAAAAGCCGAGCAATTTTTTTATCTTCTTGATGTATGCCATTTTTTGCATCACAAATAAAACAGATAACTGCAGCCTTATCCAACAATGCCATTAACTTTTCTTGAACCTTTTTTGAAATATCGTCAATATCTTTTCGGAATGAAAAGCCACCGGTATCAATAAGTTCAAACGTTATATCATCATGAGTTACAGGTTCTTGAACATAATCTCGGGTGACACCCTCTTGATCAAAAACAATACTCTTTTTTTCGCCGATCAATCTATTAAAAATAGTCGACTTGCCTACATTTGTTCGGCCTACAAGTAAAACTTTGGGTAAAATTGCTTTTTTGGTCATTTTTTGCGCCTAACTTTATCCGCCGTCACCAACCGTCTTAACAAGACTATGCTGATCAAAAGGCTATGACGGATTTCGCCCGATACCACGAAATAAACTGCATGGTATGCTCCATAATATATTACATAATGATTATATCATAAAATTTTACGTTTTTATCGGCATATTTCACTAACAACATGTAATTAAAGCTATTTATATCTAAACATTTTCAGATAGCAACTTATATTTAAAAATATTTTTTAAAAATTTATATAATTCTTTTAAAAGGCAAATCTAGAAATAAATAAGGCTGGTTTAAATCAAAATATTGACTTGAAAATAAATTTACAGGCAACCTGTTAGAAAATAGAAAATATTTTAGAAAATATAAAATGAATGTTTATTAATCCATAGATTCCAGCCGTCGTCCATGAGGGACTATGGCGGACAGGCCTGAAATGAATTTAGGCTGACAAAGCAGGACTTAAAAATGAAAATGTTAAATTTAATGTTTTTATGCTTGGCAAACATAAATGCATCTGCGGCCATACCTCAAGATCCAAAAAATCCCACGCTATTCGAACTTCAACAATCTCAGCCAATAAACAATCCACTCGCTCCGTCAATAACCGTAACAGCACAACCAATTAACCCACTAAATTACGCCTTACCAACACGTATTATATCTGATAAATATGAACTAGATATATGCTCATCTCTTCCGCAAACAGGTGAAATTGCAATAATTGGAGATCACTTATACACAGGCATGCAGGCATTTTTACTAAAACTTAAAACTTTACCTGGTTTCAATTTTTACATAAAACTTGATGTACGCGACGATGGAGGCAATATAACAAAAACTATAAAAAATATTAATATACTAAATAAAAAAACACCTCTACTCATCAGTCTTTTTGGCTCAAACGCCATGAAATGCTTTTCTCCATATTTAAAACAAAATAAAATTGTATCAATCTTTCCAATTGAGGGATTGGAAAAATGGCGCAATTCTTCAAATAAAAATTCTATATTCTTTAGAGCTTCAGACAAAGCGCAAATTACAGCACTAATTGATTATTCAATCAACTCCTTGTGTGAAGAAAGTTTTTCAGTTTTTTATGAAGCCAGTGAGTGGGGAGAAGGAGTTTTAACACAAATTAAAAACATATTAAACGAAAGAGGTAAAAAAATAATTGCATTCGGATCATATCCTCAAAAGACCGTAAACGTTACAAGTGCCGTAAAAAAATTATCTGAATACGCAAAAGATACCAATGCAATATTATGCATAGCGCAGGCTCGACCCACATATAACTTTATTCAACAAATGATAAACAATGGATTTATCAAGACATCATTTCTCTGTATAGATGGACTCTTTTCAATACAGGAAACATTAACAAAATCACGTGGAATAACAATCATCACATCATCGGTCGTACCTGACCCATTCAAAAGTTCTTTGAAAATAGCCAAAGAATACAGAGCAGATATGAAAAAATATTTTCCGAATAAAAATTTATCTCCATTTTCATTCGAGGGCTACATAAATGCCGCAATCTTATGCGAATGTATAAAGGCATCTCAATTCCCAATTTCTGCAAATAAATTAATTAACACCATTGAAAATATAAAAAACTTCGACATTCCATTACTAAAAGATCTAAAGTTAAATTTTAATCCTGAAACTCGAACACTTTCAAATCGAGTATGGATAAATGTCGGTAATGGAAAAGAATGGGAAGAGTGGTCATCCAATATTGAAAGAGCTTAAAATGAAAAAATCCTACTTAAAAGAACTGTTCAATTTTAAAGAATCTTTAAAGATCAATATTGTATGCGCAAAATTTAAAACAATCATAATGATCCTTGTGGCAGTGTTCCTTTTAGTTGAATTTTGGCTAGCACTTTCAAAACCAAATATTACTGACACAATACCTGTACTCAATCCGGTTAATGCAAAAGTTATTAAAGATTTCGGTCCGTTTGCAGTAAACGTAAAAACTGGAATGTTCATAAAAAATTTTCCGCTATTTGACGTAATCAAAAATGATTTCACAATCGATGCCGTAATTTGGTTTGAATTCAGTGCTGATGAAATTCCAATTGAACGTGTGGAATCTTTTTCATTCGACAATGACAAAATTCTTTACAAATCTACCCCTGATATAAAAGTAATTGATAATAAAATCTTTGCAAAATTCAACGTGACTTTCAATATAAAAACATCTTTAAATTTCAATAAGTTTCCATTCGAAGACCACAAAATTGCGCTTGTAATATCTAATAATTTTGTAACTCCAAATGAAATGTATTTCACAACAGATTCCAACTCATTCCAGATAACACCGAATATTATCCCAACTAGCTGGAAACTCAAAGACTTAAATGTTAACTCAGGTTACTCAAACATTGAACTTGACAAACAGGATACAAGTAAAAAAATTTCATCGCCAAAAGCTCTTTTTACATTCGACATTGAAAAAAATGGAATTCGAAAAATTTTGGTAATTTTTATTCCACTTTTTGCCTCAATTTTTTTATCACTTTTTTCGTTTGTTATGAACTTAGCAAACGTTGTTGGAAAATTTAGTTTGGCTATAAGTGCATTGTCAACTTTAATTGGATACCGGTTTGTTATAGAACAAATGATGCCTCAAGTTGGATACCTAACAACCACAGATATAATATATATTTTACTTTTGTTAATCTCACTTATATGCTTTATTTTTCAGCTATTGATTACTCGCCTTTTTATGCTGTATTCTGGAGAAATAAAAAATACACCAGAGGAAAAACATGATATGCAAAAATATACGGACTGGCTGGAAAAAGTAAGCAGTATCACTTTTTTAGTGATCTGCACAATTTTAACCGCGTCAATTGGACTAGTACTATTAATTTAAGCATGTTTTTACATGCTACACAGGAGCAATATGAAAAGATCATCGAGCTATCGTTCACGCAGAAAAAGCAAATTTGGCTTTATAAAGACAGCTTTTAAAGCAGTATTAATTTTGGCATTACTTGTCGTAACAGTTATATTACTAACTCCAAGCCCATATTTCAAAGACGGTTTTAAAAACTTAAAAGAACTGCAATCTTATGCAAACCAAACAAATGAACAAACTCCAATGGAAAATGCAGACACTCTAAGGCCCGAATTCACAAAGTATTATCAATCCCAAATTCCAACATTTTCTCAAAAAATAAAAAATAAAATAAAATTATTATTATATCTCGCCGGAATTAAGGAAAAACCGGTTTGGAGCGTAAGTTTTTTTAAAACAATTCTTGAAAACACTGAAAAATCAAGAAAAAGTGCTGGTCATACAGATAACTTAATTTATAAAATTCAGACGGATCCGACTTCCAAATTCGTAATTTTTGGAAATATGCAAGGGGCCTTCCACTCACTCGTTCGATGCTTAAATAAAATTAAGGAACTTGGGATAATTGGAGATGACCTTAAAGTAACTAATTCTAATAATTATATAATTTTTATGGGTGATCTTGTGGATCGTTCACCATTTACTCTTGAAATATTAACATTGGCACTAAAACTCATTGAAGCCAATCCACAAAATGTCATTTACTTGCGTGGCAACCATGAAGCAAAAGATTATTGGCAAGAACACACTCTTAAAACGGAACTTCAAATTCGTGCGGCTCATTTATCAAAGGAAACGATTCCCCTTCAAAAAGAAGTTAGCTCATTTTTCAACACTCTTCCAATAGCCGTTTATCTAACGGTCCCCAACCAGATTGCACAATCTCAGTTTGGACAATCTATTGCAAACGAATTTATACGAATATCTGAATTTGCACGATCTGAAAACGAAATTTTAAATGAAATAAATTATGCTGATTTTTTAACTAAGCAACAGTCATCTAAATTCGACTACCTTGTTATTAAAGAACCGTATAATGCAAAGCCTGATATAAACATTAATATCAAGGCATCAATACATAATGAAAAGAAACGTAAAACATTTCAAAAATCTGAGGGGCTTAGATTACTAGCCCCAGATATGGATTCTGTATCTTGGAATATTCTTTCGTGCCCAACAATTGTTTATCAAAAAGCCCTAGATTTTTATAGTGATGCATTTGTAATTTTATCTACCTCAGCTAATCTGGAAAATTGGGAAATAACTTTATACAACCGCGACGTTAGAACAAAAGATCCATTTAAAGAGACACGGTTTAATTTCCTTTCCGGACTTGATATTAACTCGCATAAGACAAAAATGGCTAATGCACAACCCGCCATAAAACCACAAATTCAACAGCCAACACCACAACAACAGCAGGTTGCCCAATTACCCCAAACAGCTCCAGCAGAACAACAAACTGTTGTACAACAACCACAAGTTGTTATTCCGGTACAACAATCTCAACAGACACCAATAACTACTCAGGCCCAGCAAACTGCCGTTCAACAATCACACGGAGTGCAACAACCTCAGGTTATAACACCGGCACAACAGCAACAAATTCAGGCTCCAACGCCTACGCCTCAAGTTGTCGTTCACATTCCACAACAAGCACAGGTTACTCAGGCAACGCAGCAGCCTATTGTTCAGCAACAAGTTATTCAAGCACCAGTTCAACAACAGCATCAAGTTGTTGCACCAATACCACAACACGCACAAACAAGGACTCAAGGTCAGCAACCTGTTGCACAACAATCACAAGTAATACAGCAACCTCAAATTATAGTACCGGCACAACACCAAACTCAGGCCGTAACAACTACGCCACAAGTTGTTGTTCAAGTTCCACAGCAATCAGTACAAGCAACTCAGTCGGCACAGCAACAAATGCAAACACCAATACCTGCACCACAACAGCAGACACAACAACCTATCATTCAACAAGCACCCGTAGTACAGCCACTAGTAAACCAACCGCAAGTGATTGTTCCAACACAACCACCGGTAGGACAACCAACGCAGCCGCAAAATTATCCACAAACGTAATAAATAAAAAAGAGAGAAGGGAGAAGGACAAGTAGATGAAGCTAAAAAAAATTTTATTCACAATTTTTTTGCTCTTACCATGCACGGCTTGGCCAAAAGATAAAAATATATCTTTAGTTAAGTTAAAAGCAGAAGATATTAATTTAACACTTGGCGGTAGATTAAAAGAAGATTACTTTTTTTATCAACGGGTCAGAACTTTGAGTGATAAATTTTTTGATCAAAACGATTTTTTCCGTCATAAACTGCAACTTGATTTTAAAATGGACCAGGGAGCAAAGAAAAATGGAACCCCGACAACAGAAGCCGGCATCAGATTAACAAATTATGTTATCTGGCAACAAAATCATTACTACACTCCATTTTCACGCGAGAATGTCAGATCGCTAGATCTTGATTCGGTTATCACAGCAAACAATGTTGGCAGTAAAACATTAATGCCAATAATTTACGTTGAAGATGCTTGGTTTAAATTAAATATTGATACATTCTGTCATACACTCAATAAAAATCCGACATTTTTTAAAATAGGTTTTTTTGAGTATGAAGTTGGTCGAGGAATATCTCTTGGATATCACAACGATATGGCTGTTGAATATCTTGGCTGGCCAGGTCAAAGTAATTTTACACGTTATCCACAAATGCCTCCGGGAATGTTATTGCATTCCAATATTTTAAGTGATCTTTCGCTTGAATTATACTTTATGAAATGGCACGAAAATGATGCCAACCTTGATGACGTTACGGCACCAACTCGAGCACAAAGACTTGGATCCAGCAGAACCGAACGAGGCTCCAACAAAGATAGAAACTCTTGGGTGCTAAAGTTCCAGTACACCCCACCGGATAAATTATTAGAAGATGTTTATTTTGAACCATATTGGATTTATACAAAAGCTCCGGATCAGGTGCTTGAATTTGATGCTGATGCAAGCTCACGCTTACATACATTCGGCGCAATGCTGGAATTCAAAAAAAATAATTTTGATGTTAACGTCGAAGTTGCGGGACAAACAGGAGAACAGGACGTTTATGGGATTGATAGAAACGTCAAAATGTTAAGTCGAAATTCAACAGGAGCCACAGAAGAAGTATTCAGTCACGTAGTATTTCCACCTGCCGCAGGATCTAATATTCCAAACAATTTTGGACGCAGAAAAGTTCCTGTTAAAAATGAAAGCTACGTAAAACCTGAAGATTATAATGCTCAGAAAGACTTGGGTTACATTGTTAACGCAGATCAAAATAGAAATGTCGATAGACAAGGAAAAGAGATAATTGGAGTTGGATGGAACCAGGGTGGGAAAAATATACAAATTTATAACTCAGATTTGTTTGGAAATGCAAGATTCAGAAAGCCCTATAAACTGGATTTGAATGGTTTTATGGCAATCGCGGACATCGGTTACACCTTTGATAATTATCCATTCAGAATTGCAGGAACAGCAGGTCATATAAGTGGCGATAATTATCCATACAACGAAGAAGTCGATAAAACTTACCACGGATTTATCCCTCAAAGATCAAGGTATAAAGGGCTTGATGTACGCAGCACATTGATTTTCGACAGATTAGTCATTCCAAGACCTCTGAATATAACTTACAGAACAATGTATGCATTTAATAATCTAAAAGACGTCAGCAACCTGGAATTTTTGGGAGTTGGTGGAACTTGGTACCCATTCAAAAAACGAACCAAGGGAACTCTCACAGCAAATTGTATTTTCTTCTGGGAAGATGCAAATCTTTATAAATGGGATAAAGATGGCCACCATCCGGATCCATTAATTGAGGCTCAGATAGCATACGACCGTGCAAAGCTCGGTTTCAGAGGCGTAAATCCTATTTACAACACAAGTAGCTATTACCAAAACGGTGTAAAACACCCAACAAATAAAGGCTGGTTAAGTGATCAAACAGCAAGTAGATTTCTTGGCGCCGAAATTGATGTAAAAGGTCAATTACAACTCATTAGTGAATGCAGATTACAAGGTAAAGTCTGTCTGTTTGTTCCCGGAGGTCTTTATAAAGATTTAGACGGACAACCAAACGAACTAACTCAATATGTCGACGCACAAGGTCTAAGCCATTATGAAAGCCTTGGGCATAAGTATGCATTCGCATTTATAGTAGGACTTGATTATACGTTCTAAAACCGAAGATAATCAGTGATTTTTTAAAATGAAAACTGTAAAAATTCAAACACATGCAAATATTTCGTTGAATAAGTACTGGGGAAAACGGGATGAAAAACTGTTTTTGCCTACGAAAAGTAGCTTGACCATATCACTGTCAGAACTAAAAACAACGACGTTAATACAACAATTGGAGTGTGAATATTTAGGACAGAAAAATCAAGATAGCATTTTTATAAATGGCATCGCTGCAACAGATGTGCACAGACAAAAAATTGTAGACTTCCTAAATTTTTTCAGACAAAAATATGATATTAAAAAATATTTTAAAATATCAACCATAAACAATTTTCCAACTGCTGCAGGACTGGCAAGTAGTTCAAGCGGTTTTGCAGCATTAGCCCTGGGAATTGATAAAGTTTGCGACCTTAATCTAAATAAAAAAGAACTTTCGATTTTAGCACGCCATGGTTCAGGTTCAGCATGCAGATCAATCGAAGGAGGCTTTATGCTTTGGTATAAAGGCGTAAAATTAGATGGAAACGATAGTTATGCAGAACAAATTTTTGACAACTCACACTGGCCGGAATTATGCATTCTGGTTGTTATAGTTAAAAATCAAACAAAATTTATTGGATCGCGCGAGGGAATGAAGATGACGGTTGCTACGAGCCAATATTATAATACTTGGCTTGAAAAATCTGCACAACGATTACCAAATCTAATCAATGCAATTGCAAAAAAAGATTTTACAACGGTTGGACAACTCGCACAAGATGACTGGCAAGATATGCAAAAAACCATGCTCGACACAAAACCTCAATTAAATTACTGGACGGACGAATCGTACAAAGTAATGAGTACAATAAACGCACTTTGTAACCAAGGCATTGAATGTTATTTCACAACAGAAGCTGGGCCAAATCTAAAAGTTTTATGTCTTGAAAATGATCAAAATAAAATAAAAAGCGAGCTTGAAAACATTTTAGGTATTATTCAAATTATACCATGTAAAGTTGCATCAGATCCAAAAATAGAAATATTAAATTCACAAATAATTCAAAGGAGAGAGAATGAAGCACTCAGTATTTAGAAATTTACTTTTTTTCTGTATATTTTTTAATTTTAATACAAACGCAACAAAAGAATGTAGCTCTTGTAAAGGCCTAAACTCAGCCCCCACAAAAACAATATTTAAAAATAATATGGAATCACAAATATTACAGGCAATAAAGGAAGAGTTCGCAAATAAAGAAGTTACCTTTGAAATTCCCAAAAAAATGGAAGCCGAATTCAATGCGAAGAAGCAAGAAATTATTGATGAGTTAACGAAAAAAATGGCTGCTATAAAATCTGACTACATCCTAAAAGCTGATGCTACAAACTTAATAAAACAGTCATTTGAATATTTCATTGATCGAGTAAAATATTATCAATCCTTTACATGGGTACAAACTATTTTGGCAAATATAAAAAAAGGTGATCCTAAAAATGGCAACTCCAGCAGTATAAAAGTTCCTGATTCTCTAAAAGAGCTTGCAAGTAACCCCCCTTATTTAAAAACAAAAACTATCTTTAAACGTTAATTAACTTCTTAGATACTTGTCTGCCCAGTTTTTCTTGAACTCATTTATGAGTTCAATTAGATTTTTTTGTGAAATAGATAAGTTGTCCATTTTTACTGCAATGATTGTTCCAAACATCGCTTTAGTGAAAGATAATTTTAACTTTTTGATATAGCTTAATGTTTCTCGATCTACTAATTTGTTTACGTTATAGGGATAAATACAGAAGAATGTGGCCCATCCCTTTTTTTTGACTTGAACATTTCTAACATTGCTCCACTCAATAAATGGACATCTATGCATAAAAATTCCAGTCTCGTTTAATTTAAGAGATGGGGTAGGCTTAACGAATGTTGTATAAAAAATAGTTACTAATAATATACAAAAGATGGCCAAAACACCCAAAGCAATACACCAATCTTTGGAAAATAAAATTTTTGAGTTTAAAAAATAAATAAATGGGCTCGAAAATAGAACTAAAATAAAAATTGTTATAAGATTTTTCATTTTACTGGGATAAAAAAGAATTTCTTTCATATCAGCTCCTCCTAATAAATTTTTAAAAAATCCCAACTTTTGCTTTTATTCCATATACATTTTCAGCATACAACAAGTGATCCTTTAAGCAAAAATTTTGTTTTTTGTATGTATTTTGCACAATAACGTTCAAAATACACGCCTAATTAGATAAATTGAAATAAAAATTCAATCTGAATTTGCAACTTCTTACAGTTATGCCATTTATTTTTCTCAACTCTTGATTTTTTATTTTGTTTTTTTTTATCCTACGGCCATCTTGAATATAAAGAGTGAGCGTGAATTAATCGAGGAGTTTTTAATGCCAATTTATTCTTGTCAAAAATCAGAATGCAGTTCGAAAGTCGCAATAATTGGCGCTGGTTTTGTTGGCAGTACAACGGCATATTCTCTCATGCTTGATGGATGTGTTTCAGAAATAGCATTAATCGACGTAAACAAAGAAAAAGCAGTTGGCGAAGCACTTGATCTAAACCATTGCATGCAATTTACACGTCTAACAAATATTGTTGCAGGAAACTCGTTTGAAATGGTAAGTGGTGCATCAATCGTAATTATTTGTGCCGGTTTTGGACAAGCAACAGGAGAATCTCGAACTAATTTACTACAACGAAATGCAAAAATTTTTAAAGAAATTATTCCACAGATCATAAAATACAATCAAGACTGCATCTTACTTGTTGTAACAAACCCACTTGATGTTTTAACTTATCTTACATTAAAAATTTCAGGGTTTCCGTCTTGCCGCGTTTTTGGAACGGGCACAGTTCTTGACACTGCGAGATTGAGATATTTAATTGGATCATATTTCAAAATAAGCCCAAAGGACATCAGCGCATACATATTAGGCGAACACGGCGATTCTGAATTTATATGGTTAAGTAAAGCCACAATAGGAGGAGTTGCCATAGATAAATTTCCTGAATACTCGGATGGACTAATTAAAGATGTTTGCAACCAAACCCAAAATGCAGCTTACCAAATCATAAGCCGAAAAGGTGCAACGTACTATTCAATAGCATTGGTCATCACAAAAATCGTACGCTCTATTTTGCAAGACCAATCAAGAGTCTTTCCGGTTTCTACATTAATCGAAAATGAAATTTATGGTGTAAAAAATATTTGTCTAAGCATTCCAACGGTTGTTAGAAAGGGTGGGGTTTGCCAACGTCTCGACATTGATCTTAATGAAATGGAACAAAAATTTTTAAAAACTTCGGCTAACAAAATTATGGAAGGTATAAATTCAATAAAAGACTTAATTTGAGTCAAAAAGTATCTTTTTTTTTTTATCTTTACAAAGAAAAATGACGATACTAAAATCAAAAAATAGAATGCTAATTGTTATGGTTATTCGAAGAAAGGATATCGGATGAGTAAGTTTGGAGTTAGAACTATATTTTTATTTTTTATTTTAGCAAATTTGTGCTGCAAAAACGGATTTGCAGAAATATCTTTTCAAGATTTAGAATCTACGGACCTTGAGTCTGTTACTCTTAGATCCATAGAACTCCCAATATCATATGATAATATATATTCCAATATTCAACTTGCAATGGCCGTTCCTCCAACCGGAAGCCTCTTATTAATCTCTTCACAAATAAATAATCTGTTTACTGAGTCTAACGGCGTGTTTGCACCTTTCAACATCACGTTGAGAGATCGCTCCATTATTTCTATGGC
>JBAZAX010000008.1:0-63020 GCA_041671765.1 Candidatus Babeliales bacterium | reverse complement strand
CATTTCTTGGATTTCCGCATTCATTGGGTCTTCATCTTTTTCTGAATATGTTACCGCTTGAATCAGTGTTGGTAAAAATTTATCCCACAAATCTTTTTCTTTTTCTTTTATTTCTTTTGGGTTATCCAGTTTCATTAACTTTAATTCTCTCTTTTCAAATAACTCCAAAGCTTGTGTGAAGAAGCCTTTTGTAGCCAATTTTTTATAGATTGCATTGTTTTGATCAAGATCGGCTTTGCTTGTTGATTTTGGTTTTAAATCTTTTGTATTTTGTGTGATAAAGTTTTCGATTATTTCTGTGTAGTTTTTTATTTGATTCAGAATAGCGCTGGCTTTTGATTGTTTTTTATCAGCTTCTTCATTGGCTTGCGATTTCTCTTTCCCATATTTTTGCTCAACTTCACCTGAAATTTTGCCGGATGATTCAGAGATATATCTATAAAGCTTCAGAGAACTCAGTAGGGCGCGACCTGCTTTTTGTGCCTTAGTTACCCCATCAGCTCCAGATTTAATTTCTAGGGCGCGAACAATTTGTGGCGCAAACTTTCCCCACATGCCTTTTTCTTGTTCTAGATTTTTAATTTTGTATTCGTGTGTTCTATATGTTTTTCCAGAGTCGCTAGTTGCCCGACCAGATTTTTCATCGACACCATCTTTTTGTTTTTCTGGAATTTTGATTAACTCTTGTTGTCTTGCATCAAAAAGATTTTTTAATTCTACTAGCGTTGTTCCCGTGGCCAAATCTTGTATTGCTGCTTTGTTTCCAATTTTTCCATTTTCTCGAGCAAGAATGGCTTGAATTCGATTTGTTAAATTGTCGACGGAAGCGATAGATCTTTTGACGTCCTTGTCTCCTTCAGATCCGGAATATCCGCCTTTTTTCTTCTTTTCCCCATCTTTTCCCGTTGTTATAGACTTATCCTGGTCTTGGTTTTTTAGCGCGCTATCTCCCTTGTATTTATCCCAATAACTTGAACTTGGGCTGTAGCCGCTATATCCTCCATAACCACCACTTCCATAACCTCCATAACCGCTGCTACGTCCTTTTGAAGGACTCCAATCACGTCCACCATATCCACCAGATGGGCGATATGATGGAGAGTATGAATATGGACGTTTGGATTTCATCTGTTCTATTCGGCGTGCAGCCTCTTTTTCCTCTTGCTCTCGCTGTTTTTTCTTCTCTTCAAGCGCTTTTTTTGATTCAGGGCCCGTAACTATTTTTGAAAGGTCGTTAGCGAGAGGCGTTATTTTTTGGTTTAACATGGTGATAATTTCTTGTTCTAATTTTTTTCCATGATCATCTGATCTTGTACGCGTTGGCAGGTCAAATAAAAATGGTGATTGCTCAAAGTTTGTGGATTTTTTTGTTGCAATGGGCAATTTTGTATCTGTGTCTTGATATTGCGTTGTACTTGAATCTAAATTCTTATCTGGATCTTGAGTTTCGAGTTGCTTTAAAAAATCTTCAAACGAAAAGTTTGCAGGGGTACTTGTAGGTAACTCGTCACCGGCGTATAAATTAATATTAGCTAAGCTTGCTTGCAGCAGAATTAAACTTAATAAATAAAATATTTTTTTGGAAAAAAAGTTTTTCATCTTTGTACTCCGGATTGTACGTCTGCCCATGTATTTATTTGAGTCTCTGCCTCGGCTTCTTGAGTTTGTGGTTCTACATAATTTGTCTTGCTTCGAGCTTCTGTCTCTTCTCCTGCTTGTGATTGTGATTCTATGTCAGGCGCTTTAGGTGTAATGCTTTTTGAAGTTTGTATCTTTTTGACAGTGCCTGATTTTTTTGGATCAATTTGTGTTTTAGGTTTGGCACCGCGTATTTTTGGTTTAAGTGGAACCAGAGGGGTGTATCCCGGTAGAGATTCTGTTTGCGTGCCTGCAAGGTCTTCAAGAATTGTTTTATCCTCTTCTTTTGATTCCTCTTCTTCTGTAACTTCTAGTTTTTTATTTAGTGCGTTTAACCCGTCAATTAGGGCTAAATATCTTTGTCTGAGTTGCTTCATTGAATTTTGTAGTACCATATCTCCTTGCTTCTGTTTGCCAAAACCTGAGAATGATTTTTGCGCTGAAGCATCTGATAGCTCAGAATCATCGCCGTCTTCAGAGATGTCTTTTATGGAAGCATAAGGAGTTGAAGGGCTTGTTGGAGAAGTCAAAAATATTTTTTGATAAACTTTTTTACTATCAATTAGATCACTTGCTACAACAATTTCATCAATTTTTTTTCTTATCTCATATAAATATTTTTCTTTGAATTGTGGCGATAGCCTTTTATTAGCCTGAATGTTTTTCTCAAAAATTGTTAAATTTTTATCCATCTCCTGCACAAAACTTGAAAGAGCTGTACGAGACTCTTTGGTTGGTTCAGTTGTTTTTTGATTTTTGACTTCAATAGTTTTCATGTCGGGGTTAAGAAAAAGAGTGCGGCGATCTTTTTTAGGCCCAATGGTTTTTGTTTCGGTTGTTTTTCCAGTGATTCCAGATTTACTTGATGCTGTCTCTATTGATGGAACGGGAGTCATTTTTGGTAAATCAGCTTTATCCTCTGCATCTCCAATTAATTTTTCCATATCTTTTGCCAATTGCTCAAAATCAACATTTTTAAACAGGTCTTCAAAGACGTCTGCTTTAAGTGGAGACTTTTTGATAAAAAATGAGATGCTTGCGCTGATTGCGCAAAATATGATAAACGCTAGAAAGCGTGATGTTTTTAAACGTGATATTTTCATAGCCCCACCCCCCGATTTAAAAAAGGCTAAAACATTTAATTTCTAATATAATTTTATGAGATTTGGTATGTCAAAGTCAAACTATGATATTAAAATAGGTTTTAATATGGCAACGTCACCATCTTGGGACTTTGGGTTACGATTTTTTAAATTCAAACTTGAAAAGTTAAAACTTGAAAAGTTGAAACTTAAAAAGTTTGAAAAAGTACAATGTGGTTTTTTGTTAATAGAATTGATGATGGCAATTTTTATTGGATTAGTACTAATTTCTTCGTTGATGCGCATGCAATCGCTGCTGCTTGAGTTACAAGACTCTTTTTACATGCGAGATAAGGCATTAGTGTTGGCTATTGAATATTTGGAGCGCGACTGTTTGGCGAAGAGTGGTTCGGGTCAGCATGCTAATGAGTCAGCTGTTGCCAACAATGGGCGCGATTTTAGGCTTACATTGGACCAAAGTTCTTTGGATCAGATGAAATTAATTACAAAAATTAAAGTAGAGTGGAAATCATTGGTTGGGAAAAATTGTTGTCTTGAAATATGAATAATAAAGGCTTTTCTTTAATTGAATGTACAATTTATCTTGCCCTGTTTTCATTTATATCAATACTATTTTTGGGTGTAGCATCACGAGCACAGCTTAAATTTATGAATGTTTCTGCTGAGCAAGAAAATTTGCATAGACAAACTCTTGCTTTTGATCTTTTACGTAGAGATTTAATGAGTGCCGGTCAATATTCTGCAGATTGGGATTTACAGTCATCTGTTTTAAAACAGTCTGTTTTTAAAAAGCTAACTCTGTCTGCCAAAAATTTACCACAAAGTGTGGCCGTCTCATGGTTTATTGGAAATCAGGGACTTATGCGTGCACAGGGGGAGTATGATTTTATAAAACACGAATGGATTCGGAAAACGTCTTGTCTTGTTTGTAAATCGATCAAAGAGATTAATTTTGTGCCGGAAAAGTGTTCTGATATACAAAATAAAAGGACCAGGCCGGAGTATTGTGGTGTTTGGGTTGTTTATAAAAGTGTTAGCTCAGTGCAGGCGCAAAAACTTTTGTCCCAAAAACTTTTTGACCAAAAATTTTTTGTCCAATTTAGGAATAGGGTTGTGGCGTGAAGTATAAATGTTCTTGTGGCAGTGCTTTGTTACTTGTTTTTGTCATATCATTTATTGTGTCGCTTGCTGCAATGCGATGTTGGCAAGTGTCGAGTTTGATATGTGATGTTCAGTATCAGCGTGAACTTTTTTATAAACGTTTTTACATGACGAACAGAATTTTGAATGCGGGAATTGATTTGGCTTGTAAAAATTTTGATACCTTTTTAAAATTGAAAAAAACAACAGATGTCGCAACATCTGTTGACGTGAATTTTTGTTTAACTGACGTTGAAATTAAAAATGCAAATAGTGCCAGGCTTACAGTTTCAAAATTTGCTCCCCAAGAGCGACACGTCTCAATGAGACTCGTCTCAACCAAATCTACCCAGAAAACAAAAAATTTTGTTTTGGGAACAGATCGCCTGTTGTTATCGGCAAGCCTGGTTAATAATAATGAAATTGTTTGTAATTTAAGATGTTTGCTTGAACGCAAGACGAATGGTAGTTTGAATGCTGAAAAAAAAGACCAAAATGACAAAGGGATGTCTTTTGTCGTTTCTCATTTTACTCTCAGCTCTTCTTTATGATGTGGCATTTTTTTTTGCCGAATATTTTGGTTTTTTAGTTTTGCCATCTTTATTTTTGATTTTTTGGGTTTTGAAAGAGGGACAACGTCGCAAATACACGCAATGTATGATTGGTGTGGGTATATATACGGACAGATCTAACCACACTAGTAAGCAATTCTTTTGGCAGGGTTTAGCGTGGGGCATGCTTGTATTTTCAGTCCATTTTGTTTGGTTGTTGGTTTTACTTTTAGATAAAGTGAAATCCGGTAAATGCTTTGCTATATTTGCGTATGCATTCGGCATGACTTATTTTTCTCTTACCAGTGCATTGTGGTTTGTGATTACAGCATTCTTGATCAAAAAATTTTCACGTTATTATATTCCGCAAATTTTAATATTTTTTGCCACATGCTATGGTTATTTTTATCTGCTCGAAAATTATGCGTTATGGTGGTTGGGACGAATAGAGGGATATCCGTTTTTAAATCCACTAATCCCGTTAATTAATTTTAAATTATTCATAAAAGCACTCATGTTTACAGGTATTTTATTCAGCAGGGGAGTTGGCAGTTATAATACATATAATAGTGGGGTTATCAGCAATAATTACGCCGGTCTGTCTGCTGCCAAACTTGATAAACCCGACTACTTCGAGTTTATTTACCTAAAACCGGAAATTGTGTCAGTTGATCAAAATTTGGTTAGCTATGAGTATCAAATTTACAGAAAACTTTGTGATCTAAAATTGTGGGAGAGGCGAGATGAACATAAACAGTTTATAATTTTTGCGCCTGAGAGTTCGTTTCCGTTCCCATTGAATACCCATCCGGGAGTCATAGAATTGTGGAGTAATGTGTTGCCTGACAATGCACATCTGTTAATAGGCACACAGTACAAGCTTAATGAAAAAATTTGTCAGGCAGTGTGTTGGTTAAATAAATGTCGCATAAATAATTTTTATGTCAAAAAACATTGTGTGCCGTTTGTAGAAAAAATCCCTCATTTTTATAAAAAGCTTAAACCGATACAAGATGTTTTTTTAAGCAGAGTCTTTCCTGAAGGGGTAGCTCAATTTTCTAGGGCAAAAAAGTTAAGGCAGCAAAATTATTTTGAATTTAATTGTTTAGACTCTTTGCATAAAAATATTCATGACAAAATTATTTTTATTCCACAAATTTGTTCAGAACTATTCTTTGTTTCAAGTTACAAATTATTTTTTGATATCGCTAGGGCAAACAGCTGCGGGAGCAAAGATAATCAACAAGTTGTGCAATCTCAACACGCATACATAATATTTTTTGTAAATGACAGTTGGTTTCTAAACTATTTTAAAAAAATCATGCAGGACAGTGTAAGACTGAAGTCTGTTCTAAGTGGTGTTCCATTGATTTATATTGGGCATAAAGAATTAAAACTCTTTTGATACAAATTTTTGGGCAATCTGTTATAATTTTTACACGAGTTTAGTGTTTTTTAAACTTAGGGTTAAATGCGATTAATCCAAATAAAAGAGGGTGACTATGAAAGTATACATGCTCAAAGATGTTGTTAATGTTGGTATGGCTGGATCAATGATAAATGTTTCAGACGGTTACGCCAAAAATTTCCTTTTCCCTCGCAAGCTTGCTGTTCAAGTGACCGATGAAAATGCTTCAAGCTTTAAAGTAAAAATTGAAGCGGTAAAGCAAAAAGGTGAAATCATCAATAGTAAAGTGGCAATGTTGGCCGAAAAAATAAAGACTCTTCATCTTACAATTAAAGAGAAGACGCATGATGATGGAAAACTTTATGGTTCAGTTGGTCCTGATGAAATTGTCGAGTTGCTAAAAAAGAATGAAATTATTGTAAATCGCAAACAGATTGAATTTGATAAATCTGTAAAAGCAACCGGCGAACATAAAGTTACTGTTAGGCTTTCATCGAAATTGAAACCACAGTTTATATTAAAAGTTACTGCTTTATCAAAGTAGAATTTATATACATTTTATTTTTTAAATTAGGTATTTGATGTCTGAGTTAGCATACAGAGATAAGTTTCACGAAAATAAAGCGGTTCAGACCGAATCGGTTCTAGGTAAAAAATTGCCGGCCAGTGTTGAAGCCGAAAAGGCTGTACTGGCCGCTATTCTTCTGAATGATGAAAATTTAACCTTAGTTACCGATATTTTAAAGTCTTCTGATTTTTCACTTAAACAACATCAGGTTATTTATCAGGCAATAATTGACTTGGCGCAATCAAACAAAAAACTAGATTTGCTTGTGCTGCAGGATTATTTAGATACAAAGAAATTACTTGATGCTTGTGGTGGGATTACTTATCTGATAGAACTACAGGAAGATATTCCATCTATCGGGCTTGTTGTGCAGCACGCAAAAATTGTTAAAGACAAAGCTGTTTTGCGTGATTTAATCCATTCTGCCGCTGATATTATCACAACGTGTTACAATCAAGATATTGATGAGATTGACAGCGTTCTTGATTCGGCAGAAAAAAAGATTTTTCAGATTTCAAATAAGCTTTCCCCTACGACATTTGTTCAACTTGATATTTTATTGAAAAAAACCTTTCAAAATTTGGCCAAGGTTAAATCATCTCGTGAGGGTGTGACTGGAATTCCTTCTGGGTTTGCAAAGTTTGATGAGATGACATCTGGGATGCAAAATGGAGATTTGCTTATTTTGGCAGCACGTCCGTCTATGGGAAAAACTGCGTTGGCTCTTAATTTTGCTCTAAATGCTTGGCACAATGGTGCAGCAATTGGAATATTTTCACTTGAAATGTCATCAGAACAGTTAGTTTTGCGTATGCTTTCGGCAGAGGCGCAGATCCCTCATCAGAAAATTCGTAATGCAATGGTTTCTTCTGATGAATGGATGGATTTAACAAATACTGCAGCAAGTTTGGCTGAGGCAAAAATTTTTATTGATGATTCTCCGGGTCTCAATATTTTGGAACTAAGAGCGAAAGCAAGAAAACTTAAATCTCAGTTCAATATAAGTTTTCTGGTTATTGATTATTTACAGTTAATAAGTTCTAGCCAAAGACATGAAAACAGAACCCAAGAAATTTCTGCGATTTCGCGGTCGCTTAAAGGTTTGGCAAAAGAATTAGGGATTCCGGTTCTTGCATTATCTCAGTTATCGCGATCTTTAGAAAGTCGTATGGATAAGCGGCCTATGTTATCTGATCTTCGTGAATCAGGAGCTATTGAGCAAGACGGAGACGTTATATTTTTCATTTATAGAGATATTATCTACAATCCGGATACTCAAAATCCTGACATTGCCGAAATTATTATTGGTAAACAACGAAATGGGCCAACCGGTCAGCTTAATGTTAAATTTAGAGGCGATATAACCCGTTTTTATGATGTGTCCGACCATGAGTATCCCCTATAATTTATTAAATTAAGATTAAAATTAGGCGTAAGTTTTTAGCATGGTTTATGATTGGCAGGTCTTGGATTAGAGAAGAGGAGAGTTAGATGAATGGCGATTCAGTTATTCTTGGTGTTGATCCCGGATTTCATGTAACCGGTTATGCCATCTTAAAAAAAGAATCAGGTAAGACATTTCTGATTGATTGTGGATATTTAAAAATGCGTTCCACTCAGACTCTTTCAACACGCGTTGGAATTTTTTATAAATTTTTCAATGAAAAGATTATTGCAAATGGTGTGCGCGAGATAGCGCTAGAAACATCCTTTTTGGGGAAAAATGCTCAAACATTTTTAAAGTTGGGGTATTTGAGAGGGGTTTTATATCTTTTGGCTGATCAGCATGGACAGATTTTGCATGAATTTGCGCCGCGTGAAGTTAAATCTGCGGTAACCGGTTTTGGCGGTGCAAGCAAAGAACAGGTAGCAAGCATGGTTTTTCGCTTGTTCCCTCGAGTTGCCGAATTAGGTGTTTCCGTACAAAATGACGTGACTGATGCCTTGGCTATTAGCCTTTGTGGATTATGGATGTCCGGATCTCCGTTGGCTCGGGCCATGAAATCTTGAATTTTTAGTATATTCTTCCAGAAGACTTAGTTTTGTCTAAATAATTATTATTTAAATCAACTAAAAACTGTTGTGATCCCTGATTGGAAGGGTAGTTTAATTAGTCGCAGATTATGCTTGACAAGTAACGTCTGATAATGATTATTATGTTAAAGATTAAGATTGAATTTTAAATTGGGTTATCGCGACTGACGTCGCGTAACAACAATTAAATCTCCGATCTAACGTGAAAAGAAGTTTAAAGATAGAAATATAGAGGGAAAATATTAAATAAAGTAAAGAAGAGCGAAAATTACAAAACTAGATTATATTTAGATATTGATTATTCAATCTTAACAATGCAAGCTGCAAACCGTACCAATCGCACGATACCTTACACTTATATTCTATATGTACCAATCAAACGACCTATAATTAAATTAAAAGGTACATACATTATTAAATAGAAAAATTTGTTTAAATTTATTTAAAAATTAATGAAAATCAAAATGTTTTGACCCTAAAAAGGGAAATGCCTGGCTTTAGAAAAAATAAAATCTCACCTAGCACTCACCAAACATTCTTAATAAATATTTATTCCAAATTCTCTTAATTTAATCATAAATTTTACCGGAATTTCTAATGTTTTTTCTTTATAAAAATCGACTATAACCTGCATTATTTCTTTATTTCCTACTTCAATAGCTAACAAAACAAATTCATCTGAACTTATAAAATATTTTCCAAGGAAAATCAGTTTTTTTACCAACTCCACATTACCTTCTTTAATAGCCAAGGCCAGATAATGCTTTAACATTTCTTTCATACACTCAACGTATTTTAACTCTAACGCATATTTATAAGCTGTTTTTCCACCAATATCCTCTTTTCTTATATCAGCC
The DNA here is from genome assembly GCA_041671765.1 of Candidatus Babeliales bacterium. Classification (GTDB taxonomy): domain Bacteria; phylum Babelota; class Babeliae; order Babelales; family RVW-14; genus JBAZAX01. Next base: position 53,721 of record JBAZAX010000008.1, on the reverse strand, counting down.
CCTGCTTTTAACAAAATTCCCAAACACCCTGCATCACCATTCTTTGCAGTAAAATGTAAAGGTCTTTGCCCTAGTTTATCCTTTTCATTTGGATCTGCTCCTGCTGCAATTAAAACTCCTACACAATTTGAATATCTACGTTCAGTAGCAAAACTCAACGCTTTTTGACCAGTAAAATAATACGCTTTGTTCGGAATTCTTAATCTAGTTAAAAATAAGGCTATTTTTTGTCACTTAAACTCTTATTAAATTCTCTACAAACCACTCTTAATTTGCAGAGATTTCGAATTGCAGTCACAATTTCTTCAGGAGAATTTCCTTTAATTTCGCTCGAAAAAATGTTTAATAAAATGTATTCAACAATCTCATCTGACATATCTAATAAGTGCGTCGCAGGCAAAACAACTTCTTTTGCCTTACCCTTCATTGCAAAAACATAGGCATCGGAAATCACTAACAAAACAAACATAAAAATATTTTAGACATTTTTTTCATGATATAACCTTCCATTTTAAAAACCACTCTGTTTTACTTTAGGAAGCCAATACAGCTTCTTATTATCTTCTTATTTTTAAATTTTCTTTTCTACGGCAACTCACATTTATCGGGATTACATATAAATTCTGTAATTTGAGGAAAACCCAGCAACAAAGATATCGGTGAATTTTGACCTAACCTTTCATGACATCCTCTCAAAAATGCACGACATGCTGGGATATGAAATTTTATTTTATAGATTTTTTCTACCGCTTCTATTTCGTCATCAAGTGCAGCTTTCAAATCATCTGGAAACTCTATACTATTTTTCAAATAATGCATTATTAAAATCTCTATAATTTCTCGATATTTTGTTTCAAAAACTATGTGGTATTTGTCATATACAAGATGCAATGGAGTCTTTCCATCTACATCGGCTTTACTAACATCAGCACCGGCTTTGAGAAGTATTTCTACAATTCCCGCATTATACTTTTCTACAACAGCCAGATGTAATGGGGTTTTACCACTTTCATCAGCTAGATTAAGATCAGCACCCGCTTTGAGTAGCCGTTCTACTATTTCTTTATAACCTTTCTTAGATGCCAAGCCCAGCAAGGTTCTTCCATTTTTATAGATTTCATTTGGATTAGCCCCAGCCCTGAGTAGCATTGCTACAGCTTCTTCTTTTTTTTCATGATATCTTATTCCAAATGCCAATTTCATAGGGGTAGGTACACCTTTATCAGCTTTATTAGGATTGGCACCAGCCCGCAGAAGTACCTCTGCAACTTCCTTAAAAAAACGATCCGAAAGTCTTAAACACGTAAGCAGTGGGGTATAACCTTCTTCATCAGCTTTATTAAGATCAGCACCAGCACGTAGAAGTATCTCTGCAATTTCCGCGAAACCATTATAAGATGCAAAATTCAGTGGTGTACAATCTCTTTTATCAGCTTTATTAGGATCAGCACCAGCACGTAGAAGTATCTCTACAATCTCTTTGTGGCCAATTGTCCTTATTTCCCGTCTATAAGTTATAGCCCAAATCAATGCAGTATACCCATATTTATCAACTTTATTAGGATCGGCACCAACACTCAAAAGTATTGCTACAATTTCTTTACGTCCATCCTGACAAGCCACAATCAATGGAGTCCATCCATTATGGTCAGTTTTATTTACTTCATCACCAGCACGTAAAAGCATTTCTACAATTTCTTTATACCCTTTTTCAGAAGCCAAAATAAGTGGGATTTCTCCTGCTTTATCGGCGAAATTAATATCAGCGCCTTGCACTATCAGCAAATTTACAATCTCTATATATCGTTCTTTTTTACTATCGTCCTGATTTTTGCCAAGCCCAATTATTGCACACATCAATGGTGTGCGTCCTCTGCTGTCTGTTTCATTAACATTACTCTTATCAAAACATCGTTTAACTTCTTCTAAATCTCCATCAAAAGCTGCCATACGCAATACTTCTGCCGTATCCTTCATTGCAAAAACATACGCATTGGAAATTATTAACAAAAATAAACTTAAAAATATTTTTGACATCTTCTTCATGATATAACCTTCCATTTATTAATTTACTACAACTATACACTGACTCTACTTAACATTTTTACAATTGCTTCATATCTTCCCCCAAAACCAAAACAAGTAAATTTATCTGGTAAAGTTGCGTAATGTAAAGGCATAAATCCATCTTTATCTTTTACATTTGGATTTGCCCGTACTAAAAGTAAACTTTGCACAACAGTATCACATGCATTCTTAGATGCAATGTGCAACGGAGTCATTCCATCTTTATTAGCTATTTCTGGATCTGCACCATTGTCAATCAATAAATCCACAATCTCTGCATACCCCTCCGCACAAGCATTATACAATGGTGTATTTCCATTATTATCAGTTTGATTTACATTTGCACCGTGTTCTATTAAGAAATCAACAATCTCCAAATATCCCTTTAAGCAAGCCTTGTGTAAAGAAGTTGCACCAAATTTATCAATTACGTCAACATTTATACTATGTTTATATGCGTCACATATAATTAACATTTCTACAATCCTTATATGTCCAAAATTGGAAGCTTCGTGTAAGGCAGTGCATCCATACTTATTAGTAAGATTTTTGTTTGCACCAAAACTAAGCAAAAGCCAAAATATATCGGCCTTTCCAGCAGCAGATGCCATATGCAACGGAGTATTACCATCTTTATCAGATTTATTAACATCAGCTCTGGCATCTACGAGCAACATCCTTACAATCTCCTTATGCCCTGAAAAAGAAGCCTGTATTAAAGGTGTAACTCCATTTGAACCTGCTTTATTAACATCAGCACCGGCTCTGAGCAACATCGATACAATAGCTTCATTTCCTTTGTAAGAGGCTACAAGTAAAGGAGTTATGTCAGTTATATCTGTGCTATTTGGATCAGCACCAACGCCAAGACATTTTGCAACGCATACTGCGTCACCTTTTTCAATAGCTTCACGTAACTGTTGTCGCATACCTGCAACTTCAGCTGATTCTTGTTGTTTTTTAGGCGGCTGCTTTTTAATAATTTGTGCATTTAACTCACGCTTCTGTCCATAAACATCAAAACTAATCATTCCAAACAACACTAGTCCCAAAATTATTTTTGAGATCTTTTTCATTCCCTACCCTTCCATTTTTCTTCGGTTGTCATCGCACCGACTCGACGCAATATTTCTATAATTTCTTTATTCCCTACTTCAAGAGCAACATCCATCGGTGTATATAATTCTTCGTTAGGTTTATTAACATTCGCACCTGCTAAAATCAATATTTCTACAGCTTGAGAATCCTGTATAGAGATTGCCCTAAATAAAGGGACATCGCCTTTTTCATCAAGTTGGTTAACATCTTGACCTGGTTTAATAGGAATACGTATATTTTTTGTACCTAATAAATAAAGCAAATATGCTGGTATTTCAATCTTGTTTTTCAAATAATGTCCAACTAATATTTTTACAAATTCAGTGTAATATCTTTTAAGAGCTAACAACAAAGGATTTATTCCATTTTTATCAACGATTTGAACATCGGCTCCTGCACTTAATAAAAGTTTTAGAACTTCTTCATTTCTTATAAAAACAGCCATATACAATAAGGTACATCCATCAATATCCACTGCATTAACATTGGCACCAGCGCTGAGTAATATTTTTATAATTTCGATATGTCCTCCAAAAACAGCATAATAGATTGGGGTATTGCCATGCGCATCAATACTATCAACACGAGCTCCAGCTTTTAATAACATTTCTGTTACAGCTATACGTCCATTAAAAGCTGCAGAATGCAATGGCGATTCGCCATCCATTCCTGTACTAACTTTATTAACATCAGCACGAGCTCTAAGTAGCATAGTAACAATTTTTTCATCTCCTCTATCAACAGCCCTATGTAAAGGAGTTTTTCCGTCTTCATCAATTTGATCTACATCTATATCTTGAAGTCCCAAAATACTTTCTAAAATAGCTATATCTTTTTGTTCAACAGCCGAGAGAAATAACAAATTCAAGTTAGCTCCAGCTGCTATCAACTTTTCAAAAACTCCAGGATTTCCTCTATAAGCAGCAAAATAAAGTGGCGTTCTTCCGGCATTATCAGGTTTCTTAACATCTGCTCCGGCTTCAATTAACATACGTGCAATGGAGGCATCATTGTTAAAAGTTGCAACACGTAACGGAGTTCTTCCTACAAAATCAGTATGATTTTTATCAGCTCCAGCTTTTAAAAGCATGTCCACAATTTCTTTATGTCCCCTAGAAACAGCCAAATCTAATGCAGTATTTTTTTCTTCATTAGTCAGCACATTAACATCAACTTTAGCGTGAATAAGCAGCGCAACAATTTCTCTTTTTCCTTTAAAAGCTGCTACATGCAGAGGTGTCCACCCATGTTTATTAGCTTTATTTGGATCAGCGCCAGACCTTAATAAAATTTCTAAAATTTCTTTAAATCCAAGTCCGGCAGATATATAAAGAGGCGTTTCTTGTTCTTTATTATCAGCCTTATTTATATCAGCACCAGCCCCAATTAAAATTTCTACAAACTCTCTGTTTCCTTTATAAGCAGCAAAATAAAAAGGTGTTCTAGCTAAGACATCATCAGTTGCATCTGGATGAATACCAGATTTAAGAAGCGCATCTAAAACTTGCCTATCCCCATGTAAAACAGCAGAACAAAGATTCTCCGGTATCTTACCAAAACTTTCTGAGACCTGTTTCTGGCAATAAATATCGGAAAATATCATCTTTAAAAATAATACCCCTAAAAATATTTTTGCTGTATTTTTCATAACCAAACCTTCCATTTTTATTAATCAAGGGAGCTGTACAACACCCTTGATGCAAGATCTCTTTATTATGGTATTGCAAAACCTACTCTTCTTAATTGAGCTTCATCATATTTAGAAGAATAAAATAACAAAATCTTTGCTACTTCTTCATGTCCATTTCTCATAGCAACTTCATAAGGTCTTTCTACCTTACTTTCGCCACAAATTCTAATTATATGTGAATTGTCCCTATTTGCACCACGATCAAGTAAAAGTCTTACAACATGTTCATGTCCATTTGCAGCAGCAATAAACAATGGAGTTCTTTTATATTTATCAACTTTATTTACCTTTGCACCATAATTAAGTAAAAGCTCTACAATTTTTCCATATCCGTTTGCAGCAGCAAAAAATAATGCCGTATCGCCATTTTTGTCAGCCGTATCTATGTTAGCCTTGTACGCTTCAACGACTTTAGAACTTTCATCTCGACATGCATCAAGTAAAAGCTTTACAATTGTTTCATCCCCCATTTGCGAAGCAATAATTAAAGGAGTTCTAACCCCAGGATCAATGACATTAGGTATGGCTCCAAGCTGTATCAAATCTGATACCAATTTTCTGTTTTTTAAAATTATAGCTGCAGTCAAAGATGTAAACCATTCATCATCTATCAGAACAGACAAATTAATATCATGTAGCTCTTGTGCGTCATCAAGCACGTGAAGCATACGAGATGTATTTGCATCCTGTGGAAGTTCACGCACAAATCTAATCAATTCATCAAAAGAATTACTTCTACGCTTGGCTTCTAATTCTTCTTTCTCTATATCTCCAATCTCCATGTCGTCTGAATCAATCATTCTTGAATCATAAGCCGAACCTTGATTTTCTCTGTCTCTTTTCATTGAGAAGACTTCAGAACTTATCATACCTAACAACAATAATCCTAAAAATATTTTTTTCATGAGGATAATCTTTCAATTTGTGTATTTTTAATAAATATTACTTATAAATTAAGTACTTTTAAAATAAACATAAATCAACAAATTGTCAATTTATTGCCTTATTTTGCATAAAACCCAAATTTAATGACTTTTTAACTTATTTCACAAAAAAAGGCTCAAAATCCAAGTTTTATAGATTAAAAAGGGAGCCGTTGAAGGCTCCCTCTGCAAAACAAAATCCAATTATTTTGGATATTTAAATATAATGTAAAAATTAAATAAATCTATTTTTTAGACAAAAAACAACCGCCATGTAATAAATTACATGGCGGAAAAAGGAGAAAGGAGAGTAGTAATGAAGTCTTCTAAAATTTTTTTATCGACCTTTATTGATCTGGGTACTTATCCATTATGACTTTCAATTACTGTATTCAATTTAACTGATTCTACAAGAAAATCAAGCCCTTTTTTAATTTGCCTTCACAGGAAGAATTATGCGATAAGTTTTCAAAATGAAATTTATTTATCACTTATTTTGCTGAAAAAGCGAATTTAGCTATTAAAAATGTCAATTTACTCTAATTAATTACTTTTCAAACTGGAGCATTGATGCTAAACCAAATATAAATAAAGTCAAACAAAAAACAGAAAAAATATTAAATCTCAACAAAAAACGCCTGTTTAAAGTCAAAAAAATCAATAGAAATCGGACTTGTTATAAAAACCTGAAAATTCTTTTCATTTAAAAGATTGATGCCTCTAACCAAATTCTGCTGGTCAAAATCAGTCAAAAAGTCATCTAAAAGTAATACTCCCGGAATTCCCACCTCGGCCATGCAGTCTAGTTGAGCAATTTTGATTAAAAAAACAATTAACTTTTGCTGTCCCCTGGACGCATAAATTTTGGCTTTTTTACCATAAAAATTAATTATAAAGTCATCCAAATGAGCACCATAAAAGCTTCTGCCCAGTGCGTTTTCCATTTTTTGGCTATCTTTTTTTTCATACTCTTTCCAAAAATCTGCAAAAGTATCAGTTTTCCCAGCCCCATTTTTTTGTAAGTAAGAAAATTTAACCTGCAAATCAGATTTCGTTGCCTCGAAATAGTTCTTCAGCAAACCATTTACCCTTTTTTCCAAAATATCCAAATAATCTATTCGTACATTTTGCAGCGCAACCGTTTCTAACCAAAGCTTTTCAGACCAGATCAAAAGCTCGTCCATTAATCCTGTCGTAACTCCAGGACTTAATTTTATCTGCTTAAGAAGACTATTGCGTTGCTCCAGTACCTGGTTGTAACGCCTAAAAACAGTATATAAATTGGGATTTAAAAGCAGTGTAGAGTAATTCATCAGATCTCGTCTAAACTCCGGCGCACCGGAAACCACAATAATATCATCAGCACAAACGGACACAGCCCTGTATTGAGAAATAAGTTCTCGATAAGAATTAACTGGTTTTTGATTATGTTTTACAACTTTACCTTGCTCATTACCAAAGCCAACTTGAATTTGGTTAGAAGCATCGCTACTTTCAACGTCTATTTCAATAAAAAAATAATCTTGATCAAGTTTAATCAACTCACGATTCAGGTGCGTACGAAATGATCTTAGGTAACAACAATAATGCAACGCTTCAAGAATAGAACTTTTCCCCGAACCATTTTTACCTTTTATGACAATAAATTTTTCATCGAATTCAAATTCTTTTTCCGAAAAGCATCTAAAATTACGAAGCTTAAGCTTTTTGATACGCACAATTAAATCACTTTTATTTAAAAATAAAACGCGCCGTAATAAGTTTTAAAACTAATACGGCGCTATAAAATTAAACTATCTCTTAACTTTGAGAAATAGAAACTGGCATTACAAGATAAGTTTGAATAAAGTTATCATCCTTTGTTTCAAAAATAATTGGACGAGCCCCGTTTTTAATAAAAAACTGTAAGCTCTTCTCTGGAAAACCCTGTAATCCATTTAAGATATATGGAGCATAGAAGCGACTTTCTACCTCTCCGCCTGAAAATTCATCCATCGTTAGATCTTCATCAAGTTTTCCAACTTCTTTATTGTGCATGTTAACTTTTAAGGTTCCAGGCATAAATCTAAATGTTGTAGAAACAAACTGACCTGCAAGTAGGCAACTTGTACGTTTTAATGTTTTGAGCAAAGAATCTTTTACCACTGTTGCAGGTAGAAAACCTTCTTTTTCCAACACAGGTTTATATTGAGGAAATGCATCAGAAATAAGCTTTGTGAAAAAATTAAAATTTTTACCGGAGAAAACAAGTTGATTACCGCATATTCCAAGAAAGATACTATCTTCAACAGCGGAATTTTCAAATAATTTTTTAATCTCCATTACTGCACGTTTTGGTAACAACCATTTCTTTTCTTCAGCCAACGAATATTTTGTTGTTGTTACATGAGCAAGACTATGTCCATCTGTTGCAACCATGCTCATCTCTTGCGGATTAACTTCAAGCAACATGCCATTCAATGCAGGATTGGAATTATTCTGAGGAATAACAAATGAGACCTTGCTTATCATGTCTAATATAAACGACGCCTTAAAATCCATTAGATTTTCAATGCGTTCAGGAAATGGAGGGAATTCTTGGGCATCTTTAATATTAAGAGAAAGATCAACGCCGCTGGATTTTAAACTAATCTGATTTTGATTGATATTAAATTCAATCTCTCCATCAAGTTCTTTTACTAGTTCAAAAATTCGCTTTCCAGAAATCAAAAAGCTACATACTTCAGAAACATCGCTTTCAATTGCCATACTCGATTGTAAGCTAATTTCCAAATCAGTTGCCTTAAGTGTTAATTCACGTGGGGTAATTTGAAAAAGAATAGACTCTGTAACATCAAGAGTTGTTCTTTTACTACAAATGGGCTGCATTGATGACAGTATTGACAGCAGCTCCTTTTGAGATGTAATAAATCTTCCGGTCATATTAACTTCCTTCATATTCAATGAAATTTATTTTACAATTGTTGCAAATTACTTTGCATGTTTTTTCTCTTCTAGTATTATACAACATCAAGACAAATCAGCCAAGGTGTAGATACTATAATAGATAACACAAAAAAGACGAATATCTTATGCTTAAGCTAAAAACTAACAGTTTGGTAGAAGAACGACTTGAAGAATTCAAGCAATTAAACCAACTTGACACAAAATATTGGTTTAGCGAGTTGTGCTTTTGTATACTCACTGCAAACTCAAAGGCTATAACTGCAATTAAAATTCAACAGGAAATCGGGCCACAGGGTTTTATATCCCTATCGCAAGAAGAACTTTCGCGAATTATTAGAGATAATAAACACAGGTTCCATAATAATAAAGCAAAATTTATTGTACAAGCAAGAGAGTTTATTGACATTAAAAGCAGAATTGAAAAATTAACCGGTCCTGAAGCACGTGAATTTTTGGCTAAAAACATTAAGGGGTTGGGATACAAAGAATCTTCACATTTTTTACGTAACGTTGGGTATGACGATGTTGCCATAATTGATCGCCATATTTTGCGTTTTCTCCATGAGCAAAAACTTATTAGTTCTATTCCAAAATCAATAACAAAAACAAATTATCTAATTTTTGAACAAATTTTATCCAAATTTGGAATTGCACATTCCCGACTTGATCTCATTATTTGGCAGAAAATGACTGGAAATGTTTTAAAATAGTGTAAAAAACATGTTTTATTGCACTATCTCGCCAAAAGTTAAATTATTGCCCATTTGAATTTAATATTATATGTGATATAATTATTCGTAATATTGCAATAATTAAACTTAATTTTTTTCAGGAGGTTATATAATGAAATCTTCAAAAGTTTTAATGGTGTTTTCAATACTTATAGGTATTACCGTAACTCCGAGTTACAATATGCAAAAGTCAAATGAACCTGCAACAAAAAAACAAAAAACTGAATCTATTGTCACCGATCTACAAACTGCAATTTTGAGCTTTGAGAATAATGAAGAGCACGTAATGAGGCTCTTGTGTAACGGCGCGGATGTAAATGCTTGCAACGTGTATGGCGACACGCCATTGCATTGGGCTGCGGCAGAAAATTACCTTAATATTGTACAAATGCTTTTGAATGCCGGAGCTAATGTAAATGCTAAAAATATTCATGGAACTACAGCCTTACATAATGCGGCCATAAACAACCATCAAAAAATTGTGCTAATTCTTCTAAATGCAGACGCTGATATAAATGCTAAAAATACTCATGGCAACACAGCTTTACATAGTGCATGCATGTTTGATTATATGGAAATTGCGAAGATACTTCTTCGTCATGGAGCTAACACTTCAATAGTCAATCAAAATAACGAAACCCCATTAGGTGTTGCTATGCATAATGGTAACACTAAAATCGCAACTCTCGTTTCTCATTTTACAAAATCAATAGCAACAGTTACAGAAACTGATACCATTTTTTTACAATAAATTTTCGCAACTACAATATAAAACAAGTGTCCTAACACAGGCTTGAAAAAAATCACATACTGTCTTATAATAACAGCCCCAAAATTAAAACATGAGGAAAAAATTATGGAAAATTTTAATAAATTAATTTTAACAGCAATACTAACTGGCATCACAGTAACATCTGGAATTGCTATGCAATATCCTGAAAATATAGAACAAAATTCACCAACCAGATCGGGTGTTGGCATGCATCCACCTGCTATTAAAAAACCAAAATTGGATATTGATGCCGCTGCAGCTGAACCTGCAGGGACTGAAATAAGCGACATAAACAGTATCGATCATTTTGGAAATACGGCTTTACACAACGCAGTACTTCGAAATGATGTCGAGTTTCTGCAAAATATTTTATACAACAGAATAGATGTAAACGTAAATGCCGTTAACCGATTTAAACAAACGCCTCTACACATTGCAGCAGAAAAGGGTCATGTTGATTGTTTGCAGATTCTTTTAACTATGCCTGGAATAAATATAAATGCCGTTGATATGTTTACCTTTACAGCTTTACATTTGGCAGCAGAACATGGAAATGCTAATTGCTTAAGAGCTCTTTTACGTATGCCATGCATAAATCTAAATGCTTTAAATGAGTTCGGACGAACAGCATTGTATTTCGCCCAATTAAATAAACATGAAGACTGTGTAAGAATACTTTTAGGTCATGGTGGACAGTTAGTAATACTCCCATTCCAAACAAGACATATTATAAAATAATTATAAAATACAAGTTAAAATAACAAATTAGAGGTTTTATACTTAAAACGTCTTGCAATAATTATGTGCGGTAGTATTTTATGGAATAGTAGTAACTTATTAATCTTTTGTGGAAAGAGGGAGAATATGAAGAATATTTTCAGAGGATTGGTAATTTTGGCCATGTGTTTTGCATCTGCAAAACTTCAATCGGCACCAATGGAAAAGAACCAAATCAAGAAAAAGACCCAAATTAGAACGGCAACAACAAAAATGGACTGCAAAAATTCATCCAGTAACGCGGACATGAGATTAACAATTGCAGGAGTGATAACCACAATAGAACATGGAACTATATATACAAATATCAACATTCCATCATCAGTAGCATCTTTTAAAATAAGACCATCACTTTCAAGCTTAATTGGAATTCCTATAACTATTCAAAAAAGTGCATTAAATGTTGCAAGTGACGATAAATACGATCTCGAAATCAGAACATCTTTAAATGGAATTTATCTTACTGTTACAGTTTATAGCCTTGGCGAAAAAATTGGCCAAGGTAAATTTACCGTTGGTGTATAAAACTTATTGTATAAACATATCTAAGTATCCAAAGAGCCTCGTTTGTAGCGAGGCTCTTTGCTTTTAAAACACAGTTAATTATCTTAAAACGTTTCAGGTCTACCCGGCGTAGCCTAAGCGAAACCTGAAATCCATGGATTAACGGCAGACTAAGAGGTTATGGCTAATTTATATTTCAATTATATTGACTATTTGCAAATAAATACATTATCATAAATCTAGACCCAACTTAAATTTGGTAGAGTAGTATTTTATTAATCTTTTAGAGAAGGGAAGAATGTTATGAAAAATATTTTTAGGGCTCTGGTTATTTTATCTGTGGGTTTTTCATTTGCAAAACTTCATGCAGCCCCAACGCTACTGGACTGTTTTAACGCGTCTACTCACGCAAAGATGACCTTAACAACAGGTGGCGTTAAATACATAAACAAAGCAACCTCGGTTTCAAACATAAGCATAGCGACTTCAGTAACAGAAGTTAAGGTAAAACCAACTAATGTTATTGCTACTCCAATTATTATTCAAAAAAGTGCTTTAAACATTGCCCCTGATGGGAAATATGATCTAGAAATAAGAACAACATTAAGCGGAACTTCTTTAACGGTAGCAGTTTACAGCCTTGATGAAAAACTTGCCACTAAAGTTTTCAATATTAGCCTCTATTAATTTAGACGACTAGTAAAACAAGAAGGCCTAGTATTGAATGCTAGGCCTTCTTGTTTTTTAACTAATATTAAGCCCTAGGATGCTTCTCATCATACACTTTTCTTACCTGTTTATTTTCAAGATGCGTGTAAATTTGAACAGTAGAAAGATTTTCGTGCCCTAAAATTAACTGTAAGGACCTTATATCCGCTCCTTTTTCAAAAAGATGAGTTGCCAACGAGTGACGCAAGCTATGAGGCGATATATTTTTTAAAATATTAGATTTCACTAAAATTTTCTTTAATGCCAACCAAAAGAGTTGTCTGGACATATGCTTTAACTGATTTTTATGCAAAGTAATAAAGACAAAATTTGGTTGTTTATTGTCGGCAAAAACATTTGATGGAATTAATTTCGGATAAATTTGATCTCTATAATATATTAATAATTCCAAAATATTTTTTGGAAGGGGGATAGAGCGTTCTTTATTACCTTTTCCCACAAGTTGGATAAATCCGGTATCAAAATGAATTTGATCGAATGTTAAATTAACAAGTTCAGAAACTCTTACTCCGGTAGCGTAGAGTAGATACAACATAACTTTATTTCTTTGGCCCTTAATTGAGTGATCAAGATTAGCTGCATTCAGTAATTTTTTTAGCTCAGATTCAGAAAGATAGTTGGGTAAAGTTTTTTCAATTTTTGGGAAGGTTAGGGTAGAAGAGATATTAGGTACTTCATATTTAGTATTTAGAAAATCAAAAAAACGCTTTATCGACGATATTTTGCGCGATAAACTTTTAGCAGAAAGACCTTGGTCTTTCAAATTTTTAAGGAAAGCCTTCAGATGATCTTTTTTACATCTACCTATCTCTACCCTCCTCTGCTTCAAGAATAATCCAAATTGATCAACATCACGTTTATACGCCAGGAATGTATTTTGTGACACCCGTTTTTCAGTTAAAAGATAAGCCTGAAAATTGGCATAATAATCTATCACACCACTTTGATCTTGCATGGTAAAAACACCCCTCTAAGTTTCATGTCAAAAAAACTAGTACAGGCGACTTTACTAAAAACCACCTGTACTAAAAATTTAGTAAGCTTTTGCAACTACGACTTCGAAATTACTAGATTTCTGACAATGAAAGCAAGTATCATGTTCTTTTTTATCCAAAAGACAACGTATGGTCGCTTTAAACTGTTTTAATTCACCTTCACACTCAGCAACACCACACCACCCCACTTTATAAAATCCATTTTTTGCATCAAGCTCAGCGCCAAAATCCTTTAACTTTTCAGCTTCGTAAAAACGTTCAGTTCTGAATTTCTTCGCTCTATCAAACATTTGCTCATGCACAGAATCAAGTGTTCGCTTTAAAGCAACTTCTACTGAATCAAGTGGCACAAACTCTTTTTTCTTTGTTTTATCCTGTTCAACACGATTAACAAATACGGCCTGATTTTTTTCTAAATCTTTTGGTCCAATTTCAATTCGAACCGGAACACCCTTGAGTTCCCATTCGTAAAATTTTGAACCCGGAGTTTTATGTTCATCTTTATCAAGCACAACCCTAAAGCCATTTATTACAAGCTCAGACTTTTCAAGTCTAGACTTAATCTGCTCTGCTTTTTGCAAAATTGCGTCTTTCTCTGCATCAGATTTATAGATTGGAATAATAACACACTGAACAGGCGCAATTCTTGGAGGAATAATTAGTCCATTTTGATCACCATGAACCATAATCATTGCACCAATTGATCTTGTGGTAAAACCCCAACTTGTACAGTATGGAGTTTTAATATTGCCATCTTTATCTTGAAATTTAACATCAAATGCAGCTGGAAATGATTGGTCTAATATATGTGATGTACATAACTGCAAGGCTTTTCCGTCTTGCATCATGCCTTCGAGAGTATATGTCTTTTCAGCACCAGCAAATTTTTCAGATTCGGATTTTTGTCCACGCACGACTGGAATGGCCAAATAATTTTCATAAATATCCTGATACGCATCCAAAGCTTGCGCAGCCATCTGTTCGGCTTCTTCGTGTGAATAATGTGCGGTATGTCCCTCTTGCCACAAAAATTCTGTACTACGAATAAATGGTCTCGTACGCATTTCCCAACGAACTACGTTAGCCCACTGGTTTATCTTCAAAGGCAGATCTCGCCACGACTTTATCCAACGTGCGAACATTGAATAAATAATTGTTTCAGATGTTGGACGCACTACTAATGGCTCTTCCAATTTTCCTCCACCGGCATGTGTAACAACAGCTAATTCGGGCGAAAAACCCTCAACATGCTTTGCTTCGCGTTTTAAAAACGACTCTGGAATCAAAAGCGGGAAATACGCATTCTGCGTGCCAGTTGCCTTTATTTTTTTATCGAGTTCAGATTGAATTTTTTCCCAAATTGCAAAACTGTATGGACGGAAAACAAAGCACCCTTTTACCTCGCTCTGATCAACTAACTCAGCTTGATAAATAATTTCCTGGTACCACTGAGTAAAGTCTTTATTAATATCCGGTAATTTATTCATTTTTCAACCCATTTCTTTTCAAACCAACTTAAATTTTTCTTGTTCAAAGTATAACAAGTTTTTAAAACAAAATCTTTCCAGATAAAGCCTTTTTTCTGAAATTTTACGACAAGTTATTCTACTAACATCTTACGCAATCGTCTTACCCATTCACAGTTTGTTCGATTTGTATTGAAAATGGAATCAGCAGTTAAAAATCTTACCTGATCGCCATCCGATTTGGGAGGTATAACCATAAAGGGTAACCAGTGCCCAACTGCCCTTTGATTTTGTTTCATCCATGCCGCTCGAGCTTTTTCGATTTCTTCGGCAGAACAGGCAGTTCCATCTTTTCTCGTTGGCTCCTTAAATACACCACACTTCCTTGTATTAACAACAAAATAAATAGGCATATTTGCTTGAAGTAATCCCCTCCACTGTTGAACTAAGTCTCTGTCTCCCGCTCCATGAAAATCTCCATACATATCCAGATGAGTAATGTCAGGAATAACGGAATAACTTTCTGGCAAAATTTGAGCTTGAGGGTGTTTCAAATTATAGTCATTCAAAATTGCTTGAATATGAATATCTTCTAAATTATTGAGGCTTTGAACATTATCTTTTTTTATAGCGGGAATCTCACTCCATTCTTTTGCCAATTTTGCAAATCTGTCCTTATCGTTGGCAAGCTCATGAGCCCTTTCAATATTTCCTCCACTTTCATGAAATGCAATAATTTTAAATGCGGCATGTGCCCCACAGGTTGATCCGCTCTGGAAAAATGTCCTTATTTGCGTAACATCTGAACTTTCACTATCTAAAACCTTGTTCCCATCTGGCCCAACTGTCTCATAATAATAATTGCCAATATGTGGCCAAACGTAATGGTGGAATAAACAACTCGTAATAATCAAAATAACAGCCGTTGTGATTATTGGGTGATCCCCCATCCATTCAACGGGCCTGAAGAAACAAGCATCAACAATTTCATCGGTTATATCAACGTTATAAAAATCATGTCTCAAACAACATGCCAACAAAATTTGGTCAAAAATTATAATTTTTTCGTATAACTCAACTTCACTCTTATCTAAGATACCCTTTTTCTTCAAACGATAATTCTGAATAAAATTATCAAATTTAGTTAATTTACGTTTAAATGCCCTGATATTTCTAGGTTCAATTGAATCCATATTACTGAAAAAATTACATACACTTATAAATCGATACTCAACAAAAAATAAGAGTCCGCGATTAAAACCTTGCACTATCTCTCTTAATAACTCAATTTCCATTTTTACCAAATCCAAAGATTTTTTCTCGACAGAGATTTGAGCAGATATATCCAAAGTATCATTTTTTTGGTTTTGATCTTGTGTAGAATTTTTGTTCAAACTATCGGCAAATGCTATATCCTCCATTAAAACAATTTTTGCATTATTAAGAATATTAAAAATATGTAAATCTTCAGCGCATATCTCTCTATTAAATGCGAACAAAAAATTAGAATTAAAAATAAAAATATATAATGCTATTTTTAAAATATATTTAAACACTTCATTCCTTAAAATAAGTGTATTTCCATGACAAAAAATTCAAAACTTTGTTAGGAAATTATAGTTTCTAGCGTTAAAATATCAAGTTTATTCAATAATTATTCATTTTATAACCCAATCACGGTTAAACTTAGATTTTAAAATTAAGTAAACGAGACAGAATGGCACAAAGGATTTTATGAAGAATAAAGGTCGATTATTTATTGTTGCAGCACCATCAGGAGCCGGAAAGACGTCTGTAGTAACAAATGTCATCTCAAAATTAAAACAGACTATACCAATTGAAAGAGTTATAACTCTCACGACACGTCCAAAACGACCTGGCGAGGTAAACAGCATTGATTATTATTTTTTATCTGAAGAAGAATTTTTAAAGAAACAAAATGAAAATTATTTTATCGAAACAACAAAATATAATGGTTATTACTATGGCTCTCCCAAATCTATAATTCAAGACATGAAAAATGGAAAATCTTTTATATTAATTACCGACACAGCCGGCGCAAACAATTTTAAAAAAAACATAGTACAGGACGCTATAACAATATGGATCACAGTTCCTGATGTTCATGAATTACGAAAAAGACTTGAAAAACGCCACACAGACTCACCCGAGGTGGTTGAAAAACGTCTACAAATTGCACGTCATGAAATAGAACGTGAAACAAAAGAAAAAAATTTTAATTATCATGTACAAAATAATAATATAGAAGACGCTGTTGCCGATTTAATCAAAATAATTAAGCAAAATCTTGAACTTAAGGCATAAAAAACGGAGAAAGAAAAATGTCTTTTACTCATAAAATATTTTTTGTAGTTTTCACTGCATCAATTTTTGTCAAATTAGATGCAATGAGCCACAACTGGCCTCATTACAAATCCAAAATTGGACCCGATATATGCACTTGCACACATATGGAAGCCATAATTGAATATTTTAAAGATAAAAAAGACTTAACTATGGTTCTGGGAGCTGGTGATGGGTTAGGAGATAAAGATTATGAAAGACTCAAAGGCTATGATTTTGTAGTTTGTGAAGGATATTATAGTTTAGCTAAAACAATAGATCCATCTAGCCTATTTGGAAACCACATCTTCTCAAAAAGTAAAAATCTAGAAAAACAAACAATCGATGAAACCTTATTGGAATTACAACAATATCTAAAAAATGGCGAGCCCATTTTAATCCCATTAAACTTCAATGGACAAAGTTTTGCAAATTTTTTAGACATTTTTTCAAATAAATTTAAAGAAATTACATTTGATCATCAATCTGCAGATTATGCAGAAAACTGGGATGGCCCTAGTAAAATAATTGAAAAACTATTTAATGCGCTTCAATTTAATGGGGAGTTTTATACAGAAGCTATCTTCAAAAATGCTTTCTCGTTTTTACCTCCCGAACTTACGCGAAGAGCATATGATAATGAGCTTTGCGTCAAAGCCACTGGCAAACTACTAACAGATGAAGATGTAATCAACACGTTTATCATAAATTCCTTAAAAAAAGTAGGTTTTAAAGCACAAATCAGAAATGACAAAATTTTGTCAAATAAACAAAATTTATCATTTCTTAAACATGGAGTCCGGGGGGACACGAATTATATTTACGCATGTAAATCTACAATTTTAGAAAAAAAGCTATATCAATTAAAAGAGTCTTTAATCCAATTAAAATCAAAGCTACAAACCATAAATACAAGATTGGAGACATTGAACGTAACGCTTGGGCATTAAGATCTATTGGAATTAAATCTCAGCGAGATGTCATTTCAAAATCTTTTGCTGACAACTCTTGTCTGTAAAAGACATATAAACCTAAAGCAACCAGTGCCAACGATGCAAGATGGTGCCAGGTTATCTGTCCACCAAAGAAGATCCATTCATAGACAGTTCCAAAAGTTGGTGAAAGAAAACCGGCAAAGGTAATAAATGTAATCGAATATGAACGTAAAAGCCAGCCATAGAAATTGTAAACGATTATATTGGCGGCTAAGATTAATAACGAAAGCCAGACTAAAAACATTGGCCAATTTGAGACCGGATTAGTAAAGCCTTCAAATATTCCGCATGTAAAGAGACTAAGAACTCCTCCAATCAACATTGCCACTCCGTTAATCATGCCAAGCCCATAACCCTTATCCATAAGCTGCTTAACCAAAAACCAAGCATATGCCCCCGAGATAACGGCTAAAAATAGAACACATTCCGGAAGTGAAATATAAGCAATTTCTTTAAATCCACCATTACCTCCTGCCTGCAATGCCAGAATTGGAGCTAATCCACCAAGCCCAATAATTATGCCCAAAATCTTTTGCCATGAAAGGCGCTCTTTAAGTAAGATATAAGATAATATCGCAGCAATAAATGGCGTGGCCGAATAGATAATTGTTATCTTCAGGGCAGAAAGATACTGCATTGACCAAAATTCAAAGATAAACGAAAAATAGATGTGAAACAGTGCCACTTTGAAGAACAACCAGTAATCACTTCTGTTAATTGAAAAATTACTTTTGCTAAAAAACCGCTGGTACGCAAGCAGAATTGTTCCAGCCAAAATCATCCTAAAACCGATAAGAAAAAACGGATGCGAATAGGCCAATGTCTTTTTTGCAAAAACAAAGGTAAGCGCCAAGATTGAGTACATTAACACTACTAAAAACATTTTATTCCCTTTATTTGTTAATTTTTGTTTCTAAAAACGTAAAAACCGCTTACAAATGCAGCCAAAAGCAATGGACCAAATAATATAAGCATTGATAATATAAAACAAGAACTAAGAGCTTGAGCAACGGCAATTGATATATATGAAGCAAAAAAAAGCAATCCACTTGTTGTAATCGCCACCAATAAATTGCTTTTTTTCCCACCTACCCTAAAAATAAAAAAAATCCCTAAAATTGGGAAAAAGAAAAGCCATAGTATTTGAGCTATTCTTTTTAGGAATTCCCATAACACCTCTACATCTTGCTGCAGTTTTTCAAATAACTGAGTTACGTTCCAAAATTTGAGGACATTTAGAGATTTATTGTCTTTTTCAAGATTCAACAGTTTATCAGTATTTATATTTGATTCTTTAAATACAGCAGAATAACGCTTATCTGCACTAATCGTACAAACAGACCCGTCAAGCAAAAAAACATTATTATCGCGGAAAAAGCCTTCTCTAGCCGTAAAAATGAACTGTTCATTTTGCTTATTACTAAATGCCAAAAAAATTGTATTAAATTTGGGCACGCCATTTTCGTAACGTCTCTCTTTGAAAAAAAATGTAAATCCCGGGTAGGGTGAGTGAAATTTTTGTGGTTCCAAGTTGTAAAATTGTTTTTTTGCCAATTCAATAATAATCTGTTTACCAATTAAATAACTACGTGGTGCAAATTCAAAAACAAGTGGTGTATAAAAAATTGTAAGTATAAATGCGAATGCTACAACTGATAAACAAAGAGCATTATAGGCAGATTTAAAGAATTTAAGAATTATAAGTTCATCTTCAATCAAAAGCTGTCCAATAACTATTTGAACAGCAACTCCCGCCGAAATTGGTACGGCATATATGGCCATAAATGGCAACATAACAAGAAAAATTTGTAACAATCCCATCGGAGTCGAAATCATTTGAATTCGCAAAACAAGGTTACTGACACCTAGTACTGCCGTAATAATGAAAAAAACAGTAAAAAATTGTTTAAAAAAACGATTTAAAAAAAAGAAAAATAACACATCAGTTCTCTTTTTTATCGCCAGCCAGAGTCCTATGTAACTCTTCATCAATTATATTTACACGTTCAACAAAAATGGCTCTTCCTGAAGTTGCATCAACATTGACGATAATTCCACTTAACTCAAATGGACCAGTATCCTCAACCACGATAGAACCCATTTTTTGAAAAAATAAAAACTTTTTCAAAATTCCATCAGCTTGCATTCCAATAACGGAATTCCTAGCTCCGCTACTACCAAGGTCAGTCATATAAGCTGTACCATTTGGAAGAATTTGCGAATCTGAAGTTTGAACATGCGTATGAGTTCCAAAAATACCTGAAACTCGTCCATCAAGATACAACCCCATTGCCTTTTTTTCGGATGTGGCTTCGGCATGAAAATCAACAAAAATCATATTGGTTTTTGTTTGTATAAATGTCAAAAGAGAATCGATTGCCCTAAAAGGACAATCCAAATGGTCTCTTACAAAAACTCTTCCATGCAAATTTATAACAGCAATAGTGTAACCTTCTAATTCAAAAAATGTGAAGCCCTTTCCAGGACAGCCCGGCGGATAATTTGCCGGGCGAATAACATCATCTCTTGAATTTAAAGTATTATAGAATTCTCTGTTTTCCCATACATGGTTACCGGTTGTTATAACCGATGCACCATTATGTTTAAAAAAATCAATATTTTTTAAGGTGATACCGCGTCCATTCTTAGCAGCATTTTCACCATTTACAATGACAGAATCAATAGAATACTGCTCTTTGAGTTTTGGCACCCACTTTTGAAACATCATCAAACCGGGTTGTCCGACAATATCACCAACGAATAAAAACTTTAATATTTTGGTCATCATATTACCTTGCGGCAACAATAAAACGTTTTTCGCGAATTACGTTAACCTTTATTTCGCCAGGAAACGCCAGCTCTACTTCAATTTTTTTGGCAAGATCACCAGCCAAAACAGCCGCTCTGTCATCGTCAAGTCGATCTTCATCAACAATAACTCGAATTTCGCGACCAGCCTGCAATGCATAAGCCTTTTTAACCCCTTCAAATGTTCCAGCCATCTCTTCAAGAGATTCTAGACGTTTGATATAGGTAGACAAAGTTTCTTTTCTTGCACCAGGTCTTGATGCAGAAATTGCATCAGCGATATGTATAATAATGCCATAAGGATTGCTTGATGGAACCTCTTCGTGGTGACTTGCAATTGCATTTACAACAATTGGATCTTCGCCATACTCTTTTGCAAAGTTGGCACCTACAACTGCGTGAGTTCCCTCAACTTCTGCGGAAATCGCTTTTCCTATATCATGCAACAGGCCTGCTCTTGCCGCAATTTCAGGATCGAGTCCAAGCTCTGAAGCAATCATTTTGGAGAAATAAGCAACTTCTTTACTATGCACCAAGTTATTTTGAGTATAACTAGTTCTAAAATAGAGTCGGCCAAGTTGTTTTGAGATTTCCGGATTAATACCTCTGAACCCGAATTCGAGAACGGTAGTTTGCCCAATTTCCGAAACCGTTTGCTCAAGTTCTTCTTCACACTTAGCAACTGTCTCTTCAATTCTGCTTGGATTAATTCGACCATCAATAATAAGTTTATTAAGTGCACGTTTTGCAACTTCACGACGAATAGGATTGAACCCGGAAATTGTAATAACCTCAGGAGTGTCTCCAATCACAAATTCCATTCCAGTTGCCATTTCAAGCGCCTTAATATTTCGGCCCTCTTTACCTATTATACGGCCTTTCATTTCATCATTTGGAAGGTTTATGACGCTTGACGTATGTAATGTTACTGTATCAGAAAGATATCGTTGCATAGAGCTGGTTAAAATCTCAACCGATTTTTCCTTTGCCAACTCTCTGGCGTCAGTTTCGATTTTGGAAACCCATTTTTGACTTGCAATTTTGACTTCACGCTCTAATGATTCGAATAGAACCTTTTTCGCTTCATCCTGTTTCATTCCGCTAATTTTTTCAAGCTTTATAACAAGATCTTCATAGAGCCTTTTGATTTTAACTTCATCAACAGCAAAAGCATCTAATCTACGAGAAAGATCACGCTCTTTTTGTTGTAAATCACGGCGTAAATCATCAAGAACAGCCTCTCTCTGGTCGATAGCATCTTCCTTTTTTTGATACTTCGCCTGAAGTTGCTGCAATTCGATTTTTCCCTTTTTTACATCTATATCAAACTCAGATCTTTTTTTGTGAAGTTCATTTTTAAGATCAAGCATTGCTTCGCGACGATCTTTTTCAATTTGATCTCTTGCCGTCTGAAGCATATTCTGTACGCTTTGATGTGTCTGAAAAAGTTTATTTTTTTGACTTACAAAGTAAACTAATAAAGAAAGAAATCCTAGCACAAATCCTGCGCCAAGAAGACTTAGTTCGAATATCAAGAACATTTTATTATCCCCATCTCAAAAGCTAGATTAAAATAAAAATTAAAACTTATAAAACTTTGTGAGAATAGAGAACAGTCAAAAGGATTACACGCAATAACATCTTTTGTTAATAGGTGCCACAACCCTTTATAACTTTACACAAAAAATTGATAGTTATAAAACAAAAATCTCAACGTACTTCGGTTTGAAACAAATCATTTAATTGTTCAATCTTACTTTCAAATCCGTTGAGTTTATTTAGCGCCTTATTAAGTTCGGTAGCCAACTGCAATGCAACAATAACTGCCATTTTATTATCGTCAGTTACAGAACCCTTTGTAGCACTTTCTTTGAGCATACTATCAACCAAATGCGCTGCTGCAAAAACATCTTCCTGCGTCTCATCGGTATTAATGAGATAACTTTTTCCAAGAATTGATATTTTTAACTTTTTTTGTCTATCCATGCCATTAAACTTCTAGTTAGAAGAACCCTCAAGAGTGTTAATTGTATTCAATAGACCTTCAACAACGTTTCTGATAGCTACTTTTTCATCTTCTAAGGTTGCGAAAGCTCTTTGCTCACGCAAAAGAGATTCTTCAGATTGATGAACTTTACCACTTAAACTTTCATTTTCACGGACGAGTTCATCAATCTTTACTTTTAATTCTGCATTTGTTTGGATAAGATGAAGAACCCTACTTTCAAGCTCTTCTAAGCACTTCATGTCTCGCTTCCTCTTTTTCTCACAAAACTAAGTATAAAACAACACAACTTATAATAATAAGTTGGTTAAAAAAAATTCAACATATTTGATTTTTTTTTATTTTTTGGCCATGGCAGCTAATTCTGCGAATGCTTTTGGC
This sequence comes from Candidatus Babeliales bacterium, assembly GCA_041671765.1. Lineage (GTDB taxonomy): Bacteria > Babelota > Babeliae > Babelales > RVW-14 > JBAZAX01. The sequence continues at coordinate 30,491 of JBAZAX010000008.1, read as the reverse complement.
TCCCAAATTGCCAACTGGCTAAGCATCTTTCTGTTAATCTGTATATTAAGATTTTTTAGCTTACCCATAAAAACGCTGTAACTTATGCCTTGAGACTTACAGGCGGCGCTAATTCTTGTAATAAACAATCCTCTGTAATCACGTTTTTTCAACTTACGACCAATAAATGCAAAACGCATTGCACGAAGAACTGTCTCTTGCGCACGTCTGAAAACATTTTTACGTTGTCCCCAAAAACCTTTGGCACGTTTCAAAACTTTTTTATGTCTTTTTTTGGTATTTACACCGCGTTTAACTCTACTCATTTAAAACCTCATTTTCAAATTATGAGAAAACAAATATTAACAAAATAAAAATCACTACTTATAAAAAATAAAAATTAATAAGGCATTGCCTTAGAAATTTTTCTATTCTGAGTTGTTTCAAAAAACACACCTGCTCGTAATTCACGATTTTTTTTAGTTCCCTTTGCCCATGCATGGTGTCTCTTATAAGCACGTGATCTTTTAATTTTACCCTTACAATTTTTAACAAAACGTTTTTTGCATGATGAATTAGTTTTTACTTTAGGCATTAATAAATCCCTTTAATTCTATTTACAATCTGAAAAATTTTATATTTTTAACCAATACTAGTTTATAAGCCATTTTAACATATAAATTCAAAAATACCAGGGCAAAATTTACTTCTCTTTAAGGAAGTATATCTTGGACCAAACTACGCCACCCCGGCTGTCCTTTTCCTCTACAAGGGTGCCAATGTTCTTAGCCGCTAAATCCTGGGATATTCTTGCAAAGAGCTTATTGCCAAATTCATCCATTTTTGGCACTTCACGCCCCTTAAACTGAAGCGTAAATTTAACCTTGTTGCCATCCTTGAAAAAGCCCTCTGCTTTGTTTAATTTTGTTTTGTAATCCTGGTCATCAATGCTTGGTCGAATCTTAATTTCTTTGACTAAAATGACCTTTTGATGTTTTTTAGCCTCGCCAAGTTGCTTTTTCTTTTCATAAATAAACTTACCAAAATTCATTATTCTAGCGATTACTACTAAATCCTTTTCCCCCACCTGAACAAGATCCATACCTTCAGCTTCGGCAATAGATAAAGCCTGACGCTTAGACATGGCCCCTAAATTCTCACCATTTCCGCCAATTACCATAACTGTGTCGGCTTTTATACCTTCGTTTACTCGGTACTTGCTCTGTAAATCTTGGTTATTATCTTTAAATTTATTCACAAACAAATCCCTGGCTATCAATTTTTTCTCTTACAGCACTTAACAATGCATCCAACAACTTCTTATCCTCCTTAATTTTTTTAACACAGTTCTCACGCCCTTGTCCAAGTCGTTCATCTCCATACGTAAACCAGGCGCCGCCCTGCTTTATAATTCCAAATTGTAGAGCTGCATCCAAGATTTCCAATTCAACACTAATTCCCTCTCCAAAAACAAGATCCACCTCTACCTTTTTAAATGGTGGCGCAACCTTGTTTTTTACAATCTTAACGGAAACCCTGTTTCCAAAAGCTACATCGCCTTTTTTTAATGTTGCAATTTTTCTAATTTCAATTCTAACCGAACAATAAAACTTCAAAGCATTTCCACCTGTTGTCGTTTCATTTGGACCAAACGATGGCATGCCGTGACTAATTTTACTTCTTATCTGATTTATAAAAATTAAAATCGTTTTTGATTTATGAACAACGGCTGTGAGTTTTCGCAAGGCTTGAGACATAAGTCTTGCCTGCAACCCCATATGCGAATCCCCCATGTCCCCTTCCAATTCAGCCTTTGGAACCAATGCCGCAACCGAGTCAACGACAATTAAGTCTACAGCATTAGATCTTACAAGCATCTCAGTAATTTCAAGAGCCTGTTCACCAAAATCGGGTTGCGAAATAATTAACTCATTAACATTTACGCCAACTTTTGTTGCATAGGATGGATCCATAGCATGTTCTGCGTCTATATAGGCACAAACGCCACCTTTTTTTTGTACCTGAGCAATTGCATGTAGAGCAAGCGTTGATTTACCTGATGATTCAGGCCCAAAAATTTCAACTATTCTACCTTTTGGCAATCCCCCGACCCCAAGAGCCGAGTCAATTAAAATTGAACCTGTTGAAATTACTTCAATTTTTGTATCTGTTTTTTGGCCCAGTAACATTACTGAGCCATTTCCGAATTCTTTATCAATTTGAGCAAAAGTCGATTCTAACGACTTAAACTTTTCTGGAGATATTTTCATCAATGCTGAACTTTGCGTGTCTTTTGATGTTGATACTTCTTTTGACATTAAATGTCTTTCGAGTGGTTTTTATGTAAACTTAATACCTTCTTATCCATATCTATTTTAGCATTTCTTAGCAATGATGCAATAAACGCATTTGCATGTTTTCTGGATTCTTTCAAATTCTCTTTATTTTTAATGCTTTCTTTCTTATCTTCAAATCGCTGCGCATCATCGTACTGAACAGCTTTTAAAGTAACTAAATAGTAGTCATTTTCGTACACATCCTGCAAGACTTGTGTTTTATCAGAGATTATAAACATCTTACTTAACAGTGGCATCTTTTCGTCAAAACCTTGAATTTTATCGCCTTTTGTAATTAATCCAGTTTCTATAACTTTAATGCCCTCACGTGTGGCGGCATCTTTTAAAGTTGTTTGTGAATTAAGAATATCCGCCTTAATTTGGCTGACAGCCTTGCGCTGTAGCTGTGTAGCGCGATTTTTATAATAGTTTTTTAGAACAATATCTTTAACAGCAGTAAAATCTGGTAAATAGCTCTTCTGCGTATCAATTAATCTATAAATCACATATTTTCCGGTGGTCTTGAAATATCCCAATGCTCTTTCTTGCTTCTTTGATGAGAACATTCTTTGCGCTATTTGTCCCAATATATCTGCATCCGTTATATCTTTTTCAGCCAGCCAATCAGTTTCATTAGCTTGCAATGAATGTTCCTTTGCGAAAACATCAAGTGCGCTTGCATCTTCTCGGGCCTTGTGCATCATTATGCCGAGTTCGCCTTGCAAAATTGCAATACTGCGCTTACTACGCAATGAATTTACAATCTCACTTTTAACGGCTTCCAGCGGTTTTTCAATAGCCTTTATTCGTTCAACCAATTGAATAATCTCATATCCATCATCAGTTATAATGATATCAGAAATCTGATTTGGTTCTTTTAACTTAAACGCCGCGGTCTCAAAAGCTGTGCCGTGCTTACCCTTACTAAAAAAATCTACAACTCCACCATTTTTAGCTGTTTGCATATCTTGCGAATATTGCTTGGCAAGTTCAGCAAATTTTTCGGGAGCTTGCTTTGCCTTTTGGTGGATCTCTTCGGCCTTTTTGTATCCACTTTCCGTACCTTGTACACCTTTGTTTTTCTTTATCAAAATCTTACGAACCTTAACCTTTGGGGCTATTCTAAATAAAGAACTTTTATTTTTGTCATAAAAATTCTTTATTGATTGCTCGTCAATTTCAATATTTTTCTCATAACTCTCTACCGCAAGTTCCCAGTATTTAGCTCTATATTTATCAGGAACCCTGTATCCTTCTTTATTCTGGGCATAAAAATCTTCAAGACTTTTTGCATCTGGAGATGTTTTTTTTGCCTGTGTTAAAAAATGATCCAAACCAAATTCAGCTATCTCAAAATTTTTCTTAACATACTCTTGTTCGAAAATCTCTTTTGTGAAAAATTCTGGCTGAGCATAAGAATTTGCGATCAAGCGTTTTACAACCTCAGATTTAAATTCTGATGCTTTTGATTTTTCATACTCGGCAGCATTTGTTGAAAGCATTTTTAAATAGTTATGATATGTTTCAATGTTTACTTTGCCATTTTCATCAAGAACATTTCCAGGAATTGATTCAATTAATCTTGAGTTAAATGTTTCTTTATCAATATTAACTTTAAATTTTCTTTGAATGTCATTAATTAATTTATCTTCAACACAAATGTTAAACGCCATCTCATCCAAATTACCAAACTGACTCAATAAGTTTAAAAGTTTGTCTTCCGACATTCCATAAAGTTGCATATATGGAGCCATAATGCGCTTGAGGGCTCGCCTATAATCATTAAAATAAATTTTCTTTCCATCCACACTTCCAACTACAGATTCATCCGATCCTTTTCTACTAACAAACATTCCAAAACCACTACCAAGTGCCAGCGCAGCAAAAACAACCCATAAAACTGTGTGCCATTTTTTCATCTCTTTTCTAAATATATAAATCATCGGAATTGCCTTTCTATCCTTGTATTTTAGTGATACTAATTTTCATTTATTACAACAACTTTCAATAACAGAGTTTACAGGATAACAACGTTTTTTCCAATACCAAATATTTACCCCCAGAATTTCCTGGGGGCACAAAACCTTTATGAAATCAACAAAATTCAATTTAAGTTAAAGCTAAATTTATTTTTAGATAAAATAAAAATTTAATTTATAACTCCAACCGGAAGAATACATAATGCATGTTCATTTTTATCTAAATGCAAAACAGAAGCAATTTTTTCCTCTTCGCCCGCTCCAACAAATGTGGTTCCCAATCCAAGTGCGGTAGCTTGCAAATAAACATTTTGAGCTACACATCCCACTTCCATATGAACAAACTTTGTAGCATTAGCAGCATATTTTTTTGATGTTCTTTCATAGATTCCACATATAATAATTTCTATGGGCGCTTCCTTGATCCATTCTTGAGATAGAGCTGCATCGCTCAATTCTGCACGTTTGTCGCCATCATTAATTTTTATAATTACATGATCTTTGTTTAAATATTTATAAATACCCGATGTAAGACCGGTCACCTTTCCCACAACAAGATAAATTTCAAGTGGATAAGTTGCTCCGGCTGATGGTGCTGATCTAAAACCATCATCACTCGTTATCCCCTGAGCGGCCCACAAAATCTGACCGACTTGTTCTAGGGTAAGAGGATCCTGTTTATAAGATCTAATCGATCGCCTTGACTTAATAGCTTTCTCAACAGAAATTTTTCCATCAAAATTTGGCACTGGTAATGAAAATTTTTCATCTTTGCGATAATCAGATTTTATGTAAATAACAAAAGCCACAACAGCAAAAGTAAAAATCACGGCAGTAATTAAATAATTTACAAAGTTCACAGTTACTCCTTTTAGTTAGATTGTTTTTTAGTTGATTAATTTTAACACCAACTCCAAATTTGATCACCAAAAATCATTTACAACACCTTCACCAATTCAAATCAGGCTCCAGATCGAACTAAAAAAACAACTCGAATAAAAATCAATTTTAAGCAACGTTTTCAGATTAACCCAAGTAAAATATCGGCAGAAATTTCGCTCTAAATTAAATAATGTGATAATTTTTTCTATCTTAAATAATCTTAATACATTTAGTTATTTATTTGTAAATTTATCCCATGCAGTCAAAATTTGATTCAAAATTTGGTTATCTGGCAAACCAACAGATATTGTCTGAATTAAAAAATCTGGCTTTGAAGTTGCTTGCAAGGTTCCACATTGAGAGCTTTGAAGTTGAAAGCTTTTCCAAAAGGTACGTTGTCGTTTTGCATATTGAGTTGTTTTAATCTGTATTTTGCTAATCAGTTCAGGTAATTCACTTTTATTTTTACCGGCTTTAATCCAGTCAAAAATTTCAGTATATCCGATTAGATTCTTGGTTTTTAAGAATTCTTCCCATTCCGTTCCAACTAAAGCCTCGGCTTCCTCAATCCATCCGAATTTGGTGGAGTCCTCAGGATTTATCATTAATGATGTTCGTAAACAAATACGGTTTTTTAAAATTGAGACATCTGGCTCTACGTAAACAATCAGGGCATTAAATGTAGGTTGTAATATTGGTTTATACGCTGATGGCTTTGTTCCGGTTTGTATCCAAATTTTCAAGGCTCGACCAATTCTGTAGTGATCATTTGAATGAAGCACGGCAGCTCTTTCCGGATCAATTTTTTGTAACAATTCCCATTGTTGATCTTCACTTAAATTATCAATATTTATTTGGTCAAGATTATTATTTTGAACATTCAGATCTCGAGTTGGTAATTCTTGGGGAGGGAAAAATAGTGACTTGATATAAAAAAGAGAGCCGCCAACTATAACCGGAATCTTCCCACGACTACAAATATCTTTTACCAAATCGGTAACAAGATTTCTATATTTAACAACACTTAAATCCTCAGGCTTATCAAGTAAGTTAAATAAATGATGTTTATATGAAACAGTTGCTAGGTCAGGTTTTGCTGTTCCGACTGAAAGCGGTTTATAAAACTGTCCCACATCGGCATTAATAATTTCGCAAGTACGGTTTACTGCAATCATCTCTGATAGCTGAGTTTTTCCCGAAGCGGTAGGACCCGTGATAATCAATGCGTTCAAAGCAATCCCCATCTCTACGCAGCCTGAACACCATTTTTTACATGGAGTTTAGAATATGATGTCATATTTAATAACTGTTTAAAGGGACAACGCAACTCTTGAATAACTTCTTCACGACCAATATTTTTTCCGGATTGGATCTCTTGAGCCAAAATATCTTCAACGGATTGCAATAGCATTCTTTCGCCAAACGACAACTCTTTTTGCTGCGAGACATGCATTAAATCGCGATATATTTTGATAATTTCAAGCAGTTGTCCTCCTTGAATTTTTAACTGATAACCTTTATTTCTCCTATTCCATCCACTAGGCGTAAAATCAATTCCTTCAAGCTTTTTTTCTGGCTCTTTTAAAAGTTCCTTTAATGCCTGATCTATAGTTGATTCTGAACTAATATACCTTAATCCAATAGAATCAGCATTATAAACAGGAACCAAAATGGTCATATCTTTATAGATAAAAGAAAGCTTAATAAATTTGACGCTAGAATCAGCAACGTTCTTTTCGATAATACCATCAACATTTGCAACGCCATGTCCTGGATAAACAACTTTATCATTGGGTTCAAACATGATATCCCCTCAGACTTTTGTCTCCGATAAACTCTTGTCTCTGAAGACATTCCCCGCCACACTCAAATCACAGACCACAGATAAGATGATTATAACAGAAAAAGTAATTATCTTACAAGCTGCATAGAAAAGTAAAAATAATAACATACACTTCAATTTCTAATAGAAAACACATCTCTTTAAATACTGTCGCTTATTCCCTTTAGGACTTACAAGACATCCCAAGCAAAGAAATAGAGGTCGCGCTAATAATTATTGTAATGCGCAACCCCCAAATCCTTCCCCCCTAACCCTCACTTAGCTTTACATATTTAAAATACATAAAATCAGTACCAAAAAATAAGTATTTCGTATTTTTATCAATAAAGCCCTTACAAAAAGCAAAAGCCTTGTTATAGTAATTTGACTAAAAAGGATTTTTTGAGGACCAAATATTATGAATTACCAAAATTCCAACCCACTAAATTTACTTGAAGCTCAATTTCATAAAGGATTTCGCTGGGCGGTTAGTGGAAGTATGCTCTATGAAGCGTGTAAAACACTGCACAACATACTGCTAACTTACTATTTAACACCTAAAGAGTATGGACTAATCGCAAGTACATTATCTTTTGTATACCTTGTCACAAAGATTGCAGACTTTGGAGCAAGCACATCAATTCTTCCATTCTTTCATCTATTTATTAAGAGTAAGCAAAATTTTAAACAACTTCTTTTTAGATTTTATTTATTTCCCCACATTCCATTGCTTTTAATTACATCAATTACGGCGACAACATTTTTAGTATTTTACAAATCTGCAAGCATCGACTTGCCAATGCTTTTAATAATTGCAGCAACAATAATTCTGGAATCTGTACGATCGTTTTTGCGTCTTTTCCTTTACACAAGCCTTGAATGTAAAAGAACGGTTTTTACCGATGTGGCATCATTTTTATTTTATCTATTTTTAGTGTGGATGCCCTATATTTTATTCAATTATCCAATCACCTTTAAAAACATATTAATTTTTCATATTATAGATTCGTTAATTGTAACAATCCTATTTTCTTCTCTATTTTATAAAATATATAAAAATCTTCCGAATATTGGGTTAAATCTACCACTCAAGTTTAAAAGTAGAATTATTAATGCAAAGGTTTTCAATTATTTTTTACGTTTAAGCCGCGAAGTCTTTACATCAAATTTTCTCACCCCATTCTTTGCTTTAAAATTTGGATTTGAGTACGCAGGTCTTTTTTACCTAGCAGCAGTTATTGCACATTTTATTCAATCAATATTTAAAATCTCAGTAGGCTATCTCGGCAACGCCATTCTTGCCAATCTAAAAAATAGTACTCCTTATGAAAAACAACGTGCCTTTGAACTTTTGACTCGAAAACTCTCAACATTAATAAGCCCACTTATAATTATACTTTTTATCAATCACTCCAAAATACTTAGTTACGCCAATTGTTCAGATTTAAGCATGGCAACAATAGGTTTGGCCTTACTTTTTTTAACCATTCAAATAATAGATTTCATAACATCACTTTATGAGCAATTTTACGTCATGGAAGAGCAATCTTTCAAATTCTTTTGCTACAAAGCTCTCGAATTTACAATCTTTTATATTTTTATTAGCTACTCAAAGCATTCTCAGGCTCTTTCAACTATCTTACTTGGAATTATAAGCATAAAAATGTTTAGTTTTTCCATTATAGCGCTAAACGCTTATTCTAACTGGCGTATCAAACCAAAATTTCATACAAATCCACGCTACTTGGTATTATCAGTAGCAATAGCACTTCTCGCATTTTTTATACTTTAAGTGATAATAAAATAATGCTTTGTAAAATATGAGTGGCAATGTAAGTGCAAAAAAAATATACGCCTTTTTTAATATGCCGCGCTTTTCCCTTTTTTGGTGTTCTTTATATTTAAGTTTTTCAATAACTTTTAAAAAATTTAAAACTTTTATATTTATTTAACTTTGTTTTTAAAATTAGCTTTGAATACATCTTAAGATCGTTTAGGGTTCTTAAGTCTATGTTTTAAATACTTGCGTGCGATTGGTAAATAACTGGCTTGCATATTCACACATACATATACATATATAAGTATGTCATCCAGCGCATTGATTGATTTACGTATTCCTTTTTTAGTTATGCCTTATATAACATGCATATATCTAAAACTACCTTAATAGAAATGCACTAACATACTGGCATATACAAAGATCTATATAATAATGTTACATATTCTAATCACCGACTCTCGACTAAACACTGCACTAGGTTTATTTCAGGACTATTAATCCCTTTGCGTAGGACCTTCGTATGAAATTACAACACATACCATCCAATTGCGTAGGACCTTCGTATGAAATTACAACACATACCATCCAACCCTACATCCGTACACGTATACCTACATAATATATAGTGCGGGACCTATAAATATTGAGTCTTTAAATATTGGGCCTTGTATTGCAACAACACCAAACGCTTATTACCCCCAGTTGCGCGCGTCATACATACATGTTGCACATATGCCTCTTATATCTCTATGTTCTTATATCCATATAACATATATCGTCACACATACATATATCCCTATACCCCATATATACAATACATCACCGCATCCCCCAACGATTTTCCCACGAGTTTGCACGGAGGCGAGCCCCACCAGCCCCATAAAAATACCCCCGTAAATATCCCACGGGCCCCCATGTAATGGGCTGGCGGGGCGAGACGGAGTGCAATCACGCGCGAAATCCCACCTACTAAAAAAAGCCATTTTGTTATTTTACATAATATTAATTTACGCGACAAAGGCATGGGGCGCATCTTCAATGTTAGCCACAAACTGATAGTAAAAATCATAAGCTCCAAATATCGTCGCAAAATCTTAGCGTATCCCACTAAGATTTTCTAACTTCTTACTTGACTTGCCTTCATTAAGAGACTAAAATAAGCTTAGTATAAAAAAATAGGACATAAATTTCAGAATTCATTAGGTTTAACAACTAAAATAAGGATAAATAAATGGCTAAAATTATAGGAATAGACTTAGGTACAACTAACTCAGTTGTGTCAGTAATGGAAGCTGGAACTTTCAAAGTCATCCCAAACCAAGAAGGTGCCAATACAACTCCTTCCGTAGTTGCATTTACAAAAGACGGGCAACGTTTGGTCGGTGCAATTGCAAAACGACAAGCAATAACCAATCCTGAAAACACAATTTATTCCGCTAAAAGATTCATCGGTCGCAAATTTTCAAGTTTAACAAGTGAAGAAAAACATCTCGTTCCGTATAAAATGGTTGAATCCAGCAATGGCGACGTTGCAATTGAAATTCAAGGCAAACAGCTTTCGCCTCAAGAAATTGCATCAGCCGTCCTACAAAAACTAAAGCAAGCAGCTGAAGATTATTTGGGCGAAAAAATTTCCGATGCTGTTATTACAGTACCTGCATACTTCAACGATGCACAACGTCAATCAACCAAAGATGCTGGTAGAATTGCCGGGCTAGACGTAAAACGAATCATCAATGAACCAACTGCAGCAGCACTTGCGTACGGTATGGACAAAAAGACAAATGAAATAATAGCAGTTTTTGACTTCGGTGGTGGAACATTTGATATTTCAGTGCTAGAAGTTGGCGATGGCGTAGTTGAAGTCAAATCAACAAATGGCGATACAATGCTCGGTGGTGATAACATCGACGAAAAAATTATAAATTTCTTAGTAGATGAGTTCAAAAAAGAAAATGGTATCGATCTAAGAAATGATAAACTTGCTTTACAACGACTAAAAGAAGCCGCAGAAAAAGCCAAAATCGAACTTTCTTCCACAACAGAAACTGAAATAAATCTCCCATACATCACAGCTGATGCAACAGGCCCAAAACATTTAACGCTCAAACTATCAAGAGCAAAGTTCGAAAATCTTTGCCAAGATCTTTTCAATAAACTTTTCGAACCCTGCAAAAAAGCTCTTTCTGATGCCAAACTTTCAACAAAAGAAATTCAAGAAGTGATTTTGGTTGGTGGTTCAACTCGAATACCAAAAGTACAGTCAATGATAAAAGATTTCTTTGGAAAAGAACCAAATAAATCAGTAAATCCTGACGAAGTTGTTGCTGTCGGAGCCGCAATTCAAGGTGGCGTTCTTGGCGGAGATGTAACAGACGTGCTTCTGCTCGACGTAACCCCACTTTCACTCGGCATTGAAACAATGGGTGGAATTTCAACAAAAATAATCGAACGCAATACCACTATTCCAACCAAAAAATCACAAACATTTTCAACCGCTGAAGACAACCAAACAGCAGTTGACATACATGTTCTACAAGGTGAACGCGAATTTGCCAAAGACAATAAAACACTAGGCCGATTCAGACTCGATGGCATTCCTTCAGCACCACGCGGCCTGCCACAAATCGAAGTCACATTCGATATCGATGCAAACGGCATAACTCACGTAACTGCAAAAGATGTAGGTACCGGTAAAGAACAAAATATCACAATAACCTCTTCATCAGGTTTATCAAAAGAAGAAATTGATAAGCTGGTCAAAGAATCACAACTACATGCAGAGGAAGATAAAAAACAACGCGAAGTTGTCGATAAACGTAATCACCTAGACAGCACAATCATGCAAATCGAAAAAACAATAAAAGAAAACAAAGAGAAACTTCCAATCGCTGAAGTAAACAGTGTCGAAACTGCAATCGAAACAGCAAAGAAAGCATTGAAAGAAAACGAAAATGATGCTCAAGCCCTGGCAAAAGCAGCTGATGATCTAATCCAAGCATCATATAAAATTGCGGAAATTTTATACAAAGAAAAACAGCAACAAGCAGGCCCTGAAGGACAACAATCTTCTGGCGATCAAAGCACAGGCGAAAGCGCTAAACCTAACGACAAACCAATCGATACAGACTTCGAAGAAAAGAAGTAAATAAGCTAAGAATCTAAACAGTCTAAAGGGCCGCAACTCGCGGCCCTTTTTTATTAAAGTCAAAACTATTAATTTAAAAACTAATCTTACTATTCTAGATTTTGTAAAAAACAGCATTGGCCTCATCCAAAATTTCTCGATCAAAACCTTGTTACTTCAACAACAACAAGCAATTGCTTGATCTGAAATTCTTGAATAAACAATCTTTAATGGCTCAGATGAAATCTGCTCGCCAATCGCACCAAAAAAAGATTCTGCTGTATTAAAAACAAAAACCAGCACCAAGCACTTAGCAATAAAATGCTCCCAATAAAAATAAAATCCGGCAGAAAGAAATCTCCCTCTGCCAGAAAAATATAAAAAAATCACTTACTTAATTAAAATGGCAAATCGTTTTCAAATGGAGCCTCGTCCTTGAGAGAAACCTCTCCGGTTGAAGCCTCGGATGAAATAGTCTTAGGTTTTCTAACACTATGTTTTTTTTCATTTTCAACATCAGACTTTGCTTCAAATTTTGCAGGATTAATCGGATCATTTGAAGCAACATTAAAATCAGCTTCATCAGATTCCTGTGCATTAGCCCCACCCAAAAATGTTACGCGATCCGCAACAATTGAATGCTTGCTACGCTTGGTCCCATCCTGGTCCTGCCAAGTATCAAGCTTCAAACGACCTTCAATTAAAACTGGACGCCCTTTTTGCAGATATTGTTTACAAACATCAGCTTGAGGTCCCCATACATCAACGTCAACAAAACAAACTTCCTGAACCATCGCTCCAGTCTGTTTATTTTTAAACTGACGATTTGATGCCAATCCCAAACGACAAACAGCCTGCCCTGAAGAAAGTTGTTTATGCTCAGGATCTCTTGTAAGATTCCCCATCATAATAACGCGATTAAAACTTGCCATAGATGCCCCTTCTATTTTCAAAACGATATTTTAAAACAATATTTTCGTGTTAAGCTAAAGAATGTTAACAAAAACAAAATTGTTTAGCAAAAAATCTTTAACTACACCAATAATTCACAAGGATTAATGTTATGAAAAAAAGTAAATTATTATTTTGGGGAACATTTCTGGTCGTCAGTGGATATCTTATCCTAAATAGATTACAAGAACAAAGATCTATCACCATAGGATTGACCGGAGATGTCATGCTTGGCCGATTAGTAAATCAGTCAATTACCACACACGGCTCCACTCACCCATGGGGAGATGTTCTTCCATTGTTAAAGAAAAATGATTTTAATATTATTAATCTTGAAACAACAATCACAAAAAGCGAAAAGCGTGTTTTCAAAGTTTTTAATTTCAAACTTGATCCGGAGAATATCCAATCTTTAGTTGAAGCAAATATCAGTCTTGTTAATTTGGCAAATAACCACAGCTTTGATTTTAATGAAGAAGGCTTCTTGGAAACAACCCAGTTACTTGATAGTAAAAAAATAAAATATATCGGTGCAGGTCAAGATATTAATCAAGCACGCAAATTAGAAATTCTTGAGAAAAACGGAATCAAAATAGGTGTAATTGGTTACACAGACAACGAACCAGACTGGGCAGCAACTTCAGAAAAATCCGGCATAAATTACATCAGAATTGGGCAACTCGAGCAAGTAGAACACGATATAAAGTCAATACATGACCAAGTTGATATTCTAATCGTCTCAATACATTGGGGCCCTAACAAAGTCGAACGTCCAGAAATAAATTTAGTAAATTTTGCACATAAAATAATAGATTGCGGCGCGGATTTAATTCATGGTCACAGCGCACATATATTCCAAGGAATTGAAATATATAATGGTAAACCAATTATATACAGCGCCGGAGATTTCATTGATGATTACATGATTTACCCAGATCAACACAACGATCATTCTTTTTTATTTAAAGCAAAAATCACAAAAGCCGGAATCCAGCAACTCGAACTAATTCCTGTTTATATTTCTGAAATGCAGGTAAATTTAGCCAAAGACGAGCTAGCTCAAAAAATCTTAAATCATATGAAAAAATTGAGCGCTGAATTTGGAACCAAGCTCGAAATAAAAAATAATATCGGAACTATAAGAATTGAAAAGTAAATAACTTTTGCAAGTAAAGCTTGCTTGATTTTAATTATTTTCTTGATACTATTTCTTCACGTCTAGACGAAATATTTTTTAATTTATATTTATTTACTTATACGAGAAAGATTTTTATATGAAAAAATTTTTATCACTTGGGTTCGTCGCTTCAGTTTTATGTAGCCCAGTATCTGCAATGGAATCAAAGGATATGGATATGAGCGGCGAACAGCAACCAGCAACCGCACCCGTAGCTGCCTCAAGCACTTTTGACATGAGTTCATTACAAGAAGCCATTAATGCTATAGCATATAATGGAACGGTAAATCATTTATCATACTTCGATAAAAGCCAAGATACAGATTTTATTCGAGAAATGTTTAAAAGGTATAGCGCATTACAAAGGGATCTTATCCAATTACAACAAACAATGCCACCAGAATCTTTCAAGCAGGCTTTTGATGAAATAAATAAAGCCATGACATCTATAATCAGCAGCGAAGATGTACTCAAATTCACATATTTATCAATGACACGTAAATTCAACTCTGAACAAGACGTAACACCGGAAATGATTGCTGGATTAATGGGTTATATAAAACAAGCAGCACTCGATTTAAACCTACCGGCTAATGAGCTATTGGAAGGCCACGCAACATGTAAATCATCTCTCTATAAACTTATTAAATTAAGACAAGAAAAAAGAGAGGCCTTTTATAGTCTGCTATTAAAGCCACATTTAAATAGGGAGTATCAGGCGATTTTAAGAGGGGAGATATCGGATTTGTCCGAAGAATTTTTACAAGAATTAATAACTATTTTGACAAGTTGCATACTAAAAGTACTGCGTTTATCAATAGAGCAGCAACTGCATGCACCTGTAATTATAATGCCGGGGTTGGAATCAACAATATCAGCCCAAATAAAAGCCAAACGCACAGTTGTTCTTTTATTATTAAAACATTTTGGTGAAATTAACGGTTTTGACATCATATAATCTTTTATTTAATTACATTTTATAACAAAATTTATCTCAAAGTCCCGGCTGGACTGCAGCTCAATCGGGATTTTTGTTATCCCAAAATTGCCTTTCCCGTATTTTCAAGCAAAGTTACTCGAACAAAACTTACTTGATTTTAAAATTTTTCTTGATATCATCTCTTCACGCTTAGGCAGGGTGCTTTTTAATTTATATTTATTTACTTATACGAGAAAGATTTTTTATATGAAAAAAATTTTATCATTTGGATTATTCGTTTTAGTTTCATGTAGCCAAGTATCCGCAATGGAATGCAAAAACATAGATATGAGCAGCGGGCAACAAACAGCGGCAGCATACGACACTTTCGATATGAGTAGCCTACAAGAAGCCATTAATGCTATAGCATATAATCGTACGCTAAGCCACTTACCATACTTCGACCAAAGCCAAGATACAGACTTTATTCGAGAAATGTTTAAAAGGTATGGGGCATTACAACGCGATCTTATTCAATTGCAACAAGCAAACCCCGCTTTTGATTTTAGCAATGCGTTTGCTCACGTTAACAAGCTTATGACATCTCTTATGAGTAACGAAGATTTACTCAAACTAACCTATATAACGCTCTCACATAAACTAAACTCCGAACAAGATGTAACCCCTGAAATGGTTGTCACATTAATTAATGTGATGAAATGTCCAGATTCAAACGTGGGACTAGAAATGCCAGCAGATACATTAATAACACATGAAGATGAAAAGGCTCTTAAATCTATTATTTATTACATAATTAAATTAAACCAAGAGAAAAGAGAGTCTTTCTTTGAACTACTACTAACTAAACCACATTTAAATGAAGAGTATAAGGCAATGTTAAGTGGGCAAAAATCCGACTTATCCGAAGAATTTTTACAAGAATTAATAACATCTTCGATAAACATTGCAGAAAAAACACTACGTCATTCTATAGGAATGAATACACAAAAAGCGCATGAATGCCCAGACGTAGAAGGTATAGGATATACTCTAGCTTTAATGAAAAGCGAAATTATACATGAAATGTCTTCAAAACGCGCAGTTTTGCCTTTATTACTGAAGCATTTTGGCGAAATCGGCGGACTTTCCATCATATAACTTTATTATATTTCATCTCAAAGTCCCGACTGAGCGCGACTCAAACGGGACTTTTGCCATTTTAAATATGCCTTTTCCTTTACAAATATTGGTGTTATGCTTAAAAATCGTCGTTTTTAAAACAAAGTTAGTTATTACAAACAAATTTAGCATGCCGAATATTAAGGATATATGAACACAATAAAAGGCGATTCATACAAAAATATAATTCTATACTGGCTTCCAGAAGTAGTCTCTATGTCGATTCTGCTTGCCGTACCCTCTATTTTCGACTCCTTGATAATTGCCAGCCTTGGGTCTGTAAGCACATTTGGGGCCCTAGGGATGGCTACTAACGTACTAATAACTTTAACAAAACTCGCAGAAGCCGTACCCGTAGCCTCTATCGCATTTATTGGACGGTTTAATGGAAGCGGTGATTTTAATAAATGTGGTGAATATTTTTATAACACGTTTTGGATAACATTTATACTCGGTATTTCGCAATTTATTTTAATAATGGTTGGAGCCAAAAGCATTTTTAGTTGTCTAGACGTATCTGATAAAATGACAAATATTGGAATTCCATTTTTACAATTAAAATCACTGGGAATTATCCTTATTCTTTCTGCCATGGTTTTTGTAGGCTTCATGAGAGCCGTTAAAAATACACATATTCCTATGATTCTCAATATTATAGGTATAGGATTATTTATTTTTTTCGATTATTCACTGGTTTTGGGTAAATTTGGTTTTGCTGCTCACGGATTAATTGGATCAGCGATTGCAAGCATAATTCAATACACAGCTATGAACGTAATCGCTCTTGTTTACGTATTATTCAACAATAACTACCGTAAATACTTTCCTAATTTTTTGAAATCATGCTTTGATATAAAAAAGATTACTCAAATAGTATCACTGAGTTGGCCAATTATTATCGACAAAACTACTATTTCCCTGTCTCACTTATGGCTTGTGAAATTGATAAACCCAATGGGGAAATATGCTATTGTTTCATATAATGTAATCAGAAGTTTGGATATGTTTGCATTTATACCGGTTATGGCATCAGCCCAAATTATTACATTTCTTGTCAGCAACAGACTTGGCGCAAAAGACATCGATGGGGCAATCGCCAACATTAAAAAAATATTGGTAATAACAGCCCTAACCTTTATTCCTGTTTTGATAATTTTATCCATTGGATCACACTATTTTATAAATTTATTTGATCCTAAAAATAAATTTACTGATTTTGCGTTTGTTGCACTTCCATTCATAAATTTTATGGCCATATTTGATGGGCTCCAAGTTGTCCTCGCAGGTGCGTTACGTGGAGCTGGAGACGTAAAAGCAGTCATGTGGGGGCGCTTTTGCGTTTGTGCATTCTTCTTTGGTCCTGTATCCTGGACTATAAGTCATTTACAAATTCAAAGTATTATCGTCAAATTCACACTGGTTTATTCTTCATTTTTTGTAGCCACAGCAGTAATTTCTCTTATTTACATAAGAAGATTAAGAGGGAATTTTTGGAGAATATTGGATAAAAATTAAATCTAGGGGGGAACAATGATAACAGCTTCTAATATATGTCTTGAGTTTGGACAACGCGAATTGTTTAAAGATCTATCATTCTCTGTTGAAAAAAATCAGAGAATTGGACTTGTAGGCCGAAACGGAAGTGGAAAATCAACGCTACTCAAAGTTTTGAGCGGACTACAGGGAATTGATAGCGGTAAGCTTTTGATTGAAAAACGAATCAAAATCGCCTATTTTCCACAAGAAGTTGTTCTTATATCCAATAGGTCTGTTATTGAAGAGACATTAACTGCTTTTGGTGATTTGGTTGATTTCAAACTTGAATTTGATAAATTACACTCTGACTTTGAAAAAGAATCAACACACAGCACTGAAAAAATTGAACGCTTTGCTTTTTTACAAAAAGAGCTCTCTGAGCATGATTTTGACCAATGCGTAATTGAAACAAAAAAAATGCTTTCTATGCTTGGTTTTCCAGAAGAAAAAATTGATAAACCTGTCGGAGAACTCAGTGTCGGCTGGAAAATGCGAATTGTGCTTGCAAAATTATTACTACAAAAGGCCGATTTTTATCTTTTTGACGAACCCACAAACCACCTTGATATCGTTGCAAAAGACTGGTTTCTGGATTTTTTAAAGTATGCCAGTTTTGGTTTTGTTCTCATAAGTCACGATCGCTATTTCTTGGACCATCTCTGCCAGTACATTTTTGATATAGACCGGGGAAATTTAAAAATTTATCGCGGTAACTATACAAAATATCTAGAACAAAAAGCCAATGATGACGCAATTTTAGAATCTCAATATGAAGCTCAACAGCGACATATCAAGAAAACAATGGAAACAATTAACAGATTTAAAGCCAAAGCATCAAAAGCAAGCATGGCACAAAGCATGCTCAAAAATCTTGAAAAAATAGATCTTATTAAAATTGAATCCAATGCCCCTAACATTAGGCTTAATTTTTCAAATGTTAAGCGTTCCGGTGATGTCGTTCTAAAAGTAAGCGATGTAAACAAAACATTTGAAGCCGTTGAATTATTTAAGAATGTCTCATTTGATATCATGCGCGGTGATAAGGTTGCCCTCATAGCCGCAAACGGAAAAGGTAAAACTACCCTGCTTAATTTAATTGCTGGAAAATATCCACTAGAAAACGGAACATTAAAATTTGGGCATAATGTTGAAATTGCCTTTTTTGAACAAGACCAAGAGCTAACGCTGAATAAAAATAGAACAATTTTAGAAGAGGTTGAAAGTATCTGCACAACATCTGAAATGCGTTCACGCGTACGCGCTTTACTTGGTGCATTCTTGTTCTCAGGCGATGACGTAGAAAAGAAAATAGCGGTCCTAAGTGGTGGAGAAAAGAATCGAGTAGCAATGGTAAAAACACTGTTATTGGATGCTAACTTTTTAATCCTTGATGAACCAACCAACCACCTTGATCTTCAAACAAAAGATATTTTATTGAAGGCTCTGAATCAATACCCGGGAACAATTTTATTTGTCTCACATGATAGAACATTTGTAGACGGACTTGCATCCAGAGTTTTGGAACTGAATCCAAATGGAATTATTAATTACCCTGGTAATTATGAGTCTTTTTTGTATCACAAAAAGCATAATGAATTAGAGCATTCCACTAGCAATTCGCCAGATAAATCCACCTCAAAAGCCGCTCCAATGATACCACAAACCCAAGCAACTCCAGGTAAAACTGTTAGCAGTAAAGAATGGTATGAGACAAAAAAACAGATGGGCAGTATTGAGCGTAAAATTGAAACACTTGAAAAACAACTTGTTAAACTTAATCAAGATTTTGAATTTTTAGAGTTTGGAACACCTGAATTCGAAAAAACATCTAAACATATTAATGAGATCAAATCTCAAATCGAAAAATTTTATGAAAAATGGGAAGAACTTCAGAAGATAATTAACCCTTAAATTGATTTTGGGAATTATAAAGTATCGTTTCTTGTGAAGCAAACCGGAAATAAACCATCATGTCCATATAAATCACAGTAACCCAGCTGTTCAATTGATTCGGGATGAGTAAGCAATTGCATTACAAAACCTGAACAACTAAAAATTATCGTTCCTAAAATAAAGCAGGCAGTGGTTACTTTACAACGATAGCATCTCCTCTGCCCGTGCACCCATTTTTCAAACAACACTTTAACACTTGGCATAAGCTGATCGTAATGCTGCCAAACCAATTTTCCTACACCCGTTGGATCGCTTTTATGAAGTTGCTCCGCCTGGTCAAGTAGATCAGCCGCCAACTCTCTCTCTTTATAAAAATTCAATCTCCCTGATTCTAATAAATCAAATCCAGCCTCAAGACTGTATAAACTTGGTTCTGGATATCCTCGCTTATATTCGTACATAAATTTTTGAACTTCCAATCTATTATACACATCCATTTCTTGTGACAGTAAAAGCGTATAAGTTGAAGCTTCTTTTCCCATTCCATTTACGCATTGGAACAGCATAATTATCAGACCAAAAAAATATGTACATAATCTAAGTTGCCAATTAATAAACATAAAAACTTTCTTTTTTCTTTGACAATTTTTATAAAATTTAGCTTATTATAAAAGATAAAAATAAAAGCTCAATGTTAAGTTTTTAAGAATGAAAGAGGATCATGTTTTTTACTAAAAAAACTTTATATATATCTATCTTGGTTGCAAGTATTATCAGCTTGATTGTTGTCGAAAATACTCAATGCATGAAAATAACACCCACTCGTACTATGTTACCGGAAATTAATATCAGCAGAATCACAAAACCTTACAAAAGAATCAGCCCTTCAAAATTTGATTATTTCGCCACTCTAGATAAATTATTAAAACAAGATCTGGAACTTATAAGTTTTATTGATATTCCGGAAGACAAGTCATTTATGGGCCCATTGCAATACACTTTGACCTTATTTGACCACAATTATTTACTAAATGCAGAAAAAATTGATGCTGTCTATGAACTTATCGATGAAATTTTGAGAGTAAAAAATTCCATGCCCATTAAAAAAATTTATACAAGCTATTCAGGAACAATCCAAACCCAAATTAAAATATTATCAGGAATGCCTGACCCCACACTAATTTCACTGATGTTTATAATCGAAAATAATCTTATTTTTTATAAAGATATACACGAAAATTTGCTATTTGCAGCAAAAGACTACCTAATACAACAAGTAAAAAACTGGGAATCTCAACAATTTCACGGTAAAAAACTTGCAACAAGATTGCTTTTTTTTAGCGGACTGGGATACAAAAATGCAGTTAAAAATGTCGAGCAAGTAACGCCATGGAACAAAGAAATAGCCTCAAAGTTTTTTGCAGCAATAGAAACGGTTGATCTTGCAATTATATTACTTGAATTATGTGATGATATAAGAGTTAAAAGTATAATTCGTAGTATGTGGCCAAAAATCGCGTTACTTCAAGAAATACGAGGATAATGCCGTGATAAAAGTAGAATTTCACAAACTCAAAACAGTTGAGGATAGCAAACTCGAGTTTGCTGTAATTTGTTCCAAGTTCAAAGAAAAATGGATTTGGGTTAAACATAAAAAAAGAACAACCTGGGAGATCCCAGGAGGCCGGAGGGAACAAGGGGAAGAAATTTTAAATACCGCCAAACGAGAACTGTTTGAAGAAACCGGTGCAACAAATTTTGAATTAATAGAAACTTGTGAATACTCAGTCACAAAAGACACACAAACACGCTATGGCAGACTGTATTACGCAGTAATCAAAGAACTAAAACAAACGCTTGATTTTGAAATAGAAAAAATTCAGCTTTTTAACGACTTACCACAAGATCTAACATACCCTGAAATTCAACCACTTTTACTTAAAAAAGTTATAGCAATAACTACGAAGTAACTAGGACAACGGTGGAAAACTAGGAGTCCAAATGGTGAAAGCCAAAGAATGGCCTGCCAGCCGTAGCCACGTAGGGCGTAGGCTGGTGGAGATGGGCGGATTCGAACCGCTGACCTTCTACGTGCGAGGCAGACGCTCTACCAACTGAGCTACATCCCCACTAAAAACACTTTTTTAGAATATCAATTTCAATAACATATTACAAATAAAATTCTTGCAATGCAAAGTAAATGACAAAAGAAAAAAGAGCCACAGAAGTGTAAATAGAACACGCATGGCAATTGGCAAAACGCTGCATTTTACCATTACACCTATCCAAACAAATATCAAAGATATTTTGCATCTCAGGATTTAATTTATCACGATTTTGTTGAATAAATGCTGTTACTGTTTGCGGATCCTGTTTATAAATTCTTCCAATATCCTTTGCAATCTTACTTGCAAATTTCTGACTCATGCTTTTAGCTTGCGGTGATTGGTTTTTGGATAGAGAAATTAAAGTTTGAATAGCAACGCCAAGTTGTTGAGTATTATTAACAGGAAAGTCTATTGCAACACTTACTACGTCGCTTCCATCGGGATCAGTTAATCTACCAACAATCTGATCAACATCTTCAAAAATACTAGGATCTATATCCATTGGACTGGTTTCCCAGAATTGACTACCAGAGGCTGCCTGCGAACCTTCCATACATTGGATGAAGCGTGGAGTAACGCTCGAAATAAGAGAGCCAAAACAACACATATAAAAAAGCGATCTAAAATTCATAGAAATCTCCCTTCGTATTAGAAATAACTTTATTTGGAATTAAGATTCCACCATAAACATATTAAAACACGTAACAAGTATAAACAAGAAACGCAACTCAAAGTAAAGTAAGCAATTTTTAAATTTTGAAAATTATTAGCCTACATGGCATTTACAAATGCAAATAAACTTAAATCTTGTTTGCCGCATTCTCACACATTATATTGTATAAATATTATATTTTTAAAATTTGGAGTCCAATAATGCCAAACCGATTTTTATTATTATTTTTTATTTTTAGCACAGTATTTATACCAGGTTATCCAGCCTTGCTTAGGCCTGAGCAACCGAAACACCCATCGCTAACAACCATAATTCAATCCCTTGAAACTGTAGAAATTCAAATACTGGCAAGCGCAGTCACCAAAGAAATTCAATCTTTTTTAGAAATCAAAAACATTCCGCTTTCCCAAAATCCCAACTCAGACCTAATATTTTCTCAATTATTTAAAATAATTGTAAATGCATATGGTCAAAAAATTGCTTCGGTTCAAGAAATTTTAGGAATGTGTGTTTATTTTGAAAAAGCGATAAATAAAATATTGGAACGAACACCTTTATCACGACCCGATATAGGAACGCCATTTGTAATATTTCTAATTTTTACAGGGGCATTTGTGATTTCACTAAAAATAAATAACGATCAGGATTTCTACAATTCAGACTGGATATCATTTACAGACATTGCATTTTGGGAAATATTGTTAAGTAAAGAAAAATTAGATCTTATAAAAGATCAATATAATATGGATGAAAAGATTAATGCAGTTTTACAAAATGCTGGAACATATATGGAAAAATTAAATGTTCTAAAAATTTTATTGCGAAGCTGTAAAAAAAATTCAACATTTATAGACCAAATTTACACCGAATGTTTACAAAACCAAAAATTTAGTGAATATACATATTCATGCACATTTCAACACCAGGGAGTCCCCACAACTGAAGAAAAATCACAGTTATTAGAAACCTTTCTTGAAAGTACCCAAGATCAAGTTTTTATAAACCACATTCACGCCACTGTACTTCTAACAAAAAAATATCTTACAAGCATGGAAAAAACAATTTTTTTACAAAAACTCGTGTACGGTGAAACCATATTCTTAATTGAACAAAGATTTTTAAAATTCATTAATTTTGATCTTTACATTGATCCTGGAAAGGAATTTTTGTCAATAACAGAACGAGTACTAAATTCAATAATCAAATAAATCATTTTTCACACAAAAATTAACAATACACTAACACAGCACCGAGAAAAAAACGCAAAATATGGCAATTTTTGGCTAAATTTTATTAATCTACGCAATTTCAATTTTGAATAATTATTATATATTTGAAATAATTATATAATTATGATATTATGGTAACATACGGAAGAAATTAGTATAAATCGTTAAGCACAAGGGACGTTTATTATGAGTAATTTTAATAAGTTTTTTTTCTTATCAGCATTTTTGTTTACATTGAGTTCTTTTAACCTTCAGGCAATGGTGGATGAACAAACACTTTCGTCTCGAGATTTACAGCATTTATCAGAAGGTTCATCATTATTTTTGCCAGTGTTTAAGGGTGATACAGAGTTGGTAGAAATGCTTATTCAAAATGCTGAAACAAAGGATAAACTAAATTCCGAAGTAATTGGTGGACGATGCAACGGTTATACAGCTTTAAGGCTGTCAATTGACATGTGGTTCAAAAAGATTGTTTGCAGAGGAAGTGATCGAAGAAGACAGGCGTATAAAAATATTGCACAAATTCTGATTGATAACGGAGCTGGATTTACAGAGGATATGGGGGAGTCTTTAAGAGAGATGGGTGTTAGCCTTCCAGAACGAACAGGCGCAAGTTATTGGCGACACACCAGAAAAATGGGCCAAGAGGTTGATGATTTAAGTAAACTTTCGTAAATCTCGTAAAAAAGTCAAAACGCACTGATAGACGTTTCTTAGAATAGTAAAACTATATAAAATAGAAGAGAGCCACTCAACGTAAATTGAGTGGCTCTCTTCTATTTTTAGTAACTTTTTATATAAATAATAAAGCCCAATTTAAGGCTTTTACACCTAAATTGGGCTTTAAACTTGGTGGAGGTATGCGGATTCGAACCGCAGACCCTCCGCTTGCAAAGCGGATGCTCTACCAACTGAGCTATACCCCCAAAAATTTCAATCCAGATCGTTTAAATTGGTGGGCCTAAGTCGACTTGAACGACTGACCTTCCCGTTATCAGCGGGATGCTCTAGCCACCTGAGCTATAGGCCCGACTTAAACTCTCAAAACTTTTTTTAAATTTCATAGATTACACACAGAATTATACAAACAAAATTAAACTCTTGCAAGGATAGAATTACATATTTTTGTTATTATTTTCAAATTACCTGTAAATGGCCGCCATGGGTGTTAATGGCAAAATGTACCTATATGATTAATATTATTGACTATTAGTAAGTGTTTTTGATATCTTAAAGCTAGTAAAATGTACTAAAACATTCATATCGTGAGATTAATTAGTCAAAAAAGGAGATTTTATGCCTAAAAAGTTCAAAACTTTTGCCGAACTTCACCCTCATGAAGAGACAGAATTCAAACCTTTAAGTAAAAAACAAAAACTACGTTTTTTTGATACAAAAGGAAAAAGTAAGGTAAGTTCAAATCTCAAATCTCACTTTCCAGATAGAATTTGGAATAATGCAAGTGAAAAGAGAAAAGGTCCTAAGGTTTAGTAGACTTTAGTAATAGATTTTATACTACGTTTTTACACTGCATCGAGTTTTACACTGCACCGAGCCCGCATTTAATTGCGGGCTTTTTTTATTACCTAAAATCATACCCAATTAAATCGATATCAAGTGATTTGATGGCCTGAGCGTATATTTTTTTATAAAAATTCATGTTCATTATTCCAGAAGATGTATGGTCCAAATCAAACATACGTCTTCCAATTTCTTCTTTAAAATATCCGACACAAACTCCATTTAGCGCAGGATCAAGATAAAATCTAATATCTAAATTCTTAAATTTACATGCAATCAAAACTTTTTTGGAATAATCGCAAACTTTAATTATGTGATAAAAAAAGACTAAAAGCTTATAATCATGTTTTTCCGTCAAATGCCACCGAATTTGCGTCTTGGAAGAACCGATTTTATAAAATGTCTCAAATTCGCGTAAAAAATCGCTCAATAAGCCATGCGGATTACCCCGATCTAAAACCAAATCATAAACTAAGGTTGCTTTTCCTTTCCAACTAAATTTATTCAAATAAATAGATTTAAAAACTTCATAATATTGCCACTTTTTAAAGTCACTGCCAAAACTTACCTGCATACGATTATCTATTTTTTTCAACCAATCAATATCTAACTGCTTAGCCATCTTGCTTGCTACCCCATCAAGATCTTTATCCAAATATTTAGCCTTCATCTCTAATGAATCCTCAGCTAAAACCAAAGATGTGTGTGTTGAAGCCTCATCGACTTTCAAAAAATTAAATATCGTATATAAATTTCTTAATAAAAAATATTGTTCGGCAGAGTCGACTGAACCATCTGCAGTTAAACCAGACCCAGCTACTTCAGCGCAATCCACAGCAACCGTGCTGATAACGATTGGATAACTATTTGTAAAAACAAAAACAGAAAACAGCAATCTTATGCCAATAAAAAAAATCTTCATCCCATCCCCCTCAAATTTAAGACTATGTTAATATTAAAAATTTTTTCCATCCAAAAGCAATGCATTAATTGAATTTAATTGTTTTTATTTGTGAATATTTTAAAATTATGGTGAAATTAGTGCGTTATAAAGTCCAGAGTTCAGTTTTTTGATAGGATGTCTATGAAATCATTCGAATTACGCAAAAAGTATTTGGATTTTTTTGCAAAAAATGGTCACACGGTTGTCGCTAGTTCCTCACTTATTCCAGCACAAGATCCAACACTTCTTTTTGCCAACGCGGGAATGAATCAATTTAAAGATATTTTTTTGGGTAAAGAAAAAAGATCGTACACTCGAGCTACATCTTCTCAAAAGTGCGTACGCGCTGGTGGAAAACACAACGACTTAGAAAATGTCGGCTTCACAGCAAGACACCTCACATTTTTTGAAATGCTTGGAAATTTTTCATTCGGCGACTACTTCAAAGAAGAAGCAATCAGTTTTGCCTGGGAACTTTTAACTAAAGAGATAGGATTACCAAAAGATAAACTTTACGCCACTGTTTTTACTACAGATGATGAAGCTTTTGAAATTTGGAACAAAGTTGTTGGACTTCCTACAACACACATCAAACGACTTGGTGAAAAAGATAATTTTTGGCAGATGGGAGACACAGGGCCATGCGGACCATGCACCGAAATCTATATTGACAAGGGAATAGAACGCGGCTGTGGAAGCAAAGATTGCGCTCCGGGATGCGACTGCGACAGATTTATGGAAATATGGAACCTTGTGTTTATGCAGTATGATCGTCAATCAAATGGCGAATTAAAACCACTGACTAAAACAGGGGTAGATACGGGAATGGGGCTTGAACGACTTTGTTGTGTAATCCAGGGTAAAGACTCAGTATTTGAAACGGACCTTTTCGCTGAAATAATTGATGAAATAGAAAAATTAACAGGATTCAGCTATAACAAAAGCCCAGAAAAAATAAAAGCTGCTTTTAATGTCTTAGGTGATCATGTACGCTCTTCATCTTTTTTAATTGCAGATGGATGCATGCCATCAAACGATGGTCGCGGATATGTTTTGCGCAAAATTATTCGTCGCGCAGCAATGTTTGCCCAAAAACTCTCTGACGACAAACAATTTTTATCAAAACTCTCAAAGCGTTTCATAAAACAGATGTCCCCTGTTTATCCAGAGCTTAAAGCTAGCATCAAACTAATCGCTGATACAATTGATAGCGAAGTTGAAAAATTTGCACTTAATCTGGTTCAAGGCCAAAATATTTTTACAAAATACGTCGAAGACAACAAAAAAGACGGCCAATCTTTTCTTTCGGGCCAACAAATTTTCAAACTTTACGACACCTACGGATTTCCACCGGAATTGACCAAAGTTTTGGCACACGAACAAAATCTTACACTTGATATGAATGAGTTTGAAAAGGAGATGGAAAAACAACGCGAACAATCTGGTAAAAAACAGGTAAACGAATCCGAAAAAATCAATATCCCTGATGGAATGACAACCGAATTCGTTGGATACACAGAGCTTGAAGTAAAATCAAAAATTATATACATACAAAAAATTGACGCTCAAACAGCTTGGATTATCACCGATAAATCACCATTTTATGTTGAATCCGGAGGACAAGTTGGCGACAAAGGCTGGGTAACAATTACAGAGCACGCGTTACCCGTACTAGCGCTACAAAAGCTTGGCAACGTAAACCAACCTGCAATTGCTGCAAAAATTTCACTCAAAACAGAATCCGGGCAAGTTATTTCCGATATTGAAGTCGGGGATAGCGCACACTGCATTGTCGACTACTTTTCAAGAATTAATACTGTAAAAAACCACACAGCCACACACATGCTCCAAGCTGCCCTAGTCCAAATTTTGGGATCTGGAATCAAACAGGCAGGCTCTTATGTATGTGCAGAATCATTTAGATTTGATTTTTCGCATCAACAAGGATTAACACAAGCTCAAATTCAAGCTGTTGAAGATCTTGTAAACCAAAAAATTCAGGAAGATATTCAAACAAAGATTTTTCATACAACACTGGAAGAGGCAAAAAATGCCGGGGCAATGGCATTTTTTGGTGAGAAATATAACCCTGAAAAAGTTCGCGTCGTCCAAATTCCAGGATTCTCAGCAGAACTTTGTGGCGGAGTACATGTACCAAGCACAGGAATCATTGGCTGTTTCAAAATTACAAGTGAAACAGCACTTTCAACCGGTGTACGAAGAATTACCGGCGTGACGGGGCATGAGGCGATTAAGCTTTTTCAACAGTCATTCACAATAGTTAAAAAACTTAGTGAAGATTTTAAAACAAAATTTGAAGAAACTTATGATGCCGTTAACAAATTGCAAGAACGCTATCTCGAAGCTCAAAGCCAGATTAAACAAATGCGTAAACAGTTAATGAAATCACAGATTACTGAATGGCAAAATAAAATTACAGTTGTTGGCAAAGTTCCATTTGTTTATCTTGAAATTGAAGATCTACCCAACCAAGAGATGAAATCAATTTGTACCGATTTTGAAAAACATACGCCTGGAGTTTACGTCATTTTAAATAAAACCGGCAATTCAGAGAATTTTGCATTGATTGCTTACCAATCAAAAAAATCTGAAAATAAAATAAGTCTTAAGGCGCTTTCTGAGTTATTAAAAAATAAATTTAATATCCGCAGTGGTGGAAACGAAGAGTTTATCCAAGGTGGCGGACAAGGTCATTTGCAAAACCTTGAACAAGAAATCATTAATTTGATTAAATCGAGCTAACTAAAAACAAACTTCATTACTAAAAAAGTTTGTAACAGAATTCTAAAAATCTTACTAAAATAAAATGGGGCTACATTCATAGCCCCATTTTATTTGGTTTTCTATTCGATATCCATAGACTTGATATCTTGATCGAAAGATCCTTGATCAAAAGATCTTAGAGCTCCAAAATGTTATCACTTAAAGCTTCATCTAAATTTTCAGTCCCCAAAATATCATCCAGAGCTTCTACTCCTTTACGATTTTTTGCAGAGATCTGTTTGATTTTTAGTTTCTTATCTTTAAAGTTGATCTTTGCATTTTTTGTTGAGTTTTTTACTTTTGAGGAAACATTTGAACTATCTGAAGCGTTACTTTTTTCTACTTTTACTTTTGCAGTTTTTGGTTGTATTTGAATTTTTGCCTTCAGTTTAGATGTTGTTTTGTTTGTAGCAATAGGCTTGTGATTAGAATAGGCACGGATAAATGAAGGATCAATTTGGTGTCCAATAATTCGTATCCCATCAACAAGCACACTTGCAGAATACTGTTTTATATTGTTTTCTCTAATCTCCAATTCATTAAAGATAATCTGTCCATTTTGGTCAAGCAAGAAAGCATTAGAATCTAGCAAATTAAAGATGGTGTATGGATTTTCAATAGTTAGTCGTGCATCATTAATTGGTGAACCACCAAGCATAATGCCTGGGCCACCTGTGAAGTTAACGATTGGGTATATTTCGCCAGCAGCTACTCTGTCAGGATCAAGTCCGTCTAACAAAACAAATCGAATAGCTAATTCATTTACAGCCGCATCACCAAATGTAATTAATCCCGATAGCGTTAAATTATCCATCATAAGGGTTAATGCATTGTCCTGACCAATAGCTTTAAAGTTGAGACCTATAGCTTCACCTGTATCTCCATCAATATCTACGCTAGCACCTGTTGCCAATTCAATTAAATTGGATGCACCATAATCAATATTTAGAACGCCTCCCAATTCAATATCTTCAAGTCGTAGTGTATTATTTCCTAAATTTAAGACAGCTTCATCAACAAAAGTAACAACATTATTACCTGATAGACTTACAAATGTACACACCGTTCCATCAGGTGAATCCATAATATCAAATGTCCCGCTGCTAAATGTTACATTTTCAGAAAATTCAAAAGTCGTGTTAGGTCCAATTAAAAGTTGTCCACCCGGTTTAATATTGAATGTATCTTGATTAATGTTTCCCAATGTAATGTTCTCTAAAATTACCGAAACGTTTTCTTGAACTACAAACTGAGGCCCTGACGAATTGTTAAAAATAATTGTTTGACCATTTCCATCCAATACAACACCAGCAGTATTGGTAATATTAACAACTTGATTAGAATCCAAAATAATTGTTTCATTCATTACAATATTGTTGTAAATATTTCCGCTCACAAGTGGTGGATTAAACGTACTATTAACAGCGTTACTTGTACCCTTAATCCAAGATACGATGGCATTACTGTTATTGATTGAGAGAGTTCCGGCTGTATTGTTTAATGTAATGATGGCATTAGAGTTATTCTTGATTCCATAAGCAAATGCATTACTATCAGTTCTGACAGCTTGATCAAGTTTTACAATGGCATTGCTATTTTGGTGCGTAAGTAGGTCATCAAATTGAAGCACAAGTATTGCGTTACTGTTATTCTTAATTTCATAAGCAAAT
>JBAZAX010000007.1:0-64273 GCA_041671765.1 Candidatus Babeliales bacterium | reverse complement strand
TCCAGCTCCACCTTTGCTCACTTTTTTTTCAATAACAACAGGAATTGTAAAGATTGAACATATTTCAGTCCTTGTTTTTTCAGTATTTTCAGTAGATTCTTCAAAATCATTTGCTTCATCAATCTTAATAGGAAGGTCTATTTCGAAATAACCAAAATTTAAAATAATTTGTTTTGTAAATTGATTATTACAATATTGATTATAAATATCTTCAAGTTTGGTCGCTATAATCTTTTCTTTCTCATACTGCACAAGTTGTATTTTAGGAACTCCTGTAGGATCATACTTATAAAAAGTTTTAAGTTTTACCAACTTTGTTGATTTATTTGATTCATCTAAATCTTCACTAAAAAGTCCTGCTAAGTCAAAATAACTGGAAGGTAAAGACAAAGATTCATTATACTGTGCTGCACTTGTACGTTCTCGCGCAAGCTTTACATAGCCAAGACAATATTTTATATAATTAACAAGATTCATTTTTTTAGAATCTTTACCTTCTTGTTTCATATTCATTTCAATACCCCATTTACTGCACAAAAATACTGCCCATACTCACATTCGCTGTCATGCATTGGAATCACATCAGATTGCAGGCACTGATACAATTTCATTACAGTTGGCTCCACCCAAGAATCATCTCCCTCATACGCAATCAGTGAGACTTCAAAATTTAAACATTTATCAAAAGACGCAGCAGACTTTTTTCCGTTGCAATAAACAAAATATGCTATCTTAGAGACCTTGAAACCGTTTTTGCGGAATAACCATTGATAGACTTCAATCTGTCTCTTGTATGCAATCTGCCAGTCTTCATCAAGCGTTATTGGGCCTTTCTTAGAAGTTGCCTTGTAATCAACAACAATAAGTTCTTGCGTTTTGGGGTTAATACAAACATCGTCAATACCACCCGTAATCATAAGATTGGTATTTGGCACTGCATACTGAACCCCGTGATGAAGTGAATCACGCCATTTATCAATATCAGGATGTTCAAATGGAATAAAACCAAGATTGTGGTCAAGAAAAATTGGATGTGGGGTTTGTGTTTTGCGACAAGCATCAAATTCTTTTTTCAAAAGTTCATCGACAGCAATATTAAGAGAGTATGGAGGGGTATCGGGGCGCTTAACACCAAGTTTACGGTCAATGTAAAAGCAGCAAGGACATTCTAAAAACAGATCGAGTTTACTTCGACTGATTTTAAATGGTTTGTCTGAAATCGGGCTATAAATATTTCTGATTCTTTTGGCGCCATTGATGATTACATCAGCAACAGGATTTTTATTCGCATTATTAACAGCATCATTCATGATCTTACAAAAACCTCCACACATAAAACCATTCGATATCTAGAGACAGCCTTTTATTTCTTTCATAAAAGTGCCCCTCTTAAAATTTATTTTCTAGCCAGATATTCTCTATTTAACTGATCAATAGCTTCTTGAGTTATGTCATACCCAGGTGCAATGTATGCACGATACTCATTGAGATAATTGTCATACGGAATTACAGCACAAGCTCCCAACCGATTTGCAATTGAAGCAAACACAGCAGGAATTTTTTTGGTATTTAGTTCTTTTAAAGCTTTAAGGCGTATTGCGTCATTCGATATTTTCTGTATATCTGAAAACGCCAAAACATTTTTTAAAAATTTAGCCAGATCATAGAATAAAACAGGCTTGGCTTGAAGCTTAGCTGGTGCATCCAAAAGTTGTTGCAATTCATGCTGTTGCAATTCATAACGCTCAGGCGCGCGAGATTTGTAAGGCTTTGCTGCAAACGATACTCCAATCATAGATGTCATTAACACAAAAAGGATAATGCGAAGCTTCATGATATAACCCCCAATAAATTACTAAAAATTCTTAACCTGAATCTAGCTTGCCTGATCTGGCCGTCTTTAACAAATGGGGTGGGGGTAAAAATGGGGAATTAATTACAAATGAAATAATTGTGGTGTGGCGGGGCTTATTTGGCTTTGAAATTGTAATAAAATTAGGGTTTAAGGCATTTTTTATATCGTTTTAAAAACTTTGGTGAGCGAGCTTGAGTTGCCTTCAAAAATCTTATTTGCATTTCAATGGATATGCCTCAGGATATTTAAGTGAATCAACGTCCAAATCAACATCCAAAGATGGCCAATGCAGATGCTTTTCGTGATAAAGCTCAAAATCATAGATCTGATTAATTGTTGCCTTTGCAAACCATGGATATTCATCAAATGGCAGGAAAAATTCCTGATCTTTTACAAAAATCCATAACCCCTGTTTTGATATACCTTGGATTTCAGCAACCGAAATAGAGTTCCCAAGATTTTTGGATTTCTTTTTCATATTTTTCCACAATCTTTGCAAGTTCTCTTATCTGTCGTTCCGAGTATCCACTATAATCTGCAAGTGCAATCATAGGTTTAATCCAAAATTTCGCTTCTCCTTCAGAAGATCTAACATGCACGTGCATTCTGGATTCCTCGCGAGAAAAGAAAAAGAACCTGTAATTTTTATACCTTAAAATATTTGGCGTCATATTACTACACTTCTCTTTTTACAACTCACTTTGAATTTTAGTATCTTAAATCTTTAACAAAATCTCAACTAAAATTAGAAATAACTAATTAGAATGAGATATTCATGTCTCTTCAAGAACAAAAGAATAAGATTTGCAAGATTTGCGGACCTTGTTTTTTAAATCAAATTATTTATCACGAGCTTCAAAATTGTGTGCCAACTTTTACATTAATATCCCAATATTCAGGGGTATTAGCTTCGCCTATTCCATAGTGTACGCCAATCGTGACATATGATGGTAATTTAGCAAGTTGCATTTCCCAGCCTATGTCCAAAAATACATCCCACATCTCTTGGCTGGGACTGATAACCGTATCCATTGATGTCGGTGGTTGATTAATTAAAGAGCATTCTTCTTCGGGGATATTGAGATATTGCACTCCAAAATCACTGATAAAATGCTTAAATTTATATGCTATATCCGATCGAACTCTATACATCCGATTTGCATGAATTCTTATTGGTACCAATGTACTTGAATTATCCGTCCAATTGATCGTGACCCATGTGTCATTAAAGCCCCGCCGAAATGTTACATCAGCTTCAGTAAGCCAATCAATATGGTGCTTCGGTTTTCCCCATAAACGAACAAAATTCTCCAGCCCGGGAGCACATGAAAATTGACGATTATACGAAATAGATGGATACGCTAATCCATGATGAAATAATTTATGTTTTGACGTGGGAATTGTTCCAACAAAATACCCTGAAACATGCCAACTTTTTCTTTGAATTGCCTCCCATCCTATCAAAGTGGGAATATCAGCTATGGAAGCGGAGTAACCACTATAATATTTTTGCGGTCCACTTAACCAGCTCCACCTACGTATCTTTTCATGTACTAAAAGCGTCGGAACATAGAGTTGCACATATAAGCCTTTCAGTAATCCATCTAGGTGTAGGTGGCCTTGTAGCGCAATTCCATATCCTTCATATCCATAATAAGATTCGTTGGGTTGTACCACACTGAAAAGATTTGCTTGCACATGGCCTTGCCACGGTGAACATTTTTTGAATCTGCCATGCACATTTGAAACACATGGAGGGGAAAAGAGATTGTTGGGAGTTCCTTCTATCCATGTTGTTGGTGTATAGGCGTATGCAGTCTCAAGACTCACAAAAAACAGACATAAGTAAAGTTTACGTAATTGTAGCATTTTTGGCCTTGTATAAACATTTTTGGGTTATATTGTTTAACTGTTATGCATAACTTTTTTCCATAGGGTAACTTGTTGCCGAACAAAGTCAATTTTTTTCACAACCATTTTCCAGTTAACAGATGCTAAGAAAGTAAAAATGCCAAACGCTAATAATTCGTTTGGCATTATAAAAGAACAGGTTATAAAATTTAAGATGTGTAAGGTTT
This sequence comes from Candidatus Babeliales bacterium, assembly GCA_041671765.1. Taxonomy (GTDB): domain Bacteria; phylum Babelota; class Babeliae; order Babelales; family RVW-14; genus JBAZAX01. Next base: position 60,340 of record JBAZAX010000007.1, on the reverse strand, counting down.
AGAACTGCGTCGCAATCATTTCGCAATCATTTCGCAATCATTTCGCAATCATTTCGCGATTCTAATTGGCTAGGCTCCAGAGAGTGGATTTGGTTCTCCCAGTGGATTTTATGAGCGACATTTTTTTTAGTTTGGCAAGCTCAAGTTGCATCATTCTAAAGGATAGCTTCGTGTTCATTTTCTCGATGATTTTAGGCATTTTAAGCGGTCCTTGCTTCAGAATATCCAGTATCTCTTTTTGTCGAGTTGTTAACGTTATAGACGTGTCTTGCAGTGTTTCACTGATAAATCTGGCTGACCGAATCGATCTTTTAAGTGGCAATGTTACTGAAAAACTTCCGCCAATTTCTTCGAATTTTGGTAGTGGATTGCCTGCTCTTTTGCAATCTTGAATCATATCAAGTGTACCACGGCCCCATTTTTCAATTTTTCCGCATAAATAGAACACATGTGCGATAAGGGGATTTCGCGCAATTGATGGATGTTCTTTTGATAATTGCGTTAAAAGAACGCCCTTTGGCAAAGAGCCAATATTAGAAATGTTTATGCGGTCATCATAAACCGCAATATCTATTGAGCCTCCCGCGTGGCTATAATCACGATGAACCAAGGCATTGGTAATCGCTTCTCGTAAAACATTATAAGGTATGGCAGGCTCTTCAACGCGTTTAGGGTTGCCGGGTTCTATTCGAGCTTCTACTGGCAAGCTAAAGGTTAGAAAATCGATTGCTTTATCGTATAGATCAAATGCATTTGCATTAAACATTTTGGTATCTAAGAATTTGGTTTTATCAGTTCCGGCAAAACGTGCAAGCTTAATGCTGGATTGCATAAATTGTTTTTGCTCGTTTTTACAAAACAAGATTACTGCAGCGTTTGTGAGCTTTTCATTTATTATCAACTTAAATTTTTTGAGGATACCCTGAATACTTGCTTTCATGGCTATCTCTGGGAGTCTTTTTTCAGCAACTGCTAGACGAGCAACTTCTCTGATTCGATTGTGATCAAGATCGCTTAACTTACACGAAGAGCTCGTTAATCCTTCCCATAACGTAGGATTATTTTGGTTGTGCAGATACATATACTCTTCTTTTGCCATTCTTCCAGTTGTTGATTGATTACGGATAAATGCTCGACCATCATAGGTGTACGGAGCTTTCTCGCCAGGGGTTACCAGCAAGACAATGGCTTGGTGATTTCCTGCAACTTTTACGAATTGAACATCAACTTTTGCATGTGGTTCTATTTTGCTTAATTCTACAGCAATCTCTTTTCGCGTTTTGTCTGTAACTTCTTGTCCAACGATTTGGCCATTATCTTTGACGCCAAAAATAACTGTGCCACCTGTTTCACTATTCAAAAAAGCACACACTGTTTTCATTGCACCATCGAGTGATCCTGTTGAAGTTTTGAACTCTAATATCTCAGACTCTCCATGTTTGACGATTGCTTTTAATTGCGGCATCTTCATTACAGATCCTTTTATAACGATTTAATATATTTGGCTTCCAGTATTGCTTGATGTTCAATTTGAGCTTTCAGCTCTATTTCAGTAATCTCTGATTTGGTTAATCTTTAGATAAATAAGCGTTAACATTATATACCCAATTTTTTAAAAAGATCTTTGGCACTTTTTGTTTTTGTAAGATTCGTATCATTTTCAACGTCTTGAATGGATTTGAGCGTTTTTTTATTCGGTAACTTAACGTGGTGAAGATAGTCTTCGATTGATTCAGTTACAATCTCTCTAATGCTTTTTCCTAAGACGGCTGAGAGAGTCTTAAGTTGTTTATGACTTGCTTTGGGAATATCTATTGTCATACGTGATGTGTCGTTTTTTAAACTCATTTCATACTCCTGTTAAAATTTACTTATTTATTTAAATACATAATAGCATAAATATTGGGTGTAAACGATATCTTTTTACTTTATCCAAATATGGGACAATGGCTGCAAATAAAATTTATTTAAACCAGAAAAAAGATGATGTTAATACTGATATTATTGTTTATGAATATGCAAGTGAAATTGTTAAAAAGACATTTGAATTATATGCCACTGGGGCATTTTCAACTGACCGAAATTACGATTCGAATTGAAAGTTTACAGGGGGCGGAAGATAACTATTTTATGAGCGCAAAATACGTGCTGGAGATAGTAAACCGTGCTCATGAATTATTTACGAGTTCTGAAGTGGAAGAAAAGCGCCAACTTATAAAACTGATACTATCGAACTTGAGAATGGAGGGGGAAAACATCGACTGGGACGTACAAAAACCATTTGATTTGTTCCTAAATTTGACCGATAGTATCAAATGGCGGGGCTGACGAGGCTCGAACTCGCGACCTTCCGCGTGACAGGCGGACGCTCTAACCAAACTGAGCTACAGCCCCAATCCGTATAGTTTTGATTTCAATAAGTATATTTTGCCAGATGTGGCAGATAATGCAAGAAATAATATCAACTCTTTTTTTTTAGAAAAAAAGTTAATATTATAGAAGAAAAAATGGATTTTTATTGTTACTCCAAACCATCGACTTCGTGCACCAGCTTACGGCTTTCGTTCATTGTCCAAACGTCAGATTTTCCTTTTCCATAAACATCTCCCGAGGCTTTGGCTACAAAATGTCCGCCTTCTACTGAACATTGGCCCATGCTATCTTTTGATGTTTCAAGTTTTCCTGTGAAATAATGTACGCCTTCCTGTGCTCCTGCAAAATTGAAGCCATAAGTGTAGTAAAAATTTTCATTTTTGCCACCGCCTGAATATCCCTCCGGCTTCCAGCCGATTCCACCTTCACCATTTAAGACATTTGTGTAGCTGCCGTGTTCTATAAAGTATGCCTGCATTGCTGTATGCAAAGAGGCAAGGTTTACCGCCACTTCTGCTTGTCGAGCCTTGGCTTGATATTTCAAATATTGCGGTACCGAAACGGTTGCCAAAAATGCTATTATTGCAACAACAATCATAAGTTCTATTAATGAGAATGCCTGTTTATCCATAACTCCCCTTACTAAAATATAGATTTTATATAACCTTTAAAATTATTCTGGCATTAAAGCGTGATTGCATACAATTTTTTTGAGATTTAATTAAAATTTGTGCTTTCAAAGCTGTATAAAATCGAGAGTTTCCAAAGCATCAAAAAAAATGTAACTTTGAATTATGTTTAATTTTCAAATCAGTAGAAGGAGAATGTTATGGCCGTAAAATTAGTTGGAAAAGATATTGCCGATGTCGATGTAAAAGATTTGTTAAAAAAATTAACAACGGCTTTTGCTGATGAGTGGTCTGCATACTATCAATACTGGCTTGGTGCACAAATTGCAAAAGGGGTTATGCGTCCTGCCATTGTTGCAGAATTGGTACAGCATGCCGGTGAAGAGTTAGCACATGCTCAGATGATAACGGACCGTATTATTCAGCTTGGTGGAGTTGTTAAAATGCTTCCAAGTGAATGGGAAAAATTTGCCGGTTGTAAGTATAATGCTGTTAAGTCTGAGAGTTCAAAAATTATTTTGCAAGAAAATATAAAAGGCGAGCAGTGTGCAATTAAGTTTTACAACTCTCTGCTGAATGATGTTTATGGTAAAGATTTTGTTACAGCAAATATAATTTCTAAAATTCTTGAGGATGAAGTTACGCACGAGCAAGATTTGGTAATGTTACTTGAAGATTTGGAAAATTGTTGTAAGTAATTAAATTACTTTAATAATACTTTAAAATTTAATGGGCCCTGAAGACAGGGTCCATTTTTTTATTCAAGACTTTATACGCCATGGCATGGTCTTTAAAACAACTAAATAGTTTCAGGCTGAAAACATTTAGTTGTTCTTGAGCTTAAAAAGCCAAAATTTCAGGCCATTATTGACGTTCAAATAGAAATTGATAATATAAAAATATATATTTAATAGACACTTTTTAAATATATACAGTGTACGTTATTAAAAACAGATAAAGCAAATAATGGAGATGTTATGAAAAGGTTATGCTTTCTATCGTTTAAAGGTTTTATTTTTGCAATAAGTTTATTAAATGTTAATTTTCAATTATTCGGAATGGAGTCTTACGCCGGCCCTTCGTCTGAACAGAAACAGATTGCAAGAGATCAATATATTGCACAGTGCTGCGAGACTTATGATCGTTATATGAAAATTGAATTTTTTGAAATGCAATTTATCAAGGATGTTCTTTCAAGGATACATGAAGATATTAATGGTCTTGAATTGCAAGAATTATATTTACAGAATGATCGATGTCTTTCACGTGTCGACAAAGATTCGCTTTTAAAAAGTATTAAATCTAAGATTGTGAAAAAATATCGCGAGTGTGATGCTCTTTGGGCTGCGCACGAGCGGCACCAGATGAACTTACTGACTTTTGATGAACTTTCTCAACTGCAAGAATTTGTTCGAGAGCGAGATTCTTACAAACATGAACCTGATGTTAATCAACAAATATTTGCACAGCTTGATCCGGTACATCTTGCTCGATCTTCGCTTGAATATCGGATATTAGAAGAGTTACACAATCTTGCTCAGAATGATCACAAGTGGTTACAACATATGGCTCATATTGGTTCGAAGCGAGTCGAAAAAAAACGTTCAGATGTGTGGCGTTCTATTCAGTGGCCAAAACAGTTGCTTTTGGGAAAGATTTTTTCTGCTGCTGTGGATGGGTGTCCCGTGGCACAGGTGTTTGTTCGACATTATCATTTTGATTTTGTACTTGCACCTGAGCATACATCAATATTACCATTGCAATTGTTACCGGAGCCGGCACTACCACAACCAGCTCCATCGACTTCATCTTCAACTCACGTTTTATTGACTGAGAACAAAAGCAAATTAAATCCTGATGCCCCTGCGTTTATACCAAGTTTTATAAGATTGAGTTCAGAGCCTAAAAAGACGGTTGAAGTATCTGAGGCTTTGGCTCATACAGAAGTTTTAGGGCGACAAGATTCTCCAGCGCAACAAGATCTACAACAGCCTAGGGCGGTTGATACGCAATCTTTGAGCCCGGCTGATAAACAGCCGGCTGTTAAGAAACAGGAGCCTGTAAAATCAGTTGAAAAGAAAAAAGAAAAAATTAAGACTGAAACGCACCCGTTGTTGCAATCTACTTCCCCTGCTCCCCAAGAGCTGGAATCAAGTTCTGTGGTTTTGCGTTCGGTGCCTGACAAACCAGTTGCAACGCCTGAGGTTTTAGTGTCTAAAGTTGTTGCGGCGCAACAACCTCAAGATAAACAGGTTGTGCAAAAGCATGCCAAAAAACCTGAGCGTAAAAAAGAAAAAGCTCCAGAAAAGCAAGCCCCTATCAGACAGGAGTCTGTAAAAATGGTTGAGCATAGAAAAGAAGAAGTTAAGCCTGAAGCAGAATCGTCATTACAACCCGCTCCCCAAGTGTCTAAACAAGAAGTTCACGAACAACCATCGCAAGTAGATAATAATGCATTCATAGCGCGTTGTTATAGGGATGGTAAGCATGATGAAGCGATTGCATTTATTGAAAAGTTAGGGAATAAACATCTTCTTTCTTGGTATCGAGGTGTTTGTTTGCTACAGAGTCAGGCTCGGGGTGATATTAAAAATGCGATTGATTTGTTAGAGCCTTTGTTCCTGCTTATACCAGGTCGTAAGCATTTTGATAAAAGAGAATTGGTTGGATTTGACGATGTTATTAGAGCGTTGAGTCAGAATCTTGATAATAAATTTGTGAAAGCTTTTTTAATCAGATTATTACTGGCAGTTGGGATTTCTCCTAAAAAGGCACTTATACAAAATTTTGTCAGAGAGGCTTCTTCTATTGCAGATCCATCAATTCAAGTTCTTATTTTTTATATCCATGATAAGGAAATAATTCCTCAAAGTGGTTCGGCTATGCAAATTGTTTATCATTTGATTGAAGCTCTTGAAGATTCGTCATTGAGACAAAATATACGAGAAGAGGTAATTTATTTTCTACAAAAAATAGGGCAGTCTTTGTTTGATGTAAATTTTCAAACTATACCGCATAATCAAGCTTCTTATCCCAAAGATGACATTAATACACGTTGTGCAATATCGGCTTGTTATGCGCTTGTTCCGGCATTACTTCCTTCAGATCCATTAAAAGCTGCATGTATGTTTATTGCCGCAGAAAATACTGTTGCTTTTTTACATAAAGTACTTCAGGCAGAGAATAGGGAGAATGCGGCTAAAACTTTGGCTTACTTGCCTGCAGGAATTACAGCCCTTCATGCTTTGCAAAATTTTATAAAGCGACAAAAAAATATTGATGTATTATCTGCGCTGATATTCAGTTATTCAAGACGTTATATCAGTATAATTTGTCATAGTGATTTGAGTGTCGATTTGGCTTCAATAAGTAGGCAATTTTTGGCAGATGCCAAACAATATCTTGTATCAGAAGATCGTACAAACACACAACGTTCTTTGTTGGTTAGCATCGCATGTAATGCATACAGCATTCTTGGGTGTAAGTTGGGTATTAAAAGAGGTATTTTAATAGAGTTAATGCGAGGTGTTGTTGCTGTTTCTCCAGAACAATACTGGTTTTTTAGATATAATCTTGAAAGCCTTGTTGCAGGTAGCCAAGATGAATCGGTTGCCGTTCTAAACCCATATAGACCACAGCTTTCTTCCGTTCGAAAAGATGCATTGATCAGCTCCATGATAATAAGTGGCCTGACAAAAGAATCATCATGGTGGTGTTCGATTTTATAAAATTTTTGTTATAGAGATAACTTAAAAAAGTATTCTGGTGGTTTTTCGTAAACGAATAAAGTTTTACAAAAACCACCTTTTTTATGTGAATTTCTTTCTAAAATATTGCGTGAAATATAACTGAATTTATACTCAGGATTATCGGTAAAATTGGAAGAAATAAAAAAATACGCAAAAATACATAGAGTTTATGCAAAGGATTTTTAATGTCCGAATTAATTCATTTGAGTGGACGCACATGGTATATCAAATCGCCTACTAACATTGGGTTATTTGTAACAGATAATAACGAGGTTATTTTAATAGATAGTGGTAATGACAAAGATGCCGCCAGAAAAGTTTTATCTATTCTTCAGTCAAACAACTGGACACTTAAAATGATTATCAATACGCATTCAAATGCGGATCATGTCGGAGGAAATTCATATCTTCAGGAAAAAACTAATTGTCGCATTGCTGCAACACGCTTCGAAGCCGCTTTTATATCGGATCCGGTTTTAGAGTCATCATTTTTATTTGGTGCATATCCTAATTCAAAAATGAGAAATAAATTTCTGTTGTCACAGCCTTCCAACGTGACTGATATTATATCTTATGATTGCGAAAATGCTTTGATTGTGGATACAACGCTCCGGGCTGTGCCATTACCAGGACACTTTATGGATATGATAGGAGTAATGACACCGGATAAAGTTTTTTTTGCCGGAGACAGTCTTTTTAGCTCAAACGTGTTGAATAAATATCACATAACTTTTCTTTATGATGTTAAAAGTTTTATTCAGACATTGGATAAACTTGAGCAGATGCATGCATGTCTTTTTATTCCATCTCATGCGGATTCGACCGATGATATTAAACAACTTGTAAAAATAAACAAAAACAAAATAAATGAAGTTACCGACACTATTTTGGAATACTGTGTGGATCCAATTAATTTTGAAAATCTTTTGAAAAAATTATTTGATCACTATGGTTTAATCTTGGATTTCAATCAGTATATTCTTGTGGGAAGTACAGTTAAATCATATCTTTCATATCTTTATGATTTAAAACAAATTGAAGCAATTTTTGAAAATAACGTTTTGTTATGGAAGAAGATCTGATCCGGTTTACAATTTTATTAGTACATTTATCTCAGACAAGAGCTTTCTTGCGACAACTGTAACGCCAGCGGCTACAAAACTATCATCAATCTCGGGCTTCATTCGTTGTAGTAGAGGTTCCCTTGGATCATCAGAAGGTTTCACGCTTTGCAATTTTATTTGAATTAAGTGATTAACCAATAAATATATCTCTTTATTCAATCTTCCCAATTCATCAAATAACGAAGCGTCCGTTAGATCATCCAGGATGAATCGTCCTTTATTTGATATGAAAATTGATGCCAACAAAAATATTGAGCCATAGGCAGGGTGTCTTACATTTAAACAGTCCAATATTTTTGTTATAAATTCATTTAATTTGGTTTTATCACGAAATTGACTGACAAGTTTTTTTGCTGAATTTTTAAAGTCAATTCCAGACGAAATGTTATTACACTCACGAAAATTAGGAGATAGTTTTGATGTCATTAATTCATATGCATCAGTGTCGACTAAAATTTCTTGAACAAGTCCTTGTTGTTGTAATAATTCGAATGAAGTGCTTCTCAGGATGTCTTCATTGATTCCGTGTACTCTGGAAGAATAAACAAAAATGCGATTATCCTTGCACTCGATTCGATTGCCTCCAATCTGCAGCGTACCTCCTGTGTATAATTTTGTTAGAATATGTGTTTGCATTTTTATATCTGTTGCATATGTTTGTCGTTCCATGGCAGATAATAAAAAATTTGAAGTTAAAATTGTCGTTAAACTTACAATTTTGACTAATTTATTCATATTAAAATTCCTGTTTATTTAGGTAATGCTTTTAATTTATACCAAAAATCCTCCGTCATAACATTGTTGCATGTGGTGCATATTATCTCCGCTGCGTGTTTTTTGTAACATTTTTTATGCACTGTACTACCGCATTTTAAAAGCATAATAGACTTTTGATAATTTATTTTTTTTAGGCAAAGTACACAATTTGGGGAACTAATAACATGCTCTCGAAAGTATATGCTCAAAGCTATTTCAATAAGATGTTTAATCATTTTAGGGCGATTAAATTCTTGTGCCATGAATGCGTCAATCCCTAATATTCCACTATTTAGAAGAATTTGAGAGAGAGAAGTGGTTGCTTTTTCTCCCGAAATCGAAATATTTTTCAAAAGACATGTGGCGTCTATGCTGTTATTAAATAGAGAAAAGGTTAGTGTTACGAATGTTATATCAAATGAGTTGGCCGGGCTAAGTGGAGAAAGCTTTTTATTTGGATTATCAATTTGGTACTCCAATTGAACCACATTGGCTTGTTGAGCTTTAAAATTTAAGGAGCATTGAAAATTTGGTGCAATAAAAAGTGTTTTTGGCGGTTCTATTTGGCCCATTGGTTTGACGAATTGTATTGTAAATACCGTTGTTGTAAAAATAAGAAAATTCAAAAATAATTTTTTCATTTTTCTCCTGTTATTTGTTATATTTCCGACCAAAGTTGTAAAATTTTAACATGTGAGTGAGAAAAAAGGAAAGTAATATATAAGTTTTAATTTTAAAAAAGTAATTACCTTCTTGTTGAATGCCAATTTAAGCAAATTCTTTTTTATGACAATTCTTTCGTGATAGGTTAGTGACAGCAAGGGGTAGGTCCAAGTTTTAATGGAAGCATTTAATGAAAGGAGAGAGCAATGCTTAAGGTGCTTAAAAGAGGTGACACTTTTTACATTGGAGAGATTTGCCCGGAGTCTGGGATTTATCGTTTGAAAGATAGAGACTGCAAAGGTAAAGAGAGTTGCAAAACAGAGGACCAAAGAGAAATTCCTCTTACCAAAGGGGCAACATTTCCTCCATGTCGAAATTGCAAAGGTCGTGTGATTTGGGAGTTTGTCAGAAAAGCTTAAGCTGAGTAGGTTTTATAATTATAAATCCTAACAATTCTTCAATAAAAAAATGGCCCCTGCCAACAGCAGGGGCCATTTTGATTTGCGCTATTTTTAAATCGCCCTCAACAGCCCTTGTTTTACGCTTAACGCGATAAATATATGACTTATTTTCTCTTCATTCGCAAGACATTTTGCACATTTGGCTTCTTTGGGTTTGCCGGTGCAACATGCATCAGAGTGACGAACAAAGGAGCTTAGTCGATCAATTGATTCAGTTATATCTTTTAATGTAAAAGTACATTTTGCTAGTAATATTTCAACTGCACCAACTTGTCCGTTGCTACAAGCTGCAGCAAGAGCAGAGTGAACTATTCCCCTAACATCGTTTAAATAGAGAGATACTCCTGATTCAAGCAGTAATTGAATTATATGTGCATGTCCATTAAATGCAGCATCAAAAATGGGTGTATAACCCAAACTATTTATGGCATTTGGATTTGCGCCTTTTTCAAGTAATAACCTTGTGTTTGACTCACTGCCTTGTCTGGCAGTATAGTGAAGTGGCGTATTGCCATGATGATCCCTTAAATTTATGACAGCAATTTCTGTTGCGGATTTTCCATTCATAATAAGAGCTCTGAAAATATTTTCGTACCCAAGCATTGCTGCATAATGCACAGGCGTTAGGCATAAAGGATCTTCTTGTGAGGGTGAGTTACTTGATGATACATCAATGAAGGCTCCCTTCATAACCAAAAATTTAACGGCCTTTAAATTGTTTCTTGAAATAGCAATAAAAAGTGGGGTTTTTAATTGGCCATCAATGATAGTTGCACTGTTTACATCAGCTCCCATCTCGATAAGACTAGCCATTTCTAGTAGGTTGCCGTCGCTTGTTGCAAGCCCAAGCGCGTTGGTTGAGTCATCCTCTACCATGGCATGCAATGTTGAACAAATTAGTAAAGTGGCCATTGTGATTGCCAAAAATATATTAGACTTTTTCTTAAAATTTATAACAAACTTATCTTTTATCACGTGTGTATTCCCTATTGTTAAGCTGACTAAAAAACATGCATCTATTTTTAACGTTTAAATTGTCTTGCGTCAAGTATTTACACATATGATATAAGAAATTGGCTTGGCCAAAATTTATGCAAACAAATGCATTTTCTACGGTTGAGCTTCAGGGATTAATAAGCATCGTCTGTAGATTTGCTGCTCTGAGTCAGTAACATATTCCATGGTAATATAATAAAGAGTTTCATCATAGATCAAAGGTCCTGGATTTATGTAAAAAATTCCATCTTCAATATCACTTATATTAAAATATAATAAGTTTCTTTCAGCGCTAATTTGGAACTTAATAACATTACCAAACATTGCGGTAGGCAGGTATATATCAAGCTCTAAAATATTGCTTGGAATTTGTACCATGGTATCGAATAAATATTCGTCCGAAAAAAATGTGGATTTATAAGTTGCATTCCCATATTTGTATTCGATGTAAGGAAAAACAGTTACACCAGAAGTTTGATGCCAAGATGTGTAATCGTTTTGTAGTTGTGGAGATAATTTTAAAAAAGAAACGGCTGCTACAGAATGTGCAAATATTGCAACCATGGCAATTGTAGCAAGTAATGTAGATTTAATTTTTTGCATAAAAAACTCCCTTTATTTTTAAAGCCGTCTAAATTAAGGCATGTCACTTATGGAAACAAGTATATTGCTTCTTGCTTGATTTTCTCGAATTAATATACACTGTGCACAAACCGGTTTTGCTGAATTTAAAATGTATCTTATATCAATAGAATAGTGGCCTTTAGAGATAAACGATTGTGGTTGTGGGTGGAAAATTTCACTTAATATTTCTTGGTCAAGATGAGAAAGATCTGGTGCTGGAAAATGACATCTTGCTGGACTAAATGTAAATTTAATATAGTTTCCAAACATTGTAGTTGGCAGATATATATCAAACTCTAAAATATCGCTTGGAATTTCTACAGAAGCATCGAACCATTCTTTGTCCGAAAAAAAAGCAATTTTATTAGTGACTTCCCCAACTTTATATTCGATGCAGGGAAAAACAATTGATCCCGAAGCATTATTCCAAGAACGATAAATTTCTTGAAGTTCAGGGGATAGTCTAAAGATAGAACCAGTGTTTATTGAATCAGGTTCTACTGAAGTTTTTGACATGGTAAATGCAGATGTTGAAATAGTAAATAAGGCAACAGCAAAAAGCCAAATGGATTGAACTTTCTTCATAAACGAATCCTTTTTTTCTGTTTGATTAAAACATAACAAACGATTTCACTTGTTTCTAAGTATAATTATGTGTTAAGTATAATCATGCGAAAATATTTTTCGATAAATAATTGAAAGAAAATTAACCAACTGCTTTACGCAGTTCCAGGATCTTATCGCGTAGTGCGATTGCCTTTTCGAAATCCAAATCCTCTGCAGCCAAGCGCATTTCTTCTTCAAACTGTTCAATAAGCGCTTTGGCTTCTTCGATGGTTTTTGGTTTAGCCGAAATTTTTGTTTTAGGTTTATATTTTGAAGCTTGCATGATTCGTTCTTGAAGCTTCGAGATGCTTTTGCCTACCTCTCGCGTAACTGATTCAGGAGTTATACCGTGTTCCGTGTTATATTCGCTTTGAATTTTACGACGGCGGTTGGTTTCATCAATTGCTTGCTGCATTGAACCTGTTACGCGGTCGGCGTAAAATATGACTCTGCCTTCTATGTTACGCGCGGCGCGTCCGATTGTTTGAATAAGTGATTTTGTATTTCGCAAGAAGCCTTCAATATCAGCATCCATAATTGCAACTAGTGCAACTTCTGGGATATCCAATCCCTCACGAAGCAGGTTGATACCAACCAGACAGTCAAAAACACCGGCGCGGAGTTTGTGAATAAGCTCCGTACGTTGTGGGGTTTTGATGTCACTGTGCATGTAGCATACTTTAATTTTTTGATTTTCAAGATATTGTGCCAAATCTTCGGCTGCTTTTTTGGTTAAAACGGTGACAAGCGTTCTAAAGCCGTTGTCTGATGTTTTTTTAATTTGTTCGATTAAGTGTGTCAATTGGCCCTCGCCCTTAACGCCTTCACGTTTAACGACCTCAATTTGAGGGTCAATAATTCCTGTTGGGCGAACAATTTGTTCAGCTATAATATTAGCGCTTTTTATCTCATATTCACTTGGTGTTGCTGAGACGAAGATAACGTCATTGAAATATTTTTCTATCTCTTCAAATTTCAGCGGTCGGTTATCATACGAGGCAGGAAGCCTGAATCCAAAATCGATAAGAGCCTTTTTACGCGCTTTGTCGCCTTTATACATTCCGTGTAACTGTGGAATTGCAACGTGCGACTCGTCTATTATTAGTAAAAATTCGTTGTCAAAGAAATCAAAGAGAGGATATGGAGCAGTGCCCGGTTTGCGGCCGTCAAAGTAGCGTGAATAGTTTTCAATTCCGGTGCAGTATCCGGTCTCTTCTAACATTTCGATATCGTGATTGGTTCGAGTAATTAATCTTTCGCGATATAGCGGATTTTCTATTTTGGCAGCTTCAATTTCAAGATCGGCTTTAATTTGCTTAATTGCCTCGTCACGTTTGTCTTGTGTTGTCAAAAAGTGTTTAGCTGGAAAGATTAAAACGTTATCAAGCTCACGTAGAACTTTTTGATTATTTTTATCGATTAGCTCAATAGACTCGATCTTGTCGCCAAAGAGTTCAAGACGTAAATTGTCGTGCATGTATGGCAGGTTAACCGTTATCGTGTTTCCCATAACTCTGAAGTTGCCGGATGCATTTTCTGTGTCGTTGCGTCTATACTGAATGAAAATAAGTTCATCGATTAATTTTTTGCGTGAGAATTTGTCGCCAACTTTGAGTTGGAGTGTCAATTTACGGTAATCCCATGGGTTACCAAGTGAGTAAATGGCAGAGACCGATGCAATAATAATTACATCATTGCGGTTTATGATAGATGCAGTGGCTTCAACGCGAAGGCGTTCAATTTCGGTGTTTATTTTGGTCTCTTTTGGAATGTATATATCCTGTGAAGGCAGGTATGATTCCGGTTGGTAATAATCGTAATAACTTACAAAGTAACAGACTTTGTTTTCGGGAAAAAATAGACTAAATTCTTCGTATAACTGTGCTGCCAGTGTTTTATTTGGTGATAAAATCAGAACCGGTTTATTCTGTTTTGCGATGACGTTGGCCAGTGTAAAGGTTTTACCTGATCCGGTGGCACCCAATAAAACAGATTTACCCGGGCGATTTTTGCAAAGTTGCTCTATCGCTTCGGGCTGGTCGCCACTTGGCTTGTACGGTGAATTTAATTTGAATTTTTGCGAAAGGTCGAGACCTTTTTTAATAAACTTCATATTTTGAGTATACCAAAGTTTTGACTGGATCAAAGTTTTGGCGAAAATATGAGGAAATAAAGCCCAAAATTAGGAGTTTTTGTCCATAAATCCTGCGCATAGGCCGGAAACTTCTTTGGTAATTTCTGCCTGACGCATTTTATTATACTGCAGCGTTACTGTTTCAATGAATTTATCAGCGTTGGTTGTGGAGCTGTCCATAGCCACAAAGCGTGCTGAATATTCTGAAATAAGTGCTTGAAATAGCATGAAAAGAATCTGTCCTTTGACGTATCTTATTGAAAGATAATCAAGTGTATCATTTGTATTTTGTTCCCAAATTAATTCTTTGTGTGTCTTGCGATTTTTTACCTCTGAATCAACTTGGAGTGGAACAAGTTGGAATTTATTTGGTTTTTGTGCGAAAAATGATTTTGATTCATTGTAGAAAAAAGTAATTGATGTGAAGGGTGTTGAGGCATCTATAAATTTGGTTATGAGGTCACTTGCAATTGAGATATAGTTACTCGAACTGAAATCATGATAATTTGATATTATCTCACCCAATTCATTTTCTCTGATGTAACTAGTGGCTTTGTTTCCTATTGTTATAAATTTGGAATTCTGATATTTTTTTGTTGCAAATTCTTTTTCAAGGAATTTAAAAAGGTTCGAATTCAGGCCGCCACAAAGTCCCTTTGAGGTTGAGACGATAATAATTAAATGATTTGGAGTTGAGCTTTTTGGAAATAGTAACGGATTTTGCCAAGTTTGGTCATAACAAACCAGCTCGGTGAAAAGAGATTTCAAATTTTCTGTATAATTGCGAACAGCGGTGGAGTTATGTTCGAGCTTAGAATACATGGACATTGAGACTTGTCGAAGAGCATTGGTTATTTTTTTTGTTGTTTGAATGGATTTTATTTTTTGTTTTAATTGGATTTGTTTTGCCACTTTATTCTCCACTACACAAATTGTATTCTAAACATTGTTACTTAAATAAGAATCAATAAAACAATGCTAACACTTGGAATTAAAAAAAGGAATGTTTAGACTAAAAATTAATTAAATTAATTAAATTGAGGAAATTTGATGATTGTTGTGATAGACGGATATAACCTTTTGAAACAAATTTTTCCGCATGTAAAAGGGCGTATAGACAAAGAGCGTAACGCCTTTATAAGGCAGCTTGGATATTACAAAAGTAGGAAACCAAAAGAGATTAAAGAGCTGATTGTTGTTTTTGATGCCGGTCCTTTTAGCCATGCAACCCGTGAGATCCACGAGGGGGTTACTGTTATGTTTTCCGGACAAAAAAGTACCGCTGACGACTGGATAATCGAATATGCCGATTCACATAAAGGCATGGATGTGCTTGTTGTGACAATGGATCGTAAAATTATTCAAGCATGCGAAAAAGCAGGGGCTACCACCTTGGGCAGTCTTGATTTTTACGGGATTATGCAGAGCTTTTTGCTCGAAGAGGCCGCTCAAGAGTTGTCAACTCAGGCGGTTGTGCCAGGCGCCACAACCGTGCTTGAGGTTGAAAAGTATGATCAAGATGATGAGGAGCTTAATGGCAAAAAGGTTGACCGCAAGGCCCTTGATATGATGATGGAGCAGGCAGGCTTTTTTGTGAACAAAGAGGACGATGTTGATTTGGACCGAGGGAAGAGTCGAAAGAGTGCTTCATCAAAATTATCCAAAAAAGATCGTCAATTGTTATCAAAAGTTAAAAAATTGCATTAAGTATATTTATAAAAGCATACGGAACCATATGATTGTAAAGCTTAAGTTTAATTCGGAGCAAGTTGATCAGGTTGCAAAAGAAGAAGTTATGCCATTATTAAAAAAATATTCGATATTTACATTTACAGGACCACTTGGTGCCGGTAAAACTACATTAATTAGAAGCGTTCTGCGACAGTGTGGTGTGCCAGGCGGTGTTACAAGCCCAACTTTTGGGTATGTGAATTCTTACCAGTCTAATGGCACAACTTATAATCATTTTGATCTTTATCGAATAGCCTCAGTTGATGAATTTATGGTACTTGGCTTTGATGAATATTTTGCAAAAAAAGACAGTGTTAGTTTTGTTGAATGGCCTGATGTAATCAGTTCATTGCTTGCCAGTGATGAGCTTAGGCCAAAAGTTTGCGATATAAAAATTGATTATATTTCGGAAGATATTTCAAGTCGAATTATCCAAATATCGACGCAAAATTAACCTAACAACAATCTGATAATTTTAATTTAGTAGCTTGGAGTTTATTTTATAGGGGAGAAGGTAATGGCCGTGGTTGTTGATAAATTAAAAAGTGATTTGCGCAAGTTTTTACTTGTGGTTGTTGGTTTAACATTGATTGGACTGATTTTTATTTATTCATCCAGTTCGGTCTTTGCTCTAGAAAAATTTGGCAATGCAGCATATTTTTTGAAAAAACAGTTAACATATCTGTTCTTGGGTATTGCAGGATTTTTCGTATTCGCCTTAGTTCCAAAGGAGTTCTGGAAAAAGTATGCGTCCCTGTTTTTTCTGGGTTCCGTATTCTTAACTTTACTGACGTTTGTTCCTCAGTTGGGGTTGAGATGTCATGGTTCGAACCGTTGGCTGAGCGTTGCAGGGTTTAGCTTCCAGCCAAGTGAGGTTCTGAAGCTGTTTTTATTAATTTACTTGGGGTATTTCTTGGAAAAGAAACAGCAAGTTTCCGGATCTTTTATTAACAGTTATTTACCGTATCTTTTTGTTTTGGGTATAACGTCATTGGTCTTGCTTAAACAGCCTGATTTTGGATCAATGGTCACCATTTTTACTACGTCAGTTATTTTGTTGTTTGTTGCAGAGTTTAATCTAATTTATCTGTTTATGACGGTTTTACTTATGATTCCGGCAGGCGTTTATTTAATTTTGACTAAATCATACAGATTAAATCGAATTCTGATTTTTTTAAACCCTTGGGCTGATCCGCAGGGAAAAGGGTTCCAGATTATTCAGTCTTTGATTGCGATTGGTTCAGGAAGTGTTTGGGGGCTTGGGATATCAAACTCAAAACAGAAGTTTTTTTATTTACCAATGCAGCATACGGATTTTATTTTTTCAATCATTGCTGAAGAGACTGGATTTGTGGGCTCTTGCATTGTTGTTCTATTTTATTTTTTACTCTGTTTTTATGGTTTGCGTCTAGCCTTACAGCTTAAAGGTGATTTTGAATTTTTTACGTCAATAGGCTTTGTTGTGTTTATAAGTTTACAGTCGGTTATAAATCTTATGGTTACAACCGGGTTGGTTCCCACAAAGGGGTTGAGTCTGCCCTTTGTAAGTTATGGAGGGACGGCTATAATATCGTTGTTTTGTATGATGGGGCTTATTACAAATTTTGCCAAAAATAACGATATATAAATGATATATAATATTATTTTTTGATATCTAATATTGTTTTCTATTTTGAAATTAAAAGCGTTCATAGGCCTATTTCATGGCTTTAGGCCGCCATTTTAATTGACATGTGGGTATTTGGTGGCATAATCAGTTGAAAATCTCTTTGGGTATGGGAATTGCGATGAATTTAAGGGTATTTTTGGTTGCTTGATTTTAGTTACTTAATTTTAAAAAATTACGATTCAAATAATAATATAACGAGGTGCGTGATGTTTGGTTGGATTTGTGTGAATTTTCCACAAAAAAATAAATTGTTTTTGATATTATTGGCTTTGATTGTTTTTCAGCAAGATATTTTGATTGCGCAGAGTGATGCTTTGTTAAATCAGGAAGTTAAACAAGACAAAGAAATTAAGGCGCAAGATATTGTGCCAAATGGTTCCGAACATGACCTTATAGACTCTCAGGTTTCTAAAAAAAATCTTGGAAGTATTCCAGAATTAGTTGGAAATTTAGAAGCTAAAAATGGTGATATGGATATCAACTCAATGCAAGATTTTTTTCAAGAAATGATGAAAATTTGGGCTGATGCAAAAAAACGTGAGGAAGAAAGAAAATTACTGTTTTTATCAATGTTATCATCGGAGCATCAAGAACTTCTTAAAGTAGCTCAAGCTAAGTATAGTAATTTTTTAGAACATGTTGATATCAGAAATGGGCTTGCTGATTTGTGCAAAAAATCACGTCGGGGACTTGAAAATCTTAAAAATCATCTTGCATCAAATCAAGCTGAGCAAGTATCAGCTCTTTTACTTAAAATAGAAAAATTGCAGACAGCCATAGCACTTGATTATTGCGAATTTTTGCCCAAACGCATGAAGGGAATGAGTTCAAAAGGCATCGAGGATCTCTCCGGAGCGATGGATGGACTTATGAAGAATCTTATGCCGGATGGTGAGCATGAGGGTTTATCCAGTAACAGTGATGATAAAGAAGGCGCAGATCCTGATCTTGTATTTGCAATAAAGGATGTGGCTGATTTTTGTAGCAGTCTACGCGAAATTATGAAGTCTAATATTTTTGAGAGTGCAAAAAATGAGTCATTGGAACTTGTAGATCTTAAAACCAAAACTGAAAATTTAGTTGGAATTTTGAATGATATTCTTTCGTCTATTCTTAAAAATAAACAAAAGGATTTAATTTTATGTTACGTTGCTTACCTCGAGCCGAGTTTTAACGAAACAAATGATTTCTTAAAGAGTACGCAAAAAGTTTTTGAGGCAGAAGTAAAGTCATATATTGCAAATCAATCAGGAAATGTTTTTGAAAACGAAAAAGATTTGTTAGCGACTGATACTAAACAAAAAGCCTATATTTTCTGGTTTAAAGAGATTAAGAAATGTCAGCGTACGATGTTGGTTTTTTCAACGTTAAAAAACAGTTCAGCATCGTGTGTTGATGGAACCGAAAAATTATTTGAAACGGTTGCCTATGCATATGATATTGCATCCTGTTTCTATGACTTTTATAAGCAGGACAGGGATGAGGAATATGCACTGTGGGAAAATGCACATGATAAAGTAAAACATAATACGCCATTACTGGAAAACGAGCAAAGGGATATTTTAACAGAAAATAGAGAAAGGGATGTTTGTAAAGTATTGAACTGGCGCAACCAAGTTTTGATTCCCAAAGCTGTTGACTGGGGTATTTCAAGTGGAATGGCTTTATGGTTTTTCTTTTTGAATCGGCCAAATGTTACAGGTAATCTATTATTGCAGCCAATTCTTGGTAATATGCCATTGAACATGGTAGATGTTAAGCAGACAACAATTTTGAATTTTATGGCAGCGCCGTATGCATTTCGCATTTTACTTGATCCCTCATCATCAAATTGGCAACCACCAAAGCTTGTGAATTCATTGGGTAAAGTTGCCGGGGCATGGACATATTATCATATTTTTTATGGTAAATTATTTGAGAACGACCATTCCGACGTTTGGGATGCAGATTATCACCACATAAAAGATTCTACATATGATCTGCTAATAGAAGTCGAAAAAATTATAAGTAAATCGTTTACATCTGTCGTTAGACGTAATGCGGATCCGGAATTGGTTGAAAAAATTGAACATTGGAGTTTGGGAGTTGTTAAACCCGAGATGATAGGGTATTTTGCGGAGTCAATGATTCCTTTACTTCTTTTTAGTCAGGATGAGCTTAATGGCTCAACAAGGATAAGTAGGGCTTCGAAAGCAGTTTTTGGAACCTGTGACCTTGATTTTTTACGTTCTAATGCAAACTATGTATCTGAATATGAAAAATTTGGTGAGAAGAAAAGGGGAGGCGTTACCCTGAAAGAGTATTACGTTGAAGCTTGCATTTCATATTATATTGCTTCCTGTGTCGGCAAAACGCTTGGGGCTGCGCTTGCAAGAAGGGTGCAGGGACCATGTTTAAATTTTGCAACATATGCAGGCGGAAAGTTTTTGGATGGTCTTACCAAGATTCATTTGATTGGAAAAGATACGCGAGAGCTGTTTACCTCGCTCAACGAGGAGTTTGTCGAGGGTTTTGAAGAAAATATTATGCTTTTTAAATTGCTTTTTAAAGAGGGTTTTTCATCAAATTCTCCATTTAGAAATATGTTGGTCTATCACTTAAAAAAACGTGGCGATATTGCAGTAGGTAAAAATTCTTCAGAAGAAAAGATAAATGGAGAGTTGTTACATTTTGTTTTAAAACAATGTGAGCAACATGATTTGATTACGTATCTTGATGCAGCAACAATTACAAAATATTATCTGATTAAGCAAGAGTTTGATGATGAATTAATCGAAAAAATTATTTCTGCGATTAAGAAGAATATGCTTGCATTTGTAGGCGCTCCAGCTGGTGGGTGGGTTGCAACTACTGCGTTGGGATGGTTTACGCGTTATAATGGGCCACTACAGTTGATTCCGGGAAGGGTTAAAAACGCTGTATTTGGTAAAAAGTTACCAGAAAAATAGTTTTAGTTAAAAATTTTAAAAGCCATTGGCTTTGCATAAAAGCAGAGCCAATGGCTTTTAAATTAGCGCCTATTAAATTATTTTGCAGTTTCAGGAGCTACTTTTTCAGAAGAAACTTTGGCGCAGGCTCTTTTTCTTTTTGCACATTTACGCATATAAGTTTTGCATTGTGAACATTTACATTTTTTATCTTTGCATTGGAAACACTTTTTATCTGCATGTTGGGTACATACACATTCATTTTTTAGACATTTAACTTTTTTCCCTTTGCATTGGGTGCATTTACATTTTGGATCTTTGCATTTTACACATTTGCATTTCTTATCTTTGCATTGTGTGCAAAGTTTTTTGTGATGGTCATGACGTTTTTTCAAATTTGCGTGAAACTCATGTTTTTTATAAAGATATGCATAAATTTTTTCCACAGCCTCCTTTGTATCACCTTTATCCACAGAATTTTTTATGGATGCTAGCATTTTATCCATTGCCTCATGGTGTGCTTTTTTTGCTTCTCCTGCATACAAACTGGCAAGTGTTAATGTACAAATTGCTCCTGCCATAAGTAATTTCTTCATAGGTACTCCTTATCTATAAAAACTATAAAAAACAACCAGTATGATTTACATGTTTAAAAATAATGAGTCTCTTATACAATAGCAATTATTTGTAAAAAAATTTAAAGCAATGCATTAAAAGCGACTTGAATTATTCGCTGAATCTCCGGATTGGTAGTTAGTGCGTCTGCGCGACGCTTGGCTCCATTGTAATTAACCAAAATAGTTGGATTTGCTCCCAATGCCAAAAGCAGCTGAACCGTTTCCAGATCATTTTTGACTGCGGCTATATGCAAAGGGGTGTGGCCATTAATCTTCTTGCGCTTAGTTATACGGGTATTAATATTTGCGCCGGCCTTAATTAGTTCGCATATGATTGCATGAGATCCGTTTTTAGTTGCAATATGTAATGGTGTGTAACCATTGAATTCATAGCCGGGATTATGTACGGTGGCGTCAACATTTGCACTGGATAGCAAAAGCATACTTACCATGTCTTCAAATTCACGAAGTACCGCAAGGTGCAGGGCCGTAAATCCGTTATATTCTCGATGAAATTTTTCATTATTTACCACAGACTCAACATTAGCTCCGCAGGCTAAAAGCATTTGCGTAATTTTGGTTTGGTGGGTTGTTACTGTCCATTGCAGAGCTGTAACGCCATTATCATCACAAGCGTTAATGTCTTCACCTTTTTGATATGTGCGAGCTATGAGGTCTATACGATCATCTTGTGAAAGTAAAGCGTTTTGGGTTGCATTGAAAAAATCCGTACCATATCCCATCATATTTGATACTAACCAGTGTATTGGCTTTAAGCATATTTCTCTAAAAGATGTATGAAATATACTGAGTCGCATAAGTTCTTGAAACTGTCGGTCGCAAAATTTTTTACCAAAATCATCAACTCCGACCTCTCTTATTTTAGAAATTATTTTAAATGCACAACATGCAGAAACAAGGTCTATTTCATTGCTGCCGTTAAGATTAATTTGTCCCGATGATGGATTGAACTTCAAAAGCGGATTTATGATTCGATTCTCTGTATACAGTAAAGATATTCTTCTGCCTGCATGAGATGTTTGTGCAAATGATACGAGCTCTTTTCCAAAGTTTAAGTAACTTACAGGAACCCTTGAATTTGGTTGATAAAGAAAGTCCAAAATATATTCAATGACATCAAACGTGGGCAAGTTATACATAGAGTATTGATCTTGGGTAGGTCCCATGGCCAAAAGATTGTAATTTGTTGTGCATAAAACCCAAAAAACGAGACATATTAATTTTTTAAGTTTCATCATAAAATACCCCTTTCCAAAAATAATCTTAGTCCCAACCAATTGATATTATCCATAAGGTTAAGTTTATTTTGGCATTATAGTTTATGGTATGCAATTTTTCGAGATTTAAATTTGGATAGTTGCTTAGAGAGCATACTAAAAGACGAGAGTTTGGATTATATTATTTGGAGTAAGGGCAGGGTGTGCCTGCTATAAATTCAGATAATTCATGCAGTAAACAACGGATTAACAATGAGGGACATTTGCTTTGGGGTTGTACGCAATCTTGGTGAAACTCGGCGCATGGACAATTCCACCCATGTAGTAACTTTTGTGGCAAAGACATTAAAGTATTTTGTGGTGCAGGAGTTGAGGGGATATTTTGTATCAAATATTTAATAACAATTAACATTAGTAGCGCGAACAAAATGCTTGTAATAAAGCGCATGCAACTATCAAAACTCAATCGTTGGTACGGTGATTGGACCGGTTGAGTTAGTTGTTGAAGTTTGGAAAGCAAAGAGCCTGCGTAGGTTTTTTCCTGAAACGGAGTGTTCCATTTTGGATCTTGAATTAGTTTTTTCAGTGCTTCAATATTTACACCAAATGATAAAATTTCTTTAGCCGTATTAGTTGCAAGCTGGGATATTCTCTGGGCAAGTGTTTCTGCATCAAGGCCCTGAGACTGCAGTTTTATAACCTGAGAATAATAACCTTTTAAAACTTCATGGGCGCGTTCATCAGGAATTATGCCTATTAATTGAGATTCAAGTTGTTCAATGCTTGGTATTTCGATTTCGCTTGCAGTGCTTTCTTGCATTGTGGCCTTAAGATTTACTGATAATGCAAGAACAACATAGAATGTAATCCCAAATAATTTTTTCATTTAATATCCTTAACTGCAATCTTAAGCTTCAGATTTGTAAGAGACCAGTGTGATGCCAAGCTCGTTGGCTTTTTTGATAAATTCTTCTTGTTGAGCTATCAATGTTTTGTCGTGTAACCATGCAATTACGGCAACTTCGCCTTTTGATATACTATTTAAAGACCCTGGTCCAAGAGTTGGGAGATCATATTTGTGATTTTGATTTTGGTGTGCGGCTTTGCAGACCACTACGCCATTTTTACCAAGTTCAATGCCGCGTCTTATGCATTTATCAGTGCCTTCGATTGCTTCAATGGCCATAATCATTTGATCTTTAACGACAACGGTTTGTCCAATGTCCAATTGAGAAAGTTTTATTGCGGTATCTATTCCCATTTTGACGTCAGTTGCTAAATTTTCTGTTAATTTTCCCGTTAAAATTCCAGGTTTGATCATTAGAGAATCAAGTACCTGATCTTGCCTCAAAATTGAAATGCCGTGTGATTCGAGCTCTTTAACAATTCTTTCCATAATTGCAGCATCGTTTTTGTAAATTAACGATGAAAGTAGCTTGATCGCTAGCCAGTCTAATTTGATTTTTTTAAAAAGATGGCTTTTATCGACTTTGCCAATAAACAAAATTTGCGTTGTGTTTTTACTTTTTAATAACTCCAAGACCTGTCCGGCTTTGTAACATTCTTGCGAAATAACTTCGGCTTTATCTTGAACAACTTGCTGGAGTTCATTAAGATTGTCATCTGCAAATAAAGCTACAACAAAGAATGGCTCAGCTGCTTGAATTTCTGCTGACCTGTTGAGTAGGCTTTTACACGCCTCAACGGGAAGTGTTCCCGTTCCAGCAATTATTGCAATCATTTACTAATCCTAGCATTTTTTCTATTTCAAACGTGAGCTTGATTGCTGTCAAATTTTGTTCCGGATGAATCTGGTTGGTTTTGTTTTTAACTGAATTTAAGAAGTACTCTATTTCAAGTTTTAGAGGATTATCTTTATAAACAAAAACACGTTCCACCAAGGATTCTTGCTTATATTTCAGTTGCTCATTTCCTATGATTTGTGTGCTTGAGTTCATCTGTCTGTGTATTGAAATATCCTGTGTTGTGAAATCAAGAAGTATATATTCATTTTTTTGATGAATTTCCATCGTGCGTTTTTTGATTTGTGATGCGCGACTTGCGGTTAAATGTGCAAAAGCGCCATTTTCAAAACCAATTTGAACAGAAGCTATATCGCAAGAGCTAGAATAAATCTTTTGGCCCTGAGCGCTTAGCGACTTAACAGGAGAGTCTATGAATTGAAGTATTAAATCCAAGTCATGAATCATTAAGTCAAGAACTACGCTATCTTTTGAAACTCTAGCATCGAATGGTCCCATGCGATGTATTTCAATCATCAATGGTTGATTTATAATTTTATTTAACTCTTGGACGGCGCCATTAAAACGTTCAACATGTCCGATGTGAAGGGTAAGCCCGGATTTTTTGGCGAGATTAATGAGTTCTTCAGCTTCAGCTAAGTTTTTTGTAATTGGTTTTTCGACCAAAACATGTTTGCCTCTGGTTAGGCAGTCTTTTACTACTGCGTAGTGGAAATCTGTTGGAACCGCTACAATTACGGCATCAACATTTTCTATCCAATCATTATAGTTTTGGGATTTGATTACAGTAGGATCAATAATTTTTTTAAAATTTGCTTCATTTGTATCTGCAACGCCTACTAACTTTAGTGTCTGTAAACCGTGTAATTGTGAGCAAATAGAGGCATGATATCCGCCCATTTTGCCTAATCCAATAACGCCTAATCTTATCATTGATGATTCCTATGATATATTACAAGCCTTCTTGCTGTTGAACTTTATTATTTTGGTCAGAGACAGCGCGCATGGATACTCCGCGTTTGCTGTTTTCAATGAAATTCAAAAAGTGTTGAACTTGAGGGTTATTTCCCCATGGTTCATTGGCCACAATCTCTTTGATTTTTGTTATAAACATTTTTTCGTTATAAAAAAGCTTGGTAACATGTTTGAGGGCATTTATAGTTTCAGATGAAAACCCTGCACGTTTTAGGGCTATAATATTTAGACCTGCGTAGGCTGCAGGTTGCTCGTTGAATAAGCAGAATGGTGGTAGATCCTGGCGAGCGCCACTAAATGGAGCCACCGCAGTAAATGTTCCAACTCGGCAAAATTGGTGTGTGGCTGCGTATGCCATCAAAAAAGCATTTTTTTCTATATAAGAGTGTCCGCCAAGACTTACATTATTTATAAGGGTAACATTGTCTTCTAAAATTGAATCGTGCGATACATGTGAATAATTCATTATGTAACAGCTATTGCCGATTTTGGTAAGTCCATCAGGGTATTTTGATGCATGAATTGTTACAAATTCCCGAAGTTCACAGTTTTGCCCGATTTCGATATTGCCGTAACTTTCTTTGGTGCCAATATTTTGTGCCGGAAAACCGACCATAACATTTGCATGAAGTCTTGTGTTATCACCTATTTTGACATTTCCGGCTATAACACAGAATGGTCCAACTTTTACATTGTTACCTAATTCAACATTATCACCAACGATTGCTGATGGATGAATATAAGTATCATTTGAATGAAAAAAAGCTTCCTCAAAACTGGAAGCTCCTCTTTTTGCTTTTATAATATTGTCGTTCACAAAAAACTCAGTAAAAATGTTTTAAAAATGGCTGGGGCGGGAGGATTCGAACCTCCGGGTGGCGGAACCAAAATCCGCTGCCTTACCACTTGGCTACGCCCCAAACTAAAACTTTATATTACTCGTCTGCCTCTACCTTTTTATACTTCGTCAACTGCTATCTTTTTGTACTCTTCTATAACCTTTTCCTCGATCATCTTTCTGGTGTCTGCGTTCAATGGATGTACGATATCCTTGAAAGACCCATCTTTTTTTCTGCGAGAAGGCATTGAGACAAATAAACCTTTGTCGCTTTTGATAATTTTCATATCACGTACAATAAAACAACCATCGAAAATGATAGTTGCGTAGCCTTTAAGTTTACCTTCGTTAGCAGGAAAAACTTTTACTTCAGTTATCTCCATACCATTCCTTAGTTTTCAACCCGGCCTCGAGTGACTTTGCTTTTAGGCGTCTCCCGTGCCCTACGATGACAACATTACCATTACAAAAGTTCAAATTTTTATAGCTTAAATTTAATAGTTTACAATATGTTTGTCAACTAGTTTTTCAGCCTTATATTCGAATGTTTTATGCTTTTTCAGCAGCTCTTAATTTTGCTGATCTGGACGACTGATTTAGTGCTAATTCCGCACTTGAAGCGGTTATTGCTTTGGGTGTTAGAATCTTTAGTTCGAGTAAACCTTCCTTTTCCTTGAAAAAACTTTTTACAATTCGGTCTTCAAGAGAATGAAAACTAATGCAAACAAGTTTCCCATTAGGGGCAAGAAAAGGCAAACTTGCATGCAAAAACGACTTAATGTTCTCGAGTTCATTATTAACTGCTATCCGTAGGGCTTGGAATGTTTTTGTTGCAGGATGTGTATGTCTTTTGCCTGTCTTGGTGTATCTGGGAATGATTGTTTCGATAAGTTCCACAAGTTGGCGAGTTGTTTTAAAGCTCTCGGTTTTACGTTTATTGATTATCGCGCGGGCAATTTTTCTTGCATAAGTTTCATCAGCATATTCAAACAGAATATTTGCTATCTCATTTTCGGTGCATGTATTTAAAATAGTGGCGGCTGTTATGTGATAATGTGATTTAGACATACGCATATCCAATGGTGTGTCCGTCATAAACGATAACCCATCGCGTTCCTGAATTTGAAGCTGCGAAGTGCCAAAATCTGCCAATATTCCGTCTACGTTTTTTATTCCCTCATTCTTTAATAACTTATAAAGATGTGCGAAATTCCCCCACAAGATATTTATTCTATCATCATACTTTTCTTTTAAAATTGGTGCATTTTGTTCAATTGATTTTTGATCCCAATCGATGCCTATTACGTTACAAGTTGGTTCCAGATCAAGAATTGCGGATGTGTGTCCGCCACAGCCAAGTGTTGCATCAACGTAAGTTTTGCCTGGTTTTGGATCTAAATATTGTAATACTTCGTTTACTAAAACGCTTTTGTGTAATGGTTTAAGATCTGTATTATTCATGTTATTTTAAATATCCATTTATAACTTTTTTGATATCCGGTTTTTGGGTTGGTTTCACTACATAATCGATAAAGTTGCCACTTGCTCCATACTTTTCAGTATAGATTGAAATTTTTTTGTGTTTTAATTCTATCAATTTTCCTATTTCTAATCGACGTCTTGATTGCATGAGCTCATAAATTGATTTTTCTGCTAATTCTTGTTCATCTTCATCGAATATAGCTAAATAGCCGCGAACATAAATTCTATCTCGAGGTTCGATTATGGTATCAACATCGATAAGTCCTGTTTCATTTTGTTTTAATTTTATTATGGGCGTCTTATCAAATCGCCAGACAGTCATGTCATCACGCGTGTCTTCATCAGCCGTCCATGCCTCCTTTGTTTTTTTTGCTAACCAGTTTCCTTTTGCTTTTTTTTCATAAACAAAACATGTTACTAAAATTGTTTTACCCGTTTTATTTTCAACATAAAAATCTAGTTCGGGTTGTTTTTTATCTTCTTTTTTTTTATCTATATCTTGAAAATCAAAATCATAGAATTCCCCTGCTATTCCATATTTTTCGATTTCTATCGTAATCTTTTTTCCGTGTAATTGTGCAATTATATCCAAATCTATTTTTTTGTTGTCATCAAGTAATTCAATAGTTGAATCGTCAGCCTCTTTTTTATTATCAAATATTCCCAAATATCCAAATGTCTTATTGCGATTCTCTTCATCGGGAATTGTATCAAGATCTATTATTACACTTTTGTTGTCTTCTATTTTATAAATAGAGGATTTATCCCAACGCCAACGGCTGAATTGACGTTTATTGATATAAGAAAAACATACCACATAAATTGTTTTACCAGTTTGATTTTCAACTTCAAAATCAAGTTCGGAGTCTTTTAGGGTACCTTCTTTGGGTTTAAGATTTATTATTTTTGCTTGTTTAGCTTTAGAATTTTTTTGTTTATCTAGTGGTTCTTTGGTTACATTTTGTTGCGAAATTGTTTGTTGTTGAGTTGTTAAAGTTTGGGAATGTGTAGGTGTAACTTTGATTGTTAGAGTCGTTTGGTCTTGCGTTTTTTGTTGTATTTCCTGAATTGTGTTTGAAACGGGCGGCATGATAGGAGTTTGATTGGCAGACGGCATTGAATCAGGAATTTGACTGGTCATAGTTATGTCAGAATCTTTTAATTCTTGAGTCGCATCCAAAGGCATTATGGGATCAGCCACTTGAGTAAACACTTGTACTGTGCAAATTAGTAATATTGCTGATAAAAAAATAGTTTTTAAATTCATGGGTCTCCTTAATAAATCACAAGCAAAACTCTACAAACTAAAAGCCATTAAGAGAAATTTAGCACCAAACGCCTCGAAACTACAGCATTTTTCTAAAAACAGTTTAGCTATCCTTAATTCATCATTATTTCTTGTTCAATCCTTTTTATTTTTTTTGCCATATCTAAATCATTCGAACACATTTTTTCAACTTTGCCTATAGCGTGGATTACAGTTGAGTGGTCGCGTCCTCCTACAAATGAGCCAATTACTTGCAGTGAGCAGTTTGTAAGTTTTTTCATCAAATAAAAAACAATTTGTCTGATCTCAGCGATTTCTTTGTGTCGCTTCTTTGCTTTAATGTCCAATATGGAAACATCAAAATTTTTTGCTGCTATTTTTAAAACAGTTTCAAGAGACGCATTTTCAGTTTTAGGGTTACTCAAGTTTAAAAGGACTTTTTGCGCAAGTTCAATAGTAATTTGGGTATTAATGAGAGCTGCAAAAGCGCTTACGCGAACTAGAGCCCCTTCCAGTTCACGAATGTTTGAAATGACTCGTGATGCTATAAAGTTTGCGACATCATTTGGCAAATTCATTTTATTTTGTTCTGCCTTTTTGTTTAATATTGCAATTTTTGTTTCGAGATCAGGGATTTGTATGTCTGCCACAAGGCCCCATTCCAATCTTGATTTTAGCCGACTTTGCAGCCCGGCAATTTCTTTAGGGAATGTGTCACTAGACATGATTATTTGTTTGCGTTCTTCATAAAGATTATTAAAAATATGAAAAAATATCTCTTGAGTTTGTTCTTTGTTGGATAAAAACTGCACATCATCCAGTAAAAAGAGATCTAATTTTTGATATTTGCTTCGAAATTGATCAGCTTTATCAAAACGAATGCAGTTAATAAATTCTGTAATAAATCTATCTGTAGTTTCATAGCATACCGTAATATTGGGATATTTCTTCTTTACCGCATTACCAATGGCATGCATAAGGTGAGTTTTTCCAAGACCTGTTCCGCCATATATAAAAAGTGGATTATAAACTTTTCCCAAATTTTCGACTACTGCGATAGCTGCGGCATTTGCAAGAGAATTGTTTGGGCCAACAATGAAATTTTCAAAAATATAATTTTCATTTAGATTATTGCCATATTGATTAGGCTGATTTTTTTTTGAAACTTTTACCAAAGCCTTTGATTGTTGTTGTGGCTCGCTGTTTATTATTGGTGAATGAGTTATATGAAATTGGTTTGAGGTTGTCTGAATTGTTGATGCAGGAATAATATTGCGAATTTGTTGCGCTTCTTGGCCGCTGCAAATAAAAATTATTTTGATTTCATTTACGTGCAAAAGTCTACTGAGATGTTTTTTTAAAAGTTCTATGTAGTGTTCCTGAATCCATTTGCTAACAAATTGATTAGGTGTTTTAAGAGTGATTGCTCCGGTTGCCGTATTCCAATCTTGTAGGCTAACGGCTTTAAACCATGTTTCGACAATTTGGCTTCCGGCCTCTTGTTTGATGAGTTTTAAAAATTCATCCCAAATTAATTGCACATATATTCCTTAATTTTAAATTCTATTGCAGTGTGAATAATCAAAAGTGTTGCCATGAAATTGGAGTATCGTTAATTATATCAGTAGTTGGCAAAAGGGTAAAATTTTATAAAATTCAATGGGAGATTGTCATGAATAAAAAGAAAATGATAGGAACTTTTTGTGCATTTGGTATGGGTTTGGCAATGCTTTTGTGCGGGTGTGGCAAAAAGTTGGACGATAAAAATGAGAAATTATCACAAACTTATTATAAGCTTTGCATGTTGGAAGTTTCACAAAATTCAGATAAGAGCGACAGTCCCCAAACTACTTACAGAAAGGCCTTGTCTTATATTCAGGAGGCAATAAATTGTAAGGCGAGTGCTGATTTCTTGGCGGTTAAAGCGACAATACTTTTTAGGTTGGGAGATTTTGAGCAAAGTTGCCAAAGTTTTGAGGCAGCCTTAGCTTTTGACAATGTATCTGCAAAGGTGCGTGCGAGTATATTGAATAACTATGCTTGTTTGCTTGCGCAGATGGGGAACGTTGATAAGTCCTTGAGTATATTAGATAATCTGGCCAAGGATAGTGACTATTTTACGCCTCAAGCTGCAGTATTTAACAGAGGTAAGATCTTTTTTGACAGGCAGAATTATGAACAAGCCGTAAGTGAATTTTCTAGAACGGTAGCATTGGCTCCGGAATATGTAGATGCGCACTATTTTTTGGCTTTATCGGCTTTTAAATTACAAAACAAAGCTTTGGCCAAGACTGAGATGGAGGCCGTGCTCTTCTTGGACCCTTCTCACGAAGGGGCGATAGCGTTGGCAGATAAGCTAGGTGTTAATAAATAACTTAATAAATCTCTTGCATAACCTAAGCCCGTCGCCCTTCGGGCGATGGTTCGACAAGCTCACCACGAGCGCGCTTTTTTAGATTTCCAAGTTATGCAAGAAGTCTAATAAATAACGAAACAATAAATTGCGAAGTAGGGTATAACTCCCCCTACTTTAAACTTAAAAACCCATTTATTGTAATTTCAGGCTGTAATTTTTTATCATAAATAAGGGACAAGATCCTCGTTAGGGGCGAGATCTTAGTGTTGTGGGGTATGTTGGGCCTGATAATACAGTTACGGTAGGGGGGAGTCATGAAGGTTTTAGGGTTTAGCTTTCTATTTTTTTTAACGTTTTCTTATCTACTTTGTTATGTTGAGCCTGACCAGGGCGGATTATTTACAAAAATTGTGCGATCTGGCGGGGCTGGGCAAGAAAAATCGCAGGTGGCATATGAACAGCGGGAGCAAATCGAACATCAAGAACCCCAACAAGAACATCAATCTGGTGATATAACCAAAAATTCGTCCGACAATACTGCTCAGATTGCAGCTGAAAGTGTAACAGATAGTGTGCCTGAAAGCCTTGTCTTTAATATTCAGGGAATGGCACAATTTACCAAATTGGTTGTCAAAAATTCGTATTCAAAACCGGTTGTTTTGAAAATTTATTCACCCATGAGTCAGGATTCAGGTAAAGTAGCACCGGTTTTTCAGGCAGTTGCAGATGAATTCAAAAATCAAGTTATATTTGCGGGATTAAATGTTGCACAAAATATGGATATTTTTATGCAAATTTCGATGTTTTATAAGCTGAAAAAGGTTGATTTGCCACTTTTTTTATTTTATAAAGATGGACAGCTTTTGATGCCTTTTCTTGCAGGATTTCAACCACAAGATTACCTTTCGGGGTATATTCAACGAAAGTTTTTTGCCCATGATGGTGGCCAGGATGCCTCTCATTTGTTAAAATAGGATCAAATCAGTGATTAGATCGAGCCTGGGTTATTAAGTAGGCGCGAGTTCTATAATCATAATGATTCATGTTATGCGGTGTAATAACGCTAAACGATATTACACCTCGGTCTTCCCGGCGTAGGTCCAATGCTGTCAATTTAAGAAAAATTACACTACATGTGAAGGTTCCACATTGCCAAGTGCTATTCTATTTGTCGCACCGGCCGTGCCCGGCGAAGCCTTGCGCGTAGCCTGGGCGTAGGCCGGTGTCTAGGCTAAACCATTACTGGATCACGGCTTACGTTGGGACGACGTTATAGTGGCTTTCGTAATATTTAATTCTCGAACTCACGTTAAATTAAGAGCTTTAATGTGTTTTTGGTTAGCTTTCGGAGATGACTATATCGGGGGCTATCGGCAAGAAGTTGTTTTATGGATTTGCCGATCTGTATGGCGTTTTACAATTTAAATTTACAGGTATATAATAAGTTATAAGTTTTTAAATAGAAAAGTCTGAAAATGGCTTTTCGTCCTGATCAAAGAAACGTTAAAAGCTTTGACAGAGGGAAATGGTAGGTTATAAGTAAGTAAAAGTGGTAGGTTATATTTTAGGAGGTTATTTCATGAAAAAGATGTTTATTGTTCTAACATCAGCGTTATTGGTAGGTTCAGGTCTTTATTCTATGGAAAAAACGGCCCCTGCAGAAGCAGCAGTATATGGCCAGTCGATTGTTCGTTATTCTACATGGGATAGAGCAACCGGATTATTGACATTTAAAGATAGCGAAGCTGTTCAGGGCGAAGTTTATACAAGAGATGGCGATAATTGGTTTTCTGGCGATACGCGTGGATTAGCAGCTGCAGCAAGAGTAGAGGATGAATCTATTGTTAGATTGCTAAATGAGATCGTTGCTGCCAAAGAGCAAACAGCTCCAATGGAAATCGTTCAAACACAGGTTGCACAACCAGAAAAGACAGTCGAATTGAAGCTTGACGAACACGGTGACGTAAAAGTTAACCAGTACTTTAATTTTGATGGCGAATTGTTCAAAGTGGTGCGAACAAAGGGTGCAGCAGTTTTTGCTCTTGGTCGTGATGGGTTAAGTTATGTACAAGCTCATCCATATAGAACAGCCGGACACGTTGTTGAGGGGTTGTATCTTGTTGGTGCCATAGTTGCTATTCCTGCTACCGGTGGTGTGAGTTATGTTGCTGGTGCAGCGGCTCCTTTGGTAACTGATTTTACATTGAGACATGGAAGACAGGCTTTAAGACACGTTTCAGACAAAGCCGGAAAAATTAAAAGAGAGAGCTGTTCTTTACAGTAAATCCTCTAGTTTTTAAATTTGACCCCCATTTACTTAATTGTAAGCGGGGGTTTTTATTTTGTACTTTGTATGTGATTACAAAATCTTGTATGCTTATACTTATGAAAGAATGAAGTAAAAAAACATTAAAGCTCTTCTGAATCTTTGCCCGCCGCCCTTTGGGCGATGGTTCGACAAGCTCCCAGCCTTCGCTTGATAGTAGCTTCGGCGGACAGGCACCACGAGCGGGCTGGTTGGAGTTGTTTGGTTTCGGAAGACATCTATTAAATAAGGGCTTCTTATAATGCGATTTAATGTAAGGTTTTTAGTTTTTGGGGCTGTTGTTGGTGTTTTTTGTTGTGTTTATTTGGTTGCAAGATGTAGGTGTGCGATGAATTTTATTGAATTTAAAAAAATAATAGAAAACGATTTTAATTCATTTGATAATGTAAAAAAAGTATTTCCAAAAAAGTCTGATGAAGTTAAAGTCTATTCAAAATATGCGATAGATTTATTAAAAGCTGATATCGATTCTATAATTAACATTAAGCCGGAAGAGCACAATTTTCAGAATACGGCACAGGCTCTTGATGCTGCAGATAGAAAATTTTCAATTGTAGCCAGTATACTTTCGTTTCTGGAGATGGTAAGTCCCGAAAAAGACATTCGCGAAGCTTGTCATGAGGCATCCATAGAGCTTAACCATTTTTATGTTGAGAATGTTGCCTGCAACAAAAAAGTTTACCAAGTGTTTAATGATTACTCTCATGCTAATTTTGAAAAAGAAAAATTAACTTCTGAGCAACAGCTTTTTGTAAAAGAAACATTAAAAGATTTTGAACGTCAGGGGTTACATTTACCTGATGATAAACTTGAGAAAGTAAAGGCGCTGGAGAAAGAGCTTTCAAAATTGGGGTTAGATTTTGAGTCAAATCTTGCAAAAGATAACAGTTTTATCTTAACTGATGAGTCAAAGCTACAGGGTTTGGGTAAAGATTTTATTGATTCTCTGCCTCGTGAGAATGACAAGATCGTTCTTGGGTGTGATTATCCTACTTATTTTGAGGTTATGCAGCATTGTACGTGCGAAGATACAAGAAAAGATCTTTACCGTAAGTTTAATAATCGTGCTTGGCCTATAAATATTGATTGTTTACATGGAATAATACTAAATCGTGATAAACTTGCCCGTAAAGTGGGATTTAAGAATTTTTCTGAATTTGATCTTGATTCAGAGATGGTAAAAAGACTTGAAACAGCAGAAGAATTTTTGAATAATCTTGCCATAAAATCAGAGAAAAAGGCTTCTATAGAGATAGAAAATTTTTTAAAAGATTTACCCGCAGATGTTAATATTAATTCGTGTGGGAAGCTTCAGCCATGGAATCTTAGTTATATAAAAGCCTGTTATAAGAAAAAACATTTTAATATTGATGAACGTGAAATTGCACAATATTTTCCTGTGGATAAAACGTTAAATGCAATTTTTGAAATTTATCAAAATTTCTTAGGACTTAAATTTGAGATTTCCAAACCTGAATGGGCTTGGCATGATGATGTTTTATTAATTAAAATTTTGGATTCCCAAACGGATATTTTACGTGGATATCTGTTTATTGATTTATACCCTCGTGAAAACAAATACAGTCATGCATGTTGTGCACCGATTATTCCAACACAACTTAAGGATAATGGAAAAATTGCGCCGGCAGTTCTTGCGATCATTGCAAATTTTCCAAAATCGCAAAAAGATCGTCCGGCACTGCTTAAATTTGATGATGTGAATACATTCTTTCATGAATTTGGTCATGCAATGCACGATGTGCTTGGTGCCACGCAAATGGCAAGTTTTGCGGGTACATCGGTGAAAACGGATTTTGTTGAAGTGCCGTCGCAAATGTTTGAAGAATGGATGTCTGATAAGTCAGTCTTAAAAAAATTAAGTAGTCACTACCAATCAGGACAGCCATTACCGGATGAATTGATTGACAAACTTATCTTTATGAAAAAATTTGATTCGGGAAGTTTTGTTTTGCGTCAATGTTGCCTGTCTTTTATCTCTCTTGAATTTTTTAAAGATGGGAAGATAAAAGATATTGATTCAATTACTGAAGCATTATTTGAAAAGTATCAATCACACCTTCAGTTTGATGATCAAACTCATTTTCATGCATCATTTGGCCATTTGGTTGGCTATGGGGCAAAGTATTACAGTTATATGTGGGCAAAGGTCTTTGCATTAGATCTGTTTTATGATGTAAAAAAACGAGGCTTGTTTGATCCAGCAGTAGGAAAAGAACTTGTTGCAAAAGTTCTTAGCAAAGGCGGAAGTGTTGATCCTGAGGAGTTGTTGAAAGATTTTCTTGGCCGCAAACCAACTCAAGATGCATTTTTAAGTGATATGGGAATTGAGTAAAAATTCAAAAAAGAGATTTTAAAAATACTTAAACTCTAGGAAATAAAGTGAATATAAATAATCAACAAGATCAATGGGATGCAAAACATTATAAAAAAAATTCTGATGGCCAGTTTGATCATGGTGTAAGTACAATTCGTGAAATAAATTTTCGTGGAAATGAGAATGTTCTTGATGTTGGATGCGGTGATGGGCGAATAACAGCCGAGATTGCAAAACATGTCCCGGAAGGAACAGTTATCGGTTTAGATATTTCACCAAACATGATTACCGAGGCTAAAAGTAGTTTTAATAATATTAAGAATCTTGAATTTGTTTGCAGTGATGCTATTACCTTTTCAATTGATAAAAAGTTTGATTTGATTACTAGTTTTGCTGCATTTCATTGGGTTAAAGATCAGGAAAGTGCAGTTAAAAATTTGTATAAACACTTGAAACCAGGCGGTAAAATTATTATACAGATGGGTGCCTTTTTAAGAGGTCCGGTGTCAGAGGTTTATGAATTTGAAAAATGGGCTCCATTTCTCTCAAAACGTCCTCAATCATATTTCCCTCAAACAGTGAGTGGATTTGGCAAACTTCTTGAAAATGCAGGCTTTCAGGACATAAATGTTAAGCAAGAGCTGTTTGCAGGGACATGTCAAAATAAAGAAGATTTATTTAATGCAATATTTGCCTGGGTGCCACATTCAACTGGATTGCCTGATGACAAGGCTCGGGAATTTACGCAGGATATCGTTGATCGAATTTGTGCGGCGAGAAATGATGGAAAAATAGTTTTTGAGACTGCATTACTGAATGCAAAAGCGGTTAAATTTTAGTAGCCATAAATAACGTGAACTCGATAATTCGGCGAGACTTAAAAACTCTTACTGAGATGGGCCTTTGAATTGTATTTTTGTCATCCTGCCTGTCCGCCATAGCGTTTCAAACGCGACGGCTGGGAACTTGATTCAGGATCTATATAAATAAAATAAAATCCCCGTTATTTTTTGTTAATAGGTCGCTTATTTCAGTACCCATAAAATTAATAAATTCCATCAATCCAAGCATTTTGTTGATCTTCAATACTTGAAAAAAGAGATCCTGAATCAAGTTCAGGATGACAAAAACGCACGTTGCAACCAACATTCAATGAGAAAATATAAACAGTCTTTAGTTATCGAACTGGCATTAAATAATATTTACTACATTCCAGTTTAAGTGATATGGGAATTGAGTAGAGGGTTTGACTTTTGTTCGGAGTTTAATAATTTGATTTCAGTTATTTTTTTACAAGCAAAATCGTAGAAATCATCTACGATTTTGCTTGCCTGATCGTTTTGTTTATTCATTTGCGCTATGGCGGCAGCTATGGATTCTAAAGTTGTGTTAGGTAATAGTGCAAATTCTTGCGCAGTAACATAAAGATTACCTTGAAAGCAGTATTTTTTAAGAAATTTGTGCCATTGCATTACAGCCTCTTTTTGAATTCCAAATGATAATTCTTCTTTGTTTATATCATCAAAATAACAATCTACTTCTGCAAAAGACGATTTCATTTTGTTATATATTATTTTGTCTGCAAAAAACTTGAAGCTCTGTGTAGAATAAGTTTTTGATTGAAGTTTTTTGGGAATATCGTTATTACGGATAAATTCATCAAATATGTTATCTATCCATGAATGAAATAAATATCCTAATTTAAAATTACTTTGTTTTTGGTCAATACGATTCCATACAATGTCCTTCACATGAGTTTGTTTACGATCAATAACTTTTAAATAGCGTATATCTGGAAAACTAGTACCTAAAATAAAATCTTTTTTGTTTGTGTTATTAAAAGGCCCTTTAAGTGCAATAATGGCAAGAGCTATATGCATTAATGGTGCAGGCATGTTGAAATTCCTTTATTTTAAATGATTTTTATTCTGTTCCAAAAAATCTGTCACCAAAATCACCAAGGCCTGGCGTTATAAATTTGTTGGACGTCAGGCCTTCGTCTGTTATAGCTACGATAATTTTAATATCGGGATATGCTTGCTTCATAACTTTAATTCCCTCCGGAGCTGCAATTATTCCAACAAAAATAATTTGTTTTTGATCAATACCCATTTCTGTAACTATTTTTATAGTGTCGGTTCCGCTGCCACCGGTTGCTATCATTGGATCTAAAATAATAACTTGATCAGTATTTGAAATTGCGGGGATATTTTTGTAATAAAGATGAGCAATCGCAGTTTTTTCATCTCTTTTCATTCCAACAACTCCTACTGCACAGTCAGGAAACTGTTTTATAAAGGCGGGCAGTAATGCCAGTCCCGATCGTAAAATTGGAATTAGAATTATATTTTTTTTAATTTGCAATCCTGTGGTGGTTGTTATTGGTGTTTCGACATTAATTTTTTTTGTTTCAATTATTGATTCTGCTTCAAGGGCTAACAACCCGGCTAGTTGCATTGATGTGTACCTGAATTTTGCTCGTGATGTATTTTTATTTCTTAATTTTGTTATTAATAAATTTTTTAAACTTGAAAGATTTAAATCTATCATGGTATATTTCCTTAAATAAAAAATTTGTTTTATTGTTTTAAAATAAAAAATAAATTAAGAAGCGGCATGAAGTCAATATATAAAATTTATGTTTTTATGAAGAATCGGTTGTGTGTTGTAAATTAAGGTTAGTGAGTATATTTTTTATGTTGGTTGCACTTGTAAAAGCTCTATGTTGAATTATTGGAAAAGAGCAACGAAGTCTAAGACTAATTAATAATGAAGAGAAAGAGAGGGTTTGGTTATGGTTTTTAAAGATCGTGCAGATGCGGGAAAAAAATTGGCTGAAAAACTGCTTAACCATGTCGATCAAAACAACACAGTTGTTATTGGATTGCCCCGTGGTGGAGTGGTTGTTGCATTTGAAGTTGCAAAAAAACTAAAATTACCGCTTGATATTATAGTTTCAAGAAAAATTGGAATGCCAGGACAACCGGAGTTTGCCGTAGGTGCTATTACTGCAGATGGAAAAGAAGTTTTCGATCAAAGGTTAATTCAGAGTTTTGAATTAGAACGTAAAGATTTGGAAAAAATTATTGAGGCTGAAAAAAAAGAAACATTGAGAAGAATGCGGGTTTATAGGCCAGGGCGTGCAGATCTAAATTTAAAAAACAAAACTGTTATTTTGGTGGATGATGGAATAGCGACAGGGATGACGATGCAAGCAACTCTGCTGAGTGCTCGAGGGCTTGGAGCTAAGCGAATTATTATTGGGGTTCCGGTAATTCCGCAGGATCAAATCAATGTGCTTAAAAGGCTATCAGATGAACTTGTATATCTTGATGCACCGGTAAATTTTGGGGCTATCAGTATTTTTTATCAAGATTTTTCTCAAGTTAATGATGATCAGGTTATCAAATTGATGCAGGCGGTATAAAAAAAATAAGGCCAGCTGAACGCTGGCCAAATCGTATGTTCTGTCTATTCCATTATTATTTTTTATGAGTATTATTTTTTGCACTTGCAAGGTTTACATCCACATTTTGGACATTTACCGCATTTGCATGCTCCGCAGCCACATTTTGGGCAACATTTTCCACCACAAGCCATTATGATCTCCTAGCATAAAGGGTTAAACATTAAATATTTTTAATGAGGGATCGATCTTTTTTGTCATCAATTTTTTCTTGTTCTTTAGTTATAGGTTCGAAGTACCTTGTGATGTCAAGTGTTTGAAATAAAATATCGGATTGATTTTTATTTCCGATGACATAAATTTCTGGTAAAACAAGGTGACTACTCTCTACAGACATAAAATCTCCGACCGGTACATATATGTTTGATGGTTTGGCAAATATAACAAGTGTTAGCGGATTTATTTTATTGTCTGCGGGTAGCGGAATCTCTTGAACGCTCCAGTACTGAGTTTTTTTGGTTGGATCTTGCGGGTCAACGTCTTCCTTGCGTTCAAAGTTATATAATTTTGTTTGTGCTTTGTCTCGTGGTAAAAATTCGCGGTGTGCAATGGTGTTTTCTTTTACTTTAAGAAGATTTATTTGCTCAGTGATGGCAATATTAAGCTTTGGGGTTACATGTCTGAGTGGAAATGATATCAGGCCATCGCGATCAGAAATATCAATAAAACCCGCATAAATTGCTACAAAACCACTTAATTTTGGAACTAACCATGTTCTGGCGCCATTTATCTGTTTTTTAACTGTTTTACTTGGTAGTGTTTGTTTGTTTTTTTCTGGGATGGCTTCATTTTTAGCTTCTGCCAATGCTTGATTTATGATATTTGTCGGTGCCGTTTTTAGATAAAGAATAATCCTGTTGTCGGCGTTTAATTTTATAAAACACATTATTAAAACGGCAAAAAAACTGAATTTATTCATATTTGCGCCTTCTGAATTTGTGGTTAACGTTTACTCTTATTTAAAAAGCCCTTATAATCAATAACTAAGCTACCAAAGTATTTATGGAAAAAGCTATAGTTAGAATCACAGTATCGTTTTTTATTTTATATCCAGGGACTTTCAATGAGTATAAGGGTAAAGCCAGAAGAAAAAGTTTGGGCTGATTTTCAAGAACAAGAAAAATTGTCAGATCAGCAAGTTGAATTATTTAAAATGTATGAGCGCTATCTGTCAAAATGTAACGAAGAGTTTAATTTAACTGCGATTAAAGATTTATCAGGAATTGTGCGACAGCATTTTCAGGATTCATTGTCACTGGCCAAATTTGTTGATTTAAGCAAAATCAAATCAATTTGCGATATTGGGACCGGTGCGGGATTTCCTGCCATTCCACTTAAAATTATGTTTCCGCATCTTAATGTCTATCTGATTGAAGTTACAAAGAAAAAGATTCAATTTTTGATCGATCTTATAAGTATGCTTGAGCTCACAGATATTGAAATTTGTGATTTAGACTGGCGAACATTTTTACGTAAAACAGAGTTTGATATTGATATGTTTGTTACCCGTGCAGCCATTGACGAAGTTGAACTGATAAGAATGCTTAAACCATCATGTTTTTACAACAAAGCTACAATTGCTTACTGGGCGGCCGAGCATTGGGAATGTCACACAAAGGCCAAAGAGTTTGTTAACAAGATTGAAAGCTACAAGTTGGGACAGAAAAATAGAAAACTTGTGTTTTTTAAATTAATTTCCGTCTAAGGATCTGGTTGCATAGTCAATGAACTTTTTGTATTTAGTGGCTATGTAGCCATGTTCTGCGGTAAAATTAATGATGATTTCTTTATATAGCACCATTTGCAAGAAGAATTGCAACACAAGTTTTATGCCCACATAAATTTGCATAAAATAGCGGAGTTTTATCTTCTTCATCACGAATATTTACAAATGCTCCCTTTTTGATAAGAACAGCTATACCATCTGCATATCCCATCAATGCTGCCAGATGCATCGCTGTTCTATTTCCTGGGCCAATAATATTAACATATTGGGTATGTTTAGTGAGAGCATATATGCAATCTAAATGTTTGTGTTCGATCGCATAGAATAACGGTGGGATGAGATTAAAATCACAAATTGTGGGGTTGGCACCACAGATAATAAGATCTCTTATAAAGCCTGCATGGCCATTTTTGGCTGCATGATGTAATGCAGTTTGTCCGGAGAGGTCCCGCTGGTTGACGTTTCTGCTAGCAATAATAATATAAGGGTCTCGCGTCAATAGATATTCGGCACTTAGCTCTCTTTGGTCTAATACTGCTGTTCGCATTGATACGACCTCTGTTTGCATTGGAAAAACATGTGCAGCAGTTACTAAAAAAACAGAAATAAAAATTAATAACATTTTTGGATTTTTTATATAATCCATACGAACTCTCCCCCCAATATGCATTTCTAAAATATTTACCTAATTTATTACGATTTATTTTATGTCTTACTTTTCTATCAATGCCTCTACTGGATTCATCATTGCCGCTTGGTATGCAGGATAAAAACCAAAAAATAAGCCAATCATTGCAGATGATAGTAAAGAGATGGATACGGCATATTTTGAAATGAAAATTGGCCATTCAAGAATAAACCCGATAGCTTCAGCCGTTCCCACTCCAATTAAAACTCCAACAAGTCCACCAATTAAGCAAATGATTATTGCCTCAAGAATAAATTGAGTAAGAATATTTTGGGTGGTGGCTCCAAGCGCCATGCGAATTCCAATCTCTTTTGTTCTCTCTTTTACACTAACGAGCATGATATTCATAATTCCTATTCCACCAACAATTAGCGAAATTGACGCTATTATGAACAGTAATAAATTGAGAACCATTGATGCGGAGTCTGTGGCTTGAGCAATATCGTCTTGGGTGAAAATGGTGAAATCATCGTCATCCGTTTCAAGTAGTCTATGTCTTTGTCTTACGATTGAACGTATCTGTTCGGTAGCGGCAGAAAGGCGTTCTTTCGTTTTTGCAGACATTATTAATGCCGTAAAATTATTCTTACCAAGAATTTTTCTCATTACCGTGGTGTATGGTGCAAAAATCACATCATCTTCGTCTCTGCCATCAGGAGATTTTCCTCTTTCGCTAAGAATCCCAATCACCTTGAATGGTAATTTTTTTATTCTTATAACTTTCCCAATTGGGTCAAGCGTTCCAAATAACTCTTTTTTTACCGTTTGCCCTATTACTGCAACTTTGTTGCCGGCTTTTACATCTTGATCAGTGAAGAAATTCCCATCTGAGAGTTCCCATTGCCTTATTTCAAGATAGTTTTCATTAACGCCTCCAACTGTTGGTTGCCAGTTTGCGCCTTCATAAACGACTTTGGTTGGACAGATGACGCCCGGTGAGATTAAATCTAAATCTTCGCATTCATCTCTGACTGCAGCTAAATCACTTGGTTTAATCGTAAACCCTACACCCCCACGACTTTGGCTTAAATTTTTGGGGGAGCCGCCAAGTAAAATTATGAAATTTGTTCCGAGCTTTTGAATTGTCTGATTTACTCGGTATTTAGCACCTTCTCCAATTGACATAACTGCAATAATTGATACAACTCCGATGATTATACCAAGTGTC
Source organism: Candidatus Babeliales bacterium (assembly GCA_041671765.1). GTDB lineage: Bacteria > Babelota > Babeliae > Babelales > RVW-14 > JBAZAX01. The sequence continues at coordinate 17,653 of JBAZAX010000007.1, read as the reverse complement.
GTCAGAACAGAACGAATTGTATGGTGTCTTAATGTTCTGAATGCCGTTTGTACTATCAGTAACGTATTCATTGTGTCCTCTTATCAGAAACTATTTTGCCATCAACTAATTCCACGATGCGTTTTGTGCGAGCTGCGATTGATTGCTCGTGTGTTACAATAACTATAGTGACGTTTTGTTTTTCGTTAAAATCTTTAAAAACCTGTAAAATATTCTCACCGGTTGCTCTATCAAGATTTCCAGTTGGCTCATCGGCCATAATCATTGCAGGTTCATTAACAAGTGCACGTGCAATAGCAACTCTTTGTTGTTGTCCGCCTGAAAGTTGGTATGGGAAGTGGTCCATTCGATGTTCAAGCTCCACAAGTTCAAGCAACTTTTTAGCCTTTTCTCTTGCCGCAGTCTCATTTTCTCCTGCATACAAACATGGAAGTGCAACGTTATCCAAAGCTGTTAAGTCGGGTAGGAGATAAAATTTTTGGAAAACAAAACCAATTTTTTGATTTCTAATTTTTGCTAATTCATCACGAGTCGCTTTTGATGCATCAACCCCATCAATTACATAAGACCCTGATGTTGGGATGTCTAAACAACCTAAAACATGCATTAACGTTGATTTCCCTGACCCGGAAAAACCTGTTATTGCGACGAATTCGCCTTTTTCGACAGAGAGTGAAACACCTTTGAGCGCCGTAATTTCCGTTTCACCCATTCTAAAAGTTTTTACAATATCTTTAGCTTCAATTATGCTCATGGTTTTATCACTTATTTTTTACCGATTCCACCGGCTTGTGGAAACAATTTACTTAGAGGATTATCTCTTGGCGCAGCTTCCACTTCAATGATTACGTTAGAATTATCCTCAAGACCTTTTTTAATTTCTATAAACTTTCCGTCATTGTTGCCAATTTTCACTTCGATTTGTTTTAGTGTTTTGCCATCAAGAATCCAAACATAGTCTTTCATAATTTTTTTGGATTTCTGACCTGCCAATTTTTCTTCGACGGAAACTTTTTCAAGTTTATATTTTAATTTGTTGGCTACATATTCCACGTTTATTGGATTGATTCGAAGCGCTTTATTTGAAACGACCAAAGCATTTGTGTTTTCGGCAACTTTAATTTCAACATTTGCTGTCATACCAGGTCGTAATCTCAATTTTGGATTTTTAACATCAAGTACGGTTGCATAAGTTACAACGTTATCAACTATTTTTGCTTGATACTGAATTCTTTTGACTTTACCTTCAAAATGTTTTTTAGGAAATGAGTCAACTGTGAAAATTGCCTCTTGTCCTTCCTTTACCAATCCTATATCTGCTTCGTCAACATCCAGCCATGCTTCCATTTCGTGTAAGTCTTTTGCGATTTCAAAAAGAACCGTTGCTTGTAACACTGCTGTCACCATCTGACCCAAATCTATGCGTTTGGCGATAACAATTCCATCAGCGGGAGATTTAATGAAAAGATTATTGTATGTTTGCATTGATAAGTCTAATGCAGCCTTTGTTTGGTCGACCTTTGTTTTTGCCATGTCTAGGTCGCGTGTTATTTGATCGTAATTGTTTTGAGAAATTTGCCCTGATTTATAAAGGGCCGTTTGGCGTTTATAAAATTTTTCGAGATAAACGTAATTTGCTTTTGCTTCGGCTAAACTGGCAGTTAATCTTCTTGTTTCTGTATCGCCGATTCCATCATCAAGAACAGCTAAAACTTGATCTTTTTTTACAATATCATTGTCTTCAACCTTGATGTCTACAACTTTTCCTGCTACTAAGCTTCCAACTGATATCTGTTCTTTCGCTTTTAAATTACCGGATGCTGTAATCATTTGAACAAGAGCCTTGCGAATGGGCTTTTCCGTTTTAATCGGTTCGACTATTGTTGCTTTACGCTTTTTACTAAAAACATAAAATGCTCCAACTGGAAGCAAAATCAGGGAGATTAAAAACAAAAGCTTTTTCATACTCATATTTTATACCTTTAAATATTAAAGCGATTAATAATTTGTTAGGATTGCCTTTTGCGAATCTATTTATGTATATTTTATAAGATAACGTAACAAAAATACTACCATTTTTAATTTTTTATTTCCATAGCATATGAAAAGTAATATTTTTTAGTTTGTTAATTAATTTATAGCATCTAAAAATTTAAAAATTTTTGAGGGAGAGGGGCATGTATAAAATTTATAGAATTATAATTTTTATTTTGATTGGTGAAAATTATGTGTTGTGTATGGAATCAAAGGATACGGAAACAAAACCTTTACCAGAGCTAACTTTGGAAACCTATGCTTCGGTTTCGGCTAAATTAGAGGAACTTTGGCAATCTCAATGTGAACAAAATAGAATTATTGATGAGTTTCTCGAGGACGAGCTAATTGGAATTATGAAAAGCACGGTTCAATTTATTCATTCGGTTAATGATTTGACTGCCGAGCGAAAAAGAGAACCGGGAAAAGACTCTGCATACTTAGGTAAAAAAATATTATCCGCAAATTTGTTTTATAACATTGGGGATATGATTGAGAAGATACTTGCCTTATACGTATCTTTATCTGAATTGGAGAATGATAGTCCAATTATTGCAAAAACTTTGCAAATTAGGTCTAGTTTTTCGTCATCATTTCGTCAAAAAGTTGAAAATATTATTAGGAAGGAACGTGCCTGTTTGCCTTTTGGCGCTGCGCGCATAAAATTAATAAACAGCATGAAAAGATTACAATATTTAACAGAAGATATCTCAAAAAAAATATCATCTGTAAAAGACTCGGAGCATCATTTAAAAATACTAGATCTGCTAAAAAGCGTAGCCGTAATATTTCAGAAAGAGATATCTTTACGCAAGCCTATTGTTCGATCAAAGCTTAGATCAGGGGAAACTTGCAAATTTTACAAGCGTGGTAAAATTCAAAAATCAATATCTAATAGATCTCCCGCGTGAGCAAAGCCCTTCGTCTATAAATTTAGGTTTTGCTTTCATAGCGTATTTAAATTTTTCTTGCTAAATTCAGCAAATCGATCAATTGTTTAGTAAAAATTAAATAGGATAGGATAGCCGTGAAAAATTACAGAATATCAGCCGCTGGTATAGTTTTGCACTATAATAAAATTTTACTTGTTAGATACAATTTTCCAGATGGAAGTAGCATTCTTGTTGGGCCCGGTGGTGGAGTCGAAATTGAAGAGGATATGCAACAGGCTTTAATTAGGGAAGTTATGGAAGAGACTGGGTTTGAAGTAAAACCGGGCAAGATGCTTTTTGTTGAAGACTTGCTTTCACGAAAATATCGAATGATAAAAATATGGTTTCTTTGTAGTGTTGTTGGGGGGCAGTTGTCAAAAACCGATGAGGCGTCGGTTGAGGGAATTGTTGATGTAAATTGGTACAGCAAAGACCAGCTCAAAAATGAAGTTGTTTATCCATCTATTATTATGGAAACGGATTGGACAGCTTTTGATGAAAAGTGCTGGGAAACAAAATACTTGGCCTTAACGCCGGCCAATTTTTAACGTTCAATGTTCGATCAGCGCATCAATAGGATTTAGTTTTGAGGCTTTATAGGCGGGATAAAATCCAAAAATTATTGCGACCAAAATTATAGTTAATGCTGCAGTAAATATTGATGATGGGGTTATTATTACGTACCAGCCGGTAAATTTGCTTGCAATAATTGGAATAATAACTCCAAGAATCAGTCCAATGATTCCACCAATTGAACAAAGCGCTAAAGCTTCAAACAAAAATTGCATGCGAATTGTTTTCTCGTTTGCGCCTATAGCCATGCGAATTCCGATCTCTTGGGTGCGTTCTCCAACAGAAACAAGCATAATATTCATAACGCCAATTCCACCGATCAAAAGGGCAATGAGTGCTACGATAAGTAAAAAAAGTGAGAACGTGGATGATGCCTTACCTGCAGCTTTTAGCATTCCCTGTTGATCAAATATTGTAAAATCAGTTGGATCATATTCTTCAAGTTTATGCTGCATTCTCATAATTTTAGTTATTTGACGTACTGTTTCCGGAATAAGTTCAGCGCTTTTTGTTGAAATAAATATTCCATTTACAACATCATCAAATGATAATTTTAGGTACTTTTTAACTGCTGTGTATGGCATGTAACATTCTTTGTTTCGGTCGTTAAATGATCCTTGAGTTTCTATTTTATCAAGAACTCCAATAACCTTAAATACCGTTTTTTCGATTTCTACCATTTGACCAATTGGATCAACTTTTTTAAATAGTGAATTTGCGGTCTCTTTGCAAAGTACGATGACTTTTGATGCTTTTTCTACGTGATGTTTTTGTATAAATGTTCCTGAATGTATTTTGCAATTGCTGATTTGCATTCCACTTTCATTGCAGCCGTTTATATGTGTATCAACGTTACTTGAATTTTGATTTTTAATTTTCGAGCCGTGGTATACCATTGGGGAAGCGTTTTGAATTGTGGGACAGAGTTTTTTTAGAATATCCGCATGGCGTGCGTAAATATTTTTTACACACTTGCCACGACTGGTTTCAGGTGGCCAACCTGGGCTGATATAAATAAAGTTTGTTCCTGAAGACAAAATTGATTGTTGGATTTTTTTTTCGGCTCCCTTCCCAATTGCAATTAATGCGACGATTGAGCCTATGCCGATTATTATTCCCAACGCTGTCAATAATGATCTGCCTTTATGGTGAAGTAATGATTTGGTTGCAGTTTTTATTAGTAAAATTGTATTCATAAGATTTACTTTAAATATTGTTATAAAGCTCCCTGGAACCATTTGCCATATTCGTTATCCATTATGTTTGGTTCTTGGATGTCGACTAATACCTGTTCATTTTCTTTTAATCCGTAAATAATTTGCCAGTTGGTTTCGTCGTTAAGTCCGACAATAACCAATTTTTGAATAAATGTGTTATTTTCAACAATCCAAACGGTTCGAACGCCTTTGTCTAAATTGGCTTTCTTGAAGTCTTTTTTTGTTTTTTCATCTAAAGGCTTGAATCCATATTTAAGCTCTTGAGCTATTTTTCCAAGAATTTCTGAATTAATTTGAAAGGCAAGTCCATTTATGCATAAAACATTCTCTGATTTTGCTATTTTTATCAAACCATTAAGGCGCATTCCCGGACGTAAAATTCGCGTTTCATTGTTTAATATTGCAGTGGCTTTATAAAATGCACCTCCATTATTCACACCACTTTTGGGAATGAAGCTTACGTCATTAATACTGCTTTTAATTAAAAGCTCCGGATAACTGTTTATTCTGATTATTGTTGATTGTCCGGGCTTTATCTGTCCGACTTCACTTTCATCAATGTCGAAAATTGCTTTCATTTCAGAGATATCTTGCGCAAGTTCAAATAATATATTTTGAAAATCGTTTAATACCGCCATGCCTTTTGATATTCCTACGTTTGTTATTATCCCATCAGCAGGTGCAATAATTTTTGAATTTTTCAATTCGAGTTCAAATTTTTCTAAAGTGGCTTTTTGATAGTTAAGGTCATCCAATGCCTTGAGGTAATCTGTTTCCACACGTTGAAATGCGTTTTTTGCCAATTGCCCGGATTTGTAAAGTTGTTTTTGCCGATCATAATAATCTTTTTGATAATCGTATTCTTGTTGTGCTTTTTCAACATTGTATTTTGTTGCCCGTATATCAGTATTGCCCTTTATAAGTTCGATTTCTGCAAGAAGCTGACCTTTTTTTACAGTAGCATTTTCTTTGATGAGAACGTCTTTTACAATTCCCGCCACCTGACTTCCTATCTTATAAAATTCTTTAAGTTCTAGTATCCCTGCTGCATTAATTGATTGGCTTATAGTTTTTTTTTGTGGCGTTTCGATTTTGTAAAGATTATGAGATTGCTTTGTCGAGAACTTTTTATAAATTTTTGTGGATCCAAATCCAATTATTATTAGTATTATGGTGTAAATTATAATTTTTATTTTTTTCATAAAGTATCAATCATAGTTTTAATTACGCATAGTTTTAATCAAGCATTGCTTGCAATCCGGGCATCTCTTGCTCGGGGTTTTTACATCCTAAATATTTCAATGTTGCACCGCCTCCGGTTGATAAAAAGTCCATTTTATCTTGAAGCCCGAAAATACATGTAGCAGCAGTTGCATCTCCACCACCCACAATTGCTAACGCGTTAGCGTCTGCAATTGCTTGTAAAATGCTTTGTGTTCCGACTTCTCCGCCTTGCATATCATAAATTCCCATGGTGCCATTTGTAAATATTACGCTAGCCTTTTTTATCTCTTGCGAAAATAGTTTAATTGTTTGGGGCCCGATATCTATGCATTTGGCTGATGTTGGTATTTTTTCAACGTCAACGATTTCAGCAACACCGGCGTTTTCGACTATTGAGGCCTCCACCATTGAGGCTTCGACTCTTGCGTCTTTAATAATCTGATCAACGGGCAAAATTATTTCAACATCGTTTTTTTGAGCATTATGTAGAATTTTTTCTGCCATTCCAAGAGTTTGCTCATCAAGTTCAATGCTGCCGACATTAAGTCCCTTGGCTTTTAAAAATGCCAAAGCTATGCCACCTCCAATAATGAAAGCTCGTGCTTTTTGTTTATCAGTGTTTGTCATTAAGTTTTCAAGCATCTTAATCTTGTCTTTAATTTTTATTCCACCAAGAACAACAACAAAATTATCTGATTTATTTAATCTGATCTGATCAAGATTTTTTAATTCTTTTTCAATTAAAAGGCCGAAACTGCGTTTTGTAGGTGAGAATTGTTTAGCAAGCAATGTTGTTGAAGTGTCTGTTCTATGTATGTTTCCAAAGGCATCATTTACATACAGGTCTGCGGTTGCAGCCAAAAGTTCGGCGAATTTTATACTATTTTCTCTTTCCCCGACAAAATAACGTAAGTTTTCAAGCAATAATATAGAGTTACTATTTTGGTGGCTCTTTCTTTCGGCCGTAATAAGATCCGGTTCGTAGTCGATATTGTAACCACGATTTTTGAACCAAGGAATCAGAATTTTGGTAGAAAGTGATTTTTCCAATAAATCCGATTTATTGCCGGGTTCTGGCCTACCTATATGGGTTGCCAGAACGATTTTACCCTCATTTTTCAAAATAAAATCAATAGTGGGCAAAATCGCCTCTAATTTGAAATCTTGCAATATTTGATCGTTTTTTAGGGAAATATTCAAATCTGCTCTTAAAAATATCCGTTTTTTATTCAAATTTAACGTTTTTAGCCATTTGAAATTCATTTTTTTGCCTTTTTTGAAATTTTAGTTAATTTATATAAGTTAAATTATTTAAATTATATAAATCTAGCAAGGTTGTTTTTACTACGTCTAGCTTTTTTATTAAATTTACAGATTATTTGGTATTTTAGGGTGCATTTTAACCAAAAAGACCTGCTTTAAACCGTAATTTATAATTGAAATAGATTTTTAGTTAGAGCCGTTGACAAAGCCATCTTTATGGGATACGTTGATAATAACTAATTGAAATGTCGTAGGTAATAGTTTATGGGAATTGGAGGTTTTTTTATAAAACCTTTCTTTAGGAGGATTTATTATGAAAAAGAGTTTATTGTTAGCACTCGCATTTGTTGCAGTAGCCGGTTATGTAATGGCTGAAGAAGACACAACAGCCACAACACCAAAAGACGAAACAACACAAACAGCCCCAGTAGCTCCAGTAGCTCCTGCAGAATCTCAAGAAGATGAATCTCTTGATATGGATGCAATGCTAGACGAGACAGAAGAAGCTAAGTAATTAGTTTTATTCTGAAAGAAGATTGAAGGCCGCAAATAAATTGCGGCCTTTTTTAATGATCATATGGGCTTAATAAGTAACAAGACTTATGCTTTAATATTCAATCTTATCAGCTTTTTGTTTCCAAATTTCAAATGCCTTTATGGCTTCGCATTCCATTATTTGAACCAAAGGAACGGATCTTTTTTTTATAGGTTTTTCTAGTTCATCATAAATAAATGAATAGTCAAAGCCTATGCTTTTTGCATCAGTTCTATCGTTGGCATAAAAAATTTTGTTTATTCTTGACCAATAAATTGCCCCAAGACACATCGGACAAGGTTCGCACGAAGTGTATATTGTGCACCCAGATAAATCAAATGTTTTTAATGCTGTACACGCATTTCTGATTGCATTAATTTCCGCATGTGCAGTTGGGTCGTTATCTAAAGTTATGCTGTTTGATGCTTTCGATACAATTTCTCCATCTTTTACGATTACAGCACCAAATGGGCCTCTATTATTTTTAACACTGTTAATTGAAAGTTCTATAGCAGTTAACATAAAATTTTTATCTTTATTTTCCATTTAATAAATCCACTGATTTTATTTTAAAAACTCCGCTTTATTCTTGTCGTAAAACTTGCGCAATCTCAATTTGCTTGGATCTGCGGGATGGAATCCAAGTTGCTAGAAAACCAAGTAGCATTGTTGCTATAAATACTACAAAAAATATCTCAGGTTCCATGCGTGCCGGTAGGTATGAGACGTAGTAAACGTCAGGCAGTTCGATAAATGGGTATTTTTCCAGCAGGTATCCCGCTAAGGCAGCTATGCCTAGTCCAATAGCTGAAGCCGATAAAGTTATTCCAATTCCCAGGTGCAAAAATATACTGCGTATACAATTGTCAGACATTCCCATTGCCTTAAATATTGCAATATCTCTTCGTTTCTGTTGAATCTGCATAAAAAGCAGTGAAATCATGTTCATACTCGCAACAAGTGATATCAGGGCGAGAATAAAAAACATTACATATTTTTCTAATTTTAGCGATGAAACTAGTGCTGGATAAAGGTCTTTCCATGAATTAATTTGTAGATGCGGGAGTCGTTTTTGTAGCTTTTTGATAATAGCTGCTTCTTCTGGATTGGTTGTGAAGAAATTTTTAATTTTGAATTTTATCTCAGTCCAAAATTCAATCCAAAAATCTGAGGATAGCATTGAGTGTTTCAGATATTTTTTTTCGTGAATATGTAATTTTACTGTAATTTGGTCCACGCCATTTTCATTAAAGAGTTTATTCATATGGTTGATATTGCAGAATGCGATATTATTGTCATATTCATCGAGCCCAATTTTAAAAATTCCACCGATAACAAATGTGTGTTTGTTAAAAAAAAGCTTATGTTTGCTTGCAGGTTCCGGAATCATTAAATTGACCTCATCCCCAACATGAAGATTGTAGAGTTCTGCGGTTTTGTGACCAATAAGTAGTTCGTTTTCTGCCATATTTAAAATAAGTTTTGTTGCAGTGTTTTTATTGAGATTTTTGGGATAAATAATTTTTTCCGGCAGGGTTGTGACTTCACTTTCGTTTTGGGTATCGATGCCCTCAAGAAATATAACAGATTGTTTTTTGTTATGATCAATTAGTGCTTGTTTGATTGCACGTGCACTAACAGCCTGAATGTCTTGTTTGAATTCTGTCAAAAGCAAATTTCTTATCCCATTGTATTCAAGCCTGTTTCCTTGGCTTGATACAATAACTTGTGAATTTATGCCCTGCATTTTTTCATGTATAACTTTTTCAAATCCATTTGTAATAATCAATGTAAGCATTAATGAAAATGTTCCAATCAGTATTCCTAAAAAACAAATCTTGATCATGAAGGCTATGTTTTTGTCTTTGCCTTTGAACCACAGGTAACGCCAAGCTAAATACGTTGATAAAAAGTTCATATTCTATCCAATTATATTTAAATATTTATTGAAAAATTGTTGTAAAGCATTGTCTTTTACCTAGCGTAGCCAAAGTTTATTAAAAAGTAGAGAGTTGTGTGAAATTTTTCTCTAGAAGCCTATCAAAATAGGGTCTATAAAATAAGACAGGGATAAACGGAATGAATATTCCATTTATCCCTGTCTTGCAAAAATTATTAATCGATAACTATTAAAATAATTACATTATTTCACAGTGATGTTGTTCTGCAGGAGCCACTGGTGCTTGATGCTGATCTTGAGCTTGTTCAACTGGTGCGGCTGCTGGGGGGGCTACTGGTGCTGGGGCTTGCTGTGCCTGTGCTTCTTCAGCATGGGCTCTTCTGATGTTAATGTGACGCCAGATAAATTGAATTGCGGGGTTTTGGGCTATTTGTAAGCAAATTGGGTATGCTTGATTTGTTGCCAAAACCGTTACTGTTGTTCCAATTCCCGCTGTAATTATTCCTTGTAGCAAATATAATGGGACTCCTGTTGCCGCTGCAACAAATAAAAGTAACGTTATTGGAGCTCCACTTGTTACTCTAACAAGTTGATCAATGTGTCTGCGAAGGTCTTGATGCTCGGTTGCAGATCGTTCGGATTCAGTTCTTACGCGTCCATCGAGTTGTGTAAGTTGTCGGCCAATTTCAGTAGTGCGTTGGGTTAGGTCAGTGATTTGTCGATTTATCTCAGTAACATTTCCTCTAACAGCTACAATAAGAACATTGTTTTGTTGTGTTGCATCTTCAAGTCTTGTTAATTGTAGCCTTGCTGCTGCTTGATTTGTAGATATTCTTTCGATTGCTGCTTCAACTCTTGTTTGGCCTGATTCTAATCTTTTTTGGCTTGTCTTTATTCCCTTTTGGCCTTCGCATAGATCTTCAAGTTGCAACTCTATTACGTGAAATTTTACTCCTAAAATAGGAGTAAGTGCTTGTCGCAACGAATCGGTTAATTCAGATTCTCTTGCTGTTTTTTCTATTTCCATTTTTTCTGGTTTGGGCGCTGAGGAGCTAGCTTGTTCTACTGCCGGTGCTGCTGCCAATAACGCGGCGTCTTCTGGCGTCTGGTTTACTTGCATTTGTCTGGCCAGCTGTCCTATTAATGCAAAATTGGTTGCAATTTGTTGATGATCATCAACAACAACAGTGTCTTCAGCTGTGTCTTCTTGACTTTTTCGACGTTTTTCTGGCTTTGCACTCGGAGTTGGTTTGCCAACAGAGGTATGACGTTTTTTTGATTCTTCTTCTTTTTTTTCCATTCCAAATGCGTTTTCATTTATCACCGAAGTGATTAAAAAAAATGCAGAAGCAACTAATAAACTCTTTTTCATGATATAACCTCCATAAATATATAAATATAATTGAGCTAATCAATAATTATTGTATAGCACATTTCTCAGGTGGTGCGTGTCGTTCGGCAGCTTCGCGAGCTTGAGCTGCTTGCTGTTCTGCAATCTTACCACGCAGATATGCAGCAATACTGTGATTTCCGTATACTTCAGCAATTTCCAATGGGGTTAATTCTACGAAATTATCTTCTTGGAAAGGATTTATTCTAAAAAATTCATCTATTCCAAAAACACCTCTCCCATAAAAGCGTTTGGTTTGATCCGGAACTCTTACTTTTTGATTAATATTGGCATGCTTTTCTTCTACAAAATATTTTACAAGTTCAAAAGCGTCTTTAAATTCATCGTGTCCATCAGGTCCACCCTTGGCTAAAAAATGTAGTATAGGTAGCTGAGTAGAGACTGTGAGTCCTTCGTCATCTGCGTTTCTTAATTTTAATATGAATGAAACATTTACTAAAGTATCTCCGGGAACATCAACATATGCCGTAATATCCTCTCCGGAAGAAAATTTTCTGATTTGCTCTTGTATTCGAGCAGTCTCTTGTTCCCTTTTTTCACGTCCTCTTGCTTCTTCGTGTTCTTTTTTGATTCTGTCTTTCTTTTCCTTAATTTTTCGCTGCATCATTGCAACAACTATTTTGTCTTTAAGCATTTTTAGATTTGAAATTGGTTCACTGCATTGAGGACAGACGGGACGAGTTTTTAAGGCGTCTTCTAAGCATTTTTCACAAATTGTATAACTACAACAAGGAAGTTTTATTTGTGTAACAACTTGTCCAGCTTCATTTTTTGACCCAAAATCATTAAAACAAATTCCACATCGATTTTCTGCGGCTTCGGCACTTGCAGCGGCGGCTGCCGGCACTGCTATCTGTGCAGCACCTTCAGGGTCTTGGCCTTCGGCGCCTTTGGGTGCATCTTGTTTACTTCGTGTTGCATCAGGGGCTTTCCCTTCTCTTGACTGATCCTCACGATCTCGTTTTTTCGAAGTTTCGTCCTGGTCTTGTTTCATAGTGTAAACTTTACTTGAAACCTGAAATGCAGTTAACGTCAAAAGCGTTAATAATAAACTTTTTTTCATGATATAACCTCCATAAAAATATAAATTTTATTTAATTCTATTATTAATAATAGCGAATATTTTAGCAATGTGCAAAAGGGTCAGGACGACTTCTTATGGTTTGTTGGAGGCGTTTTTTGATATAAAACCCAGGATTTTGCATTGAATTGATTAAAAAGATTTCAGCCTGAAAACTTAAGGTTAAAAATTGTCTATCTAATTAACGCGAACTCGATAATTCAACAAAGTTTTAAAACACTTACGGAGAGAGGCCTTTGAATTGTATTTTTGTCATCCTGAACTTGATTCAGGATCTATATAAATGAAATAAAATCCCTTATTTCAGTACCCATAAAATTAATAAATTTCACAAATACAAGCTTTTTTTGATCTTCAAGCCTTGAATAAAGAGATCCTGAATCAAGTTCAGGATGACAAAAGTACACGTCGTAAGCAATGTCCCAGTCGAAAATACAAGTAGATTTCTAATTATCGAACTGGCGTTAATTAGAATTGTTAACTAGCGGATTTTGGGTTTTTAGCTCTGTAAATGAAACATCCTGAATCGGGTATTTTTTCCAATTTTTGTAGTCAAAATGCCACCATTCGCTAGTAAGACCTATAAAACCATGCTTTTTCATAACAAATTCGAGTAGCTTGCAGTTGTGTTTAGCTGCTTTGTCGTTCATTTTTGCATAATTACGGTTTGCATGTGAAGAGAATTCATCGAATTCAGATGGCATTTTTAGTTCTTTTCCTGATTTGGTATCAATCAAAGTCAAATCAACAGCTGTTCCGCGGTTGTGTTTGGATCCTTTGGTTGGATTTGCTACATATTTTTCATCAGGGTATATATTCCAGAATATTTTTTGCACTGAAAGTGGTCTGTACCCATCAAATATTTTTAGTCCATAACCAATTGAATTTAGTTCTTTTTGTACTGCATCAAGCGCCTTGGTTACCTCTTCTTCAAGAAAACACCGTGCAGATGGATAAATAATTTTGCCTGTAAAATTATTTGTTGTTGCGTATCGAATATCGAGTTTGATTGTTGGATTTATTTTTTTTATTTCAACAAGATTTGCATTCAGAGAATATGCGTTGAAGAATAATAAAAATAATATAATACCATTCAAAGTAAATATTATGCCCGCATGGTTCGATACGTTTTTTTTGGCCGCTCGCCCTGAGTGCCGAGCTCTGCGAGGTATATCGAAGGGTGCGGCCTGCAAAAAACACTCACCACGAGCGGGCAAGTTTGGCACATTAATTACACAGAATGGTATAACAGCTAGGGTGTTTATGCGTGAAAATTTCTTGAAAACCATGAAAAGCCCTCTTTGTTGCGATTAGCTTTCCAGTTCAAGTCGGGTTAAACCAATATTTTTTCGTCGTTTAAACATTATCATAAAAAGGGTAATTGCCACTGTGAAATAAATTAAATTCAGTCCCGTGCTTTTTAATAAAGCCAAACTTATACTTTGTCCATTTTTAATATACTGGGTTAATCCGTCAAAGATGTAAAACATAGGTAGCCATGATGCTATCTTTTGGCAGTATGCCGGAAGAATGGCTACTGAGTAAAAAACACCACTAAAAGGGAGAAAAAGCCATGGAACAGTATGAATGCTAGATGATGATTTTTTCCCAAAAACTATTACAAGCGAAAGCATAAAAATTCCAAGTGTCCAGCTTGATATTAGTAAAGAAATTATTGCAGGGATTAAAACAAGCCCTGACGAGAATACATTAAATCTAAAAAAAATTCCTATGCATACAAATCCCATTAAAAAGCTTATTCCGGAAGAGACTGCTGCCACAATTATCTGGGAAAAAATCCATTCGGCAGTTGTTATGGGCGTTGCCATAAGTCCTACAAAACTTAAATCAGACAGATCTTTTAAAAGGGTTGATGCCAGGCTTACGGCTCCGCGCGCGAAAACATAACAAACTGCCAAATTTGTAAGAATGCATATTGTAGCAATATTTAAAGAGTTGTTTCCCTGTCTATTCATTGATTGAACTAAAAAACCAAAAATTACCACATCCATTAAAACCCAATAAAGATGGCTTGTCAGTTCAAACGGATTTTTCATTAACAGTAAGTGGCGCATGACAACGGCAAAAACACGTTTAATTTTGAAATTCATATTAATGGTCCTTTAATAATCAGCGATTTTTTACTAGTGTCAAAAAGTAATCTTCGAGTGTTGGTTTTTCAATTGATATCTGCGTGTAGCTGACGTTTTTATTGGCAAGGCCTGAAAGTAGCTCAGAGATTTTGTGTTCATCAATTTTGATCTCAATGAGCCTGTCCTCAACTTTATGTTCGAGTTTATTTTCTAAGGCATATGCAATTGTACGTTTCATTCCATCACCAATAATCAACTGAACGTGTGTTATGCAAACTGTTGAGACCAAGTATTCAGGAGTGTTATCTGCGACGATTTTCCCGTCTTTTAAAACCAAAATTCTGTCGCACAGCTCTGCAACTTCCGGCATATTGTGGGATGTAAAAAGAATTGAGACACCATTTTTTTTGTTCTCAGTTTTAATAAAATCTCTGATTCTACAGGCACTTTCGGGATCAAGCGCTGCTGTTGGTTCATCAAGTAAAACAATTTTTGGATCAACCAGAAATGCTCGTGCAAGTAGAACCGCTGTGGTTTGTCCGGCCGAAAGGGTGGTAACCTTGCGTTGTGATAAGTGTTTTAAGTTAAATAGATTCAAAAAAAGATCTATTTTATCTTTGAGTACGGACATGTTCATGTTGTAAAGCATTCCGTACATTAATAAAGCTTGCTGTACTGTTAGTGAGCTTGGAAGTTTCATATATCCACTTGCATATGAAATATCTTGCATTACGCTTCTGTCTTTTAGTGGATCTTTGCCAAAAAATTGTATTGATCCGGATGTTGAAGTTAATAAATTGAGAAGCATTTGTATTGTAGTTGTTTTTCCGGCTCCGTTTGGGCCCAAAAAGCCTAGAAATTCGCCCTTTTTTAGGATAAAAGATATGTCATTTACAGCGGTAAATTCGCTTTTTTTGTTTTGAAATAAAAACTTTTCGGAATGAAATGTTTTCGTTAAATTTTTGACTTCGAGTGGATGAATTTGCATGAGAATCCTCTTAAAATTAATTAATAAGAGAATATCATATAACAGCCCTTTTTACAAAAACTAAAATTTTTCGTAAGTTTATAAGAGATAAGAACGATATTTAAAGAAAACATAAATTAAGTGGGGGAATATGAAATTTGTCAAAATAAGCATTTTTTTGCTTTTAATATTTAAGTCATTAAGCTCAATGGCACGCGATGAAGGTCTTACCTACAAGTCGCTTGACTTAATCGAGTATAGTACGGAAAATTTTTTAAAAATTCTCGAACCAAGCAAAAAACCGGGGATATTTTTTGTAGATGACGGTAACTTTGTCTGTTTTGAGCGCGAAGGGGCAAGTGATTTTTGTTATCACTTTGAAAAAACATTATTTTCAGATGATGACAATAAGTTATACGACTCTGCAGTTCAGGACTTTCTAGAAAAAAATGGTGGAGAAGTGGCATGCTTTTTTTCTGATGTATGGCCAGATTTAAAAAATCCAAGATGGGCGCAGATTGAGTCGCAAATTCGGGTTCCCAACAGGGTATATGAAAGGGCCTTTTATTCCGACAATGAGCTAGAAAGACGCGAAGCCATCAAAATTATGGGTTGCAAGTTTAAAATTCATCTACAAGTAAAACCAGAGTATCTCATATCATTTATTAGCCATTTTTTTAAAATATTATATAAAGATCCAAAATTACGCAGTATAAAATTATTTAAAGTAGTTGATCCTAATCTTTTTTCTGCAGTAACAAGTCAAAATTTCCCAGTGATTGTTGTTTATGTACCAATTTTTTATGAAAGTAATCCGATAAAAAGAAGTGAAATATTGGATTCATTTATTGATGCAATTAATGATTATTATGCTGAATTTATTTCTAAAATTGCTTGGACTTCATCAGAACCGCGTTTTAATTATAAAATTAATGATCTTATTTACATAGCTGGGAGTGAAGGATCTTTGAAAATCTATCTTAAGCTTAGACTTGAACAACAAGATGATCCGGAAGAATCTGCTCAACTAAGGGCAAGAATATTTGATGTCTTCACACCGGATTTTAAATTTATCAGAGGTTTTGAGTATATACCAAAAAATCAGCGTTAGGCTGGTCTATCCAATTCCATATAAAATATTTCATCACCCTCGGGGTGTGTTACTTTTCGAATTTCTGTAAACCCAAGTTTTTTAAAACAATGAATAGCCTGAAGATTTTCCGGTTGCGGATCGACTATGATTTTTTTTATCTCTGATTGCTTCCACAACTCTTCGATAAACATTTTCATAAAAATTGTGCCATAGCCTTTGGCAAAATATTCAGGATTTCCAATGAAAATATCAATTCCGACAGTACTTTTCGGTTTGTCAGATATTTCGTTTACCCAGCTGATATCTACCATGCTTGTATAATAATATTGAATGTAACCAATAGCATTACCATCGACTTGCATAATAAATGGAAATATATAATCGCATTCGATGTGCTGTCTGTATTTTTCTACAAATTTCGGCCATTGTGTGCCTACCTGCCACCACCAAGAAACATGAGGGTTTTGCAGCCATTGAAACATGGTCTGAAAGTCCTGTTCTGTTAAGGCTCTGATAGAATACTGTGAGTTTGTCATGATATTGCAATGCCCATATTTTGATCGTTTTTTATACTAAGTTTAAATTTTTGAATAAATCTTATAATTAAGTATATTTTATATTCGGGATAAATCAAAGAGAGTCTGGTTTAATTTCAGTGTGAAAGTATTATGAAAGTAACTGACGAAGAAATAACGATTGTTCCATATAATCCCATGTGGCCCGAGTTATTTGAGCAAGAATCTGAAAATATTAAAAAAGTTTTTGATGCTTCACGATTAGTTGCCATAAACCATTATGGAAGTACTTCTGTTCCTGGGATGACTGCTAAGCCTGTTGTTGATATTTTAGTAGGGGTTTCCGAGTTTTATATTTCCGATCAAGAGAAGAGTGATTTACAACAATTGGGCTATGTTTACATTGGAAAAGCCTGGACAAACCAAAGATTTTATCTAAGAAAAAGAGGTGAACAAAGTTTTAATCTGGCGGTTGTCAGGCACAACGGCGATTTATGGCGTGATAATTTAATGGTTAGGGAGTATCTTAGTTCTCATCCGGACGAAGCAAAAAAGTATATTCAGGTCAAAGAACAGGCAATAAGCCTAGGCCATACAACATTGTTTGCTTATTCAGATTTTAAGTATGGTTTTATTGTTGAGCTTATAGAAAGAGCAAAAGCTTGGGGCAGTAAAAATTTAGGATAAGAAAGTTTCATTATGAATTCTATTAATTATTTAAAATCCATTGTTGATTGTCATACCCATTCTTCTTTTTCTATTGATAGCCAAATGCCCGCCAAAGACGGCGTTTTGAGTGCAATAAATTCGGGGTT
>JBAZAX010000006.1:0-66414 GCA_041671765.1 Candidatus Babeliales bacterium | reverse complement strand
GGGACGACCCACGATCCGGAGGCCGTGTTGCGAGTTATTACTCCTATATACCAGTTTGTGCCGTTCAATTCAAGTAACTCGTCAATCGATCCGGTTTCTGTTTGAGTTTGTGCGATTTCATAAAGATCAGTCAAGAAATTATTTGAAGGACCTCTTGCTATCATGCTAAAACCAAATGCACCGTCGGTTATAAAATTACCGCGGAAATTGTGAAGATCGATGAATGGATTTGAATCCACAGAAATTGGCTTGCATGCGTTAGTTGTCAAAGGCTCTACTCCATTAACAGAATATCTGTAAATTTTACCGGAGTTTGTCAAATAGTTTGCCGATAGGGCATACAAATTTCCGGTTGCGCTGTTGAGTCCTTTTGTTTTTGATATGTAGTCTAGATGCAAAACTGGATCACTTGTTGCGCTGCCTGAGTTGATTAGATTTATTTTTGTTCCATCATACCCGGATCCGACCAATAATCCATATGTCGATCCAAAAATAAATTTAAATAAATTACTTTTTTTGTCTGCATTCGTATCCGAATTTGGGATTATCAACAGATCTGTGAATTTCAGAGTTGCTGGCAAATTTGTAGATATTTCTTGTTCAGCAAGTGGGTCTGGCACATCTTTGAATTTATCTTTATCTTGATCAATTGAATACAAATTATCTTTTGTTTGAATAAATAATTTTCTTATATTATCATTTCCCGCGCTATCATGACTTACCAAGCTTGCCAGTTTTCTAATATTACTGAAATTGCCACCATTACTTGGAGTTAATTTTTTGAAAGAGTAAGTTGCTGGGTTGGGAAAATTGTCTGCTTCTGTTCCAAGATTTATAAGGCCCGTTTTGGCATCCCATCCTTTTCCATCTGCTTGGCTCAATACAGCAACGCCGTTATATCCCCCGACAAAAAGCCAGCCAGTGTCTCCGTCGGTATTTCTTGAAACTTCAGCGAAGCAGAGTGGTGCGATTTCTTTGAGAACTGGATCATTTTGGAATACAAAGACGTTTGGGGTTGCTCCATCAGTTGTAAACGTTTTTATTGGGCTTTGTGTTGTTGGATCAAGTGTCTGAATTAGCGCAACTTTATCATATCCAACTGCAACCATCATCGAAAATTTCTGCTGATTAAATCCAGGTGTATACTCATCAAAATTTATTATTTGTAGAACGCCAACCTGTTCTTGTGGAAAAATGCTTGAAAGAAGAGCTGATAAGTTTCTGTTTGTGTCTTTGGTCCAAACAGGTTTGCCATTATCTTTATCTATTGTTTCGGATTGATTAGCTGTTTCAGTTGTTCCCCATATCGATGTTCTTATAGTATCAGCATCTGTTTTTGTAGTGTCTTGTGAGGTAAGGAAGCAAAAATTATTGAACATATCTACGCCGCCGCCAAAAACTTTTTGAACATCTCCCATGACCCTTTGCCAAGGCGTCCATGCAATAATAAATCCGTCAGAATTGAACAGCGCAGTACTTTCGAATATTCCGGAGTTTTGAGTAGAACCATCATCACTTAAACAAATGAAAACAGAATCTCCTTGTACAAATAGATCAGTTAATTTTCCAGTATCTTTTTCAGTTTGCCCAACAACAAGTCCTACGGTTGTTTTACTTGGGTCAGTTGCATTATCTTTGTCAAACTGTGGCATATACTTTGCTTCTGTTGGGATGGCATCGAATGTTGGGAGATGAGTCGTGTCATCTATTTTAGATAAAGTTCCAATTATTCCTCTGTCGGTGATTGTTGTGCCATTAGGTTTTTTGTTTCCCAAAATAGGAAGAGCAAAGACTTTATTATATTCGCCATCACCGGATAGATTGCAATTTGAAATCAAATAAGAATACCCGGTGCTTGTGTGCATTACGCGGACTTTTTTCGCTGTAATTGTGACGTCTTTTGCTCCTGTAGTATCGTAATAAAATCCAACCATAAATTTATTTGAATTATCAATAAACAGTTTTTTTGTTGGTGAAGATACAATTGAAGAGAATGTTAAAGTGTGATCTTTTTCAGATGTTGTGCCAATGTTCTCTTTTTCGATTCTTCCTACCAAAACGCTGAAGCAACCGCCTTCGTTGGTTGGATCATCACGATGTACACCTGATAGCCCTACGAAAAGTCTTTTCAATTCACTGTCCCAGTACATGTCAACATAGGCACCAATAAGAGCTTTGGTGATGGCGGGGGTTGGTGATGTTGCCTCGGTAAAGCTAATCACTATGGGTCTATATGCTGCTTTTACATCAAGAATTTTTGCCTTTGTTTCAGTGGGTTCATTATTACTTAGGTCTTCGGCGGCGATTTGTTTTATTGTTGGAATTTTGGCATTTAAAGTAGGTTTTACAACAGCAATTCCACGATTTTCACCATCAGGTCCGTCCTCTTCCCAACTTTGGTCTGTGGCAGATACTGCAGCAAAAACATAGGTGTCAGATCCGGTTAGGGCCTTAATTTGTTTTGTTGGTTGATTTGCGGAGTCATTAAGTGGGTTTTCGGTGGCTATGTTCATTTTACCATCATTGTATGCGTTTATTAGGAAGAGAGTAGAGGAGTCATCCTTTTTTGCCGTATCAATTTCATCTTCTTGATAAGAAACGAGAGGATAACTGCTGTTGAATAGTCCAAGATTTAAAATTCTTTTTCCGTAAAGTTTATTGTCTTCTGGGGTATAGCTATTTCCATCATCAGATGGAACTGAAATTTTTTCCGGTGTTATTCCCCAAATTGATGTTCCTTGTACTCGTGTAATTGCATATGGTTTTGCGCTAGTTGCAGGAGGAGTTACGGTCGATGGATAATCGACATCTTTTGCAGCACCTAAGAAAAAATTGAGATTTCTATTATCAAAAACAGTTTTATCAAATTTCAGCCTGTCTGGTGAGGTTTGCACCACTGCGCTGTTAGGTACGAAATTTTCTACAGACGAAAAAAGTTGTGCATTCCAACATGCAATTGTTGTTAAAAATATTGGTAAATAAAATGGTGACTTATTGTTTTTCATGAGTTTCCTTCTTATTGTTTTGTTTATTCGTTTACAAAAACGTTAAATTCCCCAGGAATATAAAGTGCTCCGGATGCTGTATTTCGTATAATTGAAAAAAGATGTAAAGCCGCTTGAGGATCCATGTCAAGATCGATGGCTTTATAATATGTTAGATCATCTTCTGTTGTAGGTAAAAAACTACTTGGATCAGGCGTTACGCCTATGCTTTCAGAGAGTTGTCCTTCTCGTCCAACGTGATCGAGCGATCCAAATTGTGTTCCCCTAAATATTTCGCCTAAGTCCGCTAGTTTATAGAAGTATGCAACAGAGATGCCACCAGCAATATAAGGCTCGTCGAACATTGTCACTGCTCCGTTTTGCACATTGAAGCGACAAACGACTAAATCTCTGAATTTATAATCAATTGCAGTTACGTATAGGTTGCCGTCGATAGTGTTTGTTCCGTTAGCGTCAGCGGTAGTGCCACCGCGTTTGACTGGTAAAAAATCAAATTTTAACGATGGGCCGAGATATATATCTTCTCCGCCTGTTCTACTGATATTTTTGTTCCATTTAATATCGCTTACTGCAAATTCATCTTCCATTGTGTTTGATATCCAAACGCCTTGCGTTGTAGCAATTGCAAGTTTTTTTGCATTGTCAGTATTATCAATTAAAACGATATCAAAGAATTCATCGATATACTTGTTCATAACTTGGGCGCTACTGTCATTTTGAAATGTGCCATTTATGCTTGCGATCAGTTTTATTCGTGTGGAATTTATTGCTACATAGTCCGTAAAATCATTGGCATTCATTTCTAGTCTGTATAAATCCGATCGAGTCAAAATATAAAGATACTTTCCATCGGATATAAGTTTGCGGATGTTTGAAAAGCTATATCCGGTTGGGGGTGTTAGTTTTAAAAACGAGTAGCCCTTGCCGGGAAAATCGGTATGACTTAATTTATTAAGTCCCGATGTTGTGTTCCATCCTGCGCCATTACTTTTGCGTAGGACTGCAACTCCGTTTTGTCCACCAATAAATAACCAACCACCTTCAGTATATGTATTTTGTTTCAATTTCGTAGCAGTAATCAGGGAGGTTTTAATGCGTGCAACTTCAGCTGAGGTTATGAATCCCAGTGCTTGAGTTATTGTATCGTTAAAAACAAAAACATTGGTTGTTTCTGTTGGAGGGGTGGTTGCATCGCCTACAAGCTTGGCATCAAATTTTTTTGTTGGTTCAAATGGTGATTTATTACTAGTGGTGCTTGATCTTTTACCGGTTTCAATTAACGCAACTTTTCCAAGACCAAGTGCGACCATCATTGAAAATGCCGGATATGTAGATTCTGGTTTCCATGTTTTAAATCCGGAAGTTTCATCATCAAAATTGAATAGGTTTACAACGCCAAGCTCATCTTCCTGAAAAAAATTACTTAGAGCTGAACTGAGAGGACTACCTTCGTGAATTCCCGTTTCACTTGTATCTCCTTGGCTCCATATAGTGATTTTACCAGTTTGTTGATCAGGCCCAATGTACCAAAAATTATTTGAACCAATATCAAAACCAAGTCCAAAAACTTTATCCGTATATCCCATAACTCTTTGCCATGGAGACCATGCGCGAATTACTCTCTTCTCATTAAAAATAGCAGTTGATGCGAATATTCCGGATTCTCCTGCCGTATCTTCTCCTGCATCAGTTCTTGATCCGGCGACTGAAACATAGACAGTATCACCTGAAATTTGCATGTCTATTATTTTGGCGTTATCGAATGCTGCATCGGTATTAGTGTGAACAAGATATTGAGGCTTAACTCCAACTACGGCTTGAATGTCTGTATTTCTAAGAAGCTCACTGCCTTGAGTTATAACTGCAAACGTTCCATCATCATTTGCTGTTGCTAATTTTCCGGAATCTGTGCTGGTGCTTGGCATTACCGGTAGCGCATAAACTTCACATACTGTGCTACTGGTAAGGGTACTGTCGTTGTTTTGAGCAACTCCCCCGTTGATGATTACATAATCTTTACCTGTGCTTGTATGCATTGTACGCACTTTGTGAAGATTTATAATTTGCTCTTTTGTATCTGTTTTAGTGTTATCATTTTTATATCCGACAATCCAATTTTTATTAGCATTTCCCGAGGGCCAATTTTTATCTGAGATATTAGCGCATTTTTGTATTTGTAAGCTTTTTTTCGTGCCATTTTTTGTCGTTTCGCTTTTGATATTTCCAACAAGTAGAGCTATGGCACCATCACTGCTTTCAGCGCCTGTTTGCACTTTTGATGTAGCTATGAATAGCCTTTGTAGATTGTCATCCCAACATATATCTGCGGTGGCATTTTCCAAAAACGTTGGGTTGTTGGTTATTTTTAGTGCATTTATTATGGGGGCTGCTTTGTTTGCTTGACCCGATTTATCAAAATTTGTTGCATCAAGTGGATTTAGTCCGGCATAAGATGCGCCAACTATTACAGGTACGAGGCCAATACTTTCAGGTGTTGCTTCGTTTAAATTTGCGCTATCAGATACAAGTGCAAAAATCAGAGGGGTGCCCAAGATTTTTTCCAAATTTTGTGTTGCTGCAAGTGCATGAAGTCCTTTGGCATTATATGTGCTGGTATCTTTTAAAGCATATTCGATTAAATTATCCACACTTGAGGTTTTTAAAATAATCTTGCCTTCATTTGTATCAGTTACTTGAAATAGAAGTACTTTTTGATCTGGGTCTTCTCCTTCAACCAATCCAACTACAGGGTTTTTATATGCAGATGTATCGGATCCAATTACAAGTTTAGTAATATCTTTTGCATTCAAAGGACTATTTTGATCGATTTCTGAGTTAATGGTTACATCGCTGGTGGCTGGTGCCATTGGCATGAAAATTGCAGTCCAATTTCCATCGTCGCCTCTTGTCATGGCAATGCGAGAAAGTGATTTATCTTCGTTTGCGTTAGTCCCAATATAAAATTGGTCTGGGCTAGCGTATGCTGTTGTATTTACATCAACGCCTAGTGATTCTGTTGAGATTGAGCGAACCAGACGGCGGTCTACACTACTGTTTTTTGCGATTAGTACCTGAGTTAAAAACATCAGAATACTTATCGCAATCAAGTTTTTTCTCATAAATCTCCTTTTATTGATTTTGTGAATAATAAACTTTTTGATATAACTACGGATGCGCATTTGATAATTTTAAATGATTTTATAGTTTTAGAAAACACATTAAATCATTTTTATTTTGATTTTATTTTTTCTGCAAACGAAAAGCCGCCTGTAATTAAACAAGCGGCTTTTAAAATTTAAAGTTTAGACTAATAAATTTATATTTTTAGTCTGCTCTTTCTTTGCGTTTGCGATCAGTTGGCTTGAGATATTTTTTACGTAAACGAATTGACTTTGGTGTGACTTCAATTAATTCATCGTCGTTAATCCAGTCAAGAGATGTTTCAATTGTCATGATTCGTGGTGGTGCAAGCTTTATTGCATCATCAGTTCCGGATGCTCGCATATTTGTAAGTTTTTTGCGTTTTGTTGGGTTTACATCCAAATCATTTTCTCTACTGTGTTCCCCGACAATCATACCTTCATAAACCTCATCAGTTGGTTTAGTGAGAAGTACACCGCGCTCTTGAAGTGTGTCTAATGCATATCCGGTAATTGTTCCGGCTTCCATGGAAATCATGGCGCCTTTTGTACGGCCAGCAATTGGTCCGGCGTACTCTTCATATCCCAAGAAGTTGTGGCTAAGCATTCCTGTTCCACGTGTATCGGTTAAGAACTGACTTCTAAAACCAATTAAACCACGGGCAGGGATCTTGAATTCAAGACGAATTTTATTAGCCCCATGGTGTATCATATTTTTCAAAAGTGCTCGGCGTTTACCAAGTGTTTCCATTATAATGCCTTGGTACTCATCACTAACGTCGATAATTAAATATTCAAAAGGTTCACACTTTTTTCCATCAATTATTTTGTAAATAACTTCTGGAGCTGAAAGCTGTAACTCAAATCCTTCGCGACGCATTTGTTCGACAAGAATCGAGAGGTGGAGCTGTCCGCGTCCGGAGACTTTATAAGTATCGGCAGATTCGGTTTCTTCAACGCGTAAGGCTAAATTTGTTTTTAATTCTTTGTATAATCTGTCACGAATGTGGCGAGAGGTTAGATATTCACCTTCTTTTCCACCAAACGGTGAGTCGTTGACTGAGAAGTTAATAGATAGTGTTGGCTCATCAACGGCAACATATGCATGAGGAATTGGTTTGCCAACGTCGCATAAAGTTGTTCCGATTGTGATTTCTTCCTCGACTCCGGCTAATGCGACAATGTCGCCAAATTGTGCTGATTCAACTTCAACACGTTTGATTCCTTGAAACTGATAAATTTTAAGAACTTTTGTTGGTTGTCCAACATATGTATCTTTACAAGCAATTAATTGTTTTGAAATATGGCTTGTTCCGCTGAATACGCGACCAATTGCAATTCTGCCAAGATATTCAGAGTGATCAATGTTTGTGATAAGAATGGCAAGATCGTCTGTTTCTTGTGTTGGCACTGGAATATGTTTTAGTATTGCTTGAAATAGAGGGTCAAGCGTTCCTTCGTGTGGGGTGTTAGGATCAAGACTTGCAAACCCTTGTCTGGAAGATCCATATAACATTGGAAAATCAAGTTGTTCTTCAACTGTTGCAAGATCCAAAAATAGATCGTGAATCAGTCTTTCCGTATGAGCGATATCAGCATCTTTTCTGTCGATTTTATTGATTAATACAATTGGTTTTAAATTAAGTTGCAGTGCCTTTTGTAAAACGAAACGTGTTCCTGGGAGCGGTCCTTCGGCTGCGTCTACAAGAAGTAAGAAACCTTCAACCATTTGGAGTGTTCTTTCAACCTCTCCACCAAAATCCATGTGGCCTGGGGTATCGACGATGTTGATTTGACCTTCAGGAAGTCTGATTGAGGTATTTTTTGCAAGAATAGTTATTCCGCGTTCTCTTTCAAGTTCGCCGGAATCCATTACACGTTCATTTTCCTGCAAATTAATATTTGACACTGTGCCTGATTGTTTTAACATTTGGTCAACTAATGTTGTTTTGCCATGGTCAACGTGCGCAATGATGGCAATATTTCGAATATCAAGCCTCTGCTTAAAACTCATTGTATTCCTCTTAAAAAATAAAATTAAATTTCTAAAACCCCTCACCAATCCCAGAGTAATAACCAGTAATTTTACTGAATTATGGTTCTTTTATTTGAGATACTAGCAAAATTCTAACAAAATAATGTGAACATTGCAAAAAGAAATAAAAAACAAAGAAAGTTAACTAAAAAGCTAACTTTCT
Source organism: Candidatus Babeliales bacterium (assembly GCA_041671765.1). Taxonomy (GTDB): domain Bacteria; phylum Babelota; class Babeliae; order Babelales; family RVW-14; genus JBAZAX01. The sequence continues at coordinate 58,071 of JBAZAX010000006.1, read as the reverse complement.
TTGTTTAACTTCAGTTATCAGAACTTTTAACTACTTATCTGTTGATGGCACAAAATGGAAGCAATGCCATTGTGCGAGCAAGTTTGATTTGTTTGGAAAGGGTTCTTTGATGATAGAAACAGTTTCCGGAAACTCTTGATGGAAGTATTTTGTAACGTTCTGTTAAAAACCCTCTAAGAAGATTTACATTTTTATAATCAATCAATATTTCTTGATCAGGTATTGCGCAAAAGCGGCAATGCTTCTGAGATAAGTAAGCGGATTTTCTTACTTTTTTACTTAATAAGCGTGTGCTTATCTTTAATTTGTGTTTTGCCATGACTTAATCCTTGATTTATTCGTTATTTTCAATATCTATGTCTTTGTTTTCAAAGTCGCTACCCAAGAGGCCTTCCATCTTGTGGTCTTTTACGAATTTATCCACATTTGTAGCTCTTCCAGCATCGATTGGATCTGGTTTTATGTATGCGGCTGGCGCATTGTTAGAAAGCTTAACTGTGGCATAACGCATGATAAATTCGTCGCATTTAATCTTAACGAAAGAATCAAGTTCTTTTACAAAGTTTGTGACCCCTGCATTGTCCGCAATTTCATAGCGAGCAAGGATATAAACACCGTAATCACTTTTTTCGACAGGATAAGCAAGGCGATACTTTCCCCACTTATCAAAAACTGAAAGCTTGCCTTTTATATTTGCAAGCTCTTTGTCCAGATAACGCTCGATTGATGATATTTCATCATCGGTAATTTCTGTACTTGCTAGAAATAATGTTTCATAGCGTAACATAGGTTCTCCCGAACTAAAAATAATTTGAATATGTAAACAACCTGTTAAGGGGGAGATAACAACCATCTATGTGGTTGTAAATGGAACCCTTAAAAACTACAAAGAACTGCTTTTAGAATAGCAAAAATGGGTATTTATGCAACTATAAGAATTCTTAGATTATAAAATTTAAAATTCTATATAAGTTACTGCAGGAGGTAATATTGGTACTTCTACTGTAGGGATAGGTAAGCCTCTTGCTTGGAAGGCAGTTTCAAGCATTGCAATAATGTTGGCGTGGTTTCTAGCTCTTGCATAATCCAATGCTGTGCGATTATTTTTGTTTGGGATGTCGCTAGTCGTTTTTGCGGTGATATCAGCACCATGCTGTATTAATAAATTTACAAGATTAGGGCATTCCAGCATTGCGGCAGTATGTAAAGGCGTTGTTCCAATCGAAAAACGTTTAGTCATGATCGGATTTCTTGGCTTTACAAGCGGCATATTAATATCTACCCCTGCATCAATTAAAATTTTTGATAACACAATTCGTTCAGTACGTATGGCTCTGTGTAGCAAAGTTTCACCATTATCAAGGTCAATTCTGTTGGCGAGCATAACTATATTTGCATTTATTAAGATAGATATAATTGTTTGATATGTTAAAAAACTTGCGAATCTTTTATTAATTAATCTTAGGTTTTTTAGTCTGTTGATTGCAAGCTCAACTTCTTCAAGAAGTTTGGCTTGATTACTTGCGTTTGCTAAATCGCTTTCAATATATCGAGCTAAAACATTTTCCAACGCTAAATCAGGTAGATATGAAAAATCTACATTTTCTGCAACAAATGGCAGCGGTTGTTCTGCAGTAGCGACTGTTGTTCCAGCGATAGCGGCCGCGGATTCAGGAGCCTGTGCGATATCTTCCATTGCAAGCAAATTTGCAGTAGGAAGCGCTATGATAAATCCTGTTAAGAGTAATTTTTTTATGTTTTTCATAACACAATCCTTAATTCTAATTATTTTGTTTTATTTTACATATTTGAAAAATCTAGGGACCTTACATTTGGATATATGGCAACAGCAATATGAGGAACAGCTAATCCGCTTGTTTGATAGGCAGCCTCAAGTATTTCAATGATTTCTTGTCGTTGAAATGATCTTGCAATATCCAATGGGGTTATGTTGTTGTTTCGTGGGTTATGGCTGACCGTTTTAGCCATAATATCAGCGCCGTGTTGTATTAATAGCGACACAATATTTGCATATCCCATTTTTACAGCAATATGTAGGGGTGTTGATCCGATAGGGAAGCGCTTAGTGAATTTTGGACTTCTTGGTGTTATAAGTGCCACATTAACATCAACTCCTGATTTAATTAATATTCTGGCTAAGGCAATACTTCCTGTTCTTATAGCCATGTGTAACAATGCTTCGCCCGTATCAGGGTTGACTTGATTAGCATATAAACCTATATTTGCAGCCCTTAAAATATCTATGACTTCTGTATATGTTAAAAACTTTGCTAGTCTTTTATTTATTAGGCGCAATTCTTTTAGCTTATTGATTGCTATTTCGAGTTTGCTAAGAGTTAATGCATTTATATCCGGTTCGATATACTGTGCCAAAATTTTTTCTAATATTTTATCTGTTAGATCATCTGATATATTTAATAAGCTATCAATGCCAGTTGATCTAAGTTCTTGTGTGTCTTGCGTTTCAGGCCCTTCCATTGCAAGTATATTAGCAGTAGCACAGCCCACAATAAAACCTGTTAAAAGTAATTTTCTTATATTTTCCATTATGAGTAAGCTTTTTTATTTTTAAAGGGTAAAATCGTCAATGCCATCTTCAGCTCTGACAGGGCTAGCAAGCCCCTTTTGTATATAAGCATTTTCAATAATTTCAATAACGGTTGTGTGCCTACTGTTTCTTGCCAAATCCAAAGATGTGACATTATTTAACGTTGTAGCACGAGTGTCTATAACCGTAGCAGTAATATCAGCTCCATGCTGTATTAAAAGATCCACAATTCTGTAATATCCATTTTCTGAAGCGATATGCAGAGGGGTTGATCCGACTGAAAATTTGCGTGAAAACTTAGGATTTTGTGGTACCACGAGCTTAGCATTAACATTTACGCCTGCTTTAATCAAAATTCGAGCTAATGCAATATATCCTGTACGTATTGCTCTGTGTAATAAGGTTTCGCCAGTTTCAGGATTTATTTGGCTTGCCAGTTCAACTATGCCTATAGACCTTAAGATTTTTATGATTTCGTCATACGTTAAAAGATTTGCGAACGTTTTGCTTATGAGTCTCAGGTGTTTTAGTTCTTTGATTGTAATTTCAATCTCATTGAGAATTTTGCCTTGATCTTCACTTTTTAGATTATCTTCAATATATTTTACCAAAATATTTAAAATTAACTCATCCGGCAGGCCTAATAAAGAGTTAGGATCAAAAATTTCTTCAAAGACAGTCTCATCACAAACCAAGCTTGGTGTGACTGAAATTTGATAAGGGCTTTGGGTGCGAGAGCTGCTTGGCTGTTGGATAGCTAGCGCCTCTTCATCTTGAAGATAAGAAATTTTTGGTATTGCTGCAGATATATTCGCAAGGATAAATCCTGTAATAAATCCTGTTAGAACCAATTTTTTTATATTTTTCATAACAACCTCCTTTAGTTTGCTTTTTATAATTCGTGTCCCGAATATTACATATAGTGATATTCGGGACGTCGATAATATTATATTTTTTGGAATCTGTGAATTACTTTTCCAATAATTCTAAACTGATCTTTTCCCCTTGAAAGGGCAATTGGTGCTTTTTTGTGATTGACTGCTTCAAGAACAACCAAGTCATCCATAAAGTTTACTTGCATGATTGCTCTGGTAGGTGTTTCTGTTCCATATTCAACGGCAACTATATCGCCGGAGTTTGTCCAAGTGGATGGAGAAACGACGAGTAAGTCACCTTTTACGAAATTAGGTGCCATGCCGTTATCTTCAACCGCCAAACAAAACATGTTTTTATCATCACTGTCAAGGACTGTTACGAATTGGTCTTTGTAGCCTGATGAGACTTGAACTAGTTGGTTGTTATATGCTGATGGCTGTGATGGAATTTGTCCAACAACAGGAACAATTTTCAATTTTAAAGTGTAATTTGAAAGTTGATTTCTAATTTCATCTGGAATTTGAATATTTACAGGAAGATCTTTACGACTTTGATTTGATGTTTCAAAAAGATCCGTTGCATCAATTTCGAATGCTTCAGCTAACTTTTTAAGTGCATCTTCATTCCAGCGACGTGTTCCATTTTTTATATGAGTTAGATAACTTTCTGACATCCCGGTCTTTTCAGCCAGGACCTTAGTTGTCCAACGACGTTCTCTTAAATACTCTTTGACTCTGAGTTTTGTTGAAATCATGGTATAACCCCCCGTATTACGTGAAACAATATATAATAAAATACATATTCATTCTATTCTTAACGATATTGTCTTTCAGATTACAATATCCGTGCAGATAGTCAAATTACCTATTCAAAGTGTAAAAATAAGGCATTTTTAAAGTTTTTATAAGTTTTCTACCTGTGTAATTTGCTTAAAAATGGTAATTTTGCGGTAAAGTGGCGTTTTCAGATAAATATCTTAAAAATGATTTTTATAAAAACCCAAATTGATTCACTGGAAAATACCCCGGCACAAAAAAAGTCTTTTAATGAGTTATTATTTTCACGTTTTGTAAAATGCGAAATTACGCCACCGGTAATTAATGCAAATGTCATGTCATTAGGCATTAAAATTCCACCAAATGTCATTGCAGGGTTTATTTTAAATTTTTTAAGTATAAATGCGAAGATAAAGCCTATTGCAACTATATATTTATCAAATCTAAATGTTTGAATTATTGCTGCTTTTGCTTGTGCCCTTTGGGCGAAGAGTTCAGGAGACCCTATTTCTAAATACGTGAAAAGAAGCCAAAAAACGAGACCGGCGCTTAATGAGCTTATAACAAGGCCTAACCACTGGTAGCTATGCATTTTCACCTGTGTAATATCGCAAAATGATCCCGTTTTATAATCAAAAAGCAAATCTGAGGCAACAGCGGCACATACGTTGAAAAATATGCAAACAATGGTTACCTGGATAAAGTTTAGGTTGAACAAGATATACATGGGCAATGCAACAAGGGTTGAAAAGCGTCCAAATTGTACAAGTCCAATCTTTCCACTTATCAGGCAAATTTGATATGTGCATATAACCGAGAATATGATTAGTGATATTTGCGCCAATATTGGAAATTGAAAATAGCTTAGAAGTATAAATGCTAGAACTATTGTGATTATTGGTTCCACGTACATTATGATTTTTGAAATGAATGGAAGTTTTGGTTTAGTTTGGATTTTGTGGGTTAATATAGCGCTTGTTAGTCCAGATATTCTATTTTTGGTGTTATCGAAAAAAAGTTTAATTTTAGGAATAAATTCATTATAGCGGGGTAATGCGTGAAAAAGTTCGTAAAGTAAAATTCCGCTGCAAAATGCAAATGCGAATTGGATTGGTGTGTATGGTTTAAACAGGCTTATGGGGAGATATTGCGAGTGGTAGTTTATTGGATAAAGAATCAAATATTTTGATACAACACCCACGAGCAATGGGATTGTGGTCTCTAACCCTGCGGAGTATCCAATTGCCCAGAGCATTGGTCGTATTGATATGGAAAATTCATTTTGAAAGATCGATGGAAGTACCGGAAAATATTTGGGGATTAATCCGTTCCACTTCCAAATTCCGTCTCGTAAGGCTAGGATTCCTAATGTGCTGGCGATTCCGTAAAACAGGGCCTTGGTTTCAAAATTATTATTTTTGGTGGAGGCTATTTGAAATGTTAACTGACTAACTGGGAATGGTAGAGCGTTTTTTTTGATTAGCGTTTTTGAAAATATACGTGCTGTACAAAGCCCCAGCGCCCCACCGGCAAGACATATTATCCCAATCATGCCGCAAAAATACACTGGGTGATTCATCCAGTGTACAAAAGTTTCATTTTCCAGAAAAAAGATGATAGGTAGCGAAAATCCTATCGCTGTCGCGATTATTCCACCTCCGGCAGCAATAGACTGTATCTTTATGATATCTTGCAATGAAAACGATTTGTGTCTTATTTTTGACAGTATTTCTGATATCCCAATGCTCAAAAGAATGATAGTGGGGGCTATCCATGGTCCCAATATCGTGGCAACCGAGATATACGACAAAATTAGGATCGATAAAATGGTGAAAATACACCCTAATAAAAGTACCAAAAGAGTCATTTTTTTAGTTTATCCTAGGAAAAATTCTTATTACCTGGCAAAATAACTTTTCATTGTTATACCCTTATACCAAAATTATTTACAAAATCCAAACGCCTCCCCCCTCGCTGTTTATATCAAACAGTCTCGTATTTAATTTGAATATTTGGGATTTTTAGTTTAAAAGTATTTATTAAATCTATTGTTTTTAGCTTTCTATTTATTTACAATTATAAATGAGAGACTAGGAGTAAAAACATGAATGTGGGTAAGATTATTAAGGCGATTTTTTATTTAATGGTAGCCATGCTTGTACTCAAGGGGGTGCACGTGGCTTACAACAAATATTTCCCAAATGAGTCTGATGCGTCGTATTCAACGACTGTTTCGAATCAATTCAAATTGGATTTCAAAGAAATTAGTGTTCCAAAGATTGATGAAAAAAGTAACAAGTGTGATCTGATTGCATATGATTTTAAAAATATGCTTGAACTAATTGAGGCTTGCGAGAAGGTTAAGTACCTTGAGTATTTGCGTTTTTCAAGGCCAAAAGAGGCGTCTAATATAAATTCTGAGACTTTACAGTCTCTTGTTAAGGCTATGCATAGTGAAAAGTCAAAACTAAAAAAGCACATAGCGGATATAAAGTCCTGCTCAAAAGACAGCATCCCATCCAAACGACTGAAGTCTCTAAAATATTATTTGCGTGTTATTGAGATAAATTTACAGGATCTAAAGGGTCTTGTCGCGAGTAAATCTGGTGATTAAAAAATACATTTCTATTTTTGCTTTTTATGAAGCTTTTTCTACGCCAGGACACATTAAAAAAGGGGCCTCAGTGCTTTTTTTTAATGTGTCCTGGCTGAAAAGCTCGATTCAGTAGGCATTAAGCTCTGCTTTGTGCAATTATTAAAGTCGGGTTGTACTTTTGCACAAATATGATTTATAGTCATTAAAGTATAGTTATTAAAGCTCAAAAAGCACTGAAAGGAACGAAATGTTTATTAAAAGAACCTTGGAGGCTTCATTGATTAATTACGCTTCCAAGTTTCCAGTCGTTGCAGTAATTGGTCCACGACAATCTGGAAAAACGACTCTAACACGGGAGACGTTTCCCAATCACAAATATTTTTCGCTTGAAGATCCTGATACCATGGAATTTATTCAAAATGATCCACGTGGATTGTTGGAAAAAGATTATGGGACTGCAGGCATTATTTTGGATGAATTTCAAAACGAACCTAAAATACTATCTTATATCCAAGGTATAGTTGATAACAATCGAAGGCCGGGATATTTTATCATTACGGGGTCTCATAATTTTTTGATGAATCAGGCAATCACACAATCTTTGGCTGGAAGAGTTGCACTTCTCACGCTTCTTCCGCTATCAATTAAAGAGCTGAAAGATGCAAAACTACTTACCGATAATTCTGATACATCAATATTTAATGGAGGATATCCGGATATTTTTTCTAGAAATATTCTTCCAACCGAATTTTACCCAAATTATACCAAAACTTACGTTGAGCGTGATGTCAGGCAATTGACCAATGTTGTAAGCTTGAGTGATTTTCAAAAATTTATGCGTCTTTGTGCCGGTCGAATTGGACAAATTTTAAACGTTTCTTCGTTGGCTGATGATTGCAACATTAGCGTGCCGACTGTTAATGCATGGCTTTCTATTTTGCAAGCAAGCTATATTATCTACCTGCTTCAACCACATTCCAAAAATTTCAGTAAGCGTCTGATCAAAAGCCCTAAGCTTTATTTTTATGATACCGGACTTGCATGTTGGTTATTAAAAATAGAATCGATTGAGCAACTGAGTGAGCACTATCTTCGTGGAGGATTATTTGAATCACTTATAATTTCAGAATTTTATAAGGGATTTTATAATAATGCCAAAGAGCCAAGTATCTACTTTTGGCGCGATAGTCATGGTAGTGAGGTCGATTGCTTATTGGATTATGGAACTAGGCTTGTTCCTATCGAAATTAAGTCAGGAAGGACAATCAACCAGAGTTTTTTTGATGGAATTGGGTACTGGTGTGATATCGCGCAGGTTAACCCAGAAAAGGCATATGTGGTTTATGGTGGTACGCAGGAGCAATCAAGGGCTTCTGGTAATATTGTTAGCTGGCAAAATGCGGTTGATATTGTTATACCCAAATAGATTCTAAATAAAGCCCCAGCGTTTTTACCTGTCGGGGCTACAAATTTTGAATATATTCAATGCTTAATGGTGCATGCCTCTGTTATGATCTATCATGATGGAAAAAATTAGTAACGATGTATCCGTTTTCGTCAATAAAAAACTCAGCAAAACAGGGTGGCTCTTCATGGCGTCTACTCATGGGAGCAGTTTCTGAGAAAATTTCGTCAACGTCAAACATAAATGACCTATTGTTGTAAATCCTTGTCCGCTCATGCTCAGGTGTTGCTGCTTCCGGCGCTGGATGTCCTTCAGTTGTCATTCGCATTGCTGCTTCGTGATCCAGTCTAATTCGTTCGATAATACCTTCAGCTTCATGGATACGTTGTGCTGTTTGTTGTGCAAGTGTAATGATTGCAGTTAAATCTGCTCTACATAAAGGACAGGTTGTGCCGTGACACAGTGACTCATTTAAACAGCTTGTGTGAAAAATGTGCCCGCATGATGTTATTGTTATGGCATGTGCTGGATATATGTCATCTTTACAAATGCAACAGCATCCTAAATTGGGTTTTGCTTCTGCAGTGTCTGGAGCGGATTTTTCCATCCCGAATGCTGTAGAGCCCATGCTTCCTGTTATCAATATCGATAACATTATTTTCTTAATCAACTTCATGCAATCAACCTTTCATAAAAAGTAAAAAATATTTACTAAACCCATCTATTTGCAGAATAGACGAGCGGTTTCTTTTTTTAGTTTCAGAATTTTTAGTTTATGAAGAGGTCTAATATATCAAAAAAATATATCATCCCCAAGCTAAACTTGAAATTTAGTCGGGGATGATGTGGCTGGAGATATATTATTTATACTATTATTATTTATACTATGCTGCTTGCTTCTGCGCTGTGTGTTATTACTTAATTAATACGTGGTTTAAGACCTCTTTTACGTCATCAACAAAATAAAGTTTTAATCCTTTAAAAAGTTTGTCTAGTCCGACTAAGTCGCGTTCATTTTGTTTTGGAACAATTATATTTTTAAGGCCATTTTGTTTTGCGGCTAGTATTTTTTCCTTTAATCCTCCGATTGGAAGAACTGTACCTTGCAAGCTGATCTCACCTGTCATGGCATATGTTCCATTGATGGCTCTGTCTGTAAGAACTGACAAAATTGATGATAGTAGCGTGATGCCCGCAGAAGGTCCATCTTTTGGAATAGCTCCTGCCGGAATATGAATGTGTAAGTCATATTCTGTAAATCTTTCAGGTTTGATTAGAAAGTTGTCAGCATGTGATTTTGCATATGTTACTGCAGCTTGTGCTGATTCCTTCATTACATCGCCAAGTTGTCCGGTAAGAATTAATTTTCCGGTTCCCTTCATCAACACGGCTTCTATTTGCAAGACTTCGCCGCCATAAGGAGTCCAAGCAAGGCCGTTTGTTACCCCAATCTTATTGGAATGGGAGCATGATTCTTCAGGTGTTTTGCGAGGCCCTAGATATTCATGTATATTATCGATTGAAAATTTGATCTTTTTATTATTTTCAACAAGTGCTCGAGCATATTTTGAACAAAGCTTTTTTATATTTCGTTCAAGATCTCGTACACCTGATTCTCTTGTATAATTGTTTACTATTGTACCCAAAACATTTTTACTAAGGTCTAGTCCTTTTCCTTCAAGCCCTGAATCTTTGAATGCTTTTGGCATTAAATGACGTTGTGCTATTTCAATTTTTTCTTCTTGCACATAACCCGAAATTTGAATTATTTCCATACGATCACTTAGTGGCCCAGGAATTGTTGAAAGATCGTTAGCCGTTGTTATGAACATGACCTTTGACATGTCGAAGTTTACGCCCAAATAATTATCATAAAATGTGCTGTTTTGTTCCGGATCCAGTACCTCAAGTAACGCTGCGGAAGGATCGCCTCTGTTTGATGTTCCAATTTTGTCAATTTCATCTATAACCAAAACCGGGTTGCATGAATTTGCCTTACGAATTGCCTGAATAAATCGACCTGGCAAAGCGCCCACGTAAGTTCTACGGTGTCCGCGAATTTCGCATTCATCGTAAACACCACCTAGCGAGATTCGAGCATAATTACGGTTTAAGCTTTTGGCGATTGAAAATCCAAGAGAAGTTTTACCCACGCCCGGAGGGCCAAATAAACATAAAATTGGTGTTGGACAATCGTCTTTTAGAAACTTTATTGAAAGAAAATCAAGAATTCGTTCTTTGGTTTCTTCAAGCCCAAAGTGGTTGGAATCCAAGACTTCTTTTGCCTTGTTTATGTCAGAATTATCTTTGGTAAACACACCCCATGGAAGTTCCAAGAGCCATTCAAGATGGTTACGGATAACCGTTGCCTCCATCGAATCGGGTGATGTTTTTTCAAGCCTACGCATTTGTCTTGTAGCTTCAGCTCTTATATCTTCAGGTATATTTTTTTCACTGAGTGTTTTTTTCAGGAGATCAACTTCATTTTCGGGATCGTCTCCCAGCTCTTTCTGAATTGCTTTGAGCTGTTCACGTAAGTAATACTCACGTTGTGATTTATTTATTGATTCACGTGCATCAGTTTGTATTTTTTCTTGTACACTTGTTACTTCTATTTCATTACTTAAATAATTTTCTATTCCGGTTAGCATATCATTTAAGTTGTTCATCTCAAGGAGTTCTTGCGCCTTGTTTACATCAATATTAAGGTGCGAGAGAATAAAATCTGCGGTATGTTCAAGATCTTGAATTTGGGAGGTTATAGAATGAAAATCTAATCCTATTAATTGGCCTCGTGCAGAAAGTTTTTCAAGCGATTTTAAAATGCCTTTTAATTGAGTTTCAGCTTTTGATTTTGTGTAAGCGGTTGGTTTTGAGCTAAATTTTGTAATTTGGGCTTGTAGCATGTCATTATCTGCGAGTATTTCTTCTACTCTTACCTTTGCTACGCCTTGTACTAAAACCTTAATTCCTCCTTCAGGTAAATCCATGATTCTCATTATATTGCCAACTGTTCCGACTTTATAAAGGTCTTGAATTCCTATCGGGCCGGTATAGCCTTCAGTTGGTTGATGCGCTGCAAGCAAAAGAACTTTCTTTGAATCCTCCTGTGCTAAATTAACCCCATTTATTATCTTCTCATCCATAACCAGCAGTGGAACGACCATGTGAGGAAATACAACCACATCGATTGTTGGAATTACCGGAATTATTTGTGGTATGCTTTCATCGACAGAGTCCTTTTTTTTGTGTTCCATTACTCCCCCTCCCCCTTTGATATGTCCTAAATCTGCCCCTGTATTCTAAATTGAATTTTAAAGAATTTGCTTTAGATAATGCAACAGAATTGGTAATATCTAAAAGAATATCGTATTTTAAGGGGGTAATAATGATTAGGATGTTAAAAAAAGTAAGATTATTTTTTGGAGAATAAGATGATTGGGCAATTTGCCGATCGCTTGATTTCAAGCAATATTTACAAAGATTTTGGAAATGACGATAAAATTAGTCATGTTCTAAAGGGTGTGTCTGTAGAGTTTTGCAAAGGAACAGCTTATGCCATTAAGGGTGTTTCGGGAAGTGGTAAGTCTACATTTATGCACATTTTAGGTGGACTGGATTTCCCAAGTGGTGGGAGCGTAACTTTTAACGGAAAAGATATTTATAAATTAAAGCAGACGGAAAAAGAAAAATTTTTAAATCAAACAATGGGATTTGTTTTTCAGTTCCACTACTTAATCAAAGAATTAACTGTACTTGAAAACATTATGCTAGTTGGTTTAGTCAAAGGTGAGTGTAATAAAAAATGTCGCATCCGGGCATTTGAATTACTGGAAAGCATGGGATTAAACGGTAAAGAGAACAGTTATCCCGGACAACTTTCCGGCGGTGAACAGCAAAGGGTTTCAATTGCCAGAGCAATTTTTAATAAACCTTCATTTTTACTTGCAGATGAGCCAACCGGAAATTTGGATTCTGACAATGCTAAAAATGTTGTAGATTTAATTCTAAGGGCAAAGGAAGAATGGGGGATGGGGGTGATAATCTGTTCACACGATCCGGATGTGTATACTAGGATGGAAGTTGTTTATACATTACATGATGGTTTGCTTGTAAAATAGAATTTGTAAAATAGAGTTTTTAGGATTTGCATGAGTCTTTCACTGAATAAGCGTGATATTTTAAAAAAAACGGCCCAAACGGGTAGCATGACGCTTATTAGCCGATTTTTAGGAATATTTAGAGAATTTTTAATTGCGCGATTTTTTGGAGTTGGGGCTATTTCTGACGCATTTATTATGTCGTTTCGTTTACCAAATTTTTTCCGACATATTTTTGCAGAAGGTGCTATGAGTGCTTCGTTTGTTCCTGCATTTGTAAAAAGCGTTAAGGATGAAAATAAAAAAGAAGCAAGCGAGTTAATGACAATATCATTCCTGTTTTTCGAGGGCATAATTTTTTTGATGTATGCCTTCATTTTTTTCAAAACAGAATTTGTTATAAGAATGATAGCTCCCGGATTTTCGCAAGAGCAAATAGACTATGCGGTGCCTTTTTTACGAATTCTGTTTCCATTTTTGCTTTTGGTTTCAAGCAGTACGTTATTTGCAGGTGCACTCAATGCAGTGAATTGCTTTGCTGTTCCAGCATTTGGTTCAGCTTTGTGGAATATGTTTTATATAGGGGGTTTACTTGTTGCTCTCCATTTTCAAACATCAGCTAATGTTGTCTGTTTTGGAATCATTGTGGGTGGGTTTTTTTGGCTGTTGATGAATGTTCTATTCTATTTTAAATATGGATTTACCTTTGGACACGTAACGGATGGTGGCAAAAAATTATTTAAACGTGTTTTAGGTAAATTTTTACCATGTCTTTTTGGTGTTAGCATTGTTGAATTTAATCTGTTTGTAAGTTTTGCAATTGCATCATTTTTACCTAAAGGATCTGTGACATTGCTTTATTTTGGTAGTCGATTTATGAATATACCATTGGGAGTATTTGCAGTTGCTTTTTCAAGTATTATGTTATCGCATTTTTCTCGTGTTGTTCTCTATGCTCCAAAGCGTTTAAATTTTTACATACTCGAAGTTACCAAATTTGTTTCTTGGGTTATTATTCCCGTAACGCTATTTTTAATGTTTATTTCTAAACATCTATTTGAAAATGTAATGTTAACAAAAGTCAAAGATCCTACTTTGGCATCTCAGGGTGCATGGATTTTGATAATTTATCTTGTTGGTCTTTTCTTTTTCTGCTTGAACAGATCGTTATTAAGTATTTTTTACGCAATGAAAGATACTACTTCAACAACGATATCTTCAGCAGCTTCTGCTGTTGTGAATCTTCTGGGTGATTTGTCTGGAATACTGTTATTCGGCGCATATGGAATTGCCGGAGCTGCCAGTTTGTCCGGTGTGGTTATGACAATTTTATGCTTATATTTTTTACATAAAAAGCATGGGTTTACATTTTATTACGGAAATTATTTTAATTTTTTAGCCAGATATTTGGCTCAGCTTACTCTTTCAATTATACTTTTTTTAACCGGGTATTTCTTAATATTATGGTCGGTAAGTGGCACATCTTGGGTTAACTTTTTCAATATTGGAATTGGATATTGGATTATAGTTTTTGGATTAGGTGTGGCAGTTATGTTGTTCGCATTTTTAACGAAAAAGCAATTTGGAATTAAGCTTCATTTTTTGGATAAATAATTGATCTAAAAAATTAGCAGTTAGGATAGTTTAGTAAGAAGGGAGAATGGAATGAAGTGGCATTCAAGGGAGATGTCGACGATATTGGCTTTTATTATACTCATTGGATTGTACTCGGCGACAAATCAACCAGTATATTCGTTGAATTCTGAGCAAAATTTTTTTTCCCAGGACTTATCCTCGGATTTATTAAAACAATCCGGGGATTTTACCAATTCGCAGGAATCAAAAGGATCAATTTCGAATTCTGATCAGAACGTGCCTTCACAAGGCGAACCTATTCAAGATGCTTCTATTCAAGATTTGTCTTCAGAATTATTGGAATCATCTGGAGATACGAGTATTACTCAGGAATCACAAGCATCTACGTTGCCATTAGATCAAATCGATCAAGGTGGTATTCCTCAAGACTTGTCATTGCAATCTGTTCCTTTATCAGATAAGTTGCCTTCGGCGCCATTACAAGACCAATTGCTTTTAGATTTATTATCAGATTCATCTACATCAGCTACCGCAGCTAGTTTTCAGGATCAATCCAGTTTAGTGTCGACTCCTGCTTCAGCGCCGGCTTCAGGATTTACGTCGACTTCGGGTTTTGCTCCTACTTCAGGATTTACATCTACGTCTGTATTTCAATCAGATCCTTATGCCACACGCGTTTCACAACCTACCTCGTTAACTACTCCTGTAGTTGCGCCGGTGGCTCAAGAAGTGCAGCAGTCTCACGAGCAGTTGCAAATGCAGCAAATTCAGGCTCAAATGCAAGCACAGCAATTGCAAGCGCAACAGTTAAAAGCACAAGCTCAATTGCAAGCACAGCAATTGCAAGCCCAATTACAAACGCAACAGTTGCAAGCTCAACTGCAAGCTCAGCAATTACAAGCACAGCAAGTGCAAGCTCAATTACAGGCAAGGCAATTACAGGCACAGCAAGCTCAGGCTAAGACACAAACACAGCAAATTCAAGTACAGCCTGTAATACAATCTGTGGTAACTCAGCCGGTTGTTTCGACAACGCAAGCACAGTTACCTAGACTTACCACGTCACTTCAGGGTTCAGCTTCAACAGAAACGTTGACTCCGGTTCAGGTTGTTTCTCAACAAACTAGTGTGGCGTCAGAATCTATTAAATCATCTTTGGTTGCGATATTGGGAGATGTAACAAGATCCGGTACTCCTGCTTTATTGAATGCTAATGTTGTTTCAGTTTCCAACGATATTTTTAATCAGACTTATCTACAAGATTATCCAAGCCTGGGAAGTTCAATTTATTCGGCGATTAAAAATTTTTATAATAATAGAACTCCTTCCTCTTATGGAGATACGCAAATTCTGTTAAAAAATGCTCAAGACAAGGCATTTTTGACCTCTTCGCAGAACGATGATATTAAAAATTGTTTAATGCAGGTTCGAGAGGATGTAAAATCTTCTTTAAAGGCAATTTTGGATGATCCTGCGAAATCTGGAACTCCTGCGTTATTAAATGCAAATTTAATTGATGTTTCAAGTACTTCTGACTCATTGAGTATAAATTTAATCCCAAGCTTTAATCAGTCTTACTTGCAAAATTATCCAAGTGCAAGTAATTCAATTTATACTGCAATTCAAAATTTTTATAATAAAAGAGGGCTTTATCCGTTGGGTGATATTCAGATGTTGTTAACCAATGCACAGAATAAAGGATTTTTGACCTCATCACAAAAATCTGATATTAAAAGCTGGGGAGGACGGCTTATAGATGAGGTAAAATCATCTTTAACAGCAATATTGAAGGATAAAACAAAATCAGGAACTCCAGGATTGTTGAATACAAATGTAGTTGCCCATCCTACCGGAATGTTTAATCAGTCTTATTTACAAAATTATCCAAGTTCAAGTAATTCGATTTATACGGCAATTAAAAATTTTTACAACAGTAGAACAGATTCAACTTTGTCAGACTTGAAGGAGTTATTAAATAATGCGATGAATAAATCATTTGTAAGTTATGAACAAAATTCGGATATAGCAAATTGGTTAATGCAGGTTGGAATAGATGTTGAAGTTGCCAATAAGGCGTCTGCGATTAAGATAGCTGAGATGACTAGAGTTAATAATATATTAAGTGGCTTTACGTCGGCAAATATATTAAGTGGCGTTACAGCGGCAAACTCAAATGTTGTTTTGGCAAATTCAAGTTATGATTCTCAATTATCAGCGTTGCAAGGGTTAGCAAAAAGTGTACCTGCAAATGCAGAATTTGATTATAAGCAATATCAGCCAAGTTTTTGGTTAGCATTAACCAATTTACATAAGGCTAGACCTAAACCAGACAAGGCAAAATTGGCGGTACTAAAGAATTGGTATTCGGATGCAACTCTTAAAACATCAAAATTGGTCGCTTCTGATAAAAACTTTACTACAATGATTAATGACATTGATTTAGATTTTAAAAAGATAGATCAGGCTTTGGCTCAATTTGCTGAGATGACGAGGGTCAATAATATATTGAGTAATTTTACGGTCTCAACTTCAACTTATGATTCTCAGTTGTCGATATTACCAAATTTGGTAACAAGTATAGCAGGAAATTTTCAGGCGAATCAGGCTCTTGACTACACTGCGGTACAGGCGAGCTTTTGGACTGCCTTAACCGGTTTACATAAAGCAAGACCCGTATCAGACAAGACTAAACTAACTACCTTGAAAACTTGGTATACAACGTTGAATACATGGTATGCGACTTTAGTTGCATCGAAGTTAATTGCTACCGATAGAAATTTTACAACGATGATTAACGATATTAATTCAGATTTAAAAAAAATAGACCAGGCTCTGGTACAATCGGCTGAAATGACACGGGTAAATAATATATTAAAGAATTTTACGGTCTCAACTTCAACTTATGATTCTCAGTTGTCGATATTACCAAATTTGGTAACAAGTGTAGCCGCAAATTTCCAGACGAATCAGGCTCTTGATTACACGTCAGTACAAACTAGTTTTTGGACTGCATTAACAAGTCTGCATAATGCAAGACCTAAAACGGATAAGACTAAATTAACTACACTGAAAACTTGGTATGAAACTCTGAATACGTGGTATGCAACTCTTGCAGCATCAAAATTGGTTGCTGTCGATAAAAATTTTACAACAATGATCAATGACATCAATTCAGATTTTGCAAATTTGGTAGCGTCTGCCGAAATGACACGGGTAAATAATATATTGAGTAATTTTAAAGTTACAACTTTAACTTATGATTCTCAGCTACCAATCTTGCCAAATTTGGTAACAAGTGTAGCGTCAGCTTTTCAGGCAAATCAGGCACTTGACTACACACCTGAGCAAGCCAGTTTTTGGACTGCATTAACAAGTCTGCATAACGCAAGGCCTAAAACAGATAAGACTAAATTAACTACTTTAAAAGCTTGGTATGAAACGTTAACTAATTGGTATGCAACTCTCTCGGCATCAAAATTGGTTGCCGCCGATAAAAATTTTACAACAATGATTAGTGATATTAACGCAGACTTATTGGCCATTGAGTTGGCAAGGGTTACCAAAATATTGACCAATTTTACGGTTATCGCTTCAACTTATGATGCACAATTGTTGGTGCTACAAAATTTAGTTACAAGTGTGGCTACAAATGCTTCATCCAATCCAACTTTAGTTTATACAACCGTACAGACTAGTTTTTGGACGGCTTTGACTAATTTACACAATGCAAGGCCAAAGACAGATAAGACAAAGTTAGAATCACTAAAAGCTTGGTATGCAAATACTACTCTTACAAAATCAAAATTGGTTGCTACCGGCAAAACTTTTACAACAATGATTAGTGATATTAGTGCAGATTTAAAGTTGATAGTATAACTAGCCATTAGAATTAATATTAATATTGGGCTTCTTAAAGTTAAGAAGCCCTTCTTTTTTGAAGCAAATCTAAGATATATAAAATTGCAAAATTATTTAATGTGCCAAGTGAAATGGATATTGCCAGCGATGCTGCAATGCCAAGTTTAGGAATTAATAAACCGGCGCACAAAAACGCCAACGCACCGGAAAATATGCTTGGAATTGTTAAACTTGCTTGCGCCTTAACCAGGTCCATATGGTAACATCCCGAACTTGTTGCTGACATCAACATGACGTCTGCCACGGGCGATAGCTGATTTCCAATTATGGCGCCTGAAATGATGGCACCAAGAACCGGATAAATCATTGGAATGTCTGTGAGCATGATTGGAGTTTGCGCATTAGAAAGCGAAACCAACATTGGAATTCCGATTGGAATAATCAAGCCCATAGATCCCCATGCAGAGCACATGAGTGTAGTAACCAGTCCTGATATTAAAAATAAAATTACAGGAAGATAGCTGATGTTGATATAACCGATGTGTTGAGCGATAAAGCTTCCTATCTTTAAATCATTTTGTAAAATTTTCCCAAATGTCCAGATCAAAATAAGAAGCAACAATGATGATTTCATCAAATTTATGCCTTCTCTTGTGATCATTCCCAAATCTTTAATTTGAATTCTTTTTCTAATAATAAAATAAGCGGTTGTGATAATTATTGTAAAAACGCTACTTTCAAAAAGCGCTGAAGGGATATTTGCCTGGAATAATGCTTGAATAATTCCGTTTGATCCACCAAATATAAAAAAGTCCCCGCTTCTTAAAATTTCCACAACTGTTGAGATTATTAGTAACATAATTGGAAGAATAAAGTCCCAAAGGGTACAACTTTTCAGCGTGCAGTTATCTCTTGTGGCAATTGGCTCTTGCGTCTTTCTTGTTAATGCCTGTTTGCCACCAAAAAGAGTTCCGGTGGTTTGAGCTATATGTTCATGTTTTGCAACGACTCCAAATGATAGGCGTTTTAAAACTATAAACCAGATTGAAAAAACAACAATTAAGGCATAGAACAAAAATGGAATGGTTTTTAAGTATAAGAAGAATGGATCGCACTGAATTACTGTTGAAGTATCCATGCAAGTTGACACGCCTGTTTGTCCGAGCTGCCCCAAAATGTAAGCAACCCAGCTTGAAAGAGGGAATATGATAGCGAGCGGTACTGCCACAGAACTTACCAAGAATGCCAGTTTTACTCGTGGGATCTTGAACTGGTCTGTTATTGGTTGCATAACAGATCCAACTGTTAAGCAGCTGAAGTAGTCGTCTATGAAGAAAAAGAATGAAAGTATTAAAGAAGATAATTCTGCATTTTTAACAGATTTAAGCTTTGTTGTTATGTAATTTCCGTAAGCATAAGCACTTCCTGAGTGTTCCAGTAACGAGATGATTATGCCCAGCATTAAAAGAAATAACAGTATAAATATTCTTTCACAACTCCAAATTGTTTGAAAACTTGTTAATCCGTCAAATTCAATTGCTTTCAGCATATTATCAAAGATTGTTTTCAATGTTCCAAAAATCAAAAAATCATTAATAATCAGAGCAGCAGAAAATATTCCTAGAATAAGAGAGAGTCTGGTGTTTTTTGTGTACGTTGCCATTAAAATTACAATTAGAGGGGGTAGAAGTACCAAAAACTCTGAAATCATGAACTTAGCCTTTTAAAATTTTTTGTGATTAAAATACGATTATTATTGCATTTTCACTTACGATAGTCTTATTTTACCACATGTAAACCTAATCTTGAACTAAAATGAGTATTTTTATGCGATGGAAGGCCTATATGAAGAAGTTACTTTTGATGTTGACTCTTTTTGGGGGATATTTTGGTCTAAGTTTTAAGTTTGCATCTTGCATGGTTTATCAAATGGAAGAACCTAGCGTGATAAGCTTTCGGCCTCGGCAATATTATAAGTCCCTGTGTATGAGTGTCTTAAATAAATCGATTGAAAAAAATTTGGCTTGGATTGAGTTTTATGTACAAAGCTCATTTGCAATGACAGATGAAGAGAATCCCATTGAGGTTGTAAGTGCAATCAAGTCCATTGTTGAAAAATTTATACAACTTTTTGGGGAGTGTGTATCCCATGATATGATTTTACGAACAGTTGCATCCAAAATTACAGAAAATGAGTTTAATATAGAGGTATTGGGTGCTATTTCTGAAAAATACAGTTGTATGCCTATCCATATCCCTTTGATTTGGATGTGGTACTTAAGAGGTGATCCGGAAATTATCCAAAAAATTGAATCTTTTGGAATAGATTTGGAAAAAATTAAACAATTAAATATTGGGACTGAGGGAGAATGTCTTGATTTATACCATGTCTTGGCATTTGCTTATGCATCAATTCATACGGTTGATTCAATTAATAAGACCGGGATGACGTGGATGTTTGGGGATTTTTTGCGCTGATCCGTCCGAGCTTTACCGTTTTTGAGGCATTGATTTACGCGAATTACAGTTTTTTGAGACAATTATTTCAGCCATGCCGATCTTTCCCGTCGACGCATTAAAATTTGTTTCAGCATGAAAACTTTATACCCCCCCCCAGGCCTTTGACTAAGCGCTTTTAATATATTAAATTACAAATAGTTGTAATTTATTTTTTTTACAAAACAATTATTTAATAATGGGGGTTATCGTGAAGAAGAATTTTCATGTTCTTTCGATGCTGTTTGTGCTGTTTCAGGCACTTTTACAAGTTAATCTTTACGCAATGCGAGATGCAGAGGATGATCAACCCGAAACTGAAAGTACTCAAGCTTCTCGAACTCCAGAGGGCCAAAAAAGGACATTTGATTCAGTAAGTTCAACAAGAACTGTTGCAAGTCATAGGAATGTGGGCTTAAAAAATGGCGGCCGTAACATTTGTTATATAAATGCCGTTGTTCAGTGTCTTTCAAATCTTAAAGTTTTCAGATCAACATTATTGGGAAACAAAGCATTTTATCAACAAGAACGTATTGACGATACGCCAGAAAATCGTGCTAAAAAAATTCTTGTTTTAAATTTAATAAAATTATTTGAAAATTTAAGAACAACCAGTGCATCAGAGGTAAAAGATAAAGACTTTACTGAGCGGGCAAAAAAGTTAATTGAGGATATTCCTGCCAATAAAGGAAAATCTATTCAGGATGCTGATGAATTTTTAACTTTACTATTAAGCCAAATTCATGAACCGGACAAAATTTCTTTAGAGTTAAAGCTTAATCAGAAAGTTAAATGCTTAGCGACTGATGGTATAAGTGTATGTCCGTTCGAGTCCCAAAAACATGAAACGTATGAAACAATTGCATTGCCGCTTGATAAAATTGAGAGACATAACACACTTACTGAATTACAGGAGTTATTGACAGACTTCTTTCATCCATCACTTGCAAACGGCTATCAATGTGGTAGCTGTAACAAAGTTAACACATCTTTTAAATCTTCAGAAATTTTAGAAGATCACGATATTTTAATCATGTCGTTAAAAAGATTTACTGCAGATGGTCGCAAGATAATCAATCCTGTCTCATTCACTATGGAACTCGACTTAAAACCTTATGCAGCAGATGAACTCAAAAACCGAGAAGGTGTAAATCTTTTGTATGAATTAGCGGGTTTTGTTTGTCACGGTTGCAACCACTATATCTCTATCGTTAAAGATTTTGAAAATGGAAAATGGTATGTATACAATGATTCATCCGTCAGCGAAATAAATGAGCAAGTTATACAAGGTATTGTTAAAGCAGGTAGTTTTCCGTTAAGTTTTCAAAATTTTACTCCCTACATTCTGTTTTATCAAAAAAAGCGCCCAACGGCGCAAGCACCTGCCCAACCGGCAGCACAACAATCTGGAGCTAGACCTGAAGCCAGAGGTTTTAATCCAAATGATGATGATGCAGACCTGTCGGAACCCTCAAGCCAAAAAAGAAAAGAGGTCGTCGATTTACAGGACCCTGAGGCTGCAGCAAGTATGGCAGGTACTTTGCCTTCTATTCAGCAACTACAGGAACAAGAATATAAAAGTTTTTTTAGAAAATTTTATGACTGGATTACTCATAGCAGCCAAAAAGAAGAGGCCCTGAGAAATCAGGAAGAGGCTAGACTACGAGAAGAGGCGATAAAGAAACGTCAAGAAGAGTTAAGAATTCAAGCAGAGGCATTAGAAAAACGTCAAAATGTTGGGCTTATGCAAGTTAGTATAGTTCCATATTTGAATTCAGTCGTTCAGTGTCTTTCTAATCTTAAAAACTTTAAGACACAATTGGTTTCAAGTGAAAATAATTATGAAGATAATTTTTTCGTCTTCAGTCTTATTAATCTTATAAAAAAATTAAAAACCTCGAGTGAGCCAGTGACTGATCAAAATCTTGTAGAACAAGCAAAAATATTGATCGAACAAAGTAAAAATCATGAAGTGGCTTTTCAAGTTGCAGATGAATTTTTAAATTTGTTACTTGGTCAGTTACATGCCCAAGATAAACAACCTCTTAATCTGAGTATTAATATAATTACTCAGTGTTTAAAAAGAAAAGATATATTAGGCTGCGAATATACTTCAGATAAAGGTGGGGTAGTGCAACCCAAGACGACTATTTGTCCTAACCAGTTAAAAAGTGTTCAAGAAATTTTAGAGGCACACTTCGCACCATTTTTTGATAAAAGTTATGCATGTCAGCGTTGTCATCAAGCTGGTACTTCAGCTATGGTGCAAAGAATTTTAGGTTGTCCTTTTATTTTACGCATTAAAAGAATCTGAGTGCCATGTAGGGTTATTTCCAATACAGCAAAGCCAAAAATATAAAGAAGCGCAGCAAAAAATAATTGACCAGATGGCAAAGATTTGTGGTATCAAAAAACAACAAGAATTAGATCTCCAACGTGCAAAACTACTAGCTCAATCTTCTGATAAAAATTTAGTTAATGCTCAGTTGGATGGAGCCGATTTAACCGACTTTGATTTGAATGGGGCAGATTTAACAGGAGCATCGTTGGTAGGCGCAAAATTAATTGGGACAAAATTGAATGGTGCAAATTTAACAAATGCAAAGTTAAATAATGCAATTCTTTCGAATGTTCAATTATGTAACGCAACTTTAAAGAACACGGATTTAAGTAATTCAACAATAACAAATATAACAGCTCATAACATAGCTATCACAGATGGTACAAAATTCGAAAACGCAACAATAAGTTCGCTAATATTAAAAGATGTTGCAATTCAGAATGTTTCTTTTGCTAATGCAAAGTTAAAAAATGTCAGATTCTCAACCTCCGTAATTGATCATGTAAATATGGTGCACATACAAGCTGAAGAACTATATTTTAACGAATCTTTGCTAATGAACATAGATTTCAGTAGGGCTTACATCGTAGGCCTTGATATAAGTAATGCAACGATCATAGGTACCAATTTGAATTTCAGGTATGCCACAATAAAAACTGGGTGTATTAGAGGGAAGACCATTTCCAGAACTCCAAAATCTGGTGAAAGAACCGATGGTATCACAGAGAGAGATGATTTGGCCGCTCGCATTTCTTTTAACAAGATGGGTGTACTGAGTAAGCTTGCCCAATATTCTCCAGCAATAAGAAAAGATCCTGGTTTGTTCTATGGTGACTTATTAAAATTTGAGTGTGAGATTTCCCCATCTGTTACAGTTTTAAATTTTGCTTATTCTAAATTTTTGGACTGGCAAAGAGATTTTGGTATTTCAAATATCAACAGCATTCTACTAAATTCTGATTTTTATGGAGCATCATTAGAAGATGTGCTTATACAACATGTAAAGCTTGGTAATTGTACGAATATTGGAAGAATTAGAAAAGCAGTTGGAACTCTATTTGATAACATTGTGAGCAGCAATCCAAGAGATTTGGATGATTTAAGACACAAGGGTGCTTGCGTAAATGAAGTTCCTGCAGACGAATTTAAAGTACTTTGGCCTACAACAGAAAAAGATTGGAAAGATTTTTTTATTACGTTAGCATCTAGTGCCGCACAAGGAACAATATCAAGCATCATATCAAGAGCTGAAGAACGTATAACAGGTAGACAACAGCAACAAGAGGCAAAAATTAGGGATTTTATAGCTGCAGAGATAAAAAGACAAAAAGCTAATTAGGAGATTTATCATGAAGAAATATATTTTTTCACTTATTTTAATTTTAAATATCGCAAACTTATTTGCATATGACCAACAGGTATATAAAGAATTACTTGCAGGAGGGAAAAAGTTTGAAAATGCAGATTTGTCAAAAGCAAAAATCGAAAATATGGATTTGTCAGATGTTACTTTTGCAAACGTAAATTTAACCGGTGCATTTTTTCATAATTCAATGCTTACAAATGTTACATTTGATTCATGTAATTTATCAACCGTTACATACTGCGATTTGGTATTCAACAATTCAAAAATTTTAAACAATTCCAATTTAACATCTTGTATTTTTGCAAAAGTTATTTTTGATTCTTCGGAAATAAGTAATTCACTAATGCCTAATGCAAAGCTCTTAGAAACGGATTTTATGGTATCTAGGCTTTGCAATATAAATATGGATAGCAGCGAGTGGGATACTGTAAATTTTTCTGGATGTACCCTAGAAAATATAAATTTTAGGGCAGCAAAACTCGATTTAGTAAAAATATACGAAACGGTTCAGATTGGTAATGGTCTCATATTTGATCAAACAAGTTTTTCAAGGTGCTGTCTTTTAGGCAGAAATGAAAAAAGTTCAGTAACAAGTGCCAACTTTTTTGGAACTATTTTTAAAAACAGCTATTTTTTAAACCTAAATTTTGATAACTGCACAAATTTAGACCAAGTCTCTTGGGCAACAAAAAGTTTATTTAGCAATATTGCGTTTACTAATCCAAATGACTTAGAAATTTTTGCCAAAAAATTAAAAGCTAATGGGGCAAAGGTTAATGGAGAATGGATTACAGACAAAGAATACTGGGATAAATTTGATACCCATTACTGTAAGAAATTTTTTGCACAACTATGGCCATCGTTAGCTTATTTAGGAGCTTTCGCCTTTGTAGGATCTTTTTGCCCACCATTAGCACCTGTAGCGGGAGCTGTAGCATCTAGCGCAGCCGCTGGGGCATGTGATAAATGATATAAAATAAAAAATTTGGAGGTTATCATGAAATTCAAAAATATTTTGATTTATCTTTTTGTTGTAAATCAGGTTGGTCTTTCAAATGGAATGGATAAAATCCCTGAATATAGAAGGGCTTTGTATGATAGGGTTTGGACCGAAGCTTCAAAATATCCCGGAATAACAAAAACCGAATACGACGTATCTATAGTAAGATGGGACAAAATACGTGCGAAACACAATTATGCACAAGGAAATTACTGTGTTCAAACTGGTAATCTCGAAGATGGGACAGCGGTGTTTCATCTAATACAGCCAGAGGATGAATATATGTTGTTTGTGTTACGCCATTCAAGTAAAATTGGAGCTGCCTCAGATGGTTTTCATGAGGGATCTTCTGGAAGTCATGATGCATCTGGCGGTGGGGGTAATGGATCTAGCGGTGGAGGCGGCAGAGATGTGGAATCTGAGAGCTGTGGTGAAAATTATTGGATACAAATTAGACAGAGTCCTGGTAACCAGACTTTTGAGCGGTCTCTTATAGACCCATTTCCTGTTGCAAAAATTATTGCGGCAAAACAACGCGCAGCATTTGACAAATTGAGTGAAATAGAACAAAAGGGAGTTATTGTAGCCAATATAGCCAGTGCTTCGGCCTTTCGTAATGCACATTTATTAACTCAGGCGTGTCTAGGAGGAGGACAATCGGTAGAATATTATACGGAATTATTAGTAACCGATTTAAAGAATTTGTTGAGGCTTCGTCTTGAATTAAAACCAGGGATCACTGTGCCAGAATTGGAAGCACTAGCTGAGGAATTTATTGGGCGATTGCATAGCGTGGCAGCAGTTCCTGCCGCAATACTTCATAAAATAGGGGAGCAGGAAATTGCTGGGTATATTGTATCCTTAAAACAGAATCAATTTCCCAAATTATGCACAAATGGTGAAACATATCTTTTTTACATTCAAAGAGATTTGGCAATAAATTTGTCCAAACAGGTTGAAAAAGATTTAAAAAATATAAAAGATTTTATATCAAAAGATATGGGTTTCTCGGATCTTTTAAATAAACGTGGAATGTCGAAGGAGCTTATTTTATCAAGTGATTTTGAATGTGTAGGAACTTCTAAAGACGGAAAAAAACGATTTTATAGAACCAAAGCTGTTCTTCATGGGACTAAAAAAGTTGTTAAAGTTCTTAATCCAAGGACATGGGTTGGTGGATCTTCTGAGAAACGTGATTATGTTGTAGATGCTACAGTAGATTCGTCAAAGAATGGTGACCCTAAATTGGTAATTAAATTTCCTGATCAAGTGAATGATTTAGATTTAATAAGGTTATCAACTGATACGAAAATAAGATATTATACTTCTAGTCCGGGAGCTGAAGAGTTACTTGGAAATGTTGCTGGTAGTGGAGATGGCGCTCAAGATAAAACCGAAGATATGCAACGATTAATTAGTGCTGGAATTCCTGAAGATATTGCACATTGGGCGGCATATGAACCTGAAGAATTTGAAAGAATTTGTCAAAGACCACGACAACAACAAGCACAATTGGAACAAGAGAGTAAGGCCAGAGAAAAGCAATCTTTAATTAGTGCTGGTATACCTGAGGATATTGCTGATTTTGTTGTTAATGATCCCGAAGGATTTGAGAGATTACGGCAAGAATCCCTAGGAAGACGCTCAGGTGAAACTCATGATCTACGACCTGATATAAGTAGTGCAGCACCTCAACCCTCAGTTGAAAAATCAGTACCACAACAACCAACATTAGGAGAAAGAGTTCGGGAATTTTTTTCAAGGACAACAACTGCCGTTGCTGAAAGATCCAAAGTAGCGGCCAGAGATTTTAGCTTTGGAGCAGCAAGGGCCGTTGCAACGGCCGGCACAGACCATCTTTTAAGATATCTTTTTGCGTCCCCTCCTCCAATGGACGGTGCACATTTTTTTGGTAAAGGACCAGAGGAAACAAGATACACTCCTTATTTAGACCGACCACTATTAAATTTACGGACTACATTGCCTCATGATGTTGAAATGCGAGATGTTCCACAAGATCCGGAATCTGCAGCATGTTCTGCTGGGACATCAGCTTTTCCAATTATTTTTGATGATACAGCTCGTCCATTAAAAATAAAAAGGACAGGAGATTTTTCTTCTAGTCCTACGGTGATAGACGAACCTTTTGTAATTCCGCACTCTGTCGTCGGCATGGAAGAACCTGCGGCAACAACACAAAGTGGAGGTTTAACTCCAGGTCAGTTTAAAAAATTCACAGAAAAAACAAGCAGCTACAATGAGGCTCTAGCTCGAATTGCCAGTAGTGATACAACCTTGAAAAGCACGTGTGAATTTGTGGGTGTGTTAAATAAATTTGCAGATCTCTATGCGCAAACCGATGGGGATGATGGAAGTGCATATGCATTAAGGTTTGCTGCACGATACATGGTGAAATACGGGCAAAATACGGCAAAAATATTTGGAAATCATGCTCAACGAGCAGCCGCAGGATTACAGCGTTTCGGGCTTGAAAATCTTCAATTCTTTACAGACATTGCTACACATCCTGCCGAAACTTTGGCCAAATTGAAAGAAGGAACCAAAGCGCTTACAATTTTAAGCACAAAAATGGCTTTAATTGGTGGCATGATTGAAGAAAACCCTGAGTTAGGAATAGAAACGTTTAACAGAGAATTAAAGCCAATTATTAAGCCGATGGTTGACAAGCTTGAAGCAATGACAGGTCCGGAAAGAACAGAATTAATTTTTTATGGATTATGTCATGTTTTTTCTTGTAGATATTTAACTCCTGCATTAGAAGTTTCATTTGCAACAACATTGCCAAGAGTACATAACCTTCAATTGGCAGCCACAGCCATAAAAGAATGTGGCGAACTTGTAATTAGAGAGCAGGAAATTGCACACAGTATTCCAAATTTTGCAAACCTGCCAGCAGCAGTCAAAAATATTTTTACACCAACTTCAACAATATCTGAAAATTTAGGTAAATTTAGAAAGATTGCACAGCAAAAAGGGCAAGATTTTGCGAGAAAGGTTGCAGAAGCGCTTCAAAGAAATCCAGAGCTGGTTATAACAGAAGGCTCTTTTGATGGAGCCGTGGCAAGAATTGTAGGTGATTTTGAGCGCGAAGGCGCAGCGGCTGCTGAAGACTTGGGAAGTTTTAGAAGAGGTGATGGCGGCAGACAAATTCCAACTGAACCTGTTCAAGCATCAGGAAGATCTGCTAGAATAATTGAGTTTGAACAGAGAATTTCTAGAATGCCACCGGGTGAAAGAGTTGCGGCGATAAAAACTGAGGCTGAAAGAGTTGCTCAAGCAAGTGGTTTAAAATTTGACAGAGACTTATCAAGAATTAATAAACGAGATGTTTATAAAGACGAGAATGCTCGTATGTTTTATTCTGTAGACTCTCAACATGGAAGATTTGAAGCTCTAAACAGAAATGGAAAACATTTGGGCGAAGTTGATTTTGATTTTAAACAAACAAAGAAAGCTGATTTATCAGGCCGGCATGATTTAAAGATGAAATAAGAAAGGTTTAATAATAATGATAGATATTGTTTTCAATGCAATAGACAAATTTTATAAAAAAAATGATTATAGTGCTTTCAAGATATGTTGTAGTAAGCAAATACAACTGTTTGATAAAATAAGGGAATATATCGATAAACAAGAATTTAAATTAGAAGAAATACAAGATTATCCAGATAACCCATCTAAAATTTGGTACATTCATTTTGACGATTATAAAAAAGGCGAATTTGAAATTTCATATGAAACAAAACTTCATATTTCAAAAGTCGCTTCATTATTTTATATTCAACATGAGTACTCAGTTAAAAATATGGATGAAGATAGAATGTCGCCGGTTCTTCGCGATGCCGATAATCAAGCATATACTAAAAAACAATTTGCTTTACATGAAAAAATTTCATCAGTTTTGATTAAAAATGGATATTATGAAATTGGATATGCTGATATGCACGAAACCGTAGAAGGATTTAAAATGCCAGGTGGTGTAACAATTTTTGGTCCAAATGTTACCGTTGAACATTTATTATTTATGGATTTGTTTAACATATGCGATAAGTAATCTTTACGTAATTTAAATTAGTAACCCTGGCACTTTTACATGCTAGGGCTACTAATTTATCAATAAGCTTATGCAGATTTTGCAGCCTCAGAAGAATACTTTTTTATTGCCTCACGAGTAAGTTTTTCAATTTCACTTTTTAATGTTGTTTTATTTTTATCGAGGTAGTGCTCCAAAATTACAGATAAATTATTTGGAGAAATTGGCGAATTCTTCCTTCTATCACATATCTTAAATAATACATTTAAAAATTTGTCACATAATTCGAATACATAGTAACTTGAAAGATACTGTCCATTTGATTCAAAAATATTTTTGTATAAAACTTTATCAACATATTCCCATTTTATACTTTTCCCATCCCAAAATTTAATTTCATTATCATTCATTATTAAGAAAGGAACCTTACTTCGATCATAGTGTAAATTTTGGTATAAAAGGAATATCCCGATCAAATCGAATATCAGAAATATAGAGCCACAAACCAAGCGGATATCTTTATCATTGTTATCTAGACTCTTACCTAGAAGCGATGTAAAAATCACTAAATCAAAAATGGCAACAATATATTCATATAAATTTGAAGAGGCATATAAAGTTAAAGTTTTTCCATCATAATTTATTTTGTCACTTTTCATTTTATCCACAAACTCTTTAATAAAAGCGTCTTCTGTTTTTGGTGTTAATGCTTCTGTTTTTTGTTCTGCTGGATTCTGCGTTGCAGATAAATTGCTTACAAGACATGTTGTTGAAATTGTTATTAAAATCGAAAAAAAATATATTTTTTTTAACATAAAAATCCTTTTGAATTAAATGAAATTGCATTGATGAAGGATAGCAAGAAATTAGAATGATTAAAGCAATAAATTTAGTTATTTTGTGTGTCAGCAAGTTAAAAACTATGGGCTTTTTAAAATTGACTTTGCCCTGTATTTACGCTATAAAGTACGTGTTGTTTTTTCATGATTAAGGATATATTGTTATGAATCAGAAGTTTTACACGTTTAAAATTTTAATTTTGTTTGCTTTGTTAAATTTTGATCTTTTTGCAATGCAAGAATCCGATGAGCATTCTGAATCTACAGACACCCAAGTTACCCAAAGACAAATACAACGTGAAATACAGCAACGTTGGACAGACTTTTATTACAGCGATGATGATTTTGATCCATCGGATGACGAAGCAGATTTGGGAAGTGAATCAAAACATGTACTCCAACATAGAGCTGAAGTTACCGTCGGATTTTCAGATGGGTTAGGTTATTTATCGACTACGTCATCTCGTAGCTTTAAGCGAAAATATTCAAAAGATAATCGACCTATTGATATATTTCTTTTAAACGAAATTCAAACACAAACCAAAAAAGATTGTCTTTATTTCACAGCTATTATTGAAGCAGGAGCAAATCCTAATGCTTGTATTATCAAACGCTCTTCAGAGACATCTTCAGAATATCTATTGAAGACTGCCGTATCAATTCAAAATTCAGGAGCAACGGAGGCGTTAATAATAAAAGGCGCTGATGTTAATGCAGCCGATGAAAACGGTGACACCGCTCTATATTCAGCAGTTTATTCTGGTAATTATCACATTACACGCCTGCTACTTGAAAATGGCGCAAATCCTAATATGCAAGACAAAAATAAATGCACACCTTTAATTTCTGTCTTTTATCCAATTAGATCAAATCTTATCCAATTATTGTTAAGTTATGGTGCAGACCCAACAATCCAGAATAGCTATGGACAAAGCGCAATTTATATTCTTAAAAATAAGTATCCTGATTACTTATTTACCTTGTATTTAATGGAACATATAGCAAATAATCCGAAATGCTTTGAAGATTGTCCAATATGCCTGAATAAAAAATTTCTTGTACCATGGCCAGGTTGTAATCATAAGCTATGTATCAAATGCATGGTCGAATGGCATAACAGTGATTGTCTTAATGGAAACACGTGTCCATTTTGTAGAAAACCCATTAATGTTGTAGATCCTATGCGTATCAATTTTATATTTTAACACTAACTCGATAGTTCTAAAATTAAGATAACAATAGCTCAATGGATAAATTCATTCAGAATAAAAATGTTTACCAAAAAAATCCATGTGATTGGAGAGCTTGAGCCTGTTCCTTCAGCCCTGCCAATTTCATTTGCAAGCGATTTGTTTCTGACATTTGTTCGGATTCGTATCTGGCTATTTCTCTAATTCTATTTATTTCTGCCTGCTCGGCACGAATTTCTCCAAAAAACGAATCTCGAGGAAAATATTTATCTAGCGGGGATGATTGCATTGCACTAAAAGGGTGTTTAAACCTATCCATAATGGATTTTCGCAGTATTTCTTCTTCCGTAACCCTTATTTCGACATTTATAGCATCAAGACGCTCTCTAGGATTTTTAACTATGTGCAGGCCTCTTAAACTTTCCTCAGAAAATATGACAGGGTTACCTGCTTGCTGGCGTTGTGTAGTGCTTTTGTGCTGCGGTTCATCCAGCATTCTTCTTCGCATACGTTCATTCTCTTCATCTCGAATTTTTTGCAATCTAGCCTCTTCTTTTTGCCTTAGTGCCTGTTCTTCTTCCCTAACTTTTCTTTGACGAGACTCCTCCACTTGTTTACGTGCAAACTCTTCAGCTCTAACTTTTTGCAACCGTGTTTCTTCTGCTTGTTTGCACATTTGTTCTTCCTCTAGTATTTTTTTCTGTCGCGCTTCTTCTGCCTGTATTCGAGCAGTCTCTTCTTTAAAACGTATATCTTTTATTTTACTAATTTCATAAAGATCTTTGATTGAAAAAATAATGCTTATTACTAATGATGCTGCGTATAATATTTGTTCTGTACTATTATTTTTACTGATAATTATATTATCAAATAGACGAATAGCAGAATTCAGTGCTTTACACTTTAATCTAAAATCTACATCTTCAATTGTGTTACCTTCTTTAAGTGAAGCAAAAAATGCAGTTAGTCCTTCGATTATTGGAATCATTTTTGTATGAAAATCTCTTAGTAATCCCTCTAGCTTTTGTATATCTTTTGGGTTTTGAATTATATCTTCAGATTTGTCAAACAGATCAGCAATGTGTGAAATTAAACTTGCTGTATCATAGACAGCCCAGAGATAATCGTATTTATGAAATTCTGATTCTCCATTTTTATTAATTATAGAAAGCACCTCATTTGCAAGTCGAAGTACATCTACTGTTAAATTCAATATATGGTGATATTTTTTACTGGATTTGGAGTCTAAATTGTTTTTAATTACAATTGTTGGAACTCTTAAAAGTGCAACTATTGATTCAACATTATTCAGGTTAACTTCAGAAAATAAATTATTAGAATTTGTACCTGTGCTGAAAAAAAGAATCAGCACAACTATTTTTTTAAGCATGAAAATCCTTTTGAATTAAATAAAATTGCTTTGATGAATGATAACAAGATTTGAAAATAATTAAAGCAATAAATGTAGTTGTTTGTGTGCCAGTAGGTAAAAAGTGCTGGGGCTTTTTTATGAATTAATAATTTTCGACCATTGCATTTTAAAATTGCTATGCAATAATTGAGCATTCAATTTGCAAAATTCATTAGTCAAATAAATTAAAAAGGCTTGATTTGAATATGAAAAAGTGCTCGCGATTTTGTACATTATTAGTTCTTTTTTTGACATTAAATTTTTCTGTAAAAGCCTATGCTAGAAAAGATTTGGAAACCTTTAAAACCAACGTTGCTATTGTTGAAACAGTATTATCTTTGCCATTTATATTAAGCAATAAACCTTCGGTGGAACTTTTACAGATACCATACCCTGCAACATTAGTAAAGGGATGGGTTAGCTGTGCATTAGAAGCTGATAATTCATATATATCATGTATTAAAGCTTTAATTATAATATTAAAATTGTGTGCTAATCCTGAATTTTCCAGAACGGTTGGGATATCACATCCTAAATACCTGATATTACGTAATATTTTGGTAAGCATTCTACATGTCATTATTATGAAGACATATCCTGAACAAAAACATAGAACTAAGAGAAGAGTTTTTAGAGCTGCTATATTCGCTTTTATAGATAGTTTTTTCTTTTCAAATTCCAATTCCTATAATAATCAATATTTAAGAGAAGGTGAGTTGATAGCGGTTTTTTTAGGTCGTTTCTGTGGGAAGCTTATTGTAAATGGAATTAATGAATATATTGGCGAAAAAATAATCCAGGGTGCAGATGATGCAGATTGCGGCGAGAGCTCGGATGAATGTGCTAAGGAAAAATTTTATCGCTTTAAACGATTTGAACGTGAAGCCCAATAAGTTAATTAGAAGCGTTTCAATCGAGTTGTTCTGCCAGAATGATATTATTCTTGACCAAGTTTTTTTAACCTCTCAACAATTTTTTTCTCATACCCTTGATCGCTTGGGTTATAAAACTTTTTACCTTGTAAGCTTTCGGGCAAATACTGTTGTTCGACCCAGTGACCAGGAAAATCGTGCGGATACTTGTATCCTTGCCCATGCCCCTCTCTTTTCCCATCTCTGCTTGAATCTTGGAGATGTGTTGGGACTTGTATTTTTCCCTCTTTTTGCACAGTATTTAAAGCATCAAAATAGCTTTTCATGGAGTTACTCTTTGCTGCCGTTGCAAGATAAGCAGTTGCTTGTGCCAGGTGATATTGAGCCTCTGGCAACCCGCACCATTCAAGAGCTTGAGCACAAGCGGAAACAACTACTATTCCAAGTGGATCGGCAAGACCAATGTCCTCTGATGCCAAGATAAATAACCGACGCATGATAAATTTTGGATCTTCTCCTGCGTAAATCATTTTTGCCAGCCAGTACAGTGCTGCATCGGGATCAGATCCGCGAACTGATTTTATAAATGCACTGATGGTGTCGTAATGTCCGTCACCATTTTTGTCATATCTTACAGCACGTTGTTGCATTGCTTCCTGTGCAATTTCAAGATCAATGTTGATGATTCCGTTTTCATCTTCGTTGGCACTTTCAACTGCAAGTTCTAAGGCGTTCAGAGTTGAGCGTGCATCACCTCCGGCAATATTTGCGATATGTTCAAGCGCTTGAGTAGTAATTTTTATCTGTCTGTCGCCATATCCATTTTGTTTGTCGTTAATTGCTTGGTTTAGTAATTGTATAAGTTGCTCTTGAGTTAAGGGCCTTAGATTAAAAACGCGTGATCTGGATATTAACGCCGATATAACTTCAAAATATGGGTTTTCAGTCGTGGCGCCGATTAAAATTATTGTTCCATTTTCAACATGTGGTAACAATGCATCTTGTTGGGATTTATTGAATCTATGAATTTCATCAACAAGAGCAATTGTTCTTTGGTTATAAATCTCGAGTTTTTGTTTTGCATTTGCAACCAACTGTCTTATTTCTGCCACGCCCGCCGATACTGCGCTGATAATCTCAAAATTTGATTTGGTAGAGTTTGCAATGATTGTTGCCAAAGTGGTTTTTCCGGTACCTGGAGGGCCGCATAAAATCATGGAAGAAAACAACCTGTCGTTTTCAATGGCTTTGCGCAACAATTTACCCGGACCTAAAATATGTTCTTGCCCGATGTAGGTGGAGAGAGTTTTTGGTCGCATGCGAGCCGCCAGTGGAATTGGGTTCTTTCTGGGCGATTCGGGTTGCTCGGGTTTATGAGAACTCGATTTCCCAGAATCCAAGTTTTGTTGTTTTTGGTACTGAAAAATATCCATTTTAATCATCTACCGGAATTGCATTTTCACTCAATAATGCTTCGTAAGCAGCTTTTAGCTCTTCCTGAGTTGCTTTTTTACCCTTGGTTATACCAAAGATATCATAGCGTCTGTTTTCACCGGATTCTTTAACGACATTTTCTGCTCTTGTTCGTGCCATGTGCTCTTCTTTTACTGCAATTTTTGCATTTCTTAATTCGGCTTCGGCGTTTTGTTTAAGCAAATCGAGTTGCGTGCGTTGTTGGGATGATGTAAAGAGTTCCGTTGCCATACGTCGTAATTTTGCGTTAAGTTGATCGGATTCTTGCCGATGCGTTCTTTGAGTTTCTTGCAAAGTTTGTCTGAGTTTAGCTAAATTTTCTTGACCTTCATAAATCTGTTGGCGGCTAATGTTATCTTTCTCTGCGTCGTATGATGCAAAAGTGTTATAAATTTTTATGGTGTTTAAAATAATTAATATTGCGATAGCATTTTGAATAGATTTGACTTTTGTTTTTGTTAATAATTCAATTAGCATAGCAATTGCAGCAATTCCCTGCAATTTTTCGTGTTTTAAGCAATCGAGTTTTTCGACGCCATCATTGTCTAGACTTGCCGCAATTCTAGCTGCACCCTGCGCAAGCGGTAGTACTATTTTGAGCATTTTGACAATGTGCGGTTGTACAGAAGGTTCCGTTGGTGTTTTTTCTTCTAATTCGAATTCTAAGTCGGGATCATTGTTGATCATAACTTTTTTCTTTTTTTTTAATTTAATATAATTTTTAACTTCGGTAAAAAGACTTGTTGCATCAAGGGTTAATAATTCCCAAATAAATATATTTGTTGTGTCGTGATAAACAGTATAGCTGTAACCATATTTTGATAAAAATTTAGTTGTCTTGTTTGCGTCATTATAAATAGTAATGCAGTCATTAGTAAGATTGATTAGGTCGTGTATGATATGGAATTTAGATGCTTTTAAAGAATCCTGATCTTGAATATTATTTGCAGCTAAACCGGAAATCATACCAAGAGATGCGCATGCAATTTCAGAAATTTCAGAACCTGTGCAATCGGCTGAAATTGCATTATTTGCGTTAAAAAAGAGAATAAAAACTAGAATGATTTTTTTTAATTGGAAGTGAATAAATTTTTTCATAAAATTGCACCCGCTTTCACATACTTTTCATGGATTTAAATTATTAAAATATATGTGAGAGAATAACAATATTCTTAAATAATTAAAGTATGGATAATTAAAATGGTTAACACAGAAAATTTTATTTTTTGGGTATAACTTTTTAATTTTGATAATATAAGTACTCTTATTTGTTTTTATTAAATTAATGGGATTTTGAGTGACTAAGCGTTTAAGTGATTTTCTTGTAAATCTAATTCCCAAAGAACACAGTTGGAAGATTGTTCTTTTTAAGAATTGGGAAAATATTATTGGAAATCTGAAAGATAAGGTAATTATTGATCAGATAAAAGATGATATTTTGTATCTTGGCGTCACGCATCCTGTCTGGGCTCAAGAATTACACATGCTTTCTCCGATGCTTAAAACAAAAATAAATGCCGCGTTGGACCAACCTAGAATTAAGGCAATTAGGTTTAAGGTTATTGATTCAAGTTTCAAAAAAAAGAATAAATTCCGAAACAATCGCATTCAAGATTATGTAACAGACCCTATTTGCAAAAAGCTTTCAAAAACAGAACAAATTGTGTTAGATAGTGTTACAGATAACGGTCTGCGCGATGTTATGTACGAATTTGGGGTACGTTGTAAAAAGATGAGGGGAGAAAGGCGATGAAGGGTTTGTTAAAGATATTACTTGTTTTGGGTTCTCTGAGCTTTATTTTTACTGGCATTTTGCCTGTTTCGAAAAAATTGAAGGATGGCGATAGCCAAAAGACTACGGCTAGTCAATTCAGTAGTACTCAGTATCGTGGTGATGACCATGCTGGTGAACACCAAACTGGTGAATACCAGTCTGATGCAAACACGCCCGAAGAAGATGAGTCCGAGGACGATGGCAACTGTAAAATCGCATTTGTAGATGGTCAGAGTTTGGATGTGGATGATAATAATTCAAAATCAAATGAAGCCACTTACAATCTTTATACCCAAGCAAATTATTTTCATTCAAAGGGTGACTCGCAAAAAACAATGCAAATTTATAAAAAACTTTTTGAAAAAAAACCACCAATATTTGTTTACGACGGGTATTTTAAATTTTTATTTGATATGGGGCAGATTTTAAAGATTGTTGAAATTTATCAAAAGAATGAAATTAAATTCAAAAAATTCTTCGAGAATAATTTAGATTTTAATCTGATGGTAGCGCAGTCTTTTTTAATGGCCAACCAAGATGCCAAAGCTGAAAAAATTTTTGTAACATTGGCAAAGGATTTTCCGGACAACGAGCAGGTGGCTTATTATTTTGCTGTTTCTCTTATAAAAAACAACCAGTTTGAAAAAAGTTTGGCATATCTTAACGATTGCCTGGAAAGGCCTTCATTCAAGCCAAGATCGTTTCTTTTTTATTTTTTACGTTCAAAAGTTCACATGCACATGAATAAAAACGACTTGGCGATGCGTGATATTGAGAAGAGTCTTGAAGTTTTTCCTCGTTTTGACAAAGCGTTACTTTTAAAAGCCATGTTACTTGAACAGCTTGGAAGGGTTAATGAGGCAATCAAAGGGTATCAACATTTTTTAAGTCTTGTTGGTCGTGATGAAATGATTGAGAAGCAGGTAATTCAACTTATGTTTTCACAAAACCGAATGCCTGAAGCATTGCAGTATCTTAAAAAACTAAAGGGAAATACGCCGGAGTATTTCTTTGATTTGGCAATGATCGAATTTAATTCTGGGAATTACAAAAAAGCGTTGCAAGATATAAATACCTGTATTCAAAAGTCTCCAACTTTTGTTCGGGGCAAACTTTTGAAAGTTGAGATACTTTTGGCAATGAAGAACCATGGTCAAATTCTTACATTTATGCGTGATTGGTTAAAGCGTGAGCCATATGATAATTCTGTTGTACATACCATTTTATTGCTGGGCAAGACTGGAATTTCTAAACAACAGATAACAAGTTTGTTGGAAGATATTGTAAAATCCAATAGGGCGACAGTTGGAGTTTGGGCTGCTTTGGCGGATATTTATGTTGAACAAAAGAATTACAAAACCAGCATTGTTTTATACAAAAAGATTTTTGATTCAACGTCAGATGTTGATTTAAAATCAAAGGTTTTGTACCAAGTTGCTTACATCTATTTTTTAACCAATCAAACTAAAAATATGGAAAGCATTCTTTTGCAGTCGATAAAAAATCCCGTCGTTTACCCAGCTTCTTACAATTTACTTGCATATGCCTACGCGAAAAAGGGGCAAAACCTTTCTCAAGCGCTTGATTATGTTAATAAGGCATTACTGGGGGATGCAAATTCTCCATTTTA
This sequence comes from Candidatus Babeliales bacterium, assembly GCA_041671765.1. Classification (GTDB taxonomy): domain Bacteria; phylum Babelota; class Babeliae; order Babelales; family RVW-14; genus JBAZAX01. Next base: position 19,849 of record JBAZAX010000006.1, on the reverse strand, counting down.
TCTTGATACAAAAGGATTGGTGCTTTCAAAAATGGGTAAACGAGAGCAGGCTCTTGATCTCTTTGAAAAAGCTCTTACAATTTCTCCGGGTGATACCGTAATTATGGAACATATTAAACAAGTAAAAAAAGAGATGAAATAATTTAAAATATGGGGGATTTAAGATGAATTCTAAAAAACTTTATGTTGTGGCTGCCGGATCCGGTGGGCATATTTTACCGGCATTGACTATTGCAAAGCGTTGGCTGGAAACAAACCCAAGCGGAAAAGTTATTTTTTGGGGTGCGTCAGGGGCTTTGGACTGCAAAATTATTGCAAAGACCGACTTTTTATCAGAAAACGTTAGTTTGAAAATTGGTAAATTTAGTTTAAAAAGAATTTTACTGTTGCCTATTTTAATTATTGAGATTTTTTGGGCATTTTTTAAAAGCTTTTTAAGAGCAGTCAAGGATAGACCGGAAAAAATAATTAGCACGGGGGGATTGATTTCAATGCCTGTTTGTTTGGGTTGTAAGTTGGCATTTGTGCCTGTTGAAATTTATGAACTTAATCTTGAGCCCGGCAAGGCTGTAAAATTACTGATGCCAATCGCAAATAAAATTTTTGTTGCTTTTAAAAACACCGTGTCTTTGTGTAATTTTATGGGGTTAAGTTTCGCTAAAAAATGTGAATTAACGCATTATCCCATTCGCTTTACTCGGGATGTTTTTGAAATAACCAAGCAACAGATAATTGATCGGATAAACGAAAAAACAGACAAACCATTTTCGTTGCAACGCAAGACTATATTTTTGCTTGGTGGCTCTCAAGGTTCAAAAATGCTTAATTATGCATTAAAAAAATTTTTGGAGCATAACAAAAATATTCATGGTCAAATACAGGTTATTCACCAGATTGGTAATGATGTTTCATTTGATTGGCGTAATTTTTATAAAGAGATGTCCGAGCCTGCCGTGCTTTTTTCTTATGACGAAAATATTCAAAATTTTTATTTGCTGTCTGATTTGGTAATTTGTCGTGCAGGGGCAGGAACTCTTTTTGAACTTGAGTTTTTTCAAAAACGTTCAATTGTTGTACCACTTGTTGCGGATTCTACAGGCCATCAAGTTAAAAATGCGCAGGCAATGGCGAGCGAGTATCCGGAATTATTTAAACTTGTTTATCAGGACGAATTGGTATCTAATCCGGAAAAATTTGAAAAACTAATTTTAACAATGCTGTTTGAGTAATGAATACAAACGCGAAGCCTTTAAGCTTTTGGTCTAAACTGAAAGTGTGTGTTATCAAATAATTTTGGATTGATTAATAGCTTCTAAGTAGCTGTCTAAGCCGTCTTCAACCGCTTGAAAAATAATTGCATTAAAGGCAGAAAGATCATTTGTGCTGTTTGCCAGTTCTAGGGAGTTTATATAGGATTTTCGGTCTTCTTTTTTAATAATGGCAAGTGGATATCCTTGTTGTAACAAGAGTAAATTCATAAGGAGCCTGGCGGTTCGGCCGTTGCCGTCAACAAATGGATGAATGCTTACTATTTTGAAATGTGCCATGGCTGCAATTTCTACAGGATGATCTTGCGTTGTGCTAAGCCAGAGCATAAATTCTGTCATGAGAATTGGAATTTTTAGGTAGTTTGGAAAGATATTATCTGATCCAAGAATTCTAATCGCGACTGTTCTGAAAATGCCTGCATGCATTGGATCAATGCCTTTTAAAATTATGCGATGTATCGACAAAATATCATCAAGGCACAGAGCATCTCTTTTTTTTTGTGCGAGTTCTTTAATAAAGTCTATGGCGTTTCCGTGGTTGATTGCTTCAAGGTGTTCTGTAATTGTTTTGCCACCGATGGTAATGCCTTTTTCAATTACCAAAGCAGTTTCTGAATGACTTAGCGTATTGCCTTCGATGGCATTTGAGGAATAAGTTAGTGCAATTTTAAACCATTCATCAAGGTTTTTTACTAGTGCCGGAGGCAATGGCCTAAATGAATCAAGTTTTTTCTTTTTTTCATCAATGCGTGCAAGTTGATTTTTCATAGAATTTCTCCCAATAAATTTTTATTCTATTGCGATCTGTAGCTATATTATCACATATTCATGTATTTATAAAATCAAATATGTTTTACGGTGCCATTCTTGTTGACATGAGGCAATTCTACTATATGCTTTTTAAAAAAACATAACCTAATAATTTTAAGGAAAAATAGTATGATATTGCATAGGTTTCTTCCTATTGTTATTTCTTTTTTTATGACAACATGCATGGCCTCACCCGTAGCCTCACCTCTAGGTTTTGATCAAGACGTACATCAAGCCGGTGATGTTTTTCAGCCAAGGGATGAAGCGGGTTGGAATAGAGTGGCCGCTTTTTGGCAATCGTTTAAGACATTTGTACGCGAAAAGAAATTATTTATAGCAGAGTTTTGGAATAATCGACATCAAGTTGGCTCTCTTACCCCAAGCTCAAAGTATCTTGCCAAATCAATGACGAGACAGATTAAAAGCTCTGACAGACAAACCCCATTAAACATTCTTGAGGTTGGGGCCGGAACTGGAATTTTTACAAAATATGTTATTAAGCGAATGTCATTTGATTCAAAATTCGATGTTGTTGAAATTGACCCTCTGTTCTGTAATATTTTGACCAGAAATATTACAGAAGAATTTGGAGAGTTGCAAAACGTGCAGTTCCTGTGTTGCGACATAACAAAGCTTGAAATCAAAAAACGGTATGATTTTATTATCTCAGGTCTCCCTTTCCATTCGTTTAATCCAGTCTTGGTTGGCAAAATTCTAGAAATGTACGCCAATCTTATAAAGCCAGGTGGTACGGTAACTTTTTTTGAATATATTGCAATTCAAACGCTAAAGAAGCCGTTTCTCTCTGATGAAGAGCAAGATACACTTGAAGCAATCAGGGATTTGATCAGAATATTTAGAAAACTTGGTAAATCCAGTTCAGAGTCGATTGTTTGGAGAAATTTTTTACCGGCACGTGTCATTAGCGTTACGTTTTAAATACAAGATCTATTTTTGAGTTAAAAAGCTCTTGCTGGGAATCGATAAACGGACTATCCTTGGCAGGAGCTTTCTATTTAATATATTTTTGAGGAATAAATTAATCCATGGATCCTGAAATAAATTCAGGATGACAAACTGTGGTAAATAGGTGTTGAACAAGTCGGTAACCGTCTCGTCGTCCTGCGGCTTACTGAATTTGTGTTAAAAATAGTTGAACTTATACAGAAGTTCAGGATGACGCAAAGGATTTTGTATGTATCCACGTTTGCTTCACATTTACGGGCCACTTTGGGTTCAAAGTTATGGTGTGATGATTGTTTTAGGATTTTTGCTATTTTTGTTTCTTGCTTACAATGATTCACGAAGGGCAAGATTAATTGATTCAGATACATTTTTTAATGTGATCTTTGTCGGGCTTGTTAGCGCTGTGGTTGGCGGGCGCCTGTTGTTCATGATTACTGAATGGAGCAGCTTTTCAAATCCATGGCTTGAAATGTTTTGTGTTTGGAAAGGTGGTTTTGTCGTTTTGGGTTCTATTATAGGTGTTATTACCGCCGTGCCTATTTACTTGAAAATGCACTCAGTCAAGGTGTTAAGATTTTTGGATATAGTAGCCCTGTATGGTCCCTTGATGCAGTCTGTTGCCAGAATCGGGTGCTTACTTGCCGGGTGTTGTTATGGTGCTCAGGTGCATGGTTTTATTTTTTCAATAATATTTAACGATCCTGTTGGACTTGCTCCTACTGGTGTTGCTCTGCATCCGACCCAAATTTATATGAGTTTGTTGTCGCTTTCTATTTTTGTTATTCTTTTTACCCTGAAACGTTCTTTACAAAAACCCGGTCAAACGATTTTTTTATACTTGGTTCTTGAGAGTATTGCCCGTATTGGAGTTGACTTTTGGAGGGGGGATCGAGGAGATGTTATAAATATTTCTTGTTTACCTTTTGATTTCTCTCTATCTTTAATGCAAATTTGGTCTTTGGGTTTCTTGGCTATATCAATTTTGGTGTTTACTTTTGTGAGCGCTAGAAAAAGGGATTTTTAAATATTTATGTCTTCTTTATTTGAGTTTGTTAAAGCACAGATTTCTATTTTGGATATTATTTCTGAAAGAGTGCAGCTGCGGCAGGCTGGTTCATACTGGAAGGGTTCTTGTCCTTTTCACTCCGAAACAGATGCATCCTTTACAGTTAGCCCTGATAGGCAGATTTTTTACTGTTTTGGCTGTCACGCGTCTGGAGATGCCATTGCTTTTATTGCCAAAATTGAAAATTTAACCCAGATAGAAGCTGCCAAGTTTTTAATTGAGCAGTTCAAAATCAGTGTTCCTGAAGATCTTAAAAAAAGTGCAAATTCATCTTCGGATAATTTTGCTGAAAAAGACGCCTACTTTTCTATGTGTAGGGCCGTTGCATTGTATTTACATAATCAATTTTTGCTTGATGCTTTTGCGACTAATTATTTGAAAAAACGTGGATTTTCAGAGGGATCGATCAAAACATTCGAAGTTGGATATTTTCCCGGTGGGCTTAACAGAGTCAATCAGATGGTCAAGGAGTTGTCACGCCAGGGGGTTCTATTAAAAGATCTGCTTGAGTATGGCATCTTAGTGGAAGGTCGTTCTTTTTTATACTCTCCTTTTGAGGAGCGAATAATATTCCCGATAAAAGATCATCTTGGACGTTATTGTGGGTTTGGAGGTCGAATCTTCAAGCAAGGCGATGAAAGGCCAAAATATTACAATAGCAAGGAATCCGATGGCTTTGTAAAGGGTCGGTTGCTGTTTGCTCTTGATCTTACAAAAAAAGATATGCAAGAGAAGGAGTATGCTTTTCTTGTGGAAGGTTACACCGATTGCATAACAATGTTTCAACATGGTTATAGAAATACAGTTGCAACGCTTGGTACTGCTTGTACCGTCGAACATTTGAAGCTATTATCCAGATTTATTAAAACTCTTTATGTTGTCTATGATGGGGACAAAGCCGGGCAAAATGCGATTTTAAGGCTGGCGGAATTTTGCTGGGGGGCCAAATTAGATTTAAAGGTGGTCACGTTGCCTGCCCAACACGATCCGGCATCGCTTTTGTGCAGTGGCGAGGGGATTGATAAGTATGTTGAACAGTCCAGAGATATATTTAGTTTCTTTGTAGAGTCGCTAGGTGGAAATTTCCAGCAAAAACCCCTGTCAGATAAGATTGCCTTAGCTGAAAAAATCGTTGCAGTTATTGTTAAGCTGGATGATGAATTTAAAAAGGACTTGGTCCTGGCCCAGGCGGCTATGGTGATGAATATTCCATTTGATTCGCTTAAACGCCTATTGGAACGACATAAATATAAAAAATTTGAACCCGCATGGCCTGTACTTGAGGCTAATGAGGATGAGCAATTAGATTTACCCGATCAGGACGAGCAAAGCGAAATAAAATTACTAGAAGAAAAAATATTTTCTGCTATAATTAACAATGAGGGAAAAAAATCGGAAATACAGGTGGATCAGGATTTAAGACCATATTTTTCAATCAATATTAAAAACCTCTTAAATAAATTTGAAATGTCATTACAAGACTGCAGTAGCGAAACTGAAAAAAAAGTTTTTTCGCATTTTATTGACAGCCTTGATAATAAGGACAGAGATTGGGTTATAAAGTTGAGCATGAAAAATCAAGATGTGTCACAAGAATCTTTTGATCTACTGGTTTTGCGTTTTTGTAAAGTTAATTGGAAGCAGATTGTTCAGGGAATTAAGGATGAAATGGCTAAGGCCAAGCAACTTAATGATCCGGCAAGACTTAGTGAGCTGCTTTCCAAGTTTTTGAAACTCAAAGAGGGGATTCAATCAAAGGGACTAATATGATAAAAAAATTAGCTAAAGCAAAAAAAATTATTAAAAGTAGAGCAAAAGCCTCTGCCAAATCTGTAAGGTTCGGTGTGAAAAAAAGTTCAAAATCGGTTTTTAAGGCTGTAGCGAAAAAAGTTATCAAAAAAAATGCTGTTAAGGCTAAGGTCGTTCAGCCCAAAATATTAAAGCCTAAGGCTGCGATTGTAAAATCCACGATTGTAAAAAAAGTAGCAGCACCTGTTGTATCCAAGACAAAGCAGGCAGTAAAGCCTGTAATTATTAAAAAAGAAGTTGCTAAAAAAGAACAGGAAATCAAGGTTGCGCCAAAAATTAAAAATGTTTTAAAAGAAAAAGATGTTAAAAATAAAACCAAAATAGTTCGTGCGCCTGTGGTTTTATCCGATAAAAAAAGTTCTAGTTCCAGTAGCGAACAAAAAGAAGTTTTCAAAAAACTCGTTCATGATAAAAAAGAAGCTGATGTTATTTCCAAGCGTGTAGGCGGCGATGATGATGGCCATTTACATGAAGATGTCAGCGTTGAAGAAGAAGATCTTTCTATTGTTGATATAGAGGATGGTGATACTTCTGGGAATACTCTTAAAAGTGTAGAAAAACAAGTTTCTGCATTGATTGAAAAAGGTAAATGCGATGGTGTTTTGAGTTATGAAGAATTAATTCTATTTACGACAAAACACAAAATCGGCGAAGAAGAAACAAACGAACTTTTAGGTATTCTTGAAAAAGAAAACATTGACCTGATTATGCAGGAAGAACTTGAAGCAGGCTCTAGCGAAACAGACGTGTTTTTAGAACAGCATGAAGTTGCTTCTTTTGCTCCAATGACCAAAGATTTAAAATCATCGTTGGAAAGGACTGAGTACTCGGGTTTTGAGGAAGAGTCTGAGCACGATAAAGAACTTGAAAAACTCAGAGGTTTAATTGAACCTAGCCAGTTGAATGATCCGGTTAAGCTTTATTTGAAAGAGATAGGAAAAATTCCTCTTTTGAATAAAACAACAGAAAAAGTTATTGCTGATAAAATTGCCCAAGGTAAGCGTGATTCTATTGACTCTATTTCGAAATTTCCTTTTGTAGCCAAAGAATTAATAGGTTTTGAAGAGCGACTTGGTCGAGATCCAATGTTCTTAAAGGATGTTATTCAGTTTTCAGATTTTGATGAAGATAATTCTCCAAAATTTGAGGAAGAACGAACCAGACTTTTAGGACAAATTGGTAAAATTAAAAATCTTATTGAAAATGAAGATAAGATATATCATACCTATCGTCCTCAGCTTTCAAGTGAAGCAAAAAAGAAAGAGATGTTGGCCAAGGTTGAGGAAAATAAGAAAAAAGTAATTCAGGCCATTGGCGAAATTAAGTTTTCAAACAAATTGATAAGAAAATTTGGAAAACGAATTGAAAAGCTAATTGCTAAAGTTCAAGAACGTGAAGCTGATATAAAAATTAATGAAGAAAAGCTTAAATTTTATAAAGCAATAAAAAAACCAACACAAGATGATTTGGGGCAGTTGGCAACTCTTGATGCTTCAGTTCGTAGTTCTTACAAAATGATTAAAAAAACAGAGCAAGAAGCCGGTCTTTCAAAAGATAAGATGATGTCTCTGTATAAGCAGTTTGTAAAAGCTCAGCATAAAGATAAAGAAGCAAAAGACGATTTAGCTCGTGCAAATCTACGACTTGTTGTTAATATTGCAAAAAAATATATAAACAGAGGATTACACTTTTTGGATTTGATTCAAGAAGGTAATATTGGATTGCTTAAGGCTGTTGAAAAATTTGAATTTGAACGTGGATTTAAGTTTTCAACTTATGCAACTTGGTGGATTCGTCAGGCTATAACTCGAGCAATTGCAGACCAGTCTCGTACGATTCGTGTTCCTGTTCATATGGTTGAAACATTAAGTAAAATAAATAAAATAACCCGTACGTACATTCAGGAAGCCGGTCGTGAACCAAGTTATGCGGAGTTGGCCAAAGAATTGAATCTTGATGAGAAAAAGATCAAAAACATTATCAAGATATCAAAAGAACCTGTATCCCTTGAGACTCCGGTTGGCGATAGCGATGATACTTCATTAAAAGATTTCATTGAAGATGAGAATGAGTATTCTCCAGTTGATGCTGTTGTTAATGAGGACTTAAAAGAAAAAGTTCGCGAGGTTTTAAAATCACTTACCCCACGAGAAGAAAAAGTGTTAAAGATGCGTTTTGGAATAGATGTTGCATCTGAGCATACTCTTGAAGAAGTGGGTAAAGATTTTTCAGTTACTCGTGAGCGTATTCGTCAGATCGAAGTTAAGGCTTTGCGTAAACTTCGTCATCCGTCACGAAGTAAAAAGCTGGTGACATTTTTTGATAAAGAAACCAATGGGGTTAATCCTCAAGGTGGTCAAGGTGGAGATTTTGAATAATCTATGAATATTTTGCACCTAATTACAAGTTTAAAAGTAGGTGGTGCAGAAAGTGCTCTAGTTAATTATTTATCTAAAGTTGTGGACAAAGATGGGAATACGCATTCGGTTGCGTATTTTCATCATGGTCCAAACGCAAAAAAAATAGAAGATCTGGGAATTAATATTTATAAAATTCCCAGATTTTTTTTTACCTATGATTTATGTAGTTTTTGGTGTCTAAAGAATATTGTAAAACTGGTTTGTCCAGACGTCATACATTCATCACTTTGGTCTTCTAATATAATTGCCAGATTAATCTCGAAGATTTATAAAATTCCTGTAATTTGCGATCTGCATGGAAACAGTTTTGATGAAGGTAGGTTACGAAATTGGTTTGATCGCAGAACAGTAAATTATTGTGCTAAAATTGTTGCAGTTTCTGATTCTGTTAAAGACTCTTATTTAAAAAATATTATTGGTTCAAAAAATCTTACTGACGCGTGCAATTACAATAACGAGTGCCGTAAAATGCGAGCCAATGCAAATTCTAAACTCGTAGTAATTAAAAATGGCATTGACGTGCAAGCTTTGCGAGATAAAGCTTTTAAAGATCCATTAACCAGAAAAGATTTTGGTTTTTCTGATAACGATTTTGTTATTGGTGCTGTGGGTCGGCTCGAACCCATTAAATCTTATGATGTTTTAATAAAAGCTTTTGCCCTTTTAACATCATTTTGTCATTCTGAACCTGATCCAGGATCTAAAAACAAACTGTGCATCGTGGGAGCCGGTAGTCAGCGCATACAACTTGAAACGTTAGTTAAAGCTCTAAAAATAGAAGAGCATGTCGTTTTTACTGGATTTAGATCTGATGCCTACAAATTTTATCCAATTTTTGATTGCTTTGCCCTGTCCTCTCAAAGCGAGGGGTTGTCAATTGCGCTTCTCGAAGCAATGGCGTTTGGCCTTCCCGTTATTTCAACTAACTTAGATATAAGCAGCCATGATGTTATAACTCCGGAAGTAAATGGTTTTCTTGTTTATCCAAATGATATTGAGGGCTATGCGCTTGCTATTAATAAACTTTTTAAAGACCATCAAAACGGTCAGCCATTGCGACGTGATATTAATAAACGCAATTTAGAGCTTGTTCGTACAGAATTTTGCATTGATGGGGTGGTGGACAAGTACCAACAGTTATATCAAACGGTGGTAGGCGGATCAAGTTGCGGCAAAAGAAAATTTTAGTAAAAGTTTGTAATTTTTTAATATTTGTTTTGAGTTAAATGCATTAACTGAAATAGTTTTAAGCGTAATAATTACTTATGCAAAATTTGGAAAAAATAGTTTGATTTTTTTATGTATGTATTGTATGATTTGATTGAAATAAATCTTGATAACCTCCATTTCCCCTGTCCGAGGCGTTCGCCTGGATGGGGGTACTTAATTTTTATGGGTATAATAATCTTAGCGTTTAAAATTTCTGTTTTGCAAAATAGAGCTCAAATTTTGGGGAAAATATGCAAAAATTGAAAAGTCAAAAGATAAAAGCAGTTATTGCTTACGATGGAACTGATTTTTTTGGCTGGCAAAAACAGCCGGAAGCCGTTTCAATTTCATCTACTCTAGAACAAACTTTTCATAAAGTCTTTGGACATCAAATAAATTTGATTGGCGCATCACGTACAGATTCTGGGGTGCATGCTTTGGAGCAGGTGGCAATGTTTAGGTCAGAGATTGATCTAGATTTGAATATCATTAAATCAGCTTGGAACAATATGCTACCCAAAAGTATATTAATTCGCGATCTACAAGAAGTGCCGGATGATTTTCATGCGTGTTTTAATGTTGCACAAAAAACGTATTATTATCATATCTTTTTAAAGCGGCCATTACCATTTGTAGCACGTTACGGTTGGTTGTACAAATTTATGGATCAGGTTGATTTAGGTAAATTTGAAAATGCCTTAAATTTGTATACAGGGGAACATGATTTTGGGTCTTTTTGTAAAATTGATGTAGAGGATAAAGCATCTGATGGCGTACTTGGTAAAAGCACTGTACGTACAATTGACAGTATAAAATTAGAACGGTTCGATCGATTCGGAATACTCAGAGTCTCTGTAAAAGGACCGGGATTTCTTCGTTTTCAAATTCGTCGCATGGTTGGATATGCACTAGATGTTGCACGTCGCGAAAATTTATCTGTAAACTATCTAAAGACTTTGTTAGACTCTCCAGATCCAAGGCAAACGTTGCTTAAGGCTGATGCTTGTGGTCTTTGTTTACGAAAGGTGGTTTATAAGAAATGATTTTTATTTTTAGTGCTGAATTTTTTAAACGCTTGCTAACATCGTTAGCTATAATTTTTTGTTTTGGTGGAGCATATTTGCATTCGGTTGCAATGTTCTCATTATTGATGTTTATAATTCTTGTTTTGGTTCTTTTTTTTGAATGGCCAAAACTTGTTGATTTTGATTCGCCATACTCATGGATTGCAACCGTTTTTTATCCAATTTTTCCGGTGCTAAGTTTAATTTTTCTTAACTATCGATTTCATCAGGTCGATTTAGCTATACCTATGTATCCATTCTTGGTTGCATGGACTGCCGATACATTTGGCTATTTTGTTGGGAAAATATGGGGCGTTCATAAAATTTATCCCAAAATTAGTCCAGGCAAATCTTGGGAAGGATTTTTTGGTAGCTTTGTGGCTGTGGTAGTTTTAAATTTTTTTCTTTTACCAAATATCAAAATTGAACCAATCTATTCTTATTTTTGTAAAGTTACAATCTTAACAGTTATCGTAATTCTTTTAATTTCATTAATTTTCACAATAGTAGCGTTTCTTGGCGGTATGCTAATTTCCATATTAAAGCGTCATAACGGGTTAAAAGATGTTGGTAATGTTTTGCCGGGACATGGAGGATTTTTAGATCGTTTCGATTCCGTTTTTTTTACAGGTTTGTTAACCTGGGCATTTATTTTATGCATCTAAAAATTTTATTACTACTGTTTATAAACATTAACCTAAACCTTGGGCTGCCAATTTTTGCAATGGTTTCTCCTGGTCAGCCAACTTTTCCTATCCCATTTTATAATGACGTAGAAAGGGGAATTTGTTTTTGTAATGCAATTTTCCAATGTTTGTTACAATGTCCCAAATTTTGTTTATTCATAGATCAAATAAAAGAACCTAAAAATGGGTTAGAAGTTCAACTTAAAATATTAAGAGAAAATCTTTTAAGATTTTCTTGTGATGAAGAATTACTTTGGTCCTTTTTAAATAAGCCATCAAAAAAACTTGCTGATCCAAGAATTTCAGAACTACGCGATCAGATAATTAATTGTTCAAATTCCCCCTGTTGGGAGATTTTTAAGTACATGAATAGTATGTACCGCCAAGAAATCGGAGATTGCGGTTTTGGCGGCATTCCCTTGCTATCAGAATACCTTTTATTAAAAGAAATTTCAGGCTCAGAACTTAAAGCTTTCTTTTATTCCCACGAACAAAACACTCTTCTCTCTTTAAAAAAAATTATGCGATTGCCTATGAAAAATGGGGTTCAATATATTTATGGGGATTCGAGATTGTGCGTGCAGGGATTTAATGATTATGGATTAAATTTCTTTTTGCTCTTTATCCCATCGTTGGATCTTTTTATAGTAAAACCCATATCAGAGCCAATGTATAACCCTGATATTTTTTATAAAATTATATCTAGCCTTGAATCTGTTTTCACTCAAATCTCTTTTACTTACGGCACAGAAAAAACATATAAACTAAAAGCTGTTAAATGCTCAACGAAATTAGGGGTTGGTTTGAATCCAGCAGAAACAGTCTCCAGCGCATTTTGTGGACATTGTGCAGCTTATGTAAACTATAACAATTCTTGGTTTTTCTGTGATGATTTTTTCAGAGAATGTCAGGGTAGGCCTTTGATAAGAAAAATTCCAGGAAATACAAGAAATATGCTTGATGATCTGATTTATAAAGAACAACTAGATTGTGGAGTTCTTTTTTTCTGGCCTGATGCTTTGGATTAGAGCTTAATATTTTTTTTAATCAAATAAGAATGCTTCTAATAAAACTTCCAACAAACTGAACTGTTAATATTACAACAGATGCAATAAAAACATGCTCGCCCATAACGTACAATGGATTTGCTTTTCTGTCTTTTGCTATGACATAGCTGAATGAACAGAGAAGAAAAAGTCCCCACAAAACACCAACTTTTATGGCTGATGAAAGATCCATGTATAAAGCCGGAACTATGAATGATAATGCCACGAAAAACTTGGAAAAAAATGTTACAAGTGTGGCTTCCCAATTTTCTGTAATAGATGTACGAGATTCAAACTCTTTTGAAATATGCATTCCAAGTGAATCCGAAAGTGCATCTGCAATTGCGATTGTCAAAATACCACCGATCACTGCCAATTTAGACTGGGTTCCCGCATTAAGTCCAACAAGAAGTCCCAGCGTTGTGATAACGCCTGATGTAATTCCAAATCCCAAACCAGATTTAAACGAATATCTCATGTTTTTCTCAAATTATTTAACTTTTAGATTATACTGATTATCAATTTCAATTTAACTCATTTGGATTTTAAAATAAAGATTATGTTGATTTTAAAGGCAAAAGTTGATTATGAATACTGTTATCGCATCTGCAAATGCAAATATAGCTTTAATTAAATACTGGGGAAAAAGAGATGAATTTTTTATGCTGCCAACAAAAAGCAGCATATCCGTTTCTCTTGATGCTTTAAAAACAACTACCGAAATTGGATTTGGCAATTCTGACACAATCAAGCTCAATGGTGTTTTTGTCAGTGATAATGCCAACGTCAAAATTTTGCGTTTTTTGCATGTTTTTCGCAAAAAATTTGCGACTTACAAATCCTTCCCAAACTCGTCTATTCAAGACACATCTTTGCAATATAAGTATTTACAAGACTCTTTTTTCCAAATTAATTCTGTAAATAATTTTCCAACTGCCGCCGGTCTTGCCAGTAGCGCAAGCGGTTTTGCGGCGCTTGCAAAGGGGTTGAATGAGCTTTGCGGATTAAAACTTGATTCTAAAGAACTTTCAATTTTAGCTCGTCGTGGTTCCGGATCCGCTTCTAGATCAATAATTGGTGGGTTTAATTTATGGCACAAAGGCGTTTGCCCTCAGGGAAGTGATTCATATTCAGAACAGATTTTCAAGGCTGACCATTGGCCTGATTTGAGAATAATTATTACAGTGGTTCAGGCTAAACAGAAACCTATAAGTTCAACTCAGGCCATGCAGGTTACTGTTAAGACCAGCAAAATCTATCAGGATTGGCTTAGAAATTCAGAGCGTCGTGTAAAATTAATTCTTGATGCAATTGGCAATAAAGATTTGGACATTGTTGGCGAACTGGCCCAGATTGATTGCCTTGAGATGCACGAGACAATGCGAACTTCCAATCCCCCAATAAATTATTGGACGGACAAAACCGTTAAAATTATTGAGTTAGTTAACAAATTACGTGCCAGTGGTGTTCAGTGTTATTTTACAATCGATGCTGGTCCGAATGTTAAAATTCTAACGCTTGAAAAGTATCAAGATAAAATTTTAGCTGAACTTAAAAATATTGAAGATATTCAAACAATTGTCAGTGGAGTTGCTGGTGATTGAGGTCAAAGCACCAGGTAAAATTATGCTTGCCGGTGAATGGAGCATTCTTGAGCCTGGGCACAGTTGCATAGTTCTTCCTGTTAATAAATTTGTTGCAGTACGAATTCAAGAATCCAAAAAAATTATTTTTAGTTCTGAAGATATAGGGTTAAAAAACGTTATTCTGCAATGGGCTCTGGAAAATCTTATGGGCCACCTTACCGTTGACCCAGTTTTGCCTGAACGGCTCATGGCAAAATTCAATGTCTGTTTTTGTGCCATTAAAAATTGCCTACAGTTTTTAACTGAGCAGGGTATTTCAATAAAGCCTTTTGAGCTATCAGTTTATTCAGGGTTATCCGGCGTGAAAATTGATGGCTCTAATTTCGTAAAACCTGGGCTTGGAAGTAGCGCTGCTGTAACGGTTGCTGTTTGCAAAGCGATTTTAAAATTTCATGATATTGATATTTATTCAGTTAAAAACTTAGAATTAGTTTTTAAACTCGCATGTTTATCACACTACTTTGCGTCAGGAAAGCTTGGCAGTGGATTTGACGTTGCCTGTTCGGCTTATCAAAGGCCGATTATTTACCGAAGATTTAATGCAGAATGGCTTGAAAACGAGATTTGCTCTGCAAAAAATATAAGTAATATTGTTTTGTTAGACTGGCCTGATTTGAGAATGAGCGAAATTAAGTTGCCTGAGAATATGCAAGTGTTGATAGGGTTTGTTGGCTATAGTGCTTCTACAACTAAGATGATTGGAAAAATGAATTTGTTTAAGGACAGCCAGCCAGAGATTTATCAGAGCATTATGCAATCAATAAATTTGGTCGTTTTAAATCTTATTTCTGCCATTCAGAGAAATAACAAGTTTCAGATTATTGATTTGATAAATCAAAATCGAGACTTGCTTGCTAACTTAGGGGCTGAATCTGGTATTGAACTTGAAACAAAAGAGTTAAAACGTTTAATTGATTCGGCGCAGGTTTGTGGTGCTGCTGCAAAAAGCTCAGGTGCAGGTGGCGGGGATTGTGGGATTGCTGTCTGTTTCGATAAAATTATTGCTGACGAAATTACAGATGAGTGGAATCGAGCCGGTATCAAGAGTATTTGATTTAAAATCAAAAAACTTCATAGAATAATCTTTTGCAAAGAATAAATAAGCTGATAGAATGTTTTTCTGCTGTTTTACCAATATTTTAAAAAACTAATTTTTTTCTATTATTTTTTTCTAAAGGTATGTGCATGTTTAATATTAAACGCAACACTTCGATGTTTTATATTTTTGTTCTACTTATATGTATTTGTGAAATTTGTAATGCTGGGCATTATGTCGTTGAGCTTGGACGAAATCATGAATATTTTAATGACAGTGAATTAACGCAATTTGGTCATATAAAAAGCCTTATGGATAAAACGTTTGCTCCAGAAAATCCCCACATGCCGGTAGCAATGCTTATTTCTGAAATACGCGAATTTAAAAGTAAAAGGGATGAGCACGTATTAGGCTTTTTGGGAGAATGTTTTTGTAGCAAACTTGATCGACCTAAATTTCCGGAACGAAGAGGGGTATTTGATCTTGCTATTGTGTCACAGGTAAGGAAAACATTTGAAAAAAGAGATCATGTTCTTACAGTAACAGTTTTGGGCGCAGGAAGGTTATTTGAGGCTCTTGTTATTGTTACAAAATTAATTGACTGCGGTTTTTTGAATATACAAGTTAATCTTATCGATGATTTATATAAACCTTATTTTGTTGATATGCCAGTGACTAATGAATATTACTTGCGATCTGACGAGCTTAATAAAATGTTTTTTCAATTTTTGTGTTGGTTTTCGTATTTAAAAGAATATAACGTGAGCAATTTAAAAATTAAATGTGACTTTTATGACGATATAAATGAATATGCTTTGCAAATTAACCATGGTGAAATAGCGCAAAGCGACCTGCTTATTGCATCAGATTTTACACAAAAGCCGCTAGAAACATTTTTGGCTTTTCAGCATAATCGTTTATTAAAAAAAGGCGGGGTTTATGGGTACCTGATTGAGGGTGAATTTTATGAGTTTAATAAACAACTTTTTGCTCCGATCCTACAGATTCCCACCAAATTTAGTGAAAGAACTGGATGCAAATTGCATGACCCACTTTTTGCATACGTTGGCGTTAAGTATTAAAAGCAATTAACTAAACTATAAGGCGACAGTACTAAAAAAAGCTGTCGCCTTATAGTTTAGTTAAACTTGTAATTAAGTATTAATTTCTCTTCGAGCTTTTGCTCTTTTTAGAATTTTTATGTTTTTTAGTTACGTTTGCCTCAGGTAGCAGTTTTGCATTTATATCTGCCCTAAGAATAGTTGTTAGTGCATTTATATCTGGAGTCGCACTTATAATGAAATTACTTTGATCATCTTGTAGTAGGTATATTTCATCTACTTTTGCACCTCTTGACTTTGCAACTTGCTTATAAAAGAATTTTACACCCGTGCCTTTTGCCTGATCGCCGGCAACACGAAATCTAAAGTAGGCTCTCTTTTTATTGTATCTTCCTTCTACTTCAAATATAAGAGACTGTCTTGGTTCGATGATTTTACCTGGATATACTTTTTTATTTTCCAAAAAGAAAGTTGTTTTGATTTTCATATCTGTATTATTAAATATTGTAAGTGTAACATTTTTGGCATCCAGTGGATTTGGTGGATTATCCGCATCAAAATTTCGCGAAGCTTTTGTTGTATTTGCAGATGACAGTGAAATCAGGCATGCCAATGATAAAATTTTGGATAAAATTTTTAGTGATTCCATAACTCCCCCCTTACCTAAAGATTAGTATTTTTATACTTAATGTTTCATATATTTCAAATATAATTAATCGTGACAGCATAAGTCAATAATATCGGTCAATGATATCGTATGATGAAATTAGGTTTTAAAAGGCGAAAATTGACGTTTTTGTGCAAATTTGAGCAAAAATGACCATATTCCACATTTTTTAATTAGGAGTTCCAAGCTGCTTGTGGCTTGGTATCAGGGTTAGCTTTTATTTCAGTGTCATGCTAAACTTAGTTTTGTAAATGAATTTAACTACTTCTGATAGGTTTTGATAGGTACAGATATTTGTATGAAAAAAAATATTTTAGATTTAACGTTTAACGAACTCAAAGAATTAATGCTTGAATTTGGATTTGAAAAATTCAGGATGACACAGCTCTGTGATTGGATCTTTAAAAAGCATGTTTTTGATTTTTCGAAAATGACGAGTTTTTCCAAAAATATGCAGGTTATTCTATCAGACAAATTCAATTTTTTTGTTCCACAAATTGAGGAAGTTGTTAAATCCGAAAAAGATGGTTCCTATAAATTTTTATTTAAAGCATTCGATGGTCGTTTAATTGAATCTATTTTGATGATTGCGCCAAGTCGTACGACTCTTTGTGTTTCTTGTATGGTTGGCTGTCCGCTTAAGTGTAGTTTTTGTGCAACCGGTTCAGAAATTGGTTTTGTCAGAAAGCTTGATGCAGGGGAAATTGTAGGACAGTTTCTCGCCGTTGAAAAATATGCCTTAGAGCACAAACTTATTGAACGTATTTCAAATATAGTTTTTATGGGCATGGGTGAGCCTTTTTTAAATTTAGATGCAGTTAAAAGAGCAGTGGGTAATTTCCTTGATGAAAATTTATTTGGCCTTTCCAGATCAAAGATTACAGTTTCTACAGCAGGTGTTGGGCCTGGAATTGCAGCATTTATTAATAAGTTTGAAGTAAATCTTGCAGTTTCACTCCATTTTCCAAACGATAAACTTAGATCAGAGTACATGCCGGTTAATAAAACGTTTCCATTGACTAAACTTGTAGATGAGTTACAAAAAATTGAGCTTGGCAAACGTGATTGTATAACAATTGAATACATAATGTTGGCAGGCATAAATGATACAATGGAACATGCAAAGCAACTGGTTAAGCTTTTAAGCACAGTTAAGGTTAAATTTAATCTAATTCCATATAATCCAACAACATTGATTGATGCACAACCTTCATCAGCAAAAGTTATCAATGATTTTGCACTGTTTTTAAAATCAAAATCGTTTACAGTTACGGTTCGACGTAGTCATGGGGTTGATATTGAAGGTGGTTGCGGGCAGTTTGCATTGAAAAAATCTAAGTAACTGAAATATTTCTACCATTAAGTTTATTTATTACTTCGTTTTTAAGTTGGTTGATCAAGGACTCAATTTTCCAGTTATAATCTTTGATTTTGTTTTCAAGCTTGTCGATAGAACA
The DNA here is from genome assembly GCA_041671765.1 of Candidatus Babeliales bacterium. Classification (GTDB taxonomy): domain Bacteria; phylum Babelota; class Babeliae; order Babelales; family RVW-14; genus JBAZAX01. The sequence continues at coordinate 1,638 of JBAZAX010000006.1, read as the reverse complement.
TTTTACTTCTTGTAATTTTGAGCCCTGTGATTGTTTAAGCTTGTTTATGGATGCTTCAAGCTTTTTATCGTTATCAAGATGGTTTTCCATGAGTATTCGTTGATTTTCTAAAATTGTAATTTGTTGTTTTGTTAATAGACTTTGCTCATATGCTTGAAGTTGACCTGGATAATCTTTATTTTTTACGATCATTAACATTAACAGGTCTACTTTTTTGATTAAGTGGCTGTTTTTTTCTTGTAAAGTGTTAAAAAGCTCTTCAAATTGCATTGGCGTTGGATTTTCTTTTATAAATTTTGTTACATCTACAAAATTATCGCTTATGTATTCGAGTGTGCATTGAAGTTCTGCTAAATTTTTCTTCGCTAAAATTAAATACCAAGAGCTTTCAAATTTTGTGGCAATTGTATTTCCCAGATCTTCGCTAGTTTTAAATTCTGTGGATACAAAGTAATCTATCTCAACTAATTTTATTAAAGATTCTATCAATTTTAATTTTGCGTTAGTTTGTAGGTTGATGAGTTTAGTCGAAGTTATATCCGATAAGCTGTGTGGCATTGTTTTCAATTGATCCTGCGTTTGTTCTAAGTTTATCAGTAGACTTTCAAGTTGGTGCGTTTGGCTGGTAACTGCTTTGGCACTCAAATTTTTTAGAATGTCATCTGAATCTTGAATTGTTATCTGAATTTTTTTAATGTTAATCAAATTTTTAAGATCACTTACTTCGTCATTTTGCGTTTTTAATTCCATCATTACATTATTAAATATTTTTTTGTGTGGGATTTGTGAGATTGTTTCAGAAATAATTTTCTGAGCATTACCCAAGATTTTTAACTGTTCATCTAAAACGGTTAGATTAATATTAGTATCTGTTTTGATGAATGCTATAGTTATTTGTGTGATTTTTGTGCTTATGAATCCTTTAAAGAGAAGAATATTGTCTTTTAGTTTTTCACAAGTATTAATTATGGCACAATTTTTATTGCCATATTGAATTTGATTTAATTGTTCAATTATTTCGGTTGTTTGAGAATTTAAGTTTTTAAGGTGTGCAATGGATTCTTCCATCGCAAATGAGTTGCCAAACATATAATTTAGATATTCTAACAGTTCTTTTTCATGCGTAAATGTTTTATTAGCTAGTTCATCTTGGGTTATATTTTTAAAATCATGTTCAACTGTTTGTAAAATATGTTCAGGAGTATATTTTTCAAGTAGTTTCATCATCAAAAAATATGTTAATAATGTTGAGGATATGCCTCCGGCTGTTGCAGCTTTTATGTCTGTTTTTTTATCACAATTGAGCTTGTAACTGCCATACAGCGTTGCAGCAGCAACACAGAGTCCTGTAATTGTCCCTGTTGATATGCTTGCAATTTGTAACTGTTTATGGGTTATACACCACGCATGACAATTAAAACTGAAAATAAAAAAACATACGAATAAAAGTTTTGTTAATGCTTTGTTCATTAAATTCCTTTAGAATTTATTTTCTTGCAGAAATTTGTGAGTAGTGTTTAGTATTAAATTGAGTTGTTACATTATAACTAGAAATTCTAGGGAGGACAATGATGGGACTAGATGGATTGGGAGGCGGTAGTTAATAAAATTTTAGGGAGGGCAGGTCATGTTTGCAAA
>JBAZAX010000005.1:0-66979 GCA_041671765.1 Candidatus Babeliales bacterium | reverse complement strand
GATTTTCTCGCTTTGAGCGGAACCGTTTTTTTTGTTATTTGAATTAACCATAAATAAAAAACATTAAGTTAAAGGGACAATAATATAGAACCACCGAAAACTAATTTATATTTATCCTTGCAATAGCCGAATATGCTTTTAAACACATTCGGCTATTTTAAATTTTATCAATTCAAGGAATAATTTACTTAATTTTTCAAATTTTCAACGAATTCAAGCAAGAACTGTTATGATTCTGTTTTTACTAGATTCTTACTACCACAAAAACATGATAGCAAGCATTGCCCCAAAAAGTCAAATACAATTCAATCTTTTCTCTAGGATACGCTTAACTTGTTTGCGTATAACCTAGCTTGGAAGATTGGATTTTTTGTGTGATCTGATAAACAACATAACTGGACTTGCAATGTAAATAGAAGAGTATGCTCCAACAACAATTCCTATAAACATTATCAAAGATAAATCGCGCAATGTTGAGCCACCCAAAAACAGGATAGCCAAAACAGATAGAACTGTTGCGAAACTTGTTAAAACTGTTCTTGTCAAAGTTTGATTAATACTTAAATTTGCAATTTCGTATTCAGAAACGCCAGGCATTTTCTTAAAATTTTCACGCATCCTGCTGAAAATAACAATAGTGTCATTAACTGAATATCCAAGAACTGCAAGAATTGCTGCTAAAACATTCAAAGATACCTGTTCACCTGTGATCAAAATAAAGGCCAAAACAAATAATAAATCGTGCAATAAAGCTAGCACTGCGCCCATTCCAAATGCAAATTCAAAACGAAAAGCAATATAAAGCAAAAGAATAAGAACAGATAAAAATATTGCCTTAATTGCATTCCAAGTTGTATCGGAACTAACTTCTGCACCCACCCAGTTTACATTCCTAATCTCAAGCTTATTGTCAGGTGCATTTGTTGAGATAGCAGATTTAATTTTATCTTCTAACCCCGTTTCTAGTGCTCCACCAAGTTTAATCAAAAACTCTTTTTTCGAGTTTCCAACTTCCTGAATAACCGCCTGGTCCCAGCCAGCCTTTGCTACAATGCTTCTGACCGTTGCCGTGTCAATTTGATTTTCGAAAGCGACCTGAATCTCAGCACCACCTGTAAAGTCTATGTGATATTTAAAACCACCCATGACTACATAACCGATAACACCAAGTGCCAAATAAGCAATTGATACGCCGATCCAAATTTTACTATACTTCAAAAAATCAAAACGATAGCTTGTGGACTTTGTGGATACCTGCATTGTCTCTCCAAATAAAAAAGACTTGGGTTGAGAAAGATAAAACTACTACTCTATAATATTTTAGCCATTGCAGGGAACGACAGAAACAAATTTTCTGCCTTTTAATCCTGAATGGAATTTTACAACACCATTTGCTACAGAAAAGAGAGTATCATCGCTACCACGAAGAACATTTTTACCTGGATGAACTTTTGTTCCGCGTTGGCGAACTAAAATCTCACCACACAAAACTATTTGTCCGTCAAATCGTTTACATCCAAGACGTTTGCTTATACTATCGCGGCCGTTACTTGTAGAACCACCACTTTTACTCGTTGCCATCGCAATTCCTAACTTTTCATATCTTAAAAGAGTTACTTTTACCTTTAAACATCGGATAAAACCTGAAACTCGCCTTCCTGTTTTTACAGATTTAATTATGCATTTTTTTAGATAAAAGTCAAATCAAATTCCCTTATTTAGTGATCTCGCCCCAGTTTTTTCCAGTTCTAATAGAAACTTTAAATGGAATTTCCCAATCTATGACGTTTTCCATCTCTTTTTTAACCAATTTTTCAACTTCATCAACGATGTCTGCATGCATTTGAATAACTAATTCATCGTGAATTTGCAATAGCATGGCTGCATCAAGCTTTTTATCCATGATGGCTTTATCAACGTTAATCATGGCGATTTTGATTATTTCTGCCGATGTTCCCTGCACGGGACTGTTTACAGCCACTCTTTTTCCTGCCTCAAATAGGTTTTTATTATGCTCTGCAAGCTCAGGGATATATCTGCGTCTACCCCACCACGTTTGGGTATACCCATTTTTAACTGCATCTTGGACTGTTTTTTCCATCCATTCATGGACCATTGGATACTGCTTGAAATACTTTTCTATGTAATCTTTGGCTTCGCTTGGTTTTATTCCTAAATCTTTTGATAAACCATATGGCGTAAGCCCATAAATAATACTAAAATTGATCCTTTTTCCCAGTTGGCGTTGTTCATGGGTGACATCCTCAAGGGATACATCAAAAAGCTGTGCGGCAGTTTGGGCGTGAATATCTTTGTCATGCAAGAAGGCATCTGTAAGGTTTTTGTCCTTGGTCATGTGGGCAAGGACTCGTAATTCAATTTGAGAATAGTCTGCAGAAAGAAGACGATACCCGCGTGGAGCCACAAAAGCAGTTCGAATTTGGCTTCCAACCCCGTCACTTGTTGGAATATTTTGTAAATTAGGGTCTTGGCTAGATAATCGCCCGGTAGCTACAAAAGTTTGGCTATAGGTTGTATGAACGCGGCCTGTTTTGGGATTTACAAAAGTTGGAAGTGGCTCAATGTAAGTATTTTTCAGCTTTGATAGCTCTCTATATTTTAAAATTAAGCCTGGAATTGGGTGTGTGTGACTTAATTCTTCTAAAACCTCTTGATCGGTAGAGCGACGTCCTGTAGCACTTTTTTTGATGGGTTTAAGATCCAGATGATCAAATAATAGTTTCTCAATCTGCTGTGGGGAGTTCAGGTTTATTTCAGTATCTTTGATCTCTTTGATTCCCTCAAAAGCTCCAAATATCTTCTCCTCAACTTTTTTAATCTCTTTATTAACCTCTTTGCCAATTTCCGCCAATTTTTCAACGTCCAGTTCTATGCCTGTTTTTTCCATTCTTGAAAGAATATCAGACAGTGGCATCTCGATGTCTTCAAATATTTTTTTTAATTTTGCATGTTCATTAAGCTCTTTTTTAAATAAATGCATTAATTTTAAAGTTTGCAATGCATCGTGTGCGCCATATGCAGCCCCTTCCAAAATTGGAACATGAGCAAAAGTTTTGTACTTATTTCCAATGACATCTTTGAATTTTTGCATTGGTTCACCAAGATAAAAATCGGATAGAGACTTCAGATTAATTTTTTGCCATTCTTTCTTGACCAAAGATGCTGCAATCAATGTGTCAAAAACGATATTTTGTAGCCAGATACCATATTGGGAAAGAACTAATTTATCGAATTTTGCATTGTGCAAAACCTTTTTAATATGTTTGCTTTCGAAAATAGGTTTAAGTTTCTCCAGGGTTTCTTCACGATTAAGTTGTGGCTCATTCTCTAAATTTATGTGGGCTAGTGGAACGTAATAAGCCTCTTTTTTGTTAACAGCAACAGAAAAACCTACCAAAGCATCTTGCAAAGAGTCGCCTCCTGTGGTTTCAGTATCAAGCGCAAAAATCTCTGACTCTTTTAACTCTTTTATCATTTTTTCAAGAACTTCTGAAGTTTGAACAATGATGCATGTCCATTCGGAATAATCCACAGATTTTGTTTTTTGTTTTTCTTCGCCCGAGATATGTTGTGGGCTTGAAATTGTTTGCTGACCATAAGATTCAAAAAGTGAACTCTGATGTTCTCCGATGCTAGGAGTTTTCACCTCTTTGATAGAGACTGTCTTTAAAAGACTTTTAAATTCAAATTTACGAAAAAACTCGCCGGCGTTATTCCAGTTATTTTTATCAAATTCATAATCTTTGGATTTGAGTGGAACTTTGTGATATTTTAATGTAAAAAGTTTGGTGCTTAAAAAAGCATCGTCTTTGTGTTCTTCTAGGCTTTTTCTTATGCGTTCTTTTTCGATTTTATCAAGATTTTTGTAAAGATCGTCAAGCGATTCAAACTGATTTACAAGATCTTTTGCAGATTTTTCGCCAATGCCGGCAACGCCTGGAATATTATCTGACGTATCTCCAAGCAAAGAGTAATACAAATTAATTCGATCTACCTTAATCCCGCGTTCTTCTTCATAAGTTTTTTTGTCAATTAAGCGTTCTTTAAATGGGTCAAAAACTAAAACGTTTGTGTCGAGCAATTGAAATAAATCTTTATCGGGACAAACAATTACAATAGTTTTTTCCAGATCTTTATCTTGATTGTCTTTAACAATTGAGTAAATCAGATCGTCGGCCTCAAATCCCTCGACGGACGTCTGGCAAATACCTATCATTTCAAGAAATTTTATGATCTCTTTTTTTTGGGCGAAAAGTTCATTGGGTGGAGCTTGGCGGGTTGCCTTATAATCAGCATAAATTTCACTGCGGAAAGTTTTACCTTTATGGTCCCATGCAACAACAATATTTTGAGGATCAAATTCATCTACAAATTTTTTAATTGTTCGGCAGAATCCATAAATTGCCTGTGTTTGGGTGCCATCGGCAGTATAAAGTGGTTTTAATGCATAAAACGATCTATAAAGCAAGTAGGATCCATCAACTATAAATAACGCATCTTTGGGTATTCTATGCACGATACACCTTTATTATTTTATTTATTTTGAAACATCATCTGAGCTTGGGAATGCCCTACATTTTGCATACTTTCGTACTTGAACTAAAAAACAAACGGTTCCTAAAAATGCGGCGCAACCAAACAAAACACTGGTTTGTTGGCTTTGACTTATAAACTTTAATGCATATGCGCTTCCACATGCCAAAGCCACAAATCCACCACTTTTTATCATGCCGGTTATGGCTTCTGATTCTTTAGTTTTTTGTAATAACCCTTGCTCTCGTAAACATCCAAGATGAGCATTTTCATACGTCCCTGATTGCATTTCTTCGCCATTTAAAACATTAATAAAACTTGTTCCAAATTCGAAGTTAAACTGTCCACAAAAAGGACAGACTCCTTCTCCATCATACATTGCAGTTAATCTTGATGTGCATATCATAATGCCTAATAACAAAAGAAATCTTTTTTTTACTACATAACCCATTTCAAACCTCTGAGATAATTTACTTACCTAACAATTTTTCTAAATGTATGCAAAAAAAAAACCAGCGTCAACTTGTTTCCTAGTGGCAATTAGCTTCAGATTGTATTTTTAATAAATAATTAGGTTATATCTTGCACTAATAGCGATTTTGAAGCTAAAAGTCTGATTTTACTTTTATTTATGTCGGCCTATCCTCTTGTTTTTCGTGTTAAATTGCTACAAACTGCTTATAGTTCAATTTTAATGACGACTTTTAAGGATTGTGCATGAACGAGTATGATAAAAATTTGGAACTAAATAATAAAATTGATGATTTAAAGCAAAAAATAGATCCGTGTTTACAAGATTTTTCACAAAAAAAATTTTTACACACTTCACCGCATCATGATGATTCTATGTTGGGGTATTTTCCTATTGTTCAGCATTTGGTTTTTAACACACCATCTGCACATCATTTTTCAGTCATGACAAGTGGTTTTAATTCCGTAGCAGACGAATATTTGTTTCAAAATCTGCAAAGCTTGGAAAAGATCATAAAAGAGTATCAAAATTTTAGTTTTAGTAATGACAAAAATTATGAAATTAAAATGTTTCTTGATGGAATTGCAAAAAATGATCAAAAAGCTCAAGAAATGGCAAGAGCAATTCGTATGGCTAGAAATATTTTGCAAGTTTATGATGTTTCTAAAAATCAAGAAGATATAAATCAAGAAAATATTATTAAATTTATAGATCAGGCAAAGTTAGATATCAGCAATAGCTCAAGTGATAAAGTAAAAGAGCTCAAGGGCATGACTAGAGATTGGGAAGAAGAGATTGCCTGGGGACATCTTGGAATAGGCGCTTCAAATATTAACCATATGAAGCTTGGTTTTTATTCAAGCAAAGATGAGAATTTTGATTTAGATCAAGATATAGAAAAAGTCGTAGTACTTCTTGAAGAAATAGATCCGGAAGTAGTAACTGTTGTCTCAGAAGATGAAACCGGACATAAAACACATATAAAAGTTTTTAAAATAGTCTGTCAGGCGATTAAGCGTTATCTGCAAAGAAATCCAAACAAAAAACTAACTGTTTGGGAGTACAGAAATGTTTGGAGCCAATTTGAGCCATCAGATGTAAATTTATTTTTTCCGGTTACAATAAACGATTTTGATTCACTGCGAAATGTTTTTCATAATTCTTACAAATCGCAAGTTAAAGCCCTATTCCCTGTCGCTAATAATGACGGTCCATTCTGTGATGTTATGCAGCAAATAATGCACGCTCAGTATCAGAAAATAAGAACATTAATTGGTGGAGATTATTTTGATAAACATCAAAATAATAGAATAAAGGCAGCCTCTGGTTTTTGTTTTATAAATTCATCCCAGGCCAAACAGTTTTTGATTAAAAATAATTTAAATTAGGAATTCTGATGAAAATATTAGCGTTAGATCTAGGTGATAAATGGGTTGGTAGTGCGATTTCTGATCCACTTGGTATTACATGTAAGCCGTTAAAGACTGTTGAATTAGATAATCTTAAGCCATTTTTAAAAGATACTCTAAGCACTCAACCAATTAGCATTGTAGTTGTTGGTTATCCAAAAACATTTTCCGGAACTGAAAGTGATCAAACAAAAAAAATAGTTAAATTAAAAGAAGAATTGGAGCTGGAATTTTCAAATGTTAATTTTACAGATATAAAGTGGATATTGTGGGATGAAAGATTGAGCAGTAAGCGCGCTTTGGAAATACAGAGCGGCAAGTATGATCCTGAAAGTAAACGTCAGAATCACAGCCTTGCCGCTGCATTTATTTTACAAAATTATCTAGATCACTTGGCTTTCAATAAAAATTAAAGAATATTACAATAATATTTTATAAATTCGCTAGGAGATTCCCATGCTATTGATGGAGCAACTCCTTGCGGTAAAGCATCAAATGTATTTACGATGTTCAGCTTTTTTCTTATTACATCAACAATTGCAGGGGCTCCATTCAAAACGTTTGCATGCATAAAACCAAATAGATTATCAAATTCTTCCGGGGTATATACTAAAGAGGTAGTTCCAACGTCTATCTGATTTGAAAAATAAATTACGTAAGGTACAGTTATATCGTCTTCGTAAAAAATTCTCATATCTCGAGAAACAATTTTAAATTTATTAAGTGATGGAAATTTTGCTCCATTCATTCTTGCCCAATCAGCAGCATATCTTAATTCTGTAAAATCTCTGTCGGTTGCATCACTGGATGCATCACAAACAATGAAAATATCAATGGCACGGTCGTTACGAATAAGTGTTGGAAACGGCAAATTTATAAAAGCTCCCGCATCAAACAGTTCCAATGTTTGTAAATCTTTTAATTTTGATCCTGGCATTTGATATGAATAGTTTGGAATTTTTGCAGGGAAAAGACGATCTTGATAGGCTCCAAATTTATCAAAAAATTTATTTATTCGAGACGTAAACCTGACAAAAGCATCATCTCCCATAGTACTTGATAAAATTTGGTCAACTTGGATTATGTCGAGTAACCCCTTTATTCCATTATAAGCTATGTCTCCGACAGTTAGGCAAAAAGCGCTTCCAACCATCCCTATGTAAAACTCAAGGGGTAATTCCGGATTGTTTAATACAGCAGCGTGTCCTGCTTCAAAGACATTTCCGAATGCTGCGTTTGGAATGGAGCCACCAAGGCAGCTACTATAAATTCCAAATGGATTTATCTCTAACCATTCATAGTTTGGAGCAGTTTGGCCTATTATAACCGGACAAATTGGATACGGAAACGCGTCACTCTGAGATAGTGTTGCTCTTATGTCATTAAAGGTTATGGAACGTTCTCGAGCAAGATCACCAAACAGCCGTTCCGAAGCTATTGCACCCCAGGTATCAACAAATTTAATTTTTCCATTTTTTTCCAGAAATATTTGCGCCATTCTGGTTAATATATTCTTGCTTTCTCCTGGATTACTTTGGCAAAGGCGTTGTCTGAGAATGTCACTATACCTAACCGGATCTAGCCCTCGCAAAACAAGAGGAAATATGGCCCATGCTCCACCAGATAATCCTGCAGCATACGTTCCACAATCAAATATGCCTGCGCGTTGTAATGCTGCTAGCATAGCAATATAATCTGTAGTGGCGCGAAAACCTCCGCCGCTACCAATAAATGCAATTCTTGGTAATTTTATATTATCCGGAATTGCTCCTAGGCCAAGTAAATGAGCAATGGATGCGTGAGTTCTTCGATCACGTTTGCCAATGTATTCAATTTCTTCAGGCATCAAATTCCCGCTTGTATCTACATTTACATAGGCTGTCTGACATTCTAGTGCGCATGAAAATAAAATTGGAAACACAAAAGATAAGGATACTTTCCTTGTATTCATAGTCCTCTCCCCCCTAAAAACAAAAAAGCCCAAACTCCCTGAGACTATTATAAGATAGCTCGCAGTAGTTTGGGCAAGCGATTTAAATTTATTGAATATTTGTTTAGGGTTGAAAAGATGTTTTATTGATCAGTTTTTTTCGTAAAACACCAACATTTTCAACATTTCCAACCATAATAAAACCTTTGAGAATTCCATCATGAATTAAAAATTTGTGATAAAAATTTGGTTCGTTTTTTATTATTTCTTCATAATTTGGGTTTGGTTGGTTTACCGGACCGCATGTTACAAATTGTGTTTCAAATATATTTGAGCTGGTGATTATTAGCGTTCCCGAATATTCGCGTTTTATGCCAATCATACTATGTGCAGCTGTTATTCCCTGCATTACAGCATCAGGCCAGAGGCAGCTTTGAACGGGTTGCCCTGTTAGTAAATTATTTACAAGGCAACAATCGCCACCCGCAAAAATATCTGCATTAGACGTTTGCATGGTATTTTTTACAATTATTCCACTGGGTAAGGTGTCAATTCCGGCATGAAGAGCTAATTCCAAATTTATTTTTCCGCCAATTGCAAAGATGATCATGTCGGCTGAAATTTCCCCATGTTCTGAGAGGGTTACTCCGCTGACTTTTTTATTTGTACCTATGATTTGTTCAACAACTTGTCCGGGATAAAATTTAACTCCATTTTTTTTAATTAAATTTTGAATAAACTGTGCTCCGGTATCGTCGATTTGATGAGGCAAAACATGCGTGGAGCGTTCAATTAGGCTGACATTTAGCCCTTTTGATTCTAATGCATCGCAACATTCAAGACCTGTAAGCCCAGCCCCTATTACAACTACGTTTTTGACGTTGTTTTCTTTGATGAAATCATTAATTGTGTTTATGTCTGGCAGTCCGTAAAAAGAAAAGACTCCATATAATTTAGATCCTGGAATATCCGGTACAAACCCGGATTTGCCAACTCCTAAAAAAAGCTTGTCATAAGACAGTTTTTGGCCATTGTGTAAAGTTACTACTTTTTCTTTTGTTAAAATATTTGTAACGGTAGTACCGAGCATAACTTTTATATTTTGCTGTTTAAAATAATCTGAATCTTTGGTTGTAATATCTTTTTCGGTTTTATCGCCGGATAAAATTTCAGAAAGAAGGCATCGATTGCATGGCAATTTATCATCTGCCCCAATCATAATAATTTCTGATTCTTTATCCAGATCTCTTAATTTTGTGGCACAAGCGACGCCTGCCGCTGATGAGCCTATTACTATATATTTTTTCATTTAATTTTCTTTAATTTCAAAACCTTGGAAAACTTCAAACTCACAGTTTTCTTTCCACCCGTGTTTTCCTAATCCAGCCTTTTGGCTCAACTGTTCAAGCGTTGTTTGTAAATCCCAGCCAAGGCTTGGCGGAACTTGAGGTAAAAATACTGACGATGCAATAATTTGCCCATCACTCCCAATTTTCTTAAGAACTATACCATCACTGCCTATTTTAATGTCTTGATAATTTTCAACTTTTTGTGGATCTGTAAGAATTGTAATATCAACAACAATATTTTCAAGTTCGTCTTTTTTGACCGGTGAAAAACGATCATCATGAAAAGCACATGCAACTGCCATTTCTCCAATCACTTGGGACAGCGACAAGTCAGAAATCATGCGTCCAATGCAGCCGCGTAAGTTTCCCTGTTTTGTGTTAAGCGTTACAAATGCACCACAAGTCTTTTGTAGGGCAGGTGTAATTATTGGGTATAAAATATGATCTGGGAGTTTGGTCTCTTCCGGTTTAAACTCATTTTCTATTTTATCTCTAACTAAACGTAATAATGATTGTTTTTCAAATTCAGTAAATTGATCTTTATCGTTTAAGTCAGACGTTTTCTGATCCGTTAAAATTAAACCCGCGTAGCTAACGCTATTATCAACAAGTTTGTCTTCAACAGGTTCTAATAATTTTTTTGTATTTATAATATTGTTGTTTTTGTCATCCTGGACTTGATCCAGGATCTCTCTATTTAATCCGGATCGAGCATTAGCAAGTTGTGCGGATGTGTAATAACAGGCTAAGCGTGTATTTATAGTTTGTCCCAAGGATTGCAAGTGTACAAGGCCCATTAAAATTCTTATTGGATTGGCTCCACAAATTGTAACTCCTGTGTCTCTTAAAAATTTATCAAAATTTGGTACTGAGTGAGTTGCAATTAGATAAGTTGCTACTGAATCAAGGTATCTAACCTGTGCCAAAGTATCACGAGTGAATGGCTTATAATCATAAGCTTGCCCATGGTGGGTAAAATCAGAACTTACAATAATCAATGTTTTATCATCAACAATTTTTTGTAGTTGTTGTACTGCTTTAGCGAGATTTTCTTCTGTTAAATTTCCTACAATCAGTGGTACAATTTTAAAATCATTTAAAACTTCTTGTAAAAATGGCAATTGAATTTCGATTGCATGTTCTTTGTCATGAGCCTCTTTCATGACAGTGAATATTTCGGACTTACTCAGAATTCTAATGGCATTTGTATCAATTTTTATTTCGCCAAGCACTGTTTTGTAGGTACTATAATCAGGTAAAGCAACACCGTTGACGAATGTGGTATGGCTAGGTGCCAAGATTATAACGTTTTTAAACTTATCGTTTTTTTCTCCATTCGGTAGCAATAATGACTGATAAGTTGCGGCTGCGCATAGTCCTGAATAATACATGCCCGCGTGTGGTACAATTAAACCTTTGACTGACATCGGATCAATCACAAAGCCAAATTCTTTTTTTGCCTGAGTAAAATATTCTTTTAATGTTCTAGTGAGTGTAATTTCGTTTTGTGGGTACCATCCATCAGTTAAATGTGCTGAGTGAATGATAGGATCTTTTTCTGTAATTTTTTTATTATCGCTATCTTTTGAACAAGCGGCAGAAATAAAAATAATTAACAGAACAAGTGTTTTGAATTTTGAAAAACGCATGAACATCTCCTTTAATATATCTCTCTTTTATAACTATATTCCGTGATCGTGTTTTTGTCGTGTATGCAGACCTGTCCGTCATATTGCTTCAAGCGCGTAGTTGAAAGTCTTGTGTGAAAATTGTGTCATCCTGAATTTATTTCAGGATCCATGGATTAGTTGTTCCTATTTGAAACGAGTTGAGCATGACAAATCTGCTTAACAAAGGGAATTTAGAACAAAAATCTAAGCAACAATACAACTAGTTATTGAACTGGCCCTAATTACATAGCATGTTATCACAGGATTTATTTAAGAAAAAGAGAGATTTTGAGCTTTTCATTTGCCTAAATCCCAAATTAAATAGTTTCATTGACTATTTGTAATCAAATCTAATAACATCGTAATTGAAAGATGACAAATAATAATTTACATAATAGAGAGACAGTCTTTGAGGGAGAGGGCAGGGCGATGAAAAGCTTTAATGGATCAAAAATATTTATTTTAGTTTTCATGATTTTTGTGATTAAAAATATTTACGCAGAAATCCTACCGTTAGACAGTATCTCTACAGATATAGTTTTAACGGATAGTGCCTCAAAACCAAAAAACAAAGAATTTTTAATAATAGATTCAACGCATCGCGAAAGTTTTTTATATGATCCATTTATTCAAATTTTGAAAGAGGCCAACTGGGATGTGAAGTATATTGGATTTGATCAAGTAATGGATCTGGAGGAACAAGACTTGAGCCCCGCGGCTCAAGCTGCATTTTTTATAATAGGAATTGAGTTTTTGAAATCGGTAGAAACGTCGCCAGTTTCCAAAAAAATTTTAACGATGCTAAACAATTTTTGTCAAAAGCCAAATAAACTTATTGGTCTAATATTCCCATCTCTTAATATTAATCCGCAAATAAATTTGGTTGAAAAATTTGGGCCTATTTTTAAACCTATGGGAGTTCAAGCGAATGAGTTGGGCTTTCAAGTTTTAGATAACACTTTGACTGTTTCTCAAAAAAAGCCGGACGATAAGAAAATTGAAAATTTTGTCACTTTGGCAAATGCATTTTTAACAAGACCGCCTGAAAGTAGGCCGTTACAGTACCATACCACGCTGAGCCAGCCACATGGTGGAATAGGATTTTATTCACCCAAAATAAATCAACTGCTAACAGAATCTTCAGAATATTTAAAAGTTCTTCCCGTTACAAAACAATATCTGGATCCCGTTGCAAATACCATGCCATACGGAATTTATTGGTTTAATCCAATAAAGCAAAATCATGTGTTTATATCGAATCAAACCATTCTTACTTTTTCAGGGATTATGGAAAGTTTTCACTTCTGCCCAAGTGATTTCAGTTTACGAAAAGAGATGTTGGTTGGAATAAAAGATATGATTAATCAAATGCCATCTGTAGAGGCTTTGAATGTTACATCAACACAATTGCAGACTAATAATGCAATTGAAAATTTTGGCAGAAAAATAAACAGAGATGAAAACTATCCTTTGAGAAAAACAGCTTGGATGGAATTAAATATTTTTGAACCTATCCAGCTAGATGCAAAACTTACATCAACTCAACAAGACAGCCAAGTTACAAATCAAACGCTGCAGCAGAACAAATTAATTGAATTTATTATGAAATCTAAACTTGATGCCCTTTGGATAAGCTTGAATCCAAATATGTTTTACAGTCCAATTGCCCGTAAAGGTGGCAGAGAAAAAGCGTTACTGGAAGCTGTTGCTTTATTTACAAAAAAATTAAAAGTGGCCTCGAATTCATTGGGCAAGTCAGTTCCAAAAATTTTAATTGGTTTTGAAATAACAAATAATATTTATGAGCCCAATTTGCCAAAACCTTGTGCCCATGATGTATATGATAATACATACAATGACATCCCTGATCCGATAGATCAGAATTTTTGGCACAATGAAATAGAAGTTCCAATTGAAAAGTTGGTAGAGCAGTGGAATAATCCCGAAATATGTAACGGAATTCCCATTTCAGGAATAATGATTGATCTTGAAATGTACTGTCGAAAAACAACCGGAACATTTTTTTCAACTATGGGTTTTAACAACCGTAATTTCAATTTATTTTTACATAAAAATAATTTAAAAACACAGCAGATGAAAGTTACAGAGATGGTACAGTTTCTGATTGATAAAAAAATGGCTACAAAATATTTTGATTTTCTTGAGAATCAAGCGGTTGAAATAGGCTCTAATCTTAAGCAGTCTTTTGACAAGAAAATTAATAATTGCATCATTGCATGTTACATGCCAAATATTTTAATAAACTGGTTCTACAAGGGTTTATACAAGGGGCTTAATGCGGCAGAGAAACCGGTTCATCTCTTTTCGTTTAATGCAGAATATTTGAATCACCAAAAATGGTTTGATGACAATAAAATAAACGCAACCCACTCAAGTGTTTTATTGCTTTCAAAAATAACGGATAAAAAATCTTATGAATGGATAAAAAATATTTTGAATAATCACAATGGGGTTTGGTTTAATCGGTATTCCAGACTTGTTGAACCAAAAACAAGCGACTGGACTGCTGTTGAAAAGCCGCAGATTGCACAAGATCAGTACTCTGATTTTATTGATTATATCGGACAAGTGAATTAGCTGGTGCAATTTTATCTCATATTTACTATACTAGCTCTAGATTTTGTTTATTTGATTAGTCCTCATTTTTATCAAGAGGAGTTTTGATATGGTTATGGTAGCAACAACTCAAAATTTTGAACAAGAAATTATGAAATCGGTACAGCCAGTCGTAGTTGATTTTTATGCAACTTGGTGTGGACCTTGTAAGATGATGGCGCCTGTTTTGGATGAAGTGGCAGCAGAGCTATTTACCAAGTGCAAATTTGCCAAAGTCAATATTGATGAAGAACGTGAGATTGCTGTAAAACACAACGTTTCATCCATTCCAACGTTTCTATTTATTAAAGATGGTGTTGTGGTTGGAAGAGAAACCGGGTTTATGAGTAAAGATACTTTGAAAAGTAAAATTCAAAGTTATTTCGAAAAATAAAACACAAATTTTTTGCTTGATTAACTCGAGTAATTTTTACCAAACAATTTATAAAACAGGCCAGTTAATCCTGGCCTGTTTTGTTTAATTCTACTTTTTCGCCGAAGCTAGATTTTGGATTCAACATCATACAAAGATATCCGCGATCAAACTGAGTGAATTCCGTAATCCCAATTTTTTTGAGCAAATCATAAATTAGTTTTTTGCCTTGGACAGGATCTTGCTCATCCGATTTTAATTCAATTTCAACAAATTCACCTAAATTTTTAACATTATCAAAAACAATTTCAAAATCTTCATATTGAAAAATTTCTCTTGTCTTATAAATAATTACCTGGTCGGTTAACCCGCGTTTTTTGAAAATTTGTATTATCGCTTCGCCCTCTGGGGTTACAGCTTCATTTTCTTCAACACTTACGGTTCTACCGTTTTCATCAATAATTCTTTTTTTATTACATAAGAAATAAACATTATCAATTTGTCTGACACGCCAAAATTCAAGGGGGTCTTTGAATCCAGCCGGACTAATTTTATAGAGACTTTTTTTAGGATCATCCAGGTAATAATCAATCATTTGCAGCTTATCCATGAATTTTGCATTTTGGATAAGCCATTCTCTTAATTGTTCTATCTGGTTGATCTCCAATTTAATTTTGATTTCAATTTCTTTTGACATGTTTGTTGTTCCATAGTTTTTAATTTGTCTCAGGAATGTAATTATTTTCGCTTTGATCGCTGACAACAGTTTTTTCGAGAAGCGCTTCAACTAAATTTGACGTCTCAAACCCTTCCTGCTCGCTTAAAATTGTATCTTCTGTTACGAGTTTTTCAAGCGATATTGATATAAAACTTCCGCCTGTAGTTTCTATTGTCATAAATTTTTGTGTTTGCAAGATAGCGTTTCTTGCATCATCAAGATTAGCGACTTTTATTCCATTAATATTTTTTATTATTGGATCTGCGGGAATTCCTATTCCCTGATATATTTCTTTGACACATCGACTATTTTCTATTTCTGATCCCGGAATAATGTAGGAAATTATAACTTTTGAGTCAAATCTATTTTGTGGTTTTTCATATTTTGTGAAACTTGAAATATCAGCAAGGCTTGAGTCAGCATATCGGGATTTCAATAAATTTGCCTGTATGGCTTTGGCTATTTCAATTTGGTTTAAATTCAGTTCTGTTATAACCAACCCGCCAATTACCTCATAAGGGGGAAGTTCTTCATATCCCTCATGATATTCTTTTATTTCGAACGAGTTGCCTTGTTCTATGATAAATTCAATGTTTATGTGTTTATTATCTCTCAAAATGTCAAAAATTACGGTACTTTCAAGTTCAAGCGTGTTCAAAAAATCCATTAAAGATATACGCTTGTGAATGTAGCCATACCTGTCGACAGCTTCATTGTTTATTGCGCAAATAATGTCATTTTTTTTCAGACCTGCTTGTTCGCATAATGAATTTTTATATATTTTTGTTATTAGTACTCCGTCTTGTTCTGATATTTTTAAATAATCGATCAAATCTTGATTAATTGGTTGATATGAAATGCCCCAGTAAGGCCTGCGTACTATTTTTGATTTTCTTAGTTGAGGAAGCAGTCTTTTTGCATTGTTTATTGGAATCAGATAGGCAATTCCTTCAATTTCCGTTCCAACATGTTTCAAAACGCATATTCCGATAACTTGGCCAAATTTATTCAAAAATGGTCCGCCCGAATTACCGGGATTTACAGGAGTTGTTGTTTGAATGCATTCTCCGATATGTGTGCTTTCTCGGCCTGAAACTCCACCACATGAACTTTTAACAGTCTCTTTTCCTTGTGGATATCCAAGTGCCATAATCTTTTGAGCTTCTACAAGTTCATCAGAATTACCGATTTCCAGATATGGAATGGTTTCAACTTTTAACAGTTTTTTTATTTTTGAGCAGTCCTCATTTTTTAATCTTAATAAGGCAATATCCTGTTCTGGGCAGCCACCCACGTATTCTACTTCAAATCTTTCTTTTGATAAATCCGGATGTTGAATAAATATTTTTACAGCTTTATCAACAACGTGAAAATTAGTCAAAATCTCGCCTTCATGATTAATTATGAAGCCTGTTCCGCATCCTCCACCGTCTTCAGGGGTTTTGTACCTTACAAAATGGTGAGGTTCCTTTGTGTATGAAAAAATTTGCACAACAGCGCTTCTGCTTTGCTCGCTTATTTGGGCCCAGGATAATTTCTCCTGCTTATAAGTTTGCATCTGTTCTGCGCCAATTTCGGCGTTTAAATTTATTAAGCACATTGACAGTATTGTCGTAGCAAACAGATATATTTTATTTTTCACAGAAACCCTTTCTTAACTAAATAAGCGTATTATTTGATTTCTAAAGATATTGTAAAAATCCACACGTTACAAATTTTTGTAAAATTCGTGAGAAAACCTCGGGCGCACAATTTATTTGCACGAGGTTTATTTCAGACTGAAATTATTCATAAGGAGTGATTTTTAAATTCAGTATTGCTTGATGTTACGATAAAATTTTTGTCTTTATCGATTAAATTAAATATTTTTTTTAGTTCGGGGTAAATTTTGGTAAAACCAAGCTTGAAAAAATTTTCAATTCTATCAACAGAGTAATTTTCTGAAGCAAATTTTTGTGAATTTAAGGACATTAGGCAAAGTTTTTCTTTATTGGAAAGAATTGATAGGGCTTGTTTTACCATTTCTTCATCGTCATTTATTTCTACAAGATACCCGGTAAAATCATTAATTACATAATCTGCCGGTCCGCCGCAATTTGTTGCTACAATTGGAATTCCATGTAAAAGTGCTTCCAGCCCAACAATGCCAAATCCTTCCTGATATGATGTAATAAGCATAAGTGAGGCTCTTTGGTAAAGAGATTCAAGATCGCTTGCACTCACTTGTCCTGTGAATATTACATTTTGGAAAAAAGGCAATTTGATGAATTCTTTGATTCGGTTGTGTTCAGGTGTTTTGCCGACTACATACAATTTTGCATTTGGCATAGATCTGCATATTTTGCTAAATGCTCGCAGAAGCATATCAATATTTTTTCTTGGGTCGCTAAATCTGCCAACCGCTATAATAATATTCTCATCTTTTGTTTTTAATTTTGGTAATGGATTACAGTCAATTGGATGGCCACAACACATAATGTTAGAAGATGGTTTTTGTATGATTTTTTCAAATTCTTTTTTTGAATAATTACTTAATGCCCAAATAAAATTAGATTTTTCAAGAATATGCTTCTCGATGAGTTGCATTTTTTTATTGGCTACTCTATCTATTACATATCTTATTCCGTGGAGCTCATCAACACGTCTTGCCCTGTCATCATTATAGGGAGTGGAGATTAGCATTCCAAATTTTTTATTTAAAAGTGCAAGCGGATGTGCGCAGATGCATGTTCCGCTGACAGCCAAAAAGTAATCATATTCTTCGAGTTGTTTTTCCCAGAATTTCAAATTAAATTTGTAATGACCAGGTTCCCAAAATGCCCATCTTGAGCCGATTTCAATGCACTTCATTCCAAAATAATTTAAAGTTTGTACATTGGAGGTGAATTTTAGATTTTTCAAACTTGTTGAAATAGTAGGCTCGAATCCAAGAAAAAACACGGTGGGATCGAAGTACTTTTGACAAAAATCGTGTGCTACTTTCAGTGAGGACAGAACCCCACCATATCCATAGCTATTTTTTAAAGAAAGAATTGCGATTTTTGGTTTTTTGATTAAATTGTCTTTTCCAAGGCCATTTCCTTGAAATTCTCGTTGACTAATCATTTATCACCTTTTTTGCAACAAAAAACAGATCAGATTTTAAAATTTCTATATTTATGAGTCCCATTCTTCTGAACATTCCGATAATTTTTTTTATTAAAAAGCGTGTATGTTTTGGGAAAAATTCTGCAATAACTTGAGGATTGATACCTCCGTGCAGTTCAACTGTTTTTATATCAAATCCGGCAGCGCATAATTTTGAATAAAGTGTCTCCGGCAAATAATATCTTTTATGTGTCAAATCAGAACGATGATAAAACGTTAGGTTATAATCAGGTAAAAATTTGTCATTGTCGTGTGGAACACTGCCTATTATTATGCCGTCATTTTTACATACTCTGTTTAATTCATTTATTAATTGAGTTTCGTTTTCAATGTGTTCAATTACGTCGAATGCTATTATTGTATCAAATGATTGATCTTGAAAAGGAAAGGTTGATTCTAAATTTAGTTTTAGATACCCAATATGAGAGGGCGTTTGCTCTAAATCAACACAATCAACTGCAGTAATATTAAAATTAGAATCTCGTTGATGTAGCCACTGGCTATAAAAACACTGTCCGGAGCCGACATCTAAAATTGATTGGCCTTGTATAAAATTTTTTAAATACGATAATTTTACGTCCGATAGTTTATTATCCGATGTATCTTTTTTCATAAATTTGTAAAACTTAATTTCAAATAAATTTTTTAAAAGTTTCTAAAAGCAAATTTTCAATCGAATATTTTTGAGCTTCTTCATACCCATTTTGAGTAATTGTGGCTCGGGCATTATGATTTGATAAGTAAAAATTTATTTTGCTTGTCAGATCATCAATGTCTTTAAAACATTCTATACTTACGCCTTCCTTAAAAAGTAGTTCGGCTTGGTCCTTTGTTCTTTCGGTCAGCAAAAAAGACTTGCATGCTGCAACTTCGATTGTACGCATATTGTGAGCATCCAAGTTCTGCTTTCTGATGAAATTTAGGACTATCTTTGAAAGTCGAAAAGCTTTCATCATATCGATACCATAAATTGCACAACCTTTCAAATATGTTTTTAATATCGAGTTTTGTGGTAAATTTTCATTCCACCTGTTTCCCCAAATGGCCAGATTTAGAGCGGGTATTTTGTGCATAAGCTTTGTTAACCAGGCTTCACGTTCTGCATCCCAACTTCCCACAAAACATATGTCTGATTGATATTTGGTATGATCGTTTTCTGAAAGCTGTATTTCTTGTGAAAATATGCTTTCGTCAAAGCCAAATGGGAAGTAGCGTACATTTTTTGCTCCGGACGAATAAAGTATAGGTATTAGCTGATGTGACCATATTAAGAATAAGTCATAAACAGGCAGAGAGAGTAGTATATTTGCGTTGGAATTTCCGTTCCAGAATGTAAATGGGTTATCAGGATAAAAATTAATTATTTTTATATTTTTATTATTAGTTTTTATATTATTTAGAGTTTTAGCTGTAATGTTGTCGGCCTTAAGCATAAAAATCAGATCAGGCTTAAAAGTTTTTACTGTTCTTAATAAAGAATAGTTTATTAATCGTACGCCAATAATATTTTTAAGTATTGGGGTGTTAAATTTTGAATTTTTATAATTAAATTTTTCTACAGTTAATCCCAAGTTTTGCATCGCATTGCAATGCATGGCTTTATAAAATGATGAGGCGTATGTGTAAATTTTAGGATTGTTATTAAAGTTTCCGACAAGTAAGATTTTTTTTACGTTCACAAATTGCCCTTTTGTCATCCTGCGTGTCAGCCATAGCTTCAGCGACGGCTGGAACTTGATTCAGGATCTATAATTTGTACTGCCCCGCATAATATTTTGATAAATCTCAAAAACATTATTTCCGTAATTATCCCAGCTAAAATCAAGAATTTTATTTTTACCCAAATTTCCCATCTCTTTGCTTGGTTCCGGATTTTGGTAGCACCATAAAATTTTCTCAGCCAGAGCTTCAGTGTTTTGTGCTTGCACCAAAAATCCATGTTTACCGTCTTGAATAATATCATTTGCGCCGGTATTTTTTGAACAAATTACAGGCAATTCGCATGCCATTGCTTCGCCTATCACCATTCCAAACCCATCTTCAACAGATGGCAAAACAAAGACATCTGATTCTTGATAAAGTTTTTTTAAATCATCTCTGCTGCAAGATCCAAAAAAATTAACATTCTTTTTTATCTCTAATTTTTTTAAAACTTGATACATATCTTTTTGAATATTTCCAACCAAAACTAATTCTGTTGAATTTTTGGGGAGATCTAACTTATTCCAGGCTTCAATTAAGTATGGTATGCCCTTGCGCAGACTTATCATGCCGACAAAAATTACTCTGAATTTCGTGCCTTGACGTGGCAACGTTTCTTCTGTTTGAAAAAAATCGACATCGATTCCACATGGGGTCTTTAAAATTTTTTTGGGATTTATTCCGTGTTTGATAAAGCTTTGGTAAGAAAAGTCCGATAGTGTCATGATAAAATCTGCTTGGTTATACTCTTGCTCCATCTTATCTATAACCGGCTGATAAATAGGCCTAAACTTTACCCCCCACTTTTCATATTCATGCGAAAGTAATATCAGCTGTTCTTTGATGTGGCATGACCCGGACTCGATTATAGTTTTAGCGCCAACCTTTTTTGCCTGAGCAAGACATTTTAAAGAATAATTTGCCCAACCTGTAAAAATATCAATGTGTTCAAGCTTTTTAATTTCACGCGCAACCAGAGAATCAAATAAATTATCTTTAAAAGAGTTAAAAATTGATGGGTTAATAAAATGGGCAAGTCGTAGTTTTTGGAATGCCATATCCAAAAATTTACACGAGTTAATTGTTTTAACCAAACTTATACCTGTGCCATGATTTTTGTCTATTTTAGGCTGGTCAGATTTGGTGAAACTAAAAGAATATAATTTTTGTAGGCAGCGTTTCTTATTTAGCTGCTGAGCAAGATTGATTGCATGAAATCGACCACCTGCAGATACGACTACTTTCATGAGAAGCGCTCCAGGTTGCTTAATTTGTTATCGTAACCTACTGTAATAATGCCAACCGCATTCTCCTTGGCCGTGTCCGGCGCCTGTCGGCCATAGCCACATGGGCGACGGCTGATAGCTTTATGCGTAGCCTGGGTCGTCCCGGCGACTTGTCCGTCGTAGCCTTGGCGAAGTCGGAAGGCCGGGATCCAGGTTTTAGTCTGTGGATATATAAAAAAGTTTTTGAGTATCTGATTTGGCTTTGTTTGATTGTTATTTGCGGTGATGAATTTCTCAAAAAATAGATGCAGGGATTGGAGTTGAGGCTGGACCCCGGCCTTCGCCGGGGCGACGGTAAAGTAACTTCCATGCGTTATAGTAGCTTTCATAAAGCAATATTTAATTCTTGAGCTCGTGTTATTTAACATTTATTCCTGCAAAATATTTAATTGTTTTCTCAAGGCCAACATCAAGTGTGATTTCCGGGTTCCAGTCTAATAATTGCTTTGCCAAAGTTATGTCCGGGCGACGGCGTTTGGGGTCGTCCTGAGGTAGTTGTTCAAATACTATTTTAGATTTACTGCCGGTTAAATTTAAAACTTTTTGTGCAAGCTCAAGTAATGTAAACTCTTTTGGATTTCCCAAATTAACAGGTCCCGTAATTCCATAGTCTGTCTGCATCATTTTTATGATCCCATTTATAAGATCATCAACATAGCAGAATGATCGTGTTTGTTTGCCGTCACCGTACATTGTTATTGGCTGATTATTCAACGCCTGAATTATAAAATTACTTACAACTCGACCGTCCAGTGGATCCATTCCCGGCCCGTAAGTGTTGAATATTCTAATAACCTTTATATCAGTTTTGTATGCTCTGTGATAATCAAAAATTAGTGACTCAGCGCTACGTTTTCCCTCATCATAACATGATCTAATTCCAATTGGATTTACGTGTCCCCAGTAAGTTTCTTTTTGAGGATGTTCCTCCGGATCGCCATAAACTTCACTTGTTGATGCTTGCATAATTCGTGCATTGTTTTTTTTGGCAAGTTCAAGCATGTTCAACATTCCCAAAAAGCTTGTTTTTATTGTTTGAATCGGATCACTTTGGTATGCAGGCGGGGATGCGGGACAAGCAAAATTAAATATCCAGTCTATGTCCTTCGATACATTTTGCTCAGCATGGCTTCGCAAAACACTCAGGATGAGCGGATTAAATAGCCCCGCTCGTGGTGAGTGCGCACGTAGTGCGCGTATCGAACCATCGCCCGAAGGACGGCGGGCTTGATTTTGGATAAAATTTATGGGATAAATTATGTCATGTTTAATAAAACTAAAATTTTTGATTTGTGTTAAATCTTGAATATTATCAAGTCTTCCTGTACTCAAATTATCAACAGCAATTACCTGGTGGCCAAGTTCAAGAAGCTTGCGACATAAATTGCTTCCAAGAAATCCTGCTCCACCCGTTACTAAAATTTTTTTAGATTCTTTACTTTTATCATCCGAAACTTGATTCAGAATCTTTTTGTTTTCTGTGTTCATGATCTTATTCAGAGTTCTGAATGAACTCTCCTTCCTTTACATTTTAGTTAAATAAGTTAGCATTCAATAAGATTACACAACAGATTTTTTCATTCAAAAGGACGTTTGTCAAACTATTGTAGAGAAAAGAGAATAATGAATTTTTTAAAGCAGGTTTTTAGTTTGCTTTCAAAAAAAGACAAAAAGGTTTTTGTTTTATTATTTATCTTATCTTTTATAGTTTCCATTTTTGAAAGCATCAGCATTAGTGCGATGATGTTTTTTATCTCAACCGTTACCAATTTTAATTTTATTGAACAAACACGATATTATAAGTACTTTAATTCATTTTTTGGATTTTCCAGCCCAAGTAAATTTATTCTTTTTTTGGGATTTACCGTTGCTATTTTGTATATTTTAAGGGCAGTTTTAAATGTTTTTCATATTTTTGCAACTAGTGGTTTTGCTGTGGGAAAGGGTAGAGCAACTGCGTTGAGAGTATATTCCGATTTTTTAAGTTTTTATTACAGCGATTTTACTGCTAACAATTCAGCACATGTGTCGCAGGCTCTTTTTAGTGATTGCAACGCACTTGCTAGCGTTTGTCTTGGGATTTTAAATTTATTGTCAGAGATTTTAACTTTCATATGTATCTACAGTATGCTTCTTTGGGTTAATTTAAAAATGACGTTTTCATTGACAATTTTTTTAGTGGGGATCGTTTTTTTTGTTGTAAAAATTTTTTCTAAAAAACTTTCAGATGCTGGACGAGTCAACCAGAGAAATATGGAAGATATGTGTAAAGTATTTTCAGAGGCGTTTTGGAATTTCAAATTAATTAAGTTACATGGAAACAAAGAATCATTTGTTAATCGATTCGCGACATCAAATAATGGAGTCTTAAAAGCAAACGTATTTAATAACATATTACAAAGTTTACCCAGATTTTTTTTAGAAACTTTAGGCTTTCTAATTCTTGTTTTAATGGTAATTTACGTAATTTTTGTTTATCACGATCCTGCTTTTATTATTCCAATTGTTTCCGTATATGCACTTGCGCTTTATCGATTTTTACCATCCATTAATAAAGTTTTAGCTAGCTACAATCAGATAATTTTTAATAAGGCATCCGTTGGTAAATTGTACGAATATCTTAAGACAAAACCCGAAATTTTGGGAAATGAAAGTATTTCTTTCGGAAACAAAATAGAACTGAAAAATTTAACGTTTTATTACAATGAGCCCGTTTGTCATCCTGAACTTGTTTCAGGATCCTTGGATAATAAAAATTCCAAATTAATTCTGGATAAAACAAATCTTACAATTTACAAAGGGCAAAGGGTTGCATTTGTTGGCCCAAGTGGTTCTGGCAAAAGTACATTGGCTGATTTGATTATGGGGATTTTGCGGGTATGCGATGGCCAAATTTTAATTGATGGTCAAATATTAACATATGATAATTTACGTGATTGGCGATCTAAAATTGGTTATATTCCGCAGCAAATTTATTTGTTTGATGGTACAGTTGCAGAAAATGTTGTATTTGGACGTGTATATGATGAGCAAAAATTGATCCATGTTCTTGAAAAATCTAATATTTATGATTTTTTATTTGCCCAAGAGGGCTTACATACAATGGTTGGGGAGGCCGGAATAAAATTAAGTGGAGGGCAGAAACAACGAATTGCAATTGCCCGGGCCTTGTACGGTGATCCTGAAATGTTGGTTCTTGATGAAGCAACTTCTGCTCTTGATAGTAAGACAGAAGATCTTATAATGAATGAAATTTATAAAGTTAATGAAGATAAAACTTTGATTGTTATTGCTCATCGTTTAACGACGATAGAGAAATGCGATATTGTTTACAAAGTTTCAGATGGACAAATTCAGTTAGTTAGAAATAATATTGCCGGGCAAGTGACGCAGAATTTAGCTTCTAGTAATCTTTGATTATAAAAGGCATAGATCCTGAATCAATCCTGAATCAAGTTCAGGACAGGGCCCAGAATGACCCAGCCGTCGCCAAGGCTATGGCGGGCACAGCAAAAATAAAAGAGAGATAAAAATGAGAAAAGCGCTTATAACCGGAATAACAGGTCAAGACGGTTCATATTTGGCAGAATTCCTTCTTTCCAAAGGTTATGAAGTTCATGGTATGATTCGTAAATCATCGACATTTAATACTCAGCGAATTGACCACATATATGTTGATCCGCATGAATTAAACACAAGATTTTTTTTACACTACGGCGATCTTTTAGACAGCAGTGTGATTAATGATATTGTCAGTAGAGTTCAGCCGGACGAGATTTATAATCTTGGTGCTCAATCTCATGTAAAAGTTTCGTTCCAAATGCCTGAATTTACAGGTGATGTAACAGGGCTTGGAACTTTAAGAGTTCTTGAGGCTATTCGCAGATATAAAAGCGATGCAAAATTTTATCAAGCCTCTTCGTCTGAGATGTTTGGAGCATCTCCGGCGCCTCAAAGTGAAGAGACAGCTTTTTATCCACGCAGTCCATATGCGGCCGCTAAAGTTTATTCTTACTGGATAACTGTTAATTATCGCGAAGCTTATAGAATTGCGGCAAGCAATGGAATTTTATTTAATCACGAGAGCCCAAGACGTGGAGAAACATTTGTTACCAGAAAAATAACAATGGCGATTGCAAATATGCTTCTCAAGAGGCAAACCAAACTTTATCTTGGCAATCTTAATGCCAAGCGTGATTGGGGTTTTGCGCCTGAATATGTTGAGGCAATGTGGTTGATGATGCAACAAAATAAGCCGGGTGATTTTGTAATAGGTACAGGTAAAAGTGTGCCAGTGCGTGAATTTGTTGAAAAATCGTTTGCTTACGCAGGAGTTGAACTTGAATGGGTTGGATCAGGTGTTGAGGAGATTGGAATTATAAAAAATTTGAGCTCAATGTGGTCCGGAATTTTAAAGCCCGGAGATATAATTGTCGAAGTTGATCCAAGATATTTCCGTCCAACGGAAGTCGAACGCCTTCAAGCAGATATTTCTAAAGCAAAAGATATTTTATGTTGGTCACCACGAGTGACTTTCGATGAACTTGTAAAAATTATGGTTGATTACGATTTAAAATTCGCCGGCCTTCAACCAGTTGGGCAGGGCATTGATATTTGTAAAAATAAAAACTTTTTATACACATCTCATACTGTAACCTGGCACCAGGGAATGAAAGAAGCTTATCTCTAGAAAGGCATTTTTCAATGCATATTGATTCTAAAATTTATGTAGCTGGGCATACCGGTTTGGTTGGATCCTCAATTCTAAGAGCCTTGAAAACCCATGGATATAAAAATATTATTACAAAAGAGATTCAAGATCTTGATTTAAGATCTCAATCGCAAGTCGAATCTTTTTTTCAAGAAAATCGTCCTGAATATGTTTTTCTAGCGGCAGCAAAAGTTGGTGGAATTTGGGCAAACAATGCACAAAAAGCCGATTTTATTTATGACAATTTAATGATCTCTGCAAATGTTATTTCTGCCTCACATAAATTTGGTGTTGAAAAATTACTTAATCTTGGGTCTTCCTGCATCTATCCAAAAAATGCCCCTCAGCCGTTAAAAGAAGAATATTTACTTTCCGGTTCACTAGAACCAACTAACGAAGCTTATGCCATCGCAAAAATTTCTGCACTTAAACTTTGTAGATATTTTAATGAACAGTATGGAACAAATTTTATCTCTGTGATGCCTACAAATCTTTACGGTCCAAATGATAATTTTAATCTTGAAACGGCGCATGTTTTACCGGCTATGATCAGAAAATTTCATCTGGCCAAGTTGCTTGCGATTAAAGATTTTGTAAGTATCAGATCTGATTTTAAAAAATTTGGCTTGCCTCTTCTGAAATCTGGCGCGTCCGTCTACGCCAAGTCTACGACGGATGGTTCGGCCGCTCGTCCTGCCGTGTCCGCCGAAGCTACCCAAAGCGAAGGCTGGGAGCCTGTCGAAGGATGCGAGTTACAGAAGAAATATATTGAAGCTTTTAGCGATTCAGATATCCAGTCTTTACTTGCAAAGTTTGGCATAACTGCAACGACTCTAAATCTATGGGGAACAGGCGCTGCCTATCGTGAATTTTTACATGTGGATGATTTAGTCTTAGCGCTACTGTTTCTCATGAATAAATATGATTTTTCAGATCTGGGTGAGTGTATTAACATTGGCGTTGGAGTGGACCTAAAAATTTCCGAGCTTGCACAGATAATTAAAAATGTTGTCGGATTTAATGGAGAAATTAAATTTGATTGTGCTAGTTCAGATGGAACACCAAGAAAGCTGCTTGATGTTTGCAAGATTTCAAAATTAGGGTGGAAAGCAAATATCACTCTTGAGTTTGGCATTAGAAGTGTTTATGAGTGGTACTGCACTTGTCTCAAGGAAGGTGTGTTGTAACGTAATAATAAGCTTTGAGTTACGCAAAGGAAATAGTATGAAGCTTTGGTATGATAATCCTGCATATATTAATGAATTATTTAGACATGACGAGGTATATTTTATGTGGGCATTATTATTTTTAAAACAAAATAATATACCAAAAGATGCAATTATCTTGGATGTTGGTGCTGGAGTTGGGAGTCTAGTTAAAGTGTTGCGCCAATTTGGATTTAAAAATGCCTATGGTGTTGAAATTAATGAGACATTAGTGAATGTGGGTAAAGAGCGACTTGGACTTGAGGGAGCATTGTTTACACAAAAAGAATTTGAATCTCATGTTGAAAAATATGATGTTGTTATTTCTTATACGGTGGCCGAGCATGTTGATGATATTGGCGAATTTATTGATTACAAATTAAAATTTCTTAAAGACGATGGTTATTTTTATTTATATGCCCCTGATTACCATCGTCCACGTATGTACAAAAACATTATTATTGACAAGATTAAGGGGAAAAAGCTTCACCTAACCCCGTTTACAGAGGGGGGTGTTTGTAGAAGCATCTACATGTTCTTAAAAATAACGTTTTTTTGTATATCAAAACGAATTATTAAGAAACCTTATATGCTCAAAGTTGTTCCGCTTCCCCCAGAAGTAAGTGTTAGTGCTGATGCTGATGCAACGTGGTGCTGTAGCTACTTGGATATTAAAAATTTTTTTTACGCCAACCGAAAAGAATTTAAATTTGATCGACTTGATTGTTTTGGATCATTTGCGGGTCGTGTATATAAGCAAAAAACTATTAATAAATCCTAATGGAAGATCTCATGCCTGTTTTGTATAAAGAATTTATAAAAAAAAATTCAAGAAAAATTATTTCATTATTTATATTGGGGGTTGTTTTTTTAGTTTTTGTATTAATGAATCCGCAGTGGTATTTTGATGGGGAAGATTATGTTCAACTTTTTAGGTGTTATAAAGTAAAATCAATTAAAGATTTTTTAGATTTTTTTATTCACGGATCGCTTGATACATACAGGTCATTGCTTCACCCATTTGAGATATGGCGGCAAACATTTTTTTCTGTTTATTATAGACCTATGTGTTTAGTTTTGTATTTTTTTGAATATAGTCTATTTGGTTTAAATGCGTACATGCATTTCATGTTTTTAATGTTTTTCCATTCGCTCAACACATCCATACTTTGTTATTTTATTATTCCTTTTACGGGTAATTTTTTTGCAATTTTGTTTTCATTGTTTTATGCTTTTCATCCATCATTTTGTTTTATTGGAAAGTGGGATTGTCAGCAACATATTTTTACGACTTTTTTTGCTATTTTGGCAGCTGTTTTTTTAATAAAAAAAATAAGGAATATTCATAGTAAAACAATGTTGCCTTTAGCCTCTTACCTATTTTTCTTTCTTTCATTGGGCGTAAGAGAGACTTTTATTGTTTTTCCATTAATGGCTATATTTATTATGAATTTATATGAGCGGTCTCAATATTATAAATTTCAAAGAATATTGGATCAGTTAAAGATAGTGATAGGTTTTGGATTAACGATTTTAGTCTATTTTTTCATGAGGCAAATTTCATATTCAATTGTTTTTTCGAGTGTGGGATTAGGGAATTATTTTTCAGTTAATATTTTATCGATGAATACAATTCATGTGTTGTATCTTTATTTATTGAGTTGTTTTCATCCTTTGTACAGTGTTTATTACATTTTTGATCAACATAAATTTTTGTGGCTTTATCGATTTATAAAAATTTTTACTCTTTCTATTCCATTTATACTTTTTTTTACCAGTACCAAAAAAAAGTTAATTTTACTCTTAGCTTTTTTTACAGCACTGCTTTTCTGGCCCATATTCATTTGTGGCTATGGTGGCCAAAATGACCGAACTTTTTATGAAGCTTCGATTTCATTTATTTTGATGTTTATTGCGCTTTTCAAATTTACATGGTTAAGAAAATACCATTTAGCTAAATATTGTGGTGCTGTTGTGCTTGCTTTTATGATTGCATATAATTTATTTTTTTTAAATATGCAACGGCAGCGTGCTTTCAAACATTTGCAAAGCACTTTTTATCCTATTTTGGAGCTTAAAACGTCCGTAGGGAAAGCTTTGCAAGACACGCCGTTTTTTATTTTTAGCTTACCATTTACAATGTATCATTGGATGAGTTTGCCTCAAGCTATTGAATTATATGGGATAAGTAGGGTTGCAATTGATTGTTATTGTGATAGTAGAATTAGGATACACAGTTTTATGCCCATTAAAGATAATTTGATAATTAGAACAGGTGCAAATTCTTTTAGATTTATTACCACTGATAAAGATAAATTATGGTTTAGCTATGATAAGCCTTTTTGCAACATTGTTTTTGATGACCAGCACAATTATGATGATTTTCCTTATGGTCGTCATAACATCTACATTCATAGTGAAGACAATTCTATAATTGTTCCATTTCAGTCAAATAAAATTTATGATATTTCAGTTATTTTTAAAGATGCTGAATATTTTCATCATGATGCTAAATTTCTTACATGGGATTATGAAAGTAGTAAATTTGTCGTTTTAAATAGTGCAACTTAGGCTAAAATTAAAATAACAATGCTTTTTAATTCGCTTGAATTTCTGATTTTTTTCCCAATCGTAACGACTTTGTATTTCATCTTGCCGCATAAGTGGCGATGGCTTATGTTGTTGGTTGCAAGCTGCATTTTCTACATGTCGTTTATCCCAATTTATATTTTGATTTTATTTTTTACGATAATTATTGATTATATTGCAGGAATTCTTATTGAAAATGCATCGGGAAACAAGAGAAAACTTTTTTTGTTTCTTAGCTTAGTTTCAAATTTATCGATTTTGGGATTTTTTAAATATTTTAATTTTTTTAATAACAG
This sequence comes from Candidatus Babeliales bacterium, assembly GCA_041671765.1. Taxonomy (GTDB): domain Bacteria; phylum Babelota; class Babeliae; order Babelales; family RVW-14; genus JBAZAX01. Next base: position 36,953 of record JBAZAX010000005.1, on the reverse strand, counting down.
TGTTTCAGGGTTGGCGTCCCTATTTGGTTTTACCAACCCAATTCCGGAGTTAAATATTATTTTGCCAATCGGGTTGTCATTTCACACGTTTCAAGCCATGAGTTATACAATAGAAGTTTATTTTGGCAGGCAAAAGGCGGAGCGGCATTTTGGAATATACTCTCTTTATGTGATGTTTTATCCCCAGCTCGTAGCTGGTCCCATTGAACGGCCACAAAATTTGGTACATCAGTTTTATGAAAAACATAATTTTGATTATCAACGTGTGACTGATGGGTTAAAATTGATGGCATGGGGATTTTTCAAAAAGCTGGTCATTGCGGATAGGCTAGCATTATTTGTAAATAATATTTATACGCAGCCAGCTGTCCATTCGGGTACTTCACTTATTGTGGCTACAATATTTTTCGCATATCAAATTTATTGCGATTTTTCCGGTTATTCTGACATTGCGCTTGGTGCAGCACAGGTTATGGGTTTCAAATTAATGATCAACTTTGATCGACCTTATGCTTCAAAATCAATTTCAGAATTTTGGCGATGTTGGCACATTTCACTTTCTCAATGGTTTCGCGATTATGTTTACATCCCGCTTGGCGGAAATCGTGTTTCTGTTATGAAAGTTTACAGAAATCTTTTTATTACTTTTCTTCTTAGCGGTCTTTGGCATGGAGCCAGTTGGACTTTTGTAATTTGGGGTGCGCTCAATGGAGTTTATCTTATTGTTGGTGCTGCAACTAAAACGTGGCGAAATGCTTTTGTTTATTATATTAAGCTTGATATGTATCCTGCGCTACACAAATCATTGCAGGTTGTTATAACTTTTGGGCTTACCTGCTTTGCGTGGATTTTTTTCAGAGCAGAAAGTATTTCCGATGTTTTTCTCATTATAAAAAAAATATTTTGCGGTCCATGGGGTATCTCTCGAGGTGGTGGACTGGATTCAATTTTTTGTGGACGATCAAAAGTGGATTTCTTGATTGCTATAATTGCAATTATAACGCTTGAAGCCATCCAGTTGTGGGCACATCGTAATGATCTGATAGCACGAGTTAATGCTTTGCCATCATACATTCGCTGGACTTTATATTATCTACTTATTTGGAGCATTATTTTATTCGGCATGCTTGGTGCTTCAAAATTTATTTACTTTCAATTTTAGGGGATATGCACATGAATATTTTTTTAAAAAAAATGATGTACTTGTTACCGATCCCCATATTTATCGTTGCAGTTAATTATTTTGTAGAAAAAACGAATCTTTTAAAAAACAATGCACGTGATGCGGCGCTTTATCTCTGGCAAGGGTACAACATTGCCAATGCGTATACATGTGGTGATTCTTGTATAAAAGAGTTTTATGTGAAGAATGCTATGCAGGGGAAAGATATTCTTATCTTTGGTTCAAGCCGTTCATTGGGAATTAATAATAAACTTTTTCCCGGTAAAACTTTTTTTAATATGAGTGTGACTGATGGTCGCCTCGAAAACTTTATTTGTTTTTATTTTTTATGGCGTGAAAAAGGTCTTATTCCGGCACATGTAATACTGGGGCTTGATGTATGGCTTTTAAAAAGCAAATCTCAGTGCGACTTGATGGCAGTTATTAAAGATAAGTTGATAGAAGCTGACTCAGATTTTTCATCTGTATTTGACTCAGGCTCGGATTCTAATTGTGATTGTGGTTGTAAACAGACTACTGGAGAAGCGTTGGAGTTTGCGCAACGCTTGGTCTCAATCGATTTATTTCGAAACTCGTTAATGTATGGCGTAAATGTTTTATTGCATGGTTGTGGGTTTAGGGGAGTTGGTGTTTTTTATCCAACTAAAGAAAATTTTGCTGATTCTGAGGTGATGCTTGCTGATGGTAGTATAAATTATGGATTGGTTCGGAGGTCTAGAAGTGTTGAAGAAGTCAATCGCCAGGTTCTTTCTGGAATAAAAGAAAAAGGTTTTTCCCACCTAAATGATTTTGAAAAACTTGATGTGGATATGGTTAAGTTGTTTGAGATTTTTATTAAATTACTGTTGCGCGATAATGTATCCATAACTTTTTTTCTTACGCCATATCATCCTAAAGCATATGATTTGTTGAAAGTATCTGAAAAAAATAAAATAGTCTGCACTGTTCGCGATTACTTTAAAGAGGTTGCGCGAAAGAACAATATAAAAGTTCTTGGGGATTTTGATCCTGCAATAAATAATTTAGAAGACAGTGATTTTTTTGATGAGTTTCATCCAAAAGAATCAGCTATGCAAAAGGTTTTTGGGAAGTTTGGCTGATTTTGGGTGTATCTTTTTTTTAAATTTTTGATACAAGTGTTCCCGCGCTTTGCCACCCAATGATTGAGCCAAAGCTGCGTATTTGATTTCGTGGTCCTCCGTATATGGCATAATTATCCTTAGGGGACATTTTTGCAATCTCATTCCATAGTCCAATAGCATCAAAAAAATCGGTAGAAATAGTTTGGCTTGATTTTATCTCAATAGGAATGATTTTTGTTCCAGTGTCAATAAGGCAATCTACTTCTATTCGTCCATTTTGATCCCTCCAAAAATAAAGTGTAGGTTCCTCTCCGCTATTATGAAATTGTTTGAAAAAATCTGAAATAATAAAATTTTCAAAAAGAGCTCCCCTAAAGGGACTTAAATTTAAATCCTTGCTTGATTTTATTCCAAGCAAAGAACATGCCAGTCCAGTGTCATAAAAATAGAATTTTGGTGTTTTTGTAATACGTTTATTAAAATTATTAAAGTGCGGCCTGAGGAAGAAGGTGATGTAGCTTGCCTCTAAAATTGAAAGCCACTGTGTAGCCGTATCCCGGCTTATACCGCAATTGGTTGCTATTTCTGCAACATTGAGGAGTTGTCCAACTCTTCCTGCGCAAAGTGACATGAATTTTTGAAATGTTTGTAAGTTGCCAACATTTGTAAGTTGCCTAACATCCCGTTGTAAATAGGTATGGATGTAGGACCGATAGAAGACCGGCGCAGTAATTCGTTTCTCATAACGCCGAGGGTATCCTCCTTTGAGAATTGCATCATCGAGTCGAGCGGGCAGTATTTTTGCCTTTGAAAGCTCGTGTATTGAAAATGGTAAAAGCGTAAGTATTCCAACTCGTCCTGCAAGCGATTGCGTTATTTTTTCATTCATGAGAAAGTTTTGAGACCCAGTTAAAATGAAATAGCCTGGTCTGTTTTTTTTATCTACCTCGAGTTGTATATAAGAGAGAATATTTGGGACATATTGGAATTCGTCTAAAATAATTCCGTACTTATTTTCATGATTTTGCAAAAATCCTTGAGGATCTTTTAGCGCAAAAGAGCGCAATTCCGGATCTTCAAGTGAGAGATATGTGTGTTTTTTAAAAGTATTTACTACGAGCGTTGTTTTTCCTGATTGTCGAGGGCCTGTAATCGCGACTACCGGAAATTTTGTATACTCTGCAAAGATAGTGGAGATGTCCCGATTGATATACATATGGGATCCTTTATGTGTAGCGTATTTTAAAATTTTATTTTGTGCTGATTGCATGCTCGGGTAGCATATTAGCACAAATGTAAGTTTAAATGCAAGTCTTTAGTTTGTTCTATTTGTGCTATTTATGTAGTCAAGTACATAAATAGCACAGGTTGCTTTAAAGTAATTACCCAGATATGGTTTAACTTGATTAGAATTGCACGAAATTTACATATAAAGTCAAAAAAAAATTTGCTTCACCTGTGTTTTCAACCAAAAACAACTAATTTAAGGTATGTTTTTTAACCAAAAATAGTCGAATTTATATATGTTTTTTAACCAAAAAATAACAAAATATACTTCACTTGGCGCTTTGAATCATGATATAGATCATTGCTAATAATCTTGGTATGATACATGAAATTTGTGAATATATTTTTGGTTAGGTTTCGTTAATTATTTTTTTCGATAGGGGCTGCCATGAGCGATTTTATTAAAAAATGTTTATTCTTAAGCATGTTTGGATTTTGCATAAGTATTTTATCACTATTTAAATTAAGTTTTCTTCTTGGCTCACATAAATTCTTTTTCTCGGGAATTAATTTTATCTTGCCCGTGATCGGAGCTTTTTTCAGTTTGCCGGTATCGTTATTGTTAATTTCTGCTCTATTTATTTTTAAGTTCTCCGTTGGTTTTGGTGTTTTAACAATGGGCTTGCCAACGCTTACTGCAGCTTCCAGTTTTGCTGCCAAATCTAAAAAATTAGATTTTTTATTGCATGTAGTTTTGCCGCTATCATGCATGATTTTGTTTATTGCTCATCCGGTTGCAAGCAATGCATTTGCCTACTCTTTTTACTGGCTTATTCCTGTTGTTCTTTACGTTTTGAACTACAAAAATACATTTTGTAAGGCTTTGACGGCGACATTTTTGGCTCATGCTGTTGGTAGCATAATTTGGTTATATTCTGTGCCAATGACAAGTGCACAATGGCTTGCATTAATCCCTGTTGTTGCTGTTGAACGGTTGGTTATGGCTTGCGGCATGGTAGTTTTATACCAAGTTTTGGTTAGATTTTTCAATCTTGAATTTGTACGAACGCTTTGTGCGGATAGAATTCGCCGTTAATAATATTCTTTAAGTAGATGATTGCTACCCAAAAAACATTAAAAATTTGAGTATTTTGCCACCAAAATATAATTTTCGTGTGAAATAGTGTCATTATAATAAAAATCGTGTGAGCATTTAAGTTTTCGTGTAAAAAGACGTTGTTATGATAAAAACCGTGTAAAAATTAAAATTCCAGCACAGTTTTGATTTTTTATTTTTTCGATTTTTTATTTTTTTTCAGTTACATTTTATTTGGTAACTGAATAGTTACAATATTTGATAAATTTATGTGCATGTAAGCGAAAGTGGGAGTAGTAAATGCTAAATCAAGTTAATAAACCGGAAGCCAAAAGCATTGTATTTAAATGGAAACCGGAAGACTTTGATTTTTTGCTAAAATCATGTGATTTCGATGATGGGGTTAAAATCACATTAAAGTACTTAAATGATAAAGATGCAAAAATCTTGGAAGCCGGGTGTGGAATTGGTAGAGTTGTAAAATATCTTCAAGATCGTGGTTTCACTGATGTAAATGGTATTGAGATTGATAGGGAATCTGTAGATTTTCAGAATACATTTTTTCCAGAATTAAAAATCACACATGCCGATGTTCTTGCCATGCCATATCCCGATAATTTTTTTGATGTAATTTTGAGTTATGGAGTGATAGAGCATTTTCCCGATGGTCCGGATGCTCCATTGAAAGCCATGTATGATGTCTTAAAACCCGGTGGAATTGCTATTGTTACTGTTCCAAGTTTTAATAAAATTCGCCAGATGAAATATTTTTACAGGATGTTTGATTTAAGAAAGTATAATTTTATACGTAAGTTTTTCGGGAAAAAATTGTTAAAAAAGAATGGAAAGCGCTTCTCTTTTTACATAGATCCTCAGTATGGTAATTTTTTCGAATATCGTTTAACAAAAAAACAGTTTGAAAATATTTGTAAGCGTGCAGGATTCCAGATTCTTGAAAGTGCGCCGATTGCTCACATAGATGGATTATTTCATGAGATCGGGGCGCCATTGGTAACATTTAAAGATTGGAAATTTAAATTAAGCAAATCAGGTAAATTGCTTAATAAACTGTTTTCATCTGTTCCATTTTTGCATAATCATATGCATGCCTGTGTGTTGAAAAAGGTCTAAGTAAAAAGTTTACGGTTAGTGTTTTGTTGTGTGGTGAGGTTCTAGTGAAAAACATTATTGTTGCATGGTGTAATTCAAGCGAAAATGATTTTGAAAATTTTGTACCATTAAATTTTGTGGGGCAGCGAAACCTAAAACTTGGGTTTTCGAATGATATACACGTTTTGTTTTTGAACGGGATTAATAACTTAACCGTGGCTTATAAAAAAAAATTATCTGATCTTGGATATCATTTACACGACTGTTCGCTCATCTATCAAAAATTTGATGAAAAGTATCATCAGTTGAGTCGATTTGGTGATTATGAAAAAAAATGTTTCCTGCGTTGGTTAGTTATAGAAGAATATTTTAGGGGAGAACAGATAATTCACTACGATGGAGATATCGTTTTTAATGAAGACGTGGCAGTAATCCAAAAACTATTACAAGGCTTTACGTTTGTTTTACAGGGTTGTCCTGCATTCACTTGCATAAGTGATTTATCTTGGTTTGAGTCTTATAAAAGTGAATTAGATAAATTTGTGGCTGATATTGAAGGCTACTCAGCCAGTGCTTGGCAAGAAAGGGCCGGTTGGGAAGTTACATTTAGAACCCGTTGGGCGGGTTCAAGGTTTAGGCCGATTATCACGAGCGATCAGGATTTTATTTCTCATCTTATGCATACCGGACGAATAATTCAGGATTCTGTTGAAAAGATATCACTGGCGCTTAATGATTATATTGTTTTTCAAAATCCACATTATATTCACATGTATGACGATAATTTTCCTTATATGCAATGTTTTCGTGAAAATGGCGTAGATTATTTTTTGTGTAAAAGGGAAGACGGAAAAGATTGTTTTTATAAAAAAAGAGTTCTGTTTTGGCACATGCAGTCCGGATTTAACTTTTATCTTGCTAAATTTATTTTCAGAAAAAGATTTTTGTGGTGGTTGCCGATGGGGCGATTGCCATTACGTGGGCGCGAGGATTACATAAATAAAAAAGCGCGTAGATTTTTAAACCATACCTCTCGCTTAAATGTATACAATTATTTTTTTAATAAATCTGATTTTAGCAAAGTTATGAAAGATCGTGTGTGGTGGAAAAAAGGCATTTTTAATTAATGAAATTATAAGGCTTTGTGATGGATGCAAGTGATGTTGAAAATATTGGATTTCAGACTCCTGTCTTGTTTATTATTTTTAATAGACCAAGTACAACCAAGCTTGTCTTTAATCAAATAAAAAAGGTAAAACCGAAAAAACTTTTTATAGCTGCCGATGGTCCAAGGCCTGGAAATTTAAATGATGTAGTTAACTGCTCAAAAGCCCGTAAAATAGTTAATGAAATAGATTGGAATTGCCAAGTTTATACACTCTTCAGAGACGAAAACTTAGGTTGCGGAAGAGCTGTGAGTTCTGCAATTAATTGGTTTTTTAAAAATGTGGAAGAGGGAATTATTCTTGAAGACGACTGCCTTCCCGATGAATCTTTTTTCGCATTTTGTTCTTTAATGTTGGATAAATATCGCTTTGATAAGCAAGTTATGATGATTAGTGGTACAAATTTTCTTTTCAATAAAATAGAGAATTCAAATGGTTATTTTTTTTCAAAAACTTATTTTGCTTGGGGGTGGGCTACTTGGAGGCGAGCTTGGAATTTATATAATTTTGAAATAGACGATTGGAATAGGCAAAGAGATACAAAGTTAGGTAGATTGCGTAAGATATTCAGACACAGGGATGTTGTAGATTATTGGTGTGAGAATTTTGACAAGATTGTTAATAAAAAGATAGACACATGGGATTATCAATGGTGTTATAGTTGTATTTTTAATGATGGATTGAGTCTCAATCCAATATCCAATTTGATATCAAATATAGGCTTGATTGGTGCGCATGGTTCTGGGAAAAGTATTTTTTTAGAGCTTCCAACAAAAAAAATAGACACGAGCAAGATATTGTTTTTAAAAAATATAGAAGCGAATAAAAACCTTGAGATAATAACTCACAAAAATATACGGATTATAAAGCCATTTAGATATAAATTGATTATTTTTTTTAAAAAAAAAATAAAAAGAATATTAAGTTTAATTGAAATTATATAATTCGTAATTTCTTATTTTTTCAAAAACTTCAAATTTTTCGTGAGAAATTGCGCAGACATCAAAATAATAAATTACCTGTTTAGTTTTTCTATTTGCTGCTAAATATGCGTTTATATCACAAAAGCTGTTCGTATCATGAAGCGCGATAAGAAAGTTGCCAAAATTATCATAAATCAAAAAATGTCGGTACCCAATATTCCATAATGCATTCATTGCTGATTCTGCTTCATTATTGCCGTTATAGCTAGGATCATATTCAAGAAAAAGTATAGGCATGTTTTTTTTGAAATAATTTAGTGAATGTAAAATAATTGAAAAGTCGTAGCCATCTGTATCTATTTTTATAAGTGCTGCATTTTCGAAGCTTTTGTTTTGCAAAAGAATTTCTGCGAGTGTTTTTATGTTGTTCAAAGCGTGCTTTTTATCTGTTTCGTCACTAAAGTAATTGGGCATGCTAGCTGTTCCATTTTTGACGTTCATTAATTTATTGTCAATAAAACCTGATTGTGTGCCAACGAAACAGTTAGCTATTTGTATATGAGTGCCTATTTTCGTAGCGTTTAATTTTAGGTAAGGCATGAATTCGCTGCAGCCTTCTATGCATAAAACGGGTATATTATGGTATTTGCAAATCAATGCAGCAGAATCTCCAACATTTGCTCCTATGTCGATAGCTGTAAAATGCCCTAGGTGCTCATGCATTATGCGTGCAATTTCACCCAGTGCCTTGTCATAGCGAGGGTAAGAAGTCATATAACTATCAAGTTTGTGGTCAAGGGGAATAAGAATTTCTTTATCCCCAATCTTAACAGTCTTATATCTTTTGTTTTTATTACTTTTGAATGACTGAATAAAAAATTGAGTGGTTTTTGCACTTTTTAAAAATATGGGGGGAATAAATTGTTTAATAATATTTTTTATAGAGATCATAAGTTACACGTCTTGCCAATTTAAATCTTTAACTTTTTGCAATCGACTATACAATTTGTCTTGATACGATCTTGCCTGGATATACATGGCAAAACAATCATCAATCGAAAGTGTTGGTAGGATATCATCAGCTATTCCATTTTTAACAAAAAAGGCATTAAATAAGTTTTTATTACATCCAACTAAGCGATAACCTTTTTCCGATGCAAGTTTTATAAATGCCGGTAAAGAGGCTCCATAAAAATCTTCTGCAATTTTAAATCTAGCAAAGTCTGGACTGTATGGTACCGTAACAGCCCTCAATTTTCCCCAAATATTATTGAATTCTACGATGATGACCCTAGGCTGTACAATCTCTAGACTTTTCCAAATCCAATAATCTACACCATCTATATCCAACGAAAAAAGATCTATTTCTCCAGATAATTTATTTTCTTTTAATGTGCTATTTATATTTTCGGATGTTATAAACTTTTTAACTACCTGCGGTGGATTAATATAAGTATCAGGATGTTTTTCAAAAAAATAATTTATTGCAGCGATTTCTTCTTGATCTGCACAGATTAATATTCCTGTCCAGCCCCAGTTGCATAATAAGTTTGCAGTGTTAGATTCGAATGGAGATATGAAAGCCAAATCTAAACATAATTTATTAGTTGTTCCTATCAAAGCAAAGATATATAACAATATTCCATCTTCATCAGTCTGAGAAAAAACCCTGAATCCAACATCTTTTATTGAAGGTAAATATTTTTTTTCGCTTACTAATTGCTGGTAATATATAAATAGTCTACGTTGTTCAACTTGAGATAGAATCTCATTTTTGTAAAGATTACATTTTTTATTGTATGTGTCGTTATTGTATTCAATATCAAAAATACGCTGAATTACTTTTTTTGCAGATTTTTTAAAAAAATTTTTCATTACATCTCTTCCCTGATTTTATTTCTCTTAAATATCTCTCCAATTTACGCAGAAATCATTTTATTACCAACTTTAACAAATAATTTATTTTGTGGAATTATTTTTTTCAAATATATTTAGAATGTATGAGAGTATGGATTGTGAGTATTTTTACTTTAATAAAGTATTATAAAACATGACAAAAGTTCTTTTTGATGATCAAATTTTTACGGGGCAAAAGATTGGTGGAATTTCTAGATATTTTAGCCAGCTGTTTAAAGAATTTGAGAAAGGCGACGTAATAGACTACAAATTGCCACTTATGTATTCTGAAAACATTTATTTGAAAGATTTAAAAAAGAACAGAAGTTATGCTTTTCTAGAAGGCAAAAAATTTAAGGGACGCGATCGTTTGCTTAATTTTTTTCGAAAAATAAATAGGCAATCAAGTAAAATTTGTTTGTCAGCTGGAAGATTTGATGTTTTTCACCCAACTGATTACGATCCGTATTTTTTAGATTATTTGAATAATAAACCCTTTGTGATAACTATTTATGACATGATACACGAAATTTATGCTGGTGAATTTTTTGATGCCAATGACTCTTCTCTTTTAAGAAAGAGGCTGTTGGCTGAGAAGGCTGCAAAAATTATAGCAATTTCCCAAAATACCAAAAACGATATTATCAAGTTTTGTGGAATAAACGAAAGTAAAGTTTCAGTAATATATCTTGCAAATTCATTGGATGTAAATTTATCTATACCTATTGCTGTCCCTGAGAAGTTCTTACTTTTTGTAGGATCTAGGGGCCGTTATAAAAATTTTAATTTTTTTATAGAGTCTATATCTCCAATATTGCAAAAAGATAGAAGATTAAATGTGATTTGTGTTGGAGGGTCTGATTTTACAAGTGAAGAAGAGTTGTTGTTTGTTCGTACTGGGGTAAGAGATCAAGTTTTGCGTTATATCGTTAGTGATTCTCAGTTGGTTTATTTATACAAAAAAGCACTTGCATTTGTTTTTCCAACTTTATATGAAGGATTTGGCTTGCCTATGGTTGAGGCTGCTGCGTGTGGATGTCCGGTTATTGCGAGTAACTGTGAAGTTTTAAAAGAGGTTGGACAGGATGCAGCTTTGTATTTTGATGGAAGAGATTGTGATTCGATATTACAAGTAGTTTCCCAGGTTATTGAAAATGAAAATTTACGTTCGGATTTAATATCAAAGGGGATTGTTCACGTAAAAAATTTTTCATGGGCAGAGTCTGCTCGGGAGACGGCCAATGTTTATAGAGGTGTTTAAAGTGAGTAGTATTTTTTATTGCTATTGGAGTAGGGTATTTATGAAATTGTTATCTTTTATTAGAAATATTGTTCTTTGTTTAGGCACAATTTTTTTTCTTGGGCTTGGCTTTCTCTTTATATTTCTTGATTTTGGATTGTCATTACAAGCATTTTTTTTGGGATTTGTTCTTTTGGTAATATTTTCAGGTGTGATTTATTTTTTGACTGAAAATTATTCTAAGACTGCCATTCGATTGCGAAAAGCGTTTTATATTATTTATTTGGTATTTTTTATCTGCATGGCGGGGCTTTCTTTTTTGGGATTTAAGAAAGGATTTGGATTCAATTTTTTTACTTCTCACGTAACGCAGGGAGTTATTAAATCAATATCCACTGAAAATCGTCATGTTGTATTGTCGCATGTATCCAATAGTTTGCTTTTGACTAATTATTGTAAAATTGTTGTCTCAGCGCTTTTGAATGCTAAAAAGAATGCTTATCAAATGCAACTGCTAGATTTTAAATTTTCTTTTCCAAATTATGTTGACCTATTACAACTATTCCGAGAATCTTTTATGAGTAAAGATTATTATTTTGTTACAGATAAAGCAGACCCATTTGTGATTGATTGTGGTGGCAACATTGGGATGACGGTTCTTTTCTTTAAAACACTTTACCCCAAAGCAGAGATCTTAACCTTTGAACCGGCTTCTACAAGCCTTTTGTTTTTAAATAAAAATATTCATGATAATAAGCTTGAAGATGTTATCGTAATAAACAAGGCGGTTTCTAATAAAAACGGTACTTGCTTGTTTCAAGATACACCTGAGAATACACTTGCCGGCCATATGCAGGCTCAAGGCAATTTAAGAGAAAACAGGCAAACGGTGGTAGTTGATACCATTTTGCTTTCTGACTACATCACAAAAACTGTTGATTTTTTAAAAATAGATGTCGAAGGTGCTGAGACATTAATTTTTGAGGATCTTGATCAAAGTGGTAAAATTAAACTTATCAAAGAGGTGGTTTTTGAATGTCACAGTAATACATCTCTTAGCGCCATTTTAGCAATTCTTCAAAAAAATGATTTTAGATATCTCATAAAAAAAGAAGAGGCTCCATGGTGGGCAACAACCAGCTTAGTACATGCTTTTAATAAATCTCACTTAAGCGATTGATTTTCTTATAGGAATAGATTGTTTTTGTTTGTTTAATTCTATTTTAATCATGTCTGTTATAGATTCTTGCATAGAATAATTCAGTTTAAATCCAGTTGTTTTAATGAGTTTTTTGTTTGACCCTATTATTATAGGGTTATCGATTGGTCTTATTAAAGAATTATCAATAATAACATCAAAATCTATGGCAATTATATTTTTAATTAGGTCTATTATTTCTTTCAGCGCATACCCTTTGCCGGAGCAAATATTATAGACGTTTCCCGGTTCTCCAAATTCTATCAACAGGTCATATGCTGTAATTACATCTCTTACATCGATAAAATCACGAATTATATCAATATTGCCACAAGTTAAATTTTTTCTTAAGCCTAATTTGATTTCCACTGCTTGTTTTACAAATGAGCTTATAACAAAATGATTGGGTTGGTTTGGTCCTATATGGTTAAATGATCTTGTACATATGACATTAACACCATATGCCTTGGCATAAATTTTTGCTAGTTGTTCTTGTGCCGTTCGTGATATGGCATATGGATTGAGAGGATTTAGAGGGGCTGTTTCTTTTAGTGGGATATCTTTTGACTTTACTTGTCCGTATTCTTCAGAAGATCCAACCAGCAAAACTTTGGCCTTGCTATTAAGTATTCTTAGTTCTTCGAGCAGGTTTAGAAAACAATAAATGTTGTTTGTAAAGCTCTCATATGGATATTTCCAGCTAAATGCAACTGAACTGTGTGCCGCTAAATGAATTATATAATCTGGATTAGTTTTTATAATAACTTTTTTTAGATTTTTTCTATCTACAAGAGAAGCATTAATGAATGTGAAGTTTTTTAAATTAGATTTGTTTGCAGGATCATTAATATCCAATCCTACGATTTCTATATTTTTTTTATTTTTTAAATAATTTATATAATGTTGTGCAACAAATCCGTTTGATCCTAAAATAAGGTACTTCATCCTCTTCTTCATTTCTGTATATTTTTTTAATTTAGTGTGGATGTTCTTTGTAAAATGGTTTCAATTAATTTGCAATATGCGGGAATTTGGGCGCTAATACTTTCAATTAACATTTCGTCATATCCGTGGGTGCTTAAATTTCTGTGGTCAACCATTTGAAGCGCAAGTCTAACTTCATCTTCTGAAAGTAATGTAGCTTTTAGGCTTTCACGAAACGTATTTTTTGGAGTTTCTATTGCCATATTTATGCCCTCAGACTTCAGATAGTTGTTTAGATATTCCCATGCTAAATCGAAGGTGTATTCAAAACGGTGAATTAGTGAATCACGAAATGTTTTGTAGATGTTTGAAAGATCTTTATTCATTAATCCTGCAATTTTATTAATGTCCTGCATGTTTTCAATTGCTTCTTTTAATGTAAAGAGAATAGCACTTGCATTTTTGTGATTTTTGAGCAAGATTTTGGTCAATTGGTTCATGTGATTCTATCCTTTAAAATTTGTTTTTTAAGATCTTCGGATATGTTATTTAAATCAATAATGTCAACTGTGAACGGAATCGTGCTTTCTTCGATCTCTTCCCTTATGTTACTTAGTGTTAAGTTATCAATTTTATTTTTGTTATCTATTGCAATATCGATGTCTGATCGTGGTGAGTTATCTTTTCTTGCTCGAGATCCAAACAAATAAATTTGTGCTTTTGGAAGATATTTTGTGATTATTTTGATTAATTTTTGCTTATCTTGCTCTGTCATTGGCTACTCCACAAATGTTCATATTTTTATTATAAATGGACTTGGGTGGAAATAAATTTGTTCATACGGTTAAGTTTATCATAAATGACAAAATTTTGTTTTTCATAATCCCACCAAATAAAAAGTGGTTTTTGTTGCAAGATTGATTCATCAATTGTGAGTGTTAAATCTGTGGTTAAATTTTCACCATGAACAAGTTCCGTTTTGTGTACGATTGTTTTACCAATTGATAAAGATGTTTCTTGTGGGTAGAATGCAACTTTCTGTGGATCAAGAGACGTTAATCTAAAACCATTTTCTAGAATTGTAATTTTTAGGTAATTTTTATCAAAATAATCAGAGGCACATAGTCGCCATTTTTTGTTTTTAAATAGATTTGAATCGTGTTGTGTAATCATTGTTTGAGAATCAAAATAAATTGGGATATTGGGATTATCAAGCATTACCCATAAAATTGAAGCAAAGTGTTCACCAAGTCCGTCAAAAGGGTAGGCAAAAACACATAAAGTTCGGTTTTTAATTTGTGGGTTTACGACAAGTTGTTTTAGCTCAGATGAAAATATATGCATTTTTTTTGTTCTTGTGGCAAAATTTTCTACTGAAAATAATATTAATAAAATTGAAAAAAGTACTCCCATAGATATTATTATGGGTTTGATTTGTTTGCGCCTGAATGTGCATCCAGCGAATAGCAGTAATATTCCTGCTAAAAAAAATGGATAGGCTTCATACAGGTATCTTGGGTTGTTGATAACAATCAGGCTGGGCCAGAGTAAAATGATTGCAAATATAAGGCAAAATAAAACAGGCAGTTTGTTTTTTGTTTTAATAAAAAGTGCAAAAAGAGATGAAAAAATTAGCAGTAAAATAATCGTTCGAATTGTTTTGCATCCCCATGGTAGCCATGATAAACAGAATAAGTCATAAATTATAACTTTGAGTTCCGGAATGCGGTTTTTAAGTGTGCTTAAAATTGGGGTGCTTGAAAGTGGAGCGTGGTTTGTGAGTTGTGAAAGTTTTAACGGATAATTATATGCTCTGACTAATATATATGTACAGGCTGCAAGGATTGATGGAAGCGTTATTTTTAGCAGTTCATAGAACCGCGCAAAAAAAGATCTAGTGCTGAGTTGTTTGTTTTTGTACAAATAAGCACTCATGAAAACTATTGCGGGCAGAACCAGCATTGTCTCTCTTATAAATAGAGCTGTTGTAAGAAATAATGCCGAAAAAATGTTATAACGCCATTTTCCAGTGTCCAAAAATTTTTTAAAAAGCATTGTCGCAAAAAGTATAAGTGTTAAGTTTATGTAGTACTGGATGTTGGCAACTGCCCCAAATCTGAATGCAATTTGAGGATGAAATGCAAAAATTAGGACTGCAATCAATGCGGGCATATAATTTGTAATCCACAAAAATATATTAAACAAAAGAACTGTGTTGATTGCATGAAAAAACACGTTTGTTAATAAATATAGGTATGCATTTGTTCCAAATAACCAATATTCGACCGTTAAGAATAGTACATGCAGTGGGCGGAAATAAACAGAAAGAAAGCTTGGCTGATAGGATTGGTCTATGAAATTTGTTGGATTGGTTAAATATCCGGTATTTCCTTGTATCATTGCATCAAAAAGATCTTTCCAGTTTTTAATTTTGTAAACGGAAAGTATTGCATTGAAGTCATCCCCTCCATTGAACCACCAGTGTGTCCAGGTTAGACCCAGGATGCAGAATATTATTGAAAAAAGAGTGATAGATAAAAGCAGTTTATAGTTGTTTTTTATATGCGATTGTACCATTACTATCTCCAGGCTATATCCCGTTACTATAGGCAAAACAAGTTAAATAGACACTAAAGAAATCATGTATTGCATAGCCTCTTGTCTTCCCGGCGAAGGCTGGGATCCAGATTTAGTTTAGCCTGGACACCGGCGAAGGCCGGTGCGACAACTATGAGTGTCTGTGTTTATTTAAAATGCTTTGTCTATATCTCCAGTTTAAATTTTGATTTTAATTTAGTACGCTTAAATTTGAAATTTATAGAGCTTTGATTTAAATGTATATCGAATATTTTTTTAAAAAAGTGAAAGATTGGAAAGTGTTTTTTAATAAAGTAAAAAAAAATAATATTTCAGAGTACAAAAAGCTTATATCAGTAGTTTTGGGTTCATATAATCGTTTGGATTTTCTAAAACTTACAATTGATAGCATTCGAACCGAATGTAAAGATTTATCTCATGAAATAATTGTTGTTGATGGAGGTTCAGTAGATGGGACTCTTCAGTGGCTTGTAGAACAAAAAGATATCATAACAATTATTCAGCATAATCGTGGAGAGTGGCTGGGAAAAAATATTGAACGCAGGTCGTGGGGTTATTTTATGAACCTTGCGTTCAAGTCTGTACAAGGCAAATTTGTTTGCATGCTAAGTGATGATTGTTTGGTTGTGCCCGGCGCTATTGTTAATGGAATTAATTTATTTGAAGAAAATTTGCAGCATGGCAAAAAAATAGGTGCCGTGGCTTTTTACTGGAGAAATTGGTCCCAGCAAGAAAAATATTATGTATGTTGTACTCTTGGTAACAAAATTTATGTTAATCATGGTATGTATCTAAACCAGGCGTTGAAAGACGTCGATTATATCGACGAGGATAATTTCTTTTTTTATAACGGAGATGGAGATTTGTGCCTAAAGATGTGGCATGCCGGGTATGAATGCATAGAAAGTCCTGAATCGTTTGTTGAGCATTATCCTCATGCAAATGTTGATGTCAGAAAAACCAATTATGAGAAATATAATCATGACACCAAAAATTATTTAAAAAAGTGGGATGGAATTTTTTATAATAAAAAATTAAATAATTTGGGAATGTTGATTGAAAAAGAGTTTGAAGATATAACAAAAACGGGTGAGCGTTTTAATCTTTTGCATCAACAAATTATAGCAAATAATCCCAAATTGGTTCGGCCTGCGTCTATGTTTAAAAAAATAAAACAAGATTTGTATTGGAAATTTAAGGCGGTTATGCGTAGATTTTTTTAATTGAGTTATCTGCGTTGCTCGAATTTAACTAAAACATTAAATTCAGCTCCAAAAAAGTTTTTTTCTGTGTGCATCGTGGTTTTATCCAATAAATTCAGCGTTTTGGATACGGCAGGCAAAAAGAATTTTTGATAAGTTGGTCTTACTTCGTAGGTTTTGTTATCTCTTAAAATCCATTTTTTTATTGGGTAGTTAGTCCATCTAAATAAGTTTTTTAATCTATTCCAGATTAAGTTATGAATTTTGTGTGGGTATATTAATTTTGTAATTTTTAAGTCAGGAGAGGTTGCGTTCTCTATGACTTGGAATTTAGATTTATTGTAATATCTGAAGTGTCCAAATTTTGAAAATTCTTCTTGAGTTGCAATGCCATTTTTTCTTCCGGGTACGAATATAATTAACTCACCACCTGGTTTTAAAACTCTTGAACATTCTTTAATAACTAAATTATCGTTTTTAATATGTTCAAGCGTATGGGCAGAGATTATTACATCAAATGTATTATCCGGAAAAGGGAGGCTTTCGGCATCTGCTACTTTTAATTCAGCTTTTATCCCAAGTGCATCAAATTGTTTTTTGACGGTAGATATGGTTGTATCAGAGATATCAACACCAAAACAATCGAAATTAAGTTTTTTAGAGCTCTTAATATCTGATAGCATGCTGGAAATTCCGGTGCCAATTTCTAGCAACGTGCCATATTTGTGTTTGATTTGCGAAATTATTAATTTTCTTGTGCAGAAGCTGCCAACGTCGTATCTAAAAACATTATAGTCGGCAGATGAAAAATAGTTGTTATAAAAATTATTACGTTTTTCAGATTCTGTGAGATTTGATGTATTCATTACTTTTCCTATTTT
This sequence comes from Candidatus Babeliales bacterium, assembly GCA_041671765.1. Taxonomy (GTDB): domain Bacteria; phylum Babelota; class Babeliae; order Babelales; family RVW-14; genus JBAZAX01. The sequence goes on along the minus strand of JBAZAX010000005.1, from coordinate 19,227 downwards.
TTAGTATGAGTAAAACTTTTTATCATTCCTGCAATAAGCCTGTATCGTAAACGGTTTGGAGTGAATATTGCCTGGTGGGACGGGTGTATCTTAAGCTTAAGAATGTTGGAGGATATAATATCTGAACTTCTTGATTTTCTATTATTGAGCAGCTTATTAAAGTAGCCACCCAAAAATCGTTGTCAAAATTAAGTGGAAATGTGCTGTGTTGCAGTATGCATGCGGTTGCATGTTCAGTTCTAATGTTAATAACGCAGGCAGGTGTCATTTTTCTATAAACGTTTTGATCTATTATTTCGTCGTCATCTATTAGACCACTTGTTCCTTCGGTACTTAAATTTTTATACGAAAGAGAGGCTAAATCTTTTTGTATATTTTTATAAGTTTCCTTAGCAAGGTTGTGTTGGTGTCCTCTTACCAAGCCACAGACGTTTGTCTTATCTGAATTATAATTTTCTAAATATTTTTTTATCATACAAATGTCCATATTGATTACACAATCGCCACGTGTACTTTTATTTAAAAAATAGGGCTGCCCACACGATATATCATTCCAGAGAAATCCGGCTGTTGGATCTGGATTTGTTAATGCCTCAAGAAAATCTTTCATTAAGTTATCAAAATTTGGGATAATGTCTTTATAAAATCTGCTGAGTTCTTCTGGGGGCATTATATTTTCACGTCCAAATTTCCATAATTTAAGACCACCATTTTGAGACAAATTGATTGCATCAAATTCCAACAAATCTTTGCAATTTATTCTTATATCAACACATCCATGGACGTGAAAAATGAATTTTGTTGGAAGAGAATCTTGATATCCAATAAATGCTCCAACAGGAAGAAATTCATAAGATTTTGAAAGTTCTTCAATTATTTTGGATGTTATTTCTTCTGATGCATGTGTTAATTCATCAATTTCCAATTTCAGGCCGTAGCTAATTAAATTTATAGCGATATTTTCATGGTTTCCCCTAAGCAGGAGTACCTGTCCCGGATTCTTTAGGTAAAGAAGGGCTGCCGTGATAAATGTTTCCATGGGATAATATCCACGATCCATGTAATCCCCAAGAAATATTAATTTGACGTTGTTTTTCAACTGCATCGAACCATCACTTTTAAACAATTTTAGCGAATGCATGTTGTTAAGAATTTCTTTTAATCCTGCAAAATTGCTATGCAAATCACCGATTGAAATCACACAATTGTTACCAGGTATAATCCATTTGGCTAGGAAAGGCATATTCGGAATATGTTGGTAAGTCCCATCAGCTTCGGGTTGAAGTGGAATTTTGATACGTCCTGTCATCAAGCCGTCTATTATTTCTTGAGGTGCATGATTTACCCAGACTCTATCATTACTTAATAATTGGGCTTTTGAATTGTTAAATAGTTTTAATATTCTTAATATGCTGGGTGCGTATTTGGGTTTATCAAGCCATTTTTCAAGAGTTATTTTGTGTAAAAAGGCTTGGTCGCTTATGGGTTCTGATTCCATAGCATGCGTTGGCATGTTGATAAGCAAGACAAAAATAAAACTGAATAGTCCCAAAAATGTTTTCATGATATGCCTTTCGAATTTTGGTACAAAAAATATTTTAGTACAAAAAAACCGACCATCGCAAATGCATGCGATGGTCGGCGAAAGATCTATAAGATTAAATTGAATCGTTATTTTACAGTGTTGCTAAAAGCAGAGATAGAATAGACATCAATTTAATTAAAATATTTAATGAAGGTCCAGATGTATCCTTAAATGGATCGCCAACTGTATCGCCCACAACTGCTGCCTTATGTGCCGGAGACCCTTTGCCTCCGAAGTTTCCAGCTTCAATATATTTCTTTGCGTTATCCCATGCGCCACCGGCATTTGCCATTGTTAGAGCAAGAACAATTCCTGTAAGTGTTGCGCCTGCCAAAAATCCGCCGAGAGCCATTTTGCCATTTGCGCCAAATCCAAAACGAACGGCAATTGGAGCAACTAAAATGATTACACCAGGTAGGATCATTTCATACAATGCTGCATTTGTGCTAATTTGAATGCAACGGTCATAATCGGCTTCTGCTGTGCCTTCCATTAATCCTGGAATATTTTTGAATTGGTGACGAACCTCTTCAACCATCTTCCAAGCTGCCTTACCAACAGATTTCATTGTTAATGCTGAAATCAAGAATGGCAAACATCCACCAAGGAACATTCCGGCAATAATAATTGGATTTAACAAATCAAGGCTAGGAACTCCTGCTTCTTGGCAGTATGCAGCAAAAAGTGCAAGAGCTGCAAAAGCTGCCGATCCGATAGCAAATCCTTTGCCAAGAGCTGCAGTCATATTGCCAAGTGAATCGAGTTTGTCGGTGATTTTTCGAACCTCTGGACCAAAGCCGGACATTTCAGAAATTCCACCTGCGTTGTCTGCAATTGGGCCATAAGCATCAACAGACATTGTAATGCCTACCGTTGCAAGCATTGAAACAGCTGCAAGTGCAACACCGAATAATCCTCCAAAGTATGCATACGAAATATAAACAATGATTGCGATTGAGCATACGGGAATTACAACGGATTCGAACCCGATAGAAAGGCCATAAATGAGGTTGGTACCGGCCCCTGATTGGGATGATTCAGCCAATTTTTTAATTGGGGTGCCACTTGTGTAGTGATCTGTTGCTGCTCCAATAATTACGCCTGAAAAAGCTCCAAGAAAGATTGAGCCAAAAAGGGTCATGTCCATATTCATACCGGCCAAATAAGCATATGATCCGGCAAGAAAGCATGCGATAGCAACATAAGTTGCCTTGTGCAAGATTAAATTTAATTTTGATTTGAAGATAAATGCCGAGACTAATCCAAACATTGATGCGATCAAACCAATTGCGCAAAGCATTATTGGAAGAGCAATATATCGTAGGTCATTGTGGTAAAACGCTACAGCCAAAGGCATTGCTCCAACAACTGCGCCAACATAAGATTCATAAATATCGGCACCCATACCAGCTGTGTCGCCTACGCAGTCACCGACGTTGTCTGCAATAACTGCAGGATTACGAGGATCGTCTTCAGGGATGCCCATCTCAACTTTGCCAACAAGATCGGCTCCAACGTCAGCTGCTTTGGTATAAATTCCGCCGCCAACGCGTGCGAAGAATGCGATTGAGCTTGCGCCAAATCCAAAGCATGTGATGATGTTAATAAAGTCATAACCCGGATTTTGTGCGAACAAGAAGAATATAATTCCAAGCCCTAATAAGCCAAGGGTTGCAACAACAAACCCCATTACTGAGCCACCAAGTAATGCTGTTAAAAATGCAGCGCGTTCACCTTGGTTTTTGGCTTTTAATGTTGTTAATTCATTTGCTCTGGTTGCAGCTTTCATCCCAACATATCCGGCAAACATTGAAGATAGTGCACCACAAACGTAAGTCAGTGCAGATACTGCACCAAAGACTAAGAATAAAATTGTGAATATTATTGCGATAACAACAGCGAGAACGGTGTACTCTTTATGTAAGAATGTCATAGCTCCGTTACGAATCAAGTCTGCGATATGGGCAGACCGTTTGTCGTCATTTGTGTAAGACGTCACTTTTTTATAAAGAATGCTTGTGAGTAAAATTCCCAAAGCAGAAATTCCACTGAACACCAGTAGATAATGCAGTAATTCCATAAAACTCCTTATTTGTCATCCTGAACTTATTTCAGGATCTATGGATTAGTAAACCTATTTGTACAACATGACAATTTTAAAAGCCAGTAGGCTTTTTGTAAAGTCCAGAGTTATATATTTTGTAAAATGGGTAAAACAGAACTGATATATGCATTTGCAAGACTAAAGCCCTTCTGATAATCTGCCTGTAAGTTTTTAATTTTTCAAGTTGTAACTTTTTCAGATTGGTTCTAAAAAAGAGGTTTTTATGCAATTCATGAATTTAAGTAGCAATCTAATTTCAAATATTGAAAATTGGGCAAAAAAATCCATTACACACAAAATAGTTTTGTGCCTGTGCTTATCATGGTTTTATGCACTTTGTTCGCAATGTATTATTCCTCTTCCATTTAATATTGTCCCTGTTACATTACAGTCCGTAATGTTTTTGTTTTGTGCTTGGCTTTTTGGTTATACTGCCGTAAGTGCATATCTTATGTATCTTACTCAGGGGTTATTTGGTGCGCCGTTTTTTTCAAGATTCGGGTCAGGAGCGGCTCATTTGCTTGGACCTACGGGTGGATACATGATTGGATTTGGTGTAGCCATGCTTATGATGGTGGTAATGCGTGATTTTAAGCCGGCATCTAAAATTTGGTTATTGATTAGCTACTGGTTTTGCTGTATTTTGTACTATATGTTTGGGTTGGCTCAGTTGAGCTGTTTTGTGCCATCAAGCAAACTTTTGGCATTAGGATTGTATTCATTTATTCTTGGTGATTTTGTAATCAAAGCAATTTTCATCTTAATTTTGACAACGGTATTTTGGCGCAGGAAATTATAATAATTTAGATCCTGGATCAAGTTTCAGCCGTTGCACTTGGAGTGCTATGGCCGACACGGCAGGATGACAAAGTAGGAAAAATTTATGGCATCAAATAAAAATATGATATCCCCTGTTGTAGGTGTGCTTATATGTATAAACACCATGATTGGTGCAGGGCTTTTTATTAATGCGGCTACGCTTGCCCAAAAAGCAGGCCCATGGGGATTTGTTGGATATATTGTATCAGCATTGCTAATGTTGCCATTAATTTTGAGTATCAGTACGCTTGCAAAATTGCATCCTGTATCAGGCGGTTTGTATGTTTTTAGTAAAAGTCATATTGGTAATTGGGCCGGATTTTTGAGTGGGTGGAGTTATTTTCTTGGTAAAACTGCAGCAGCCGGTCTTTTGATGCATAAATTTGTTCAATTTTTTCAAGTACAATTTAGTTTTTTAAATCAATTTCCAGCTTTGGTTCTCGATTATTTTGTTTTGTTTTTTTTAATCTCGATTCACATACTTGGCGCAAGAATAGGTGGCAAGCTTCAGTACCTATTTGTATCCCTGAAAATGTTGCCAATAATTTTTGTTTTTACATTTGGTTTTGTCACATTTGATTCATCATTTTACCAGTTTGGTGTAAACGATTTTTCAAGTCTATTTTTAATTATTCCGGTTTGTGTTTTTGCATCTATAGGTTTCGAAATTATATGTTCTGTCGGTCACTTGATTACCGATTCTTCTAAAAATATTAAGCGAGTAATTTTAACTGCATTTGGAATTGTTGTTGGTGTAAATACTATTTTTCAGGGTATTATTTTTGGGGCTCTTGGCAATGCCGTAGTAGAGGCTGGAATTCCGATTTTGCCTTTGGCTCAAAAAGCAATTCCGACTTATGAAATTATTGGAAGAATATTGAATGGGTCTGTTTATGCAGCCATTTTGGGGGCATGCTTTTCGATATTTACCGCAAATTGCTGGAACTTATTTACATTAGCAGAAAATAACCATCTTCCATTCAAACGTTTTCTCACAAAACTTTCATCAAAGCAGATCCCATGGGTTGCATTGATTGTTGAAGGTTTTGTAACAGCGGTTATATTGGCTATAACAAGTGCTCAACTTCCATTAATGAATGTGGCCGTTTTTTCACAGTTGATTGCTATGCTTCTTAGCGCTGTTGCTGCATTTTATGCTGCTAAATCCGTTGCGAATTTTGGGTTAAACCGTTGGGTACCACTTTTAGGAATTTGTACTGCTTCTTATATTTTATTTGTTTCGTTATTTAATATTGTAAAATTTGGAATATCATTTTCTTTTTTATCAATATTCTTAATTGGAATTGCAGCGGCAGTTGCAAAGTATTTTTCAAGTAAAAAAAACGCCATTTTGTCATCCTGAACTCGTTTCAGGATCCATGAATTAATTAGCAATCCTTGGTGTAATTAAAATGGTGCCACGCAATTGTGACACCAATAAAATTTCTTAGTATTATTAAAAAAATAGTACTAGTTGTCCCTGACTTTTCTCTTTCTTGATCGAGCTTCGCGGTTTATTGTTGTTTTTCTTTTTAGAGAAGTAGATTTCGTTTTTTCGGTAGGCAGGGTAGATGCTACTCGAAGCCTTACCGTAGGAAGATAAAGATCTCTGAGTAATGAAAAACTGAACATGTGCAAAACATCTGCGGGTACTACTGTTTCAGGATTCTTTGTTTCGTAATAATATCCGGCATAAATTTTTGCCAAATCCTGTGCCGTGTCTATGATCACACCCTCTTTAGCTTTATTTGGTTTAGGGGTATTTTTATAAACATGGCTGTAGATTTTTTTATACCCATCGCTAATTCCCTGATTGTCTAAAATTTCATCTGCCATTTTTATTATGAGAACCAATCTGTCCTTTAATGCAGGTATGATAAAACTTTTCAAAAATTCTACAGGTGCTTTTTTTGATGTTTCGATTCTTCTACTTGTTAGTATTTTCCATGTATTACAAAATTGTGCCAAATTTTTTCTTATATATCCTTCAATGCTGTCTGTGGAGTTGTTTTTTGATGTTGAGGTATCTTCAGGATTTAGAAGAACGGTTCCGGCTTTTACCTCGGCTTTTTGTTTGATTATGTTTGCTAGAAGGTGTGCTGCGATTGTATCTTGAATTATTCCTGATATAAATTTCTCAAAAAGAATTTCGCGAGTTTCGGGTTTTGCATTAGATTTTTTGCTACTGAGTTCTTTGTTTATCCAATTGGAAACCTCTTGCTTTAAATCTTTATCTTGTCTCATTTCCAACATTAATTCGCCCCAGGTGAGTGTTTCGTCATCCGGTTGAACTACTGCGGCATTAACGCATGGATTAAATAATCCTAATGCTAATACTGATAAAGAGAGTATCTGAGCTCTTTTCATACCAAGTTCCTTCCTTTTTCCATTTTTTAACTGACTACCAAACACTTTATAAACGCGATCTTAGAGTTTCTAATTTTTGATTTAATTGTTGTAACTTAGTTTTTAATTCAGCGAGATTATTACTAAGTTGGCGTAATTTTGGGATCAAAGGGTTCTCTTTTGGTTCGTTTGCTTTTGTAAGAGGGGCGGACCTAATTGTTGCAGAATTGGCACCCTTATAAATATCTGGAATCCAGGAAAAATGAAAAACAGATAATATTTTTTTTGAATCATTTTTTCCAATAATTTTGTTATAGTAGCCTACAAAACAGTTAGCCAGATTTTTTGGGAGCTCTTCGTATTGAAATGCACGATCAAAAATTCTAGAAGCAATTTTATTTTTAGCATCTTCTTTTTTATCACCTTGTTGTCCAAACTCAACGGCTAAATCTAGGATAAGCTTAATGCGTTCAATTATTTTGGGAGTTATGTGTGTTAGTAATGCATTTAAATCAACTTCTGTTGTATCGTATGTATCTTTTAACTTTAGAAATTCAGATTTGAGTTCAATTATTTTTGTGGAAATTTTATCAAGATCATTGGAAATATTTTGTTCTTGAATGGTTTCCATGTTGTTTGGTTTTATAGTTAAATATAATAATTTACCTAAAAGATAGGCCGTTATTCCGTCTTTTATTATTCCATCAATTAAATTTTTTTCGTGACTGTTTTTTTGAATCTCTTCAATGATGGGTATTGCAAAATTTTTTATTAAACTGGTTGTTGCAGGATCTTGGCCGACAATATTATTTGTTGTTATGAATTCATGTGTTAATGATGCAACCGTGCCCCAATCGATAAATATTTTTCCTGGACTTAAGATAGGTTGTAAATCTTGTTTGTTTAATCCTTTTATATATATAGATTTTGTTTTTTTATCGTAACCCAGTTTGTGAAATGATTCGCTGGTATCCTCTGGCTTAAAATTTTCTTCAGCATTGGGTTGCATATTTATTTTATTATAAGTTTCTGAGCCATATCCAATGCCAAGCATGATTGCTATTTGGTATTTTAACCAATTTACTGTGTCCAGATTCATGATCTTAGCTGGAATTTTTGCTATAGATTTGTTTGTCTCATCTAGAAAAACTAATTCCATATCCCATTTTTCATTTTTTATTCCCAATACAAGTTTCATGCCATTAACTAATTCAGTATCATCAGCTAATTCTTTGCCATCGGAAAATATTTGATATGCAGGGCGTTTAAAGGCCTCAAAACCGTAGACTGTTCCTTTTTGAGGGAAAAGGGTTTTGAGATCAGCCCATTCTTTGAGATTTGTAATATCGTTTTTTAACATTCCAACCGTATTTTTTTCATTATTAATTAAATACTCTTTTATTGTTTCATCTTGAAATTCTAGGGAAACCTTTTTAATATTTTCTATTTTTTCCTTTGTTGCTTCTGGCCAAATTTCAGCTTGGTCAAGTCCATATGCATTAATGTGTACGATATTGAAATTATTACCAAAGCTATAGAGCTCTGTAATTGTTTTTTCATTGAATTTGTTTTCTCCTTTTGTAATTTCTCCGACGATAAAATTTGTGGGATGAGCTAGAAGGTATATTTTTTCCGAAAACACATTTTGATAACAAAATACAAAATTTAATGAAAATAGTAGTGCTAAATATTTGCTTAGCTTCATTACTTTCTCTCCTTTTTTCCAATAAACTTAAAACTCTATTTTTCCCCCAGTCATCTCTTTTGGTTCTTTTAACCCTATAAAATTTAGTATAGTTGGTGCAATACTTGAGATGCCAAATTTGGGATTGATTGGCCAGTTGAGGTTTTGCTTGCTCTGCATATCTTTGTTTACAAGAACAAAAGGCACCGGATTTTGGGTGTGTGCCGTAAGAGGTGTGTCGGTTGCAGGATCTATTTTTTCTTCGGCATTACCATGGTCAGCAGTGATAAACATTGTTCCGTTCATTTTTTCAACAAAAACTTTGTACAGTTGTTCAAGTTGCTTGTCCAAGCACTCACACGCCTTAACCGTTGCGTCAAAATTTCCGGAGTGCCCAACCATGTCGGCGTTGGCATAATTAATCAGATAAAAATCTGCCGCTTCTGTCTTTAGCGAGTTTAAAACAGTTTCTGTTATTTCGTTTGCACGCATTTCAGGATAATTGATATAGTTTTGGGTTTTGATTGATGGAATTAAGACTCTAGTTTCATTTGGGGCTTGATGATCTTGCATTCCATGAAAAAAGTATGTTACGTGAGCATATTTTTCAGTTTCTGCGATTATAAACACTTTTCGAATTTTATTCTCTGGGGCTGATTTTTGAGCAAGCACGTCCAGAAGAGTGTTTGTGATTTTTTCACGTTCAAACAAAACGTCATTATTAAATTTTGTAAAATCTTGATTATACCTGGTTGGCGTTATGAAGAATGCAAGTTCATGATTTGTGCTGCACAGCTTTTGCACTGGGAATTTATCAAAATTTGGGTTGATAAAACTTTCTGTTATTTGTTGTGCGCGGTCAGGTCTGAAGTTGAAGAAAACAATGCCGTCGTCTGGCTTGATTAATCCCTTGGTTTCAAGTAGGGTTGGCCTGACGAATTCGTCGGTTATGCCGGCGGTGTGGGCACAATCGAGAACTGTTTGCCAGTTGTATGGCATGGTGTAATCTGTGAGTGCATTTATAGTTTTGGTATTTGTAAGGTTTGGGTCTGTGGGGGGTGTGCTGACTAGCATATCATAGTACTGTTTCGTTCTGTCCCAGTTATTGTCTCGGTCCATGGCATAAAATCGACCGGATACACTTGCAATTTTGCCACAGTTTAGCTTTTTACATTCGTCTTCTAATCTGTTGAGATAAATAGAAGCGCTTTTTGGAGCCACATCTCGGCCGTCAAGGATTACATGAATGAAGACATTTTGGAGACCCAAATTTTTTGCCAATTTTAAAAAAGCATATAGGTGAGATTCGTGGCTATGCACCCCTCCGTCCGAGAGTAGGCCAATCAGGTGAAGTGCTTTGCCTGTATCTCTTAACTTATTAAAATTTTTTATTAACATTTTATTTTCAAAAAACCTATTGCTAATAATTTCATCATGAAATTTCTTGAGAATAGATTCAACAACACGGCCGGAGCCGATTGTTAGGTGTCCGACTTCCGAGTTGCCCATGTATCTAGGGGGCAATCCAACGGCTTCGCCTGCTGCGCGCAAAAGAGTGTGGGGATAGTTTTGCGTTAGCCAGTCCCAGAAAGGTATTTTGGCATGAGCTACGGCGTTGCCCGGTGATTGGGGGCTGTGGCCAAAACCGTCAAGAATTACAAGCATTATTGGCGGGGTTTTATCTGTTTTATTCATGGTAAATCGCTTTAATTTTGATATATTTTCAAAAAAACTTATTTTACGGTACAATGCATCATATGTTCAGTCTAAAATATAACATGTTTAAAATTCGAATTTTGTTAATTTTAAAAAGGGTAACACTATGAAGCATTATTTGGCAATATTATGCTGGAGCTTTTTATTTTCTATTTGTTTGGGCTCTGGGTTTTTGCAGGCTGTTGACCAGATTGAAGCAGAATGTGTTTTACAGGAGTCTGTTGATAAATTAGCTGAGGATATTTCTTCGGGTACAGTTTCTGTGGACGAACTTTCTTTGAGTGATATTTCTGTAGATGAGATTGATTTAGTCGAAAAGGATTATTCACTAAAAGATTTAACGTTTAGCGACAAGTTACAGTTACTATGGTTTGCGATAACAACCGGTGAACTTAAAAATTTGGCAATAAAACATGTTTCAAAAAATAAACGTAAATATATATGTGGAGCGGCTGCGGGTGCAACAGCTTTGGCTGTGGTGCTTGTCTATTATTTTAATCAAAAAAATAAAAAGGTTGATGCGCCTAAAAATTAAGCATGAACGAACAACATCTTTTTACTTTATTTTGTAAAAATTTATCCATGTATGTTTCCGGTGGCAGCGATTGCCAGGTTGAGTTTTCTGATCGTGACTTATGGCAGAGACTTACTAAGGTTCTGCGTTTAAGGGTTGGCGAAAAACTGTTGCTATTTGATGAGCATATCAATGCGGCAGCAGTTGTTTTGGAAAAAACATTTGCTAAAAAAGAGCTTTTAGCTCTACATATTGAATCTGTGAATCCTAATCAAGCTCTCAAGCCGAATATAACGTTGATGCCGTGCCTTTTGAAAAAAGATGCGTTCGAAGATGTAGTGTATGCGGCAGCTCAGATGGGTGTTAATAAAATTATTCCAGTTTTGTCTGATAAAGTGCAACGCTCTTGGGGCGAAAAGAAAGAGCGAGAAAGACTTTTTAATATAATGGTGGCTGCATGCGAGCAGTCAAAAAACTTTTTTTTACCCGAAATTTGTGAGCCCGTTAAAATTCAGGATGTTGATCTAGAATTATCTGAAGGTCGGATATCCCAAGCCCGGAAATTCGGTGGCGTGCAAAATCTAAAAATTTATTTTGATCCAAGCGGGGCATGCTTTGTTGATTTACTTCAAAAAATTAAAACTGCGACGGATTTACATATATCTTTATTTTTTGGTCCAGAGGGTGGCTTGACGAGTTTGGAAGAAAAGCAATTATCTGATCTGGGCTTTGAAACTTATGCGCTTACTCCGACAATATTACGGGCACGTGAGGCTGTTATTGTTGGGTTGGGTGGAGTAAGAAGTGCCAGATAATTTTATTTTCTGATCGCAAAATACTGCGTTTTTAGATACAGTGGCGTAATCTGATTTTCTATATTTTCTTTTTTCAACCAGCATTCATACCCCATTTGGCCGATAATCTTAGCGCTGGCAAGTAATGGTTCATCAAGAATTATAGCTTGATCTGCAAATAAGTGTTTGATATTGGTTTTGTAAAGTTGGCTGCCCTGGCCGCAAAATAAGATTTTCGAGTCTTTAAATTTTGATTTTATGTCATCGAGTAAGATATCTATATTTTGGCAGCCTTGTGTTGATTCAAGTATGTTTTTGTTGTCAGTTTTTGAAACTAAGAAGTAGGCTTCGTTGTTGTAAGCATTGAGAAGCGTGACGATATTTTGGAAACTTTGGGAATTTGGAGTCGAGGTCAAGACTTCTTTTGTCAGTGCATCAAGGCCGCTGATTCCTATCAATGGAATTTTGTTATTAAAAGCAATGCCATTGACGGTTGTTATCGTAACACGAAGTGATGTAAAAGCCCCGGGGCCTTTGTCCACAGCTATAAAAGATAAATCCGTAAGTGATAAGGTATGCTTTTTTAAAAGTGAGTCCAAAAATGGAAGAAGGCTTGAGCTTGCCCGTGTATCTAATTTTGTTACGGAATCCAGACAGTTTTGGTCTTGAAATAGTGCGATATCGAGTTTATTATGTGTTCCGTGAATGCTGACAAATCTAACTGGCATAAATTTATTCGTGTTGTTTTTTTAACTTTTGACGCTGATAGAACAGACTGAACGCGTCATCTTTTAATGTATTTTCTTTTTTTTCTATGATTTTACCACAGTTTATACATTTCCAGCCCTCGAAATTGATGAAGTGATCAAAGAATGACTGAACAACCAGTAAACCTCCACACTTAGGACACTTCATGCAATCTCCTCTTTTTCTAGGTTTTTGCTCTAATTATCTTGAAGCTTAAATTTTACGACAATCAGACATGGTAAACCCTTCTCTATATTTTATGGTAGCATAAGAACTATTAATGTCCTAAGCATTTTTAAAAAAACTAAAAATTGTAGTACTTGTGCTTATAAACATGGTTTAATTCGAAAAGCCCATTTTTTAACAAAATCATATTCTTATTAAATTTACAGTATGCTAATTTTTTGAGTTTTTTAATTTGTTGGCCATTTCTTTTTCGGATATTTGAATTTCCAAGTCAATTTTATTTTTATTTTCCTGTTCAATTTTAAAAGTTGATTGTTCTTTGATTTTGGAGTCATATACTTGTTCAGTCAATTCTATTTTGTTCAGGCATTCTTTTTTTTGGGTGCCTAACTCGGATATTAATTTTTTCATATCGGTTGTTATTTTTTGATTTTCATCAACTTTATTTAATAATTCTTTATTTGTAAGTTGAAGTTCAAACATCTGATGCCCTAATTTTTCAGCCTTCTCCCTGAATTGTACTTTTGCTAATTTCAGTTCCGGGAATTCGCTGGCTTTTTTGCCACTGATTTCTTCAATTATATTAATTGTAAGTGTTCTTATATCATTATCAGATATAGGTTTTTGTTTTTGCATAGAATTGATTTCATAAAGAAACTTTAATCGAATTTGTTTTTTTTGTGCTGCGCTTAGTTCTAAAATTTCAATGATGGAATCGGATTTTTTTATTGCCGTTGCGATAGAATCTAATTGAGAGTGTTTGTTTATAATTTGGGTGTAATTTGGGTCAGATAAGTATTTTGATGAGCGTAAAGTCTTGTCAAACCAGATTTTTTGTTTTTCAAATGTATTCATAAAATCATTTATTTGGGTTGGGTCTTCTGCGTCCAAGATTATTTTTTGCAGAAATCCCGTATTGGAATTAAATTCATTTTCAGCTGAAATCTTCAAGTTTTTCGGTATGGGGTCAAGGTTGATTGAATATTTTGCCAGATTATGCATCTCAACTGATGGAATTTGATCGATTGATTTTTGTAAATTATCCAAGGTCATTTGTTCGCGTTGAGCTTTTCGGATTTTAAGTGCCTCTTCATCAGCTTTATCTATTATTTCAAGAATCTTCAATGCTGCATCTTTTTTAAATTTTAGTATATCTGCTTTTATTTTGTTATTAATTATGTTTAGTTCTTGTTTTGCCTCTCCGGTTAATTCTTGTGTCTCTTGAATGGCGGATTTTTTAATTAGTGCTGTTTCAGCCTGTGCGTCTTGGGAAATAGCTTCTATATCTTTTTCAAGATTGTTATTTATTTGTGTGACTTCTTCAGTTGCTTCTTCTTGTAATTTTTTTACTCTTAAGTCCGTTTGATTTTCTAAGTTTTCAGCTTTTTGTTCCGCTTGTTTTAAAAGATCAATTATTTCCGGACTTTGATTTTGTTGCAGATCAGTTAAAATTTGTTTAAAAATATTTGGATTTGCGGATTTTAAAGTATTTATCGATAGATTGTAAATCATGATAATTAAAAGTAGTAAGAATAATCTAATTTTTATCATTTACATCCCCTCTTCTCGGATTTCCCCCAATTTTAAAATCAATTCTTCTAAGAACATTCTAAAGAATTAGTTATCATTATTTCAATAAATTTCAATAAAACGTAGCTTTTTTTTGCTGACAGGGTATCATAGAAACCTACAGCACCTCTTTTTTATCAATTGATCAATCGGTCGTGCAGGAGACGTGAATGATAGTTAAAAGTAAAAAAATATTAAGTTTAGTTTTTTCGATTTCAAGCCTGTTCTTTTTGGCTTCAAATTTTGTTTTCATTAAAGCTGAATCAAAACAAGATCTGTCTGGGCATAGTCAAATAGACCAAGATATGCCTATTTCTGATGATTTAGCAGAATTGAATTCTGTGGAACAAAAGCCAAAGATGGTAATTAATCAGATTATTGTCAGAGGTAATAAAAATGTCGGAACGCCTGTAATCTTAAACAGGATTCCATATAAAGTTGGGGATGTTTTTGATACGGTGAAAAGTGCCGATGCAATCAATAATCTGTGCGATCTTGGTTATTTTAGACAAGTACAACTTGAGGGTGAACAACTTTCGCCTGAATCAATGAATTTAGTTGTTATTCTCGAAGAAAAAAAATTGATTGAAAAAATAGAGTTTAAAGGCAACAAGGCCGTTACAACTAAAAAATTAAGAGAAGATCTAAATGTCGATAAAATTAGTACCATTGATGAAATATCAGCACAAAAATTAATCAAGGAGATAAAAAAAGCATATCAAGAAGAAAATAGACACAAGTTACATATAGACTTTGAACTTATTCCAAGTAAAGATAACGCTGATAAAGTTGTTTTATTATTTAAAATTAATGAGGGTCCAAAGTCCTTAGTCAAAAGAGTTTATTTCTCCGGTAATAAAGATATTCCTGATCGTAAATTGCGAAAAGCTATTTTTACCAGAGAAGACTGGTTGCTTAGTTTTTCCGATGGTGCAGGAGCTTATGCCGAAGATGCAGTGGAAATAGATAAGCATCGTATTGAATACTTTTATCGAGATAATGGATATCTGCAGACAAAGGTTTATAAAAGTAAGGTTGATTTTTCTAGGAATGAAAAAGATGTTACCGTAACTTTTTATATCAAAGAAGGTCCGCAATTTATTGTTCGGGATATTCGTGCCCCTGGGGATGAAATTTATGGTGAAGACGAGCTTATGCCATTGGTTAGCTTGGAATCAGGTAAACCTTTTTCGCAGGCCAAGCTTGTAGATTCCATTAATTTAATTCGAGAGCTGTGGGGTAAGAAAGGTTATATCTATGCTGATGTCTATCCTCAAATTAAACCTGATGAAGAAAAGAATGTTGTAGATATAACTTTTAATGTTGAGCGTGGCAACAGAATGTATGTCAATAAGATTGACATCACCGGGAACAAGTATACCCATGATAAAGTTATCCGTCGTCAGCTTGATGTTGATGAGGGCGATCTTATCACGAGTAGAAATATGCGCATATCAAAAAATCAGGTAGAGTATCTTGGATATTTTGAGCGAGGCGGTGTGGATTGGAAAATTCATCGTATCACCGATGATTTGGCTGATCTTGAAATGATGGTTCAGGAGGCTAAAACAGGTCACGCGAATGTAGCTTTAAGTTATGGTAGTGATAAAATTACACCGCAACCGTCCCTTCATGGATCTATTAATGTTGAAAAAAATAATTTATTTGGACTTGGATATGATACAAGTGCCATGGTTCAGGCAAGTAGACACCATTTACAAAGATTAGAGGGAAGTTTTTCTGACTCCCATATTTTTGATACCAACATTTCCGGGTTTGTGAATCCATATTGGCACTGGATGGAATTTAGCCAGTGGGGAGGATCTGTTAACCATACTCCAATACAAAAAATTGCCGGGTTTAATTTACGCCTCGGTTTTCCATTGACCAAAATTGATAAACGATTACAGATGGTTGTTGATCTTGGGTATGAACATATTAGAAATAATAATCCGGAAGCTACCAGCGTCTTGGTTAAACCTATTGTAGATAGAACATTTCAAGCGGGTGATTTAACTTGGATTGGACTTGATTTTGTCAAAGATACTCGAAATCACAAAGTTTATCCAAGCGATGGATACAAAATTATTTTATCCACAAAACTTGCACCGACAACCATTAATAATAATTTTGGATTTTTTAAGGCTGAGTTGGATGCGAGCTGGTATTATGCTTTGATTGGTCAGGATTCACTTGTTCTTGCAATGCGAGCCAGAGGCGGGCGAGTTGGTAGTTTGGATAATCGAACTATACCGTACAAAGAACTTTACCAAATGGGTGGTCAAGATACTGTAAGAGGATTTTTGTGGGGCGGTGTTGGTCCGGCATGGAGGCCTAGCGATGCGCCACTTGGTGCAAGAAACGCTGTTTTATTTGGAACAGAGTTAATATTCCCACTGATTGCAGATTATTCGATGAAGGGGCATGTTTTCTACGATGCAGGTTGTGGATGGAGTACCCCACCAATTGCTCTTACGAATGAAAAAGGCGAACCATTATTGAGTCCCAAGAATATACCGCTTAATGCAAAAGATTATATAACACGAAACAAGTTTGATTTACGACATTCAATTGGATTTGGTGTAAATTTGGTTAATCCGTTCCCCGCAAAAATTGACTGGGGTTTCAAACTTGATCGTAAAAAGAACATGGGCGAATCTCCTTACGAATTTCACCTGAGCATGAATTACGCCTGGTAGGAGTTGTGATGCTCAATTTTTTTTATAAAAATTTCATGGGAAGACTAGCTCGTCTTCCCATGACTTATATTTGGTTCTCTCAATTGGGTGGGGCGTTTGCAGATACAAGCGTAAGTCGACATTTTATTAAATCATTTATCAAACGTAATAAAATAGATATGTCTGACTACGTTGTTCCTGATAATGGATATAAAACTTTCAATGAGTTTTTTTATCGTAAATTAAAACCAAATAAAAGAGTAATAGATTCTGATCCGTATTCAGTTATCTCTCCTGCAGACGGTAGGCTTTTGGTTATTCCGGAGATAAATACGCAGGCGCATTTTTTTGTTAAGACTTGCCAATTTGATCTTGAACGTTTTTTAAAAGATAAAAATTTGGTGAGCGAATTCGCTGAGGGCACACTTTTTCTTTTTAGACTTGCTCCTGAAAACTATCACCGGTTTCATTTCCCATTTGATTGTGTTGCCAGTCAGCCGCATAGAATTAAAGGTAAGCTTGAATCAGTAAATCCGGTAGTTTATAAATCAGGCATTCAGCCTTTGACCGAAAATGAACGTCATTTAATTATTTTAGATTCGGAAAAATTTGGCAAAGTTCTTTTTGTTCCCGTAGGGGCAATGCTTGTTGGTAAGGTTGTTGAAACTTATGATCCGGAAAAATTTCACAAAAAAGGTGATGAAGCCGGTTACTTTGCATTCGGTGGTTCCAGCATTGTAATGATATTCAAAAAAGGGGTAGTCACCCCTGATGAAACTTTTATCCAAAATTCTTTACATGATAGAGAGACTGAAGTTAGGATGGGGTGCAGAGTAGATAAGCCTATAAAATAGGCTGTAGTCTGGTGTTAAACCAAGTCTAAAGTTTAAATTATTAAATGTTAGGTGGTGGTCATGTCCAAAATAATAGAAATTTATCCTTCGCTTATGTGTGCAGATTTGTTGAATCTGGCAAAAGTTATTTCTGATTTTGATGACCATTGTGATGGCTATCACATTGACGTTATGGATGATCACTTTGTTCCAAATTTAACAATGGGGCCGGATTTTGTGAATGCGATTGCTGCAGCAACGCGAAAGCCAATTCAGGTGCACTTGATGGTTGATAATCCTAAAAGTTGGGTTAATAGGTTGAAGCTCAGCAAAAAAGACACTTTTATATTTCATTATGAAGCCTTTGAATGCTTTAATCCCATGAAAGAACTAGTTGCTATGGTCAAAGAAAAAGGGTGGAAAGTCGGCGTGGCTTTTAATCCGCATACAAATATGTCTTTAGCTGAGTCGCATCTTAGCGTTTTTGACAAAATTCTTATTATGGCGGTTAATCCTGGTTTTGCGGGGCAAAAATTTATACCGGAAGCTATTGAAAAGGCTAAATCTGTTATTGATTGTAAAAAAACTCAGAATGCAAATTTTAAAGTCTATATGGATGGCGGAATTGGCAAAAATAACATAAAAATGCTTGCGGAGCTTGGTATTGATGCTGTTGCGGTAGGGTCGGCCATTTTTTCTGAAAAAAATCCGGTTCAAGCGTTAAAAGAGCTTTACGAAATCGCAAAACCTACTTAAATTGATAGATTAGGTTTTTAAGTTTTAAAATACATTTATTTTTTCAAGATTGGGAAGGCGTTAGATGCAAGTTATAAACACGGCAGCTAAGCTTAAAGTTGGCGTATTCTTTGGTGGAAAATCAATTGAACGAGAAGTATCGTTAAATTCCGGTCGAACAATTTGCGATCACCTTGATACTGATAAATATGAAGTTATCCCTTTGTTTCAAGATGAAGATGGGACATTGTATAATCTTCCATGGCATTTTTTGCATCGTGGTAAGATTGCAGACTTTCAATCTCGATTAGCAAAAGAGGCCCAAAAAATTACTTGGGATGATCTAAGAACTTTGGTTGACTTTGTTTATTTGGCAGTTCATGGACGTTTTGCTGAAGATGGTACCATTCAAGGAATGCTTGAGATTTTAAATATTCCATATTTGGGCAGTAAAATATTCGGTAGTGCTCTTGGCATGAACAAGCTTGTTCAAAAAGAGATTTTTAGTGCCAATGGAATTGATGTTGCTGCCGGAATTACAATTCATAAATCTGAAATTGATTCTTTAAATGTTAACGATATTTTATTACGTCTTGAAAAAGCCGGAACAAGATTGCCATGTATTGTTAAACCAATTCACGAAGGTTCCAGTCTTGGCGTATCAAAAGTTTTAACAGAAGATGAACTTATTCCTGCAATTAAAAAAGCTGCTTACGTTGATGCTCGAAGAACACAAGATGTGATTATTGAAGAAAAAATTGAAGGTATGGAGTTTGTTTGCGTCTCATTGCAAAGAGCGGTTAAGAAGAATGGAAAGACAGAGGCGGAATGGTTCACATTTCCTATCACTGAAGTTGTTCCCGAGGGACAAAGTATTTATGATTATGAACAAAAGTATATGCCCGGACGTGCAACAA
>JBAZAX010000004.1:0-74928 GCA_041671765.1 Candidatus Babeliales bacterium | reverse complement strand
TTGGCAATACGATCAATTTCACGGGTATTTATTCCAACAGTTGCTCTTGCACGCATTAAATCATCACGTAAACCCTCGTGACATCGTCCAACTTGCGATAAAAATTTTTTACGAAGTTCAAGCTCCGCAATCGCTGCCGCTCTTGCCACATCAGAAATTTTGGAGTCCCTTTTCAATGCATCAATATATATCTGTGTTTGCACTTGGGACGCCGCAACTTCCCTCAATTTTGCATCAACGGTCCCTGGACGAATCAGCTCCCTTTGTTCTTCTGTACAAACAGCAGGAACGGAAGTTGATGAAAAAGAATTTAGCAATCTTCTGTACCATGGACAAGGAACAATCTCTGTAACCATTCCATATTGATCAAAATTTTCAGCAACACGACTTTGCAATTCTGCTGCAGAACTTGCGCCACCAAAAAACTTGCTTACTTCCGCTGCTTCTGCAGGCACTGAAACCTCAGTTGTCGTCATTGGTGTAACGTTAAGACAAACAGTCAGAAAACCTACTGTCAAAAAAAGTAATCGTTTTATAGAAAACTTCATAGAAAAACCTCCATAAAAAATAAATACCATTGATATTCTAAATCTAGACTAAGTATTTTAAGCTTAGAGGAAATAGAGGGGAGTTGCAAAAGCCCCCTGCTCACCAAACCCAATATAAACGCCATGTTAAAGGACTATTTATTTAATTTGAATTCAATTTGAAATTTAACTTAGAATAACTTGTTCGACCATGTAAAAAGAGACAATTTTTTGCTTACCGGATTTATCTGTGCCGGAATTACCAGACTTATCTTGACCAGAGCTTTCAATAAGAAACATATCCCCATTTGGTAGAACCTGCATCATTGTTCCGGTGGTTATCACACCGTCTTTTTGGTGTATTTTGATGGTTTTACCCAAGTATAATTGAGCCTTACGCCAAAGCTTGTAAATTTCATCAAAATTACCTGTAAGCCATTTTTTGTAATAATTATTTATAGAAATAAGTAAATTTTTATATAATGGCCTCATCTCAACGTTGCTACCTGAAACAAATGCTAAACTGGTAGCAATATCAAACAGTTCATCCGATTCATCAAAAATATTATTTACATTAATTGCAAAACCGCAAACTATTCCTACAGGAACACCATCTTCCCATACAAGATGAAACAATACTCCCCCGACTTTTTTGTTCGCTCGCTTATCCGGACTCAAAGCATCTGGATTTATGGGCTCTTCCGAATTCGTCATCGCCTCACTTTGAATAACAAAATCGTTGGGCCACTTAATCCCAACTCCAAAATCTTTTATAGCATCATATATGCCTAGAGAAACTGCCATATTTAACTGATTAATCCGAATGGGAAGATCATCGGAAGCAAATCCGTGTAAAATTTTGGGCTTAAGTAGTATAGTTACATTCAACTGGCCATCATAAATTTTCCAAACTCTATCTCCTCGACCTTTGGCTTGAGTAAGCTTATCCGCTAAAAAAACAGCTCCATCCGGCGCTGTTGCCATATTCTGCTTTGCCCATGCCATCGAGTCTGCACACTGAAGCGTGCGATAAAGTTTGCTACCAATTATCATAACCCCCCTAATTGAAACGAGCTTTTATCTGCCGTTCGGTTTCACGTTTTATGTCTTTTTCCCTAAGTTCTCTTTTTTTATCAATTAACTTTTTGTGTTTTGCAATGCCAAGCTCAATCTTTGCAAAACCTTTATTATTAAAATAAATTTTTAAAGGAATTATGGTTAGGCCCTTACGAGAAATTTGACCAATCATCTTATCAATTTCTCGCTTGTGCAACAGCAATCGACGACTACGCCTTGAAGTGTCTGTTATTTCATTTTTAGCGTATGCATGGGTATATGGAGCGATATAACAATTCAAAAGCATCATTTGACCGTCTTTTGCGACAGCATAAGTCTCTTCCAACGACACTGCCTTTTTTCGCAAAGACTTCACCTCGTCACCACGTAGCTCTATGCCAGCCTCGATGGTTTCTAAAATCTCATAATCAAATCTTGCTTTTTTATTTACAACTACAACGCTCATAATCCAACCTTAACAGGTTAAGCCCAATCTACACACTTTTAACAAATTTTTTAAAAAAATAATACGCTATTGGATAACAAATTAGACCGGCTGCAATACCTAAAACATTCCCGCCAATCAAAAAAGACCATAAACAGATTTTACCACATCCGAATATTTTTACCAAAGAAATAACCCAAGTCGGCTCCAACCCAAGTAAATTGTGAACAAACCAAAATCCAAAAGCGTAATCAATAGAATAAAATGGGATCATCGTCCAAGGATTATTTATTGAGGCAGCTATAAACATTATCGGAAAATTCAACCCCCAAAGCCAGCTAAAAATAACAATCATTATGGTATGCGCCATTGGAAAAGGCGAAAAAGCAACATAAATTCCAACGCAAAAAGCCAAGGATAACGCACGAGGCGACTTTCCAGACCTCATCGCATGGGAAAAAGACTCTCTTAACTTATCCCAAAATTTCATTTATAAAAATCCTTTATTAAAAGGTTTAAAAAAAAATTGATCAAAATCTATTTTCTTATCTTAATTTTTAGAATACCATAATATAAACTTAGATAAAATTACAAAAATAATAAAATAAATTTGTTGAACTAAATAAGTTGAACTAAAAAAAAGCTGGAGACGTATGTTGAAAAAAAATATTATTCATTTTTTGTCGAGTATAACACTACTCGCACTCATATATATTCCACAAGTTAATGCCAATGACGAACTTGATAAAAAAATTGATAAACAAGATTTTGGGAATTTTTATCCTCGAACAGAACCTAGCGCAAATGATTTTAGCTCGGTTGAACTAAACCCAAATGTTTTTTCCAGACCATCCAATGGACAACCCAAGTTTATTAAAGGCTCAATCAGAATAGCAAATTGGGTTGATGACATTCCTGAATTTAGGGTATTTTTTGAAGGGCAAGAGGCTCTCACAGATGAAGACGGTTTCTTTACATTTCCCATTAATGAAAATGATTTACAAAAATATAAACTAATTATTACTCGTAAAATTCAGCATGTGGTAGATAAAAAAAACACCTTTGCAAACTTAAAAGTAATTCCCGATAAAAACTATCTGGGCTTCTCATTCAAAAAACTCGGACATAACCAAGGAATTTGGCTTCAAAAAGAAAAAAGACTGAACCGTAAAAACTTCGTCATTCCTAAAAATAGCCTAATTATTCTTGTCGATCCCAAATATGTTGAAAAAATTGAGGAATGGAGCGTAACACTTGCAGATAACTTTATCAAACTTCCAAGAATTGTTCTAAAATCTACAATCGAATTTAATAAATTAAAAAGAATATCTGCAAAATCATTACTATGCTTGGAAGACTCTGTTTTTCACGAAAAAATTGGAAGAAAAAACAGTTCCCCTGATGCAAAAAACAGTAAAGTAAAAGTCACACTTCCATAACCTACTTCTTGTAATTAAGTTATAACTAGTTGTTGAACTGACTCTTGATTAATAATTAACGACTAAGCAACCGTCTCAATTCATCAAGTTTTTTCATCTTCATGACATAATCATTGGTCCCACGAGTGAATCCCAGATAAAGATTTTCCATCTCCCTTAATATTAAATCCAGCTTACAGTCGGATTGCACCAATTCTTTGTAAAGTGGAACATCAAGTAAAAGATTCGGTAGCGACATATATTTTACCTTAACAAGCGGACGGGCCAAAATATATGTAAGCCAAGAAATTTTAAATATCATCACAGCTGGAATTTTTAGCAAAGCCAATTCCAATGAAACAGTCCCGGGCTTAGTAACGGCCAAGCAACACTCACTTAGCTTTTCAAATTTTTCTTTCTCTGTTCGAGTAAAAATTAATTTATTCGAGTAAACATTCAAACCGGACTTTTCAAGCTGTTGCTTAATAAAATTGTCGGATAATGAACTTGCAAGTGGAATAACAAATTTCACATCCGGATGACGTAGCACAAAATTTTTAACTATATCTCTGAAAATTGGTAAAAATCGCTCAATCTCAGCCTTACGCGAACCGGGAAGAAGCGCAATTAATCTTTCTTTATTTTCAGTTAATGGAAAATATTGCTGTAAAGAATCGTAAACGGGATTTCCCAACCATTGCGCTGTAACACCACGCTGCTTGTACCACTCTACCTCAAACGGATAGAGTACAATTAAATTATCACAATACTTTCTTAATTTATTCACTCTCCATGCCCCCCAACACCATAACTGAGGAGGCGCAAGGTATGTCACTTTAATTTTTGGATCTAGTGATTTTAATTTTTTGGCCAATCTTAAATTAAACCCCGGGAAATCAACTAAAATAACTTCATCAAAGCCATTGGATTTAATATGCTCAATAAGCTCATTTAAAATATGCAAAATTTTTGGCAGATGCCTTAATATCTCAAAAACCCCAACAACATTTAACTCTTCAAAGCGCTTAAAAATTGTAACACCAAGCGCCTGCAAATTATCCCCACCAACCGCATGGATCTCTGCCTCAGAATTTTCTAACTGCAAACGCTTTACATACCAAGCAGCCGTAATATCACCGGAAAGTTCACCAGTAACTATAAAAATCTTTTTCATATTGTTTTAAACACTTTTCTTTAAACATTTGGACGTTTTAATTTTTTCTTGCAGCCTTTTAAGCTCGACAGCACTAGAACAAAATTGCTGTTTAATTTTATCAAAAATATTTGGTTCTATGCTTATTTTTGCGTCTTTTTTTACTATCAAACCCTTCAGGTCATTAAATGAAGCTACTTGTAAATTTAAATTACTAACCATTTCGTCCATCAAACTCAAAAAATCCCTTAAATCACCACGCGACGCCTTTTTGAAAAAACCTCTATTTTCAACCAAGTTTGAAATTACATTAGAAAAACAACTTTGTATATCTGACAACTCAACTTGCAATATACCATCATTTTTATCTACTTCAGAGGCAATATTTCCGCTATCCGCCTGGTAAAAGCCTGAAACTTTATCTGCCAAACCAATCTTAACATTTCCGACACTTTTGCCCAAGCTTGTTGATGAATTAAAAGCTCTACGTATAACGTTTCCAATTTCCTCTTTCAGCCTATTTTTTGACATTGACCGAACCTGAGGCACATCTTGAATATTTTTTTTGACAACAAATTCTCCACCATCGGTAATTTTACCGGTGGAAACACTTGCATCGCTTTTATTAGATTGCGCAAAAGCCACACTGCTGGTAAAAAATATCAAACTAAAAAATTTAGCTAACAACATACAATCTCCTTAAATGATTAAGAAGGGGCATGTTTTAGCATACCCCTTCTATTAATTAATGCATCGCTGACTGGTGTAATTTTCTATTAATTACTTAGTTTTTGGGTGGCGAGTCCTTAAGTCATAATGGTGCGAAGGCTCTGCTCTTCTTTGTGCTAAACCTTTGTTAACACCTTCTTGCAATTCAATGCCACCATCTAATTTTTGAGGCTCATCTTCATTGGCATCTTTTTTTTCTGCTGTCAGTTTTCCATAAGCCCATCTTCCTGCAAAACATACACTAACAGTTGCAAGCACCCCAACCAGTCCCCATACGATATATTTTTGATTTTTTTTACTCAAAACTGAATGGTATGCTTCTTGCGTTGTTTCACTACGCAATTTTTCTTCAATTGCTACAACGATTTGAGCATCCGTCAAACCATCTTTTTTTAATTCATTATAAACAGCTGCAGCCTCTACTTTGATTGCCTCATCTGTCTCAATGAACCTGGTTGTTTCATCTGTAACAACAGCTTCTGATTCTAATGCAAATGCTTGGTTTGCAAACACTAATGCAAACATCAATGGAAATAATTTTTTCATATTTTGCTCCTTGAAATTTAACCTACAGTCAACAAACGCATTTTAAAATCATACAAAACTGGCTGTAAGTATGTGTATTTTTTTAAAAAAATCAATCCTAAAAAATAAAAAAATCAGGCATAAAAAAAGAGGCATACAAAGCATGCCCCTTTTTTTAATTAATGCATTGCTGACTGGTGTAAATTTTTATTAATTACTTACTTTACTTTGCAGGTTCGGCTTGCTTATCACCAGCTGGCTTTGCTGATTTTGCACTCTTGTACGAATTATAAGCCCATTTACCACCTTCAACGGTTAAAACACCAGCTACTGCACCGACTAAAAGCAATACAATTTTTTCTTTATTGTGTTGATCCAAGATTGAACGGGATACATTTTCTGTTGTTTCATCGCGCAATTTTTCTTCAACTATTGCAACGATTTGAGCATCTGTCAAACCACGTGTTTTTAGTTCATCATAAACAACTTCAGCCTCTGCTCTGGTTGCTTCGTCCAGCACAACAGATCTGGTTGCTTCTACTACCGGAGCAACTTCAGTTGCGACAACTTCTGATTTACTTGCTTCTTCTGTAACAACAACTTCTGTTTCCATAGCAAATGCTTGGCTTGCAAATACCAACGTGAACATTAATGGAAATAATTTTTTCATATTCAAACTCCTTTAAATTAAACAGACAGCCAACAAACGCATTTTAAGATCACATAAAACTGGCTGTAAGTATGTGTATTTTTTTAAAAAAATCAACCAAAAAAACAATTTTTTATCTCTTTAAATAATTAAAACCTACACGAATATACTGCAGTAAAGAGAAAATCGAATACCCTGCAAGTAAAACTAAACTTACACTATAAGTTTTTAATGGAATCCAGTGGAAAAAATAACAGGAGAAAATCCATACAATAAAAAGAATTTGAAAAACTGTTGTCAACTTTCCCCACATAATTGGCTGAACTTCAAAATTTACTTTAAGCACAAACAAAATCACGCATCCGGATAGCAATGCAAACTCCCTAAAAAGTAATAAATATACAAACCAAGACGGAACATGAAACGATGGGGTACTTATAAAAGATAGTGAAAAAAAAGAAGAAACCAAAAAGATCTTATCTGCAACCGGATCAAGCATTCGTCCAAGATTTGTCTGTGTATCAAAAAGTCTGGCCAAATATCCATCTAAAAGGTCTGTAATTGCTCCGATAACAAAAAAGCCAAAGGCTAAGTTCCAATTTCGACAATACATTTGCCAAACAATCACAGGCGAAAGCAAAATTCTTAGCAAAGTAAAAATATTTGAAATATTCACCCAACGCTTGTCTTGTAAAATTTTGTGATACCAAGACCCAATTCCATTTGTCCAAATATTATCTTTCATAAAATCCTAGAATAAAATTAAAATCAGGTTTTCTGTAAAAATAGGCATTCTGGCGGACTTTCCGCAGACGTTATATAAAAAATAGTACTCAAAACTCATAAATATTCAACAAAATAAACGTAATTTCCAATATGTAATAAATATGATAAAATTATGACTAGTATTGAATAAGTTGGATTTAAAAGCATTTTACAGGACATTTTATATAAAATATGTTGAACGAATTTATATTCATATTACACATCATTTCCGTCACAATTTTGGGACTTATTGCCTTGAGATTAGGCAAATCTGCACTTATTTCCATAATCGCATTACAATGCATAGTTGCTAATATTTTTGTAACAAAACAGATTATGCTTTTTGGTTTTAATGTTACAGGAACAGATGTCTTTATAATTGGAGCAGAACTTAGCTTAAATTTACTGCAAGAGTTTTATGGAATGCAAGCAGCTAAAAAGGCAATCAAAATCAGTTTTCTAATGCTGTTAAGCTTTCTGGTTTACAGCAGATTTCAACTTTGGTACATTCCAAGCCAAGTGGACACAATGCACTCAAGCTTTTATGCCATTTTAAGTTTTACTCCGCGAATAATATTTGCATCAATTCTTGCATATTTCATAGCACAAAGCAGCTCTATTTTAATTTTCAGCTTTTTCAAAAAATTATTTAATAACAAATATTTCGCACTTCGCTCCGGACTTACCACATCACTCAGCCAATTTATTGATACGGTTGTATTCACGGTAGCAGCGCTGTACGGAATTACTTATTCTGTTGCACAAATTATAACGTTAAGTCTTACAATAAAAATTTTTGCGATTGCACTGGCAACTCCGTTTGTCGCTTTTGCTAAAACGATTTTCAAAAAAGCAGACAATAATGAACACAGCAACTCCCGAATTTAAATTTGAACTCATACACCAATCAACAAAATCTCGTGCACGTGTTGGCAAAATACACACACCGCATGGCATAATTGACACACCAAATTTTGTTGCAGTAGGAACGAATGGATCGCTTAAGGCAATTGATAATCAAGCAATTGAAACAAAAGAACTTGAATCTCTCGAAATCCAAATTATGTTCTGCAACACATATCATTTAATGCTTCAGCCAGGCTCAGAGCTTATCAAGCAAGCCGGCGGCCTGCATAAATTTATTAATCGCACCATGCCAATTATTACAGACTCCGGAGGATTCCAGGTTTTCAGTTTAATGTACGGTGGCGTACACAGCGAACTAAAAAGCAATGGAACAAAAACTCACGATAATAGTGTTTTAAAAATCACAGAAGACGGAGTACTTTTCAGGTCATATCGTGACGGTGCAAAAGTTTTACTCACACCCGAAACATCAATTCAGGCCCAAAAAAATATCGGTGCAGATATGATCGTCTGTTTTGACGAACTCCCCGGATATCACACAGACCCTGCCAAACTTAAACGCTCTCTTGAGCGAACACATCGCTGGGAAAAAAGATCATTAGACGAACATTTAAAAAATCCAAACGATCAAGCGCTTTATGCCGTTATCCACGGCGGTCTTGATCAAGATTTACGTAGCAAAAGCTGTGAATATTTATCGTCATTAAATTTTGATGGCTACGCAATCGGCGGAAGTTTGGGCAAATCTAGAGAACAAATGATTGAACTACTTAAATTTTTAATGCCAACAATAAGAACAGACAAACCCAACCATCTGCTCGGTATAGGTGATTTGGAATCAATTCATCAAATCATCCCACTTGGAGTTGACACTTTTGACTGCTCACATCCAACCAAAGCCGCTCGACACGGACAACTTTTCACAAAACAGGGAACAATGAGAGTTGTAAAAAGTGGAAACAGTACAAATTTTGGACCAATCGAAAAAGATTGTAACTGCTACACATGCAAAAACTATTCACTTGCCTATCTTTGTCATTTATTCAAAGCCCACGAATTGTCGGCATACACCCTTGCCACAATTCACAACTTAAATCACATGGTTGAATTAATGAAAAGCTACAGAAATAAAATTTTAAATAACGAAGTTTAAATAATTCAAAATTATAAATTTAAAACATCTAGGATTTTATATGAAAATTTATACAAATAATTTAATCAGATTAATCAAAATATTTTTTTTCTCATTTGTTTTTTTAAACTTGATCAACAAAAATCTTTTGTGCATGCAAGAGTATCTCCATCAAGTAGATACACCGGAAAAAGCTTGCTTTTATATTTTCAAAACCTACACAGATGAACTCTTGAATTGCATAAAAAAACACATCGATGTTAATTCTAGTGAATTTTTAGAAAATTTTATCGCAGATTTACTGCACGCCAGAAAAACATTTCCTGATGGTCGATCCACAATTTCTAATCAATTAATAGCTGACATGTTATTTTATTCGAATTCACTCGATATTTTAAAAATAACTCATGATTATTGGGAGAGTGCAATTGAAAAAATTTCAAAGCACTTCCTTCCACCCAATGATGACGTAGATGTTATTGAAATATTAACAATACTGAAATATAAACAGCTTGTCTTAAAACCTCAATAAATCACTCCCAATCACACTATTTTGTCGGCCCCACAAGCTTTTGCTTTACCCATTGATTTATGAATAAATCTCGTTCAACATTATTTCAATTGAATTCCAGGCAAAAATAAGTCCCTGTTTATGAGTAATTAATTCGTTCCCACCGTAAACTACATAAGATTGAACCTCATTCTGATTGGTAATATTTTGCCAATCAATTAGTCCCTTAAAAAAATCGGCTCCTATAGTTTTACCTGCTTTAATTTCAATCGGAATAGTATGTCCTAAGGTTTTTTCAATTACGCAATCAATTTCATGTCCTTGAACATCACGCCAAAAATAAATTTGTGGGCGATCACCAAGATTAAAACTGTATTTAAATATCTCACTCATAACAAATGATTCAAAAATTGCACCTTTAATGGGATGCATGTATAAATCTTCTGCCGTCTTAATTCCAAGTAACAAACAAATTAGTGCTGAATCATAGAAATATAATTTAGGACTTTTTGTAACCCTTTTATTAAAGTTATTATGATATGGAGCAACCAATTTGATAACAAAACTTGTCTCTAAAACCGAAATCCATTCCTTTGCTGTGTGGGGGCTAATCTCACAATCACGTGCCAATTCAGCATAATTTATAAGATTTCCAACACGAGCAGCACAAAGTTTTAAAAATTTTTGAAAAGTAAGAACATCCGTTATTTTCAAAACTTGTCGAACGTCCTTCTCAACATATGTGCTAATGTAACTTGAACACCATTTTTGGACATCAATCTCTTGCGAATATAATCGGGGGTAAAAACCCTTGAGCAATTGAGCCTCCAAATTATCTATAAGCAAATTAGACTGCTTAAGTTCATTAACAGATAATGGCAATAACGTTAAAAGTGCAATGCGCCCAGCCAATGTTTGAGTTATTTTCTCATACATAAGAAAATGTTGCGATCCAGTTAAAATAAAAAATCCGGGACGATGCGCCTGATCAATGATTCCTTGCATGTACGAAAAAAGCTCGGGAACTTCCTGAACCTCGTCAATAATTACGCCCTTGCGTTGAGAAAAAGAGGTCAAAAACCCTCGCGGATCGTCCTTTGCAATCATACGTTTATCGATATCTTCTAAAGACACATATGCATACTCGGGAAATGCCTCTTTAACCAATGTCGACTTTCCCGATTGCCTAGGCCCCATAACGGCAACAGCAGGAAACTGTTTTGCCAAACTTAATAGCTCAGGCAAAATGTCACGTTTTATCATCATTTTCCAGCTCCTTTTTAGATATTTTGTAAAAAATGCACTCACACTGCATATTATACATAATATTTAAACATAACTGAATAGATCGAACTAAAACGTATATATTCCCCTGATTATTAATAAAAAGTTGTTGTAAAACTGCTTTTCCGGCTAAAAAAGCCTTTTGCTTACACGCTTTTTTTATAACTGGTACGAACACCACTAATTTCGACATAACCTCCAACAGATTTTACTATTTCCATAAGAGGACCCGCTTTTGCTGGATCTGGGGTTACCCCTGTAATTGGATAAAACAAAGTAACATTCAATCCATATTTTTGAACATAAGTAGTTACAGCATTTTTAATCGCCCCGATAATTTTTTCAGGAGGATTAGAACTTGCAAACACTTTTCCACCCATAAAAGTTAAAAAAACTTTTTGAGCATTTAATTTTACCGCAGCAAGCAAAGTTCCATCATATGCAACTTTCAAACAATTAGTATTTTGTGGCGAAGTATCCCCTGAACTATAGGCAGCAACAAATGGCACCTGCACAGTTTGTCCAGGTACCCCTTGAACTTTAAGATCTGAATGGAGTGCTATCAAAATTTTGGTTAAATCTCCGGCAAAATTTTCTAATGTACCAAGACTAACATGCCCTTTTGAATTTAAAGACAATCCATTATCTTTAAAAAAAGCATTAAATTGATCCTCTCCATCTTTATTTATAAATTTTTTTCTAGCTTCTATTCCAAGTTCAGTAGCATTAACAACAGCTCCAGCCTGTACCCCTCCTGATATCCATGTGTAAACCAAATCGTCATTTGCCGCAATTTGAAAAACGGCCCCATTATTTTCGGGTTTCTTCATAAAATCAGCAACATTCAAATTTTGGGCAAAAATCACATTAAATCCAGGATTTGACCCAACCTTCACATCACACATACTTTTTACTTTTGCTTCCAGCAATGGCAGATTCCAAAATTCGCATGTACAATATTTTTTGCCATCAATAACAATGTCTTTTGTAACTAATGGGTTTGCAACGCCACCCGACTTTACTCTCCCCAACTTCCCCTTCAAATCCTCCAGCTTCTCGCCCAACGATCCAAGTTTATTTTTCAATATCGCAAGATTGATTTTTAGTTGTTCAAGTTTGCCTTGAAGTTGTAATTGTGCTTGAGGTTGTGGCTGTGGCGCTGGGCGTGGGTCAACCACACCTATAACAGAAATTATTTCAGGCTTTTGTTTATTAAAATTAACCAGGTACTCCGGACCTTCTTCCTTATCTCCAACTATTTTTTTGACTTTAAAATTAAACGGATGTTCTGGGTATTTTGAAGCATCATACTGTTTTCCAGTTTTTATAAAAGACTGCATGTTATATACGGCTTTAGCGTCTCTAAGGGTATACTCATTAAATACAGCTACCTTCCCCTCAGCTTGATCCTCCACAAACAAAGATAGCATTCCTATACGTCTATATAAATATTTGTGAGTCTCGCTTGCAAAATCACATTTCCAAACAAATACCCCACGAGAAAGGATAACTGGGTTTGGATCCAATTCTATATAATTAAAATTCCTGATCACACTGTCTATTTTTATCTCAAATTTAAACTCATCCCCTGCCTCTTTTTCTTTATTTATAAGTACAGCATCAAAATTCTCTCCTATCTCATTTTTTTCTTTAATTTCACTTGGCGAATAAAGCCAAGCAAGAGGATTATTGGTTCCTCCCGTCCCGCCAAATGTTTTATCAATTTTATTCTTCACCACATAAGTCCCAGGTGTAAGCACATCTACTGGTTTTAACTCGGTTTGTGCAATAGGTTGAGGCTGTGGTTTAGTTTTTTCTGCTTGAGACCGTAAATTTATAAGAATACGCTGAACTTTTACATCACTCATGGCCTGTACAAAAACAGAACTAAGACTCGGAGTGCTTTTTAATTGTTCACCAATAAAATCATTAACATCAAACCACTTCCAATCTTCTTTCTCAATATAATCGTGAGCTATAGTTTTAGCTTCATACCGTGCATATAGCTTAGTCCAAACTTCTTTAAGATGCTCTTCGGGAACGTAATCAACCTTTACAAACCACGAGGAATGTTGGTAGAATTTTTGTCCGGGCTTTTGGATGGGAATAGCGCTAACATAAAATGAAGATTCTTCTTCAAATTTTTTTAAAAAAAATGTTCTGCCCTCTTCAACATGTTTTTCCGGCTCCGGATCATTTTTATCTGGAAACAAAAAAACTCCCATAGACTCTTCGTGAGCCTCTCTGGCTGCACCCATATTAAATTTAGTTATATTCTGACCTTTCCTTGGTCCATTTTTGAATTTATTATCTGTGTTCAATTTACCATCTGGATTGTCCTTACCTTTTTTATCAACCCCACCCGTAAAATCAGTCCACCCTCTCCCCTTTTCCTTCCCCAATAAAATAAGAGCTTTGCCATCTTTTATTGAATAAATATTTACACCCTCCGTTGCGAAAATTGAATTAAAAATAAATAAAAAAGACAGAAATAAATGTATGAATTTATTTTTCATTACAAAACCCTCTCCTAGATTTAAAACAAAAATTATTTGTTTATAAAACTAAGAGAGGGCTTATTTAAAAATCAATAGTTTAAGTATTTACAAGCAAGCTTCGCCCGGGGTTTATCAACCAGTTATCGAAAATCAATAACTTTCATAACCCCGGTGCTATATTTATGCCACAGCGCCAAAAGGCGCAGTTCAATAATTTGAAATTAAGTACATTTATAATATTAATACATATTAATTCAGCTATCCCTGTTTTGGAATTGCGGCATAGATGTAGCCCGTTTGGTGGTGATATTTTGTATGGCTTGCAGTTATAGATTGAGCAACCACGGGCAAATCTTTATTCGTGAATTCCAAAATGTTTAATCGCAAATTCCATTCGCCTTACAACAGTCTCTTTACCCAAAATTTCTATCAGATGGAATAAGCTTGCACCAACTGCCACACCTGTCAAAGCAAGACGCAACGGATGAATAAACTTGCCAGCATTAATCTGTTGTTTTTCTGCCTCTTGTCTAAGCTCACTTTCAACAGTTGCAGCATCAAAAATGCTTAGATTTTTATAACGCTCTAACAAGCCTTGCAAAAGCCCCGAAGATTGCTCTGTCCAACTTTTTGCTTTTGCGGCTTCATCAAATGTATGCGGATCTTTATATAAGTATGAACAAGTCTCAACATAATCTTGCGGGAACTTTACACGTTCACGCATCAGACCAAAAATCTGTTTTAAATAATCATCCGAAAACGCACCCCAGTGCTTTTCTTTCAAAATTGGTTTTACAAGTTCAAGCATATCATCGTCTGTCTTTAACCTCATGTGCTGCTCATTCATCCATTTTAATTTTTCAACATCAAATACAGCACCTGACTTTCCAACACGTTCAAGCGAAAATTCTTGAACAAGCTGTTCCAGTGAAAAAACTTCACGCGTATCGCCGGGATTCCAACCAAGAAGTGCAATAAAATTAACTAACGCCTCTTTCAGATAACCCTTATCACGATAATCTTCAACAGCCACATCGCCTTGACGCTTGCTCAATTTGCTTTTGTCAGGATTTAATAACAGAGGAAGATGAGCTATTTGTGGCATTTCCCACCCAAAATATTGATACAACAAAATGTGTTTTGGAGTACTTGGCAACCACTCTTCACCACGAATAATATGGCTGATTTTCATGTGGTGGTCATCAATTACAACGGCTAAGTGATAAGTTGGGAATCCATCAGATTTCATAATCACCTGATCATCAATATTTTTATAAGCAATTGTAACATTGCCACGAATGATATCATTGAACGTAAGCTCACCTGTCATTGGCACTTTCATACGAATGACATGCTTCTCACCAGCTTCTACACGTTTTTTTGCCTCTGCCGGATCCAATTTGCGGCAATGTAAATCGTAACGGGTTGGAAGCTTGGCGGCAGTCTGATGCTGACGAAGTAGGTCAAGACGCTCGGTCGTACAAAAACAGTAGTAAGCATGTCCGGCTTCAATCAATTGCTCGGCATACTGCTTATATCTTGGTAAATTTTCAGATTGAATATATGGCCCAAACGGTCCGCCTTTTCCCGGCCCTTCATCAAAATCAAGCCCGGCCCAGCGCAAAGTTGCAATCAAATTTTCAACAGCACCTTCAACCAAACGGTTTTGATCGGTATCTTCAATACGAAGCACAAACTTACCATCATGTTTTTTAGCATAAAGATATGCGTATAATGCCGTTCTAAGTCCACCGACGTGTAAAAAACCCGTTGGACTTGGGGCAAATCTTGTGCGTACTTCGTTCATATTTAAACTCCTAGATTTCATAAATGGAATAATTTTATTCATGGATCCCAAAATAAATTCAGGATAACAGTCGATGGTCGTACCAATCGTTTCTTTATATATACCAAAGTAAAGGTTTTTTATCAAATTTTGCTACTATGAAAAGACAATAACAAAAACATTACATGAAAAATATTTATATAATATCCAATTTACGAAAAATAAAAACTAAATAACCAGATTACTTGCAAAATATAAAATTTTTTATTATAGCTTATATTCAAAGAATTAATTCTTTGGTTACAAAAAGAGAGAGAGAGATTCATGAAGAAGGTGATTTTAATTCTATCACTGGGCATTACTCAGTTTTGTGTATTTTTTCATTTAAATTCCGTTCATAAAGGTTCCGAAACAATCGTATCAATCGAACCCCAAGCAAATTTTTATTCCGGTGACAACGACAATAAAATGCTTGCATTTGGTTGGTTCAGGAATGGTTTCACCTTGGAAGACTCAAATACATCATGCACATTTGACTCTGCATTTCCAGTCTCCGGTACTGTTGATCTAAATGGAGGCTCTATTTATCTAACATCAGATATGCATTTTGAAAACATCACAACTCTTAATGATCTCGGTGATCTTTACGGAAATGGACACATAGTAAGCCTGGATTCTAGCGTAGAAAGATTAATAAGCTCTAATATAAATACCCAATTTCAAAATATAGACCTCTTCGTACACTCAGATTTACAAATCAGCGCAACATTATTATTTAACGGGAACTGCTACATTAACGGACGAGATCGCAGAATGGAGTTAGACCCAAATATAGAAATTATAGTAGGCAAAAATTCAACATTGACATTGAAAAATATAAGTTTGATTGGACTTCAGAGATATAATCTTAGGTGTTTTGACGAAACTGGAACAATTATCTTGGACAACTCATCTTGCAATCTAGACGAAAATTATAATTTCACGGTTGGCAGCTTGCAAATGTTAAATAACGTAGATTTTTCCGGATCATACACATTTTTTTATGACAGTTCACAATCGCTTACTCTGCATACAAACTCTCATTGCAAAATTACATCGGGAACAACTCTTGGCGTAAGAATAAATAACACCTCTTGTGGGAAAAATTTTGTATGGTTTGACGACAATACTTCGGAATTTGAATTTGTAAATTCTTCCATCACAATTGGGACGGGAGGAATACTGTTAACCAGGGGAACGGTCATTTTTGACGGTAGAGTAAATATAGATGCACACTCAACCAACACATCTAACGGACTCATTTTTGGCACCGGTGTAGCAGCAGATGACATTCTTGTAAAGTTTTATCCCGCCGCAAGGGTAAATTTCACCAACAGCCATCTAACATACAATCTTACAAATCCCAACAGCTTTGAATCTGCATCAAGTTTTTCAAAAGTTATACGTGGCCCATCAAGCTGTTTTTATATCAAAAAAAATATTGTCTATTCCGATATTACGATCATGGTTGAACCAACATCAACACTTTTGGTTGATCCGGGAACTCTTGTAGATTACAACAATTGCACAATGAATATGCCTTCAAGCAAATTCTCAATCACAGGAGCAAGATTTAATACATACACATCATTACTTGACGGAGACGATGAAATATTTATTTCGGATGGAGTTTTGCCGCTTTATACACTTGTAAAAAATTCCGGTAATGCTATTAAAGGAAATGGTGATATAAGCGGTGCAGTGACACTATACGACAGTAACGCTCAACTTACTTTCAATTTAACCGGACAACTTTCAAATTATGTTACATTAAATGGCGGTAAAGTTTTGCTCAATAGAGATCTGGAATTTGCACATGACAAAACATTTTTGGGCAGCGGCACAGTAAATTTATCAAGCTACAATATCAAGTTTGGAATTAACAACTTAAATTGGACCGATTCTATTTACTGGGATGGAGATTCAGGATCAATTGAACTGAACTCAGATGTTACTCTTGCTGGAACATGGACTTTTAGCGGAAACTGCAAAATTAAAGGCAATAACAACATCCTGCAACTTGACTCATCGGCTTGCATTATTGTAGAACGCGGATCGACACTATCAATTGAAAATTTAAATTTTTATGGATTAAAAAATACAAATTTCAAATGCTTGGATGACGCGGGAACAATAACACTAGAAAATAGCAGATTCATTCTTTCAGATAACTATAATTTTGAGAACGGAAAACTAACTATCAATAATTTATTACAGATAAGACAAATCAGTGATGAACCGCTTACTTTTGCCTATAAAACAAACCAACAAAGCATAATAAATTCGTGTGGAATTCTTTATATCAATGAAGGAATAATTTTCAGCTATGAACCGACATGCAGTACAAGAGATTTAATTAAACTTGGAGCCGCAGGATCGAAAATTGTTCTTGACAAAGCAACACTTCATTCAACAAGTACCGGAATGCAAATGACCAAAGGAATCTTAGAAGTTAACGGCGCCTGCTGTGTTGCCAGCGATGCAACATGTATAGCCGAAGGCGTAATATGTGGAGATGGTATATCCACAGAAAATGATTTAAAAATTAAAATTTTAGCTTCATCAAATTTGGAAATAACATCCGGTTGCATGATTATGAAAAACTTAAATTAAGAAATTTAGATATATTCCGGCTAAAATCCGGAACAATAAAGGGAGAGTGTAATGAATTTTATAAACCTAAAGATATTAAGTTTCTGTACAAATATATTAATTTTATTTTCTCTAAATAGTTTAGAATCCTCAAGCGTAACCTTCGGATCAAAGTACTCAACTATTAAAATTGACTCCGGAGCCTCTTGCATATTCGAAAATCCACGCTACATCGAAAATGGAGTAATAAACAGAGAACAATACGGAATAGCGCGTGGAGCTCCAATAATATTTAAATATAGTACTTTTATCGATTGTGGTAATAAGCTTAAAATTACAGGAATTTTGGACCCAAATGAATATATATTTATGTTAAATGGTGAGGGCCTATTTTCCGGACGAGCAGGAAGCTTTTATCAACCAATAAATGTTAGCGGCAAAAACAATGTTATTGAAGGCAATCTAACACTAGGTAACGATATTACACTTCAAGATTTAAACACCTCCGTTTCTGTAAATTTGATAAGTAATTTAAACGGAAACATATATTTAAACAGTGGAATGCTGTGTTTAATGGAAAACAATTTAAAATTTAATGATGGCAAGAAAATTGTTGGGCCTGGAACAATTTGCGAAAGCGGAAGTAAATTAATATATGGAGCAAAACCTCTTACTTTTAGCGAAAATTTATGTTTTGTGAATGCAGAAGATATTCAATTCAATGCGGATATAACACTGCAAGGAAATTGGACATTTAGCGGAAACTCAACACTCGGAGGAAATTTAAACTCCTTTTATATCCAAAATGGTAAAATAATTATCGACAAAAACTCATCTCTTTTAATTAAAGATATGATACTTCATGATATTCAAGATGGAAATTTATTTTGCATGGATAACAATGCAACAATAACATTCCAAAACGTAACGATATATCTGGCAAATGATTACACTTTTTCGATAGGTAAATTTGCAACCTCAGACCAAGTTACATTTTTGGGCAACTGCAAATTTATATATCAAAGTCCAATGGCAAGCCTAATTACGTCAAAATCAATTCTAACCTTAGATCAAGGAATTACTTTCAGTTATGATCCGGGCTGCGCAAGAAAAGATTTAATTATATTTGAAGATGGTTATTCAACACTGGCTCTTAATGGAGCAACACTACATGCAACACTAACAGGAATGCAATTAACCAAAGGTTCTTTGATTGTAAATAGCAACTCATATCTGTCCGCTGAACAAATTACACTCCTCGATAAAGGCATAACATATACTCTCTTGGATGAAGGTATAACAATAGGCAATGATAATCTACAAGACGATTTATACTGCCAAAATTTAAACGGCTCAAGTTTAGAACTAAAAACAGGATCATTAAAATACAGAAATGTTTCACCTACGTCCTGGGTAAAGGAAAACAACCTATCTTCCGTTGCAATAAACGCAGACAGCAACCTGTATTTATACCAAGATCTGAATATTGCTCCAGGTTTTTTAAATTACAAGGGTCGTGGTGGATTCTTTTATGCACCCGGGAAAAAAACAAATGGCTCATTGCTGGTAAGTGGATATATCAATTACCTAGAGCTAAATTAAAGATTTTAAAATTTTAACGATAACTTTGAAAATTTTCTCACAAATAGAGATCCTAAGTTAAGGGCCTGTCATCCAAATTTATGCGATGGCAGGCCCTACAGGATGACAAAAAATAGGAGTGGAAATAATGGTAAAGTCAAAAGTAGCAATTGCATTTACACTTGCAATTCTCACACTATCACAAAATAATATCTCGGCTGCAACATATGGTTCGGATTCAACGGTATCAATTGTTAATCCGATGAACATACCTTCCAGCACCGATAACATCATAAAAACTTTTGGCTGCGCCAAAAACGGCTTTGCCTTTAATGACCTTAACACCTCATGTACATTTCAATCAATTTTTCCGGTCGCTGGACCAATCTCACTCAAAGGAGGAAGTCTTTATTTACAAAGCGATTTGACTTTTGCCAATACCGGAACGTTTGCCGATCTGGGAACAATTTATGGAGCAAACCACGTTGTAGAATTATCACAATACAACACCACATTTAATGCGATTACAAACCCAACGGGAAAATTAGTTCTCAACACGGCAGCTGTTACAACTCTTTTAGAACCTGCTCGCACATTTGATTGGTCATATGATGGAAAATATTTGGCTGTTGGAACTGCACCATCAACAGGATCGGTAAGCGAGATTAATGTTTTTCAATTTTCGGGTACATCACTAACTCATGTAGCCAGTGCAAATCTCGGAGGACATCCATATGTCAACTCTATTCGTTGGCAACCGAATTCATATTACTTTGTAGCCGCAACTCAAAAAACACAAGGCGCAGTATATTACATTCGATCATATTTATTTAACCCGCCATCCACCATAACCTCAATTGCAATCACAGCATTTCCAACACCTCCATATGCGGTTGCTTTTCGAGGCCGGGGTGATTATATAGTCGCAGCGGGTGCATCAATAAGAGCTTATTCATTTTCTGCGGGAGCATTCGCCTTAACAAGCACAACAACAAATACTCTTGTTGGATCAGTCCAGTTTGACGCGATTAAGTGGGCTCCAGTAGGAAATAAAGATAACATAATTGCAGTCACAAATAACGGAGGTACAACAGGAAATTTATACCTTTATGATTTCACGATCGTGGGATCAGGAGGAATTCTTCATCTCTTAAAAACTTACGCTCAAGGCAAAGCCGCCAACACGTGTGACTGGTGTGCAACAAGCACTTATATGGCCGTTGGATTTGCAGACGGAACACTGCGAACATATCAACACACTGCGGCAACTAACATAATCTCCCAAAAGCAGAGTTATCTGATGACAGGCACAGTCAACTCTGTTAACTGGAAAAATAATGCATCCGAGCTTGCGGTAGCACGCGGAGCTACTGCAACAAATGAATTCCAGATATACGGGTTTAACACATCAACATATTCACTGCTAGAAAAATATCCAATTGGGTTAACAACCGACGCATATTGCGTCAGATATGGAACGGTAGGCAACACAAGCTATATAGGTTGTTCTCAGAACTCAACCAGACTTTTGACAATATACTCAGAAAACTATTCTCCATTTATTTTTCGTGACGTAAACCTTGTTTTAAATGGAGACTTAACACTTGGAACGCCATTGACATTCACTGGAAACTGTACCATAACCGGACGTAATAACAGAATCACATTCACTGGCAATGGATCACTGAACCTATCACCAAACAGCAATCTTTCAATCTCTCTTGCAACCCTAAAATTCACAACCCCTAGTGGATTTTCTTTGCAGGGCGGAACATCTAATCTAACGTTCAAAAGTAGTAAAATCGAAATGAACTCTGACTTATTTTTAACTAATGGTAAATTTGATATTTATAATGATTTGACAATAACCGGACCACATACACTTGCTTATCAAACCGCATATACATCAACAATTCACTCCAATTCCACTCTTACACTTGATAATGGTTCAGTATTACAAATAGGGAAATCACGTGCAACAACAATTGAACCTCTATACTTTGAGAATGTATCATCGCAATTAAACATTAATAACTCAACGCTTCACACAACCAACTCAGGACTTGAAATCAAAAAAGGAACTGTAAATATTTTCGGCAACTCAACATTTAATATCGACTGGACACAATCGAACACAGAAGACACAACAGTAACGGCTACCAATCAGGGCCTAATTTTCGGCGATGGAAAAAATTCATCAAATGATCCTTGGTTAATACTTCATGGAAATGGAACTCGTTTAACAATATTAAACGGCGCAGTCGTTCTTGATACTGCAGTAACACACTCAATGATTCAATTTTATGGACAACCACAGCTTGCCATGAACACAACATCAACCATTTACATAAAATCCCCGTTAACAATAACAAACGGATGGATTCTCTCAGACACCACTTCCAGATTGGCCATTGACCCCAGTGCCTATTTTACGCTTGAAAACACGAGACTTTCTCCCCTTGATATGTCATCAGATCAAATCCTAACAGGAACCGTACCAAACTATTTTACAAACGTACTAGACCAAAACGATTCCTATAACCTTGTAAACGGTTCTACATTTCAATTTATAGAAGTAATAATGGATGGAAATGTGATATCCGGAAATGGATCATTGCTAGGCCATCTAGGCTTCGCCAGCAACCAATCTGAACTTACGTGGAACTCACCACAAGTCTTAAATTTAGGTGACATTGATTTACAAGGCGGACGAATTATTTTTTCTCAAAATTCAGGATTGGCATTAAATTATGCTTTTGTTAATTCAGGCTCAGTGGATTTGATGAATACTACGTTTAATCTTGGGGCACAAAGCTCAAATTGGACCGGAAATATTTACTGGATTGGAGATGGTGCAACATTAAGATTAAATGAGGACATAGCACTAGATGGAATATGGACACTCAGTGGAAATATTGTTGTTGATGGAAACAGTTATTTGCTTGACGTTGGAACAACAGGAACAATCATTCTTGAACGTGGAGCTCATGTAACATTCAAAAATCTATCTTTGTATAACTTATCAAGACAGAATAGAATCGTTTGCAAAGATAACAATTGCCAAATTACAATGAATTTTTCAGATTTTATGCTTTCAGGAGATTACCTGTTTGAAACGGGCAGCCTCTTCATATACTACGACAGTACAATTGGCATAATTGATGGACTCGACGGCACATTCACATTCACTTACGCAAGTACACAAACCAGCACAATAGACTCTCAATGTTCTTTTGAAATATCAGATGGAACAAGACTCTCAATTGGTCGACAAGATTCAACTATAACGGATATTAACCAACAACCATTAGTTTTTGCTGATGCCGCTTCATCAAAACTCGTACTTAATGGTGGCACACTACACATCACATCGTCAGGCATGATTTTAGGCGCAGGAGCACTGGAAATAGCCAATTCATCAAATTTAGAAATTGAGAATCCATGTTATCCATACGGACTAATGCTTGGGAATGGAGATGAAGCAAGCGACTTTAAACTAGATATTCATGCAGGAACACAGTTGGCTCTTAAATCGGGAAAATTATTTTACAATAACTACTTTGATAACCGCTTTGTTTTTGGTAGCCAAGAATCTACATTTGCACTTGAACTTGATAAGGGTTTGTATGCCAAAAAAAATCTTACGCTGGAACGAGGATCAATTACCTCACCATTACCATCCACTATCACCACAGACAAAGACCCAGACGTTTATATTATTTACCAGTACATGCACAGATATGACTATGGGCACCTACAAGACTTTTTTTTAACAGGAACCATTGTTTCCGAACCTAATCCGGTAAGCATTTTAGATTTCAACGACAACTTACTTTTAAATCCGGGTACTTATAATAGATCAATACTCATAAACCAAGACGGAAATAAAATTTCAGGAGTCGGAAACATTTCCGGTACCATAAGCTTCGCGAATTATAACTCAACTCTTACTTGGGATTTAAACCAACCGTACACAGCCGGTGACATCGACCTAAATGGTGGAAGAATTATTTACACTCAAGATTCCGGAATTGGCCCCCAATACTCATTCAAAGGAAGCGGAACAATTGACTTAACCACAAAAACCCTTGAACTGGGAACCATCTCAACAACTTGGTCCGGCAATTTTCTTTGGATTGGTGATGGCGGAATAATTCGAATGAATAATGACGTATTAATTGATGGAACTTGGACATTGAGCGGAAATATTACAATTGAAGGCAATGGCTATTCAATGGATTTGGGAACAACAGGAACGATTATTCTTGAAAGGGGCGCTCAGGTTACTTTCAATAATTTTGCACTTTATAACATGACTCAACAAAAT
Source organism: Candidatus Babeliales bacterium (assembly GCA_041671765.1). Classification (GTDB taxonomy): domain Bacteria; phylum Babelota; class Babeliae; order Babelales; family RVW-14; genus JBAZAX01. The sequence goes on along the minus strand of JBAZAX010000004.1, from coordinate 51,044 downwards.
GGAATTTTCTGCAGTGACAATAACTGTCAAATCACTCTTAATTATACTGATCTGATACTAGCTGGAGATTGTTTATTTGATAAGGGCAGCATTTACATATATTATGACAGTATAATAATGCCCATTTCAGCAGATACTGATACCGTATTTACATTTTCTTACGCAACCACACAGCCTCTTTTGATCGATTCAGACGCGTCCATTGCAATTTGGCCGGGAGTTAGATTTTCGACAGGTCGACAGGATTCATCAATCACTGATCCTGAACTACAACCAATAATTTTTGGCGATCCAAGAACTGCAAGATTCTTACTTGATGGCGGCTCACTGCATATCACATCTTCAGGTATGATATTAACAAAAGGAACATTACTAGCACGTGAATCTTCTAATTTGGAAATAGAAAATACTGTTTATCCGTTTGGTCTGATTCTCGGTGATGCAACACCGGAAAATGATTTTAATCTTGGCTTGGATGCAGGAACTCAACTTACTCTCAAATCCGGAAAATTATTTTATAATAACTATGCTGACGACAAAATTAATTTTGCAAGCGCCGAATCAACACTTGCCGTAGAAATAAATAATGGTTTATTTGCGAAAAGAAATTTAACTATTAATCAAGGCACACTTGCAACTCCATTGATACCAAATGTTCCAGTAGGCCGCGATCCAAATATTAATATTATTTACAAAAACATGCATCGATATGACTATTCTCACATTTTGGATTTTTACATCACAGGATCTGCAAGGGTTGTCCCAACTCCTGCAACCATTCTTGATACCAATGACCAATTATTAATCAACACTGGAAGATTTGATAGAACTATTGTTGTAAATAAATATGGCAATTACATAACTGGAATGGGAAATATATCAGGCCAAATAATTTTCACAGACGAAAGTTCAACCCTTACTTGGGATATAAATCAAAATTACGTTGGAGGCAACATTGACTTAAAAGGTGGCCGTATTATTTTTACCCAAGATTCCGGAATCGAAAACGGCACTTCATTTATTGGAACAGGAACAGTAGATCTAACTAATAAAGTGTTTCAACTTGGAACAAATATTACCACATGGACCGGAAACCTATACTGGATGGGAGACGGGGCCACAATGGTACTAAACAATAACGTGACAATCGATGGAACTTGGACACTAAGCGGTAATGTTACAATCGAAGGCAACAATTATCTAATCGACCTTGCACCAACCGGATCAATAATTTTAGAACGTGGAGCAAATGTAACATTCAAAGACTTCTCTGTTTACAACATGTCCAGACAAAATAGAATAACCTGCAATGATAATTCATGCCAACTCACCCTGAATGTAGCCGATCTTTTAATGTCAGACGACTATCTCTGGGACAAAGGCAGTATATACACATATTACAACAGTCGAATTGGAGTAATTGACGGACTCGATGGAATTTACACTTTTTCTTACGAAAGCACTCGAACAAGCACTATCGATTCTTTTGCATTTCTTAAAATCTTACCTAACACACGCTTCTCAATTGGTCGAAGGGATTCAATAATTTCAAATTCGGAACAACAACCTTTGGTATTCATTGACCCTTTAACTTCAAAATTAATTTTGGACGGCGGAACTTTGCACATCACATCATCAGGTATGATATTGACGGCGGGTAAAATAGAAACATTAAACTATTCCAGTATTGAAGTTGAAAATTCCTCATATCCATATGGCCTAATTCTGGGAAATGGAACTCCTGAACAAGATTTCGAGTTAAATATTGGCGGAGGATACCAATTGGAATTAACTTCGGGCTCCGTATTTTATAATAACTACTCACAGGATAGAGTTGTATTTGGCAGTCCGGCCTCCTCTCTTTATGTAGTAGCAGAAAGCGGATTAAATGCCAAAACCAATATAACCCTGCAAAATGGAACATTGGAATCAAGAGGGGTAGCTACTGATAAAGACGAAAACGTAGAAATTTATTTAAATAATATTGCCAGAACTTTTCATACTCCATATTATTCTTCTGTAAAAATAACTGCCTATGATGCTTGTCCTACATATAAATTATCAAACGGTGACTCTTTCCATATTACAGAAGGTTATACAACCAAAGATGTTGTGGCAGATTCCGGATTTTCAAATTTTGGTGGCATTGCAGGTTTTGCCGGAAATTTAACTTTAAAAAATAATACTGTCACAGTCCAAGCTTCTTTGACCACCCCATTTTTTAATAACATAACTTTAAATGGTGGAACCTTCATATTGATAACAGACAACTCGTTTGCCTCTGACAAAACATTCACCGGTTCCGGCAAAGTTCAACTCCTTGGAACAAAAATGGCATTCGGGCCAACAACCGATATAAACATGACCAACACAATTTATTGGCAAGGTCTAACCAAAGGCGGAATCGAGTTAAATGCTCAAAAAACAAGCCTCTCTGGAACTTGGACAATCGGTGGAAATGTTGTTCTGAATGGCAATGGAAATATTCTTGATCTTTCTAATCACGGCAAATTAACCATCCGACCAAACTCTACACTTTCTCTTGAAAATATTTCATTAAAAGGCCTTGGGCAAAATTTTGGCAGCCTCAATTTCATGGACGACACTGCAACACTAAGATTATCAAACGCTTATTTGGAACTTGATAATGATCTTTCAACAACTATCGGCAAAATTTATGTCAACAGCCCAACCGTTGTCGGTTTAAAAAACCACAACTGGACTCTTGATCAAAACGCATCTATGACGGTTGACGGCACAACATTGTGGCAAGATCCTCTTGACCAAGAAAGCGGTGGCAAAATCAAATTTGGAACAGGATCAATTGATAATTACCTCACACTTGTTTCGAGCGGAACAATCAAAACTGCAACAAGTCTTGAGGCTCTCACAACGGGAACAACGGAGTTACAGCAACAAATTACAAACAACAGTAATGCCATTATCAATCTTGATGAAACGGTCAGAACTGACAGCAATGCATTCGCTTATGCTATCAAAAACAACTCCAATGCAACAATATTCCAAAGTGATCATTTTATTTCTGTTAATGACGGCAAAGTTACTGCACTTGGCGCAATTAACGGATCAACAAATGTAGAAGGTATCGGCCTGTTATCAAGCCCAATTGATCTGCAAGGCGGAGCACTTACTTTGGCCAGTGACATGATTCTTTCAAATCAGACGACAGTTGAATCATCAGGTAATTTTGATTTACAAGGCAATGCAATTATATTTGGTGGAGATTTAACGTTACCCGTAAATACTGTAATAAAAGTTGTTTCAAGCGGCGTACTTGACGGACAAGGCCATGCTTTAGAACTTTCATCCGGAGCAAAATTGATTATTGATAACAACGTAACATTAACTTTGAGAAACATGACATGGATGAGTCACGAATCAACCTGGCCAATCGAAATGCAAACTGCAACATCAAAACTTACTTTACAAAGCAGTGCTTTATGTTTTGACAGAGACTTAACATTCACCCAAGGACAAATGTTTATCCACGGTGATGTTTTTGTTACCGGAACAAATAAATTCAGTTATGCCTCAACCGGAACATCTTACGTTGCTCCACACTCGACACTTTATTTTGATACAAATTCAACATTCAGCTATAGTCCACGCTTAACAGGCAGACACACACTATCTGAAAGAAACTTAATTAAATTAATTGATAAAACAAGTTCAATGTTCTTTGATGAATGTGCGCTACAAATTCCAGATAGTGGCTGGCAAATAACGAATGGAACAATATACTTTAAAAACAAAGTTGCCGTTTATGGACAACAAACACAAGAAAATTCGTTCGAATTTGGAAATGCAATAAGTACTGATGATCTGGGCATAAATTTACTTTCCGGCGCCAATATTGAGAACTATGGATACTTGTATTACAACAATGTAGGCTAGAATAATTATTTTAGGTGTTAATAATAAAATAAGTTAAAAGTAATTTTAACCCAAGAGAGAAGGGATGGACATAGAATGAAGTGCAATCAATTTGTTTCTAGTTTTTTTCGTTTTACGCTAATTTTGATTTTTTTAATCAACCATGCGAATGCAGGATTAAAATTTTCCAATCAAAATTCAAAATTAGCATTACAAAGTGGATCTACACTGGGCATAGGAAGTCCAATACAAAGTTGGGAGGGAACACTTGAAAAAAAATCTGGCGCCACAATTTCAGGTTCATCCGTAACATTCAATAATGGTTATTTAAATTACGACACCAGCAAATCAGAATTCTCCGGAATTTTTGATCCCAATGCCACACAACAAATCCAGTTGAATGGAAATAAAATTTTGAGCGTCGATAAGGGAACATTTTTAAATAAAATAAATGTTGTTGGCACCGGTAATAAAATTCAAGGCACACCACAATTCAGTAATGCAGATGGAATAAGATTAGAAAATAATTTATCAAGTGTTACCCTGGCTCTTCAAAACGTATTGAACTCAGATATTGCATTAAGAGGTGGCAGCCTTATTCTTGCAAATGATCTTAATTTTGCTGATGACAGGACACTGACAGGTTCAGGAACAGTTTTTCTGAAAAATAACAGTTTATCTTTTGGTAGCAAAACAGATCTAAAATTAACACACACCATTCTTTGGGATAATTCAACCGATATAAACTTAACAAGTAAAACAAGTCTTTCAGGAACTTGGAATTTTACCGGAAACAGTTCTTTGAATGGACATGGTAATATTTTAGATTTAACAAGTGGCGGAACAATTTACGTCAAAAAAGATGCAACTTTAAATCTCACAGATGTTGTTATTAAAGGCATAGGAATAACAAACGGTTGGTTTGTTTTCCAAGATCAAACCTCCAAAATAAATATGTCTAATGTAACAGTGGAATTAGATAACCGATTCACAGTTTCCACAGGCGGAATTTATGTTGAAGGCCCAACAACATTCGAACTAAAAAACTACAATTGGACAATTGATCAAAATGCATCTATGACAGTTGATGGGGTTACATTATGGAAAGATCCACTGGACCAAACAAATTATGGTAAAATTCAACTTGGGTCCGGATCGGCAAGCAAATATCTTTCTCTAGTTTCAAGTGGTACAATAAAAACCTTATCTAACCTCGATATAATCCAAACATCAACAACAAATCTACAACAACAAATTACAAATAATTCTAATGCAATAATTAAGTTGGATACAACAGTTAGAACCAACAGTAACGCTTTTGCTTATGGTATTAAAAACAACAGTAACACTCTCTTGGCTCTGAACAGAACAACATCCAACGCCCTACTCTTTGGCGACAGGAATAACTCAAATGCTATCGTCCTACTCGATCGTAAAGTTCGTGTTAACAGTAATGCTATGCTCTACTTAAATCGTACAACATCCAATGCACTTCTCTTCGGCGATCGCAATAACTCAAATGCCATTGTTTTACTTGATCGCAAAGTTCGTGTAAACAGTAACGCCATGCTCTACCTAAACCGCACAACATCCAACGCACTGCTCTTCGGCGATCGTAACAACTCAAATGCTATTATTACTCTTGATAGAACCGTTAGAACTAACAGTAACGCCTTTGCTTACGGTATCAAAAACAACAGTAACACTCTCTTGGCTCTGAACAGAACAACATCCAACGCCCTACTCTTTGGCGACAGAAATAACTCAAATGCTATTATTACTCTTGATCGAACCGTTAGAACCAACAGTAACGCTTTTGCTTACGGTATCAAAAACAACAGTAACACTCTCTTGGCTCTGAACAGAACAACATCTAACGCACTGCTCTTTGGTGACAGAAATAACTCAAATGCTATCGTCCTACTCGATCGTAAAGTTCGCGTTAACAGTAACGCCATGCTTTACCTAAACCGCACAACCTCCAACGCATTGCTCTTCGGCGATCGTAACAACTCAAATGCTATTATTACTCTTGATCGAACCGTTAGGACCAACAGTAACGCTTTTGCTTACGGTATCAAAAACAACAGTAACACTCTCTTGGCTCTGAACAGAACAACATCCAACGCCCTACTCTTTGGCGACAAAAATAACTCAAACGCCATTGTTTTACTCGATCGCAAAGTGCGTGTAAACAGTAATGCTATGCTCTACCTAAATCGTACAACATCCAACGCACTTCTCTTTGGTGACAGAAATAACTCAAACGCTATTGTTTTACTTGATCGCAAAGTTCGTGTTAACAGTAACGCCATGCTTTACCTAAACCGCACAACCTCCAACGCATTGCTCTTCGGCGATCGTAACAACTCAAATGCTATTATTACTCTTGATCGAACCGTTAGAACCGACAGTAACGCATTTGCTTATGGAATCAAGAACAACAGTAATGCCATTTTGATGGGCTCGTCTGAGCTAGCAGTTCAAAATAGCAACGCACTGTTAGCATTGACGAGGGATAACAGTAATGCACTTCTCTACGGCATTAGAAATAATAGCAACGCGATTATTAAATTGAGCGGAGTCGCCCCTGCTGTTCTACCAATCAACAACAGTAACGCCATTGTTTCTTGGATCAAACAAACCAGCGACACTCTCAACTGGCTAAATACAATAGTCAGAACAGACAGTAATGCTTTTGCCTATGGAATCAAAAACAACTCCAACGCTATCTTAAAGGGATCAAGCGATCTCTCTATCAATAACAGTAATGCAATTATAAAACTTGTAACAACCGTCAGAACAGACAGCAACGCATTTGCCTACGGAATTAAGAACAACTCCAATGCTATCTTAATGGGCTCTCCTACACTGGCTATTGAGAATAGCAACGCCATTGTTTCTTGGATTAAGGACACAAGTAATGCCGTTAATTGGACATCACCACTTGTAAGTGGAAATGTTTATTACAATGTAACAATGAATCAATCAATTTTTGTAAATTCCGATCAGATTGTTAACATCACAAACCCCGCCGGAGTTATTGTAGACGGACAAGGACAAACAGTTATCTTCGATAACTTTTCCAGTCCACAATTTATAATTCAAGAAAATGTTCCTGTAACTTTGCAAAACATAACACTTGCAAACATTAATCAAAATACTTTTAACATAAAAGAAGGGGGACAAGTTCTAATTGGACCTAACACGACATTTGAATTCACTGAAAACGTAACTCTTAGTACTGGGACATTCAATGTATTAGATTCACCTGAGGGAACTGTATGTACATTTGTAAGCTTGTCAGGAAATAACGTTGTAACTTACAATGAAGAGGCAATACTGAATTTGGGAGATAACACATTACGACTTGAAAATATTGAATTGGGAAGTGTAACCAATATTAATTATGGCACAAATAATTTGATTGAGTTGGCAACAGACGCTAGCGTCGATGTAGATGGAGAGGTGGGTGATCCTATCGGTCTTAACTTTACAGCTATTGGCGAAAATAATGCCTTAACTCTTATGGGAGATAATTTGACACTTTCAGGACTTATCACATTTGGTGATGCGGCAGTAAATGAACTCGCCATTCGTTTTGTTTTAGAAAACGGACTTGATCCTGAACGAGTAATTGCAGGCGAAATATACCCAATCGTTAACTTCACCGGTGCCCCAGGGATTATGCTCGGCGGTTCACCAATTAATGTCGCACGTTTGGTTCTTGAAAATCCATACACCATCCTTAATTTACTAGATTCCAATGCTCTCTTACTCGATCAAAACGGACAAATTTTCTTCACAGAATTGGAGCTCAGACAAAACAATATCAAACAATACTCGGCAAATGTACTTATTGATGGGACACAAATTATTGGTCACCAAATTGATCCTTCATTCATCCGCGCTTATTCTTTAAATCAAAATTACAAACAAAGCTATACATACAAACCAACATCTAAAACCAAGACAAAAATTCAAGTACAACCAAAAATTGCAAAAGTAAAAGAAAAAATAGAAAAAAGTAAAGTTTCGGATACTCCAAATGTTACGGCAAAACCAAAAACCACACCCAAAAATACAAAGACAAACTTCAAAGACAAGACACTTAAAATCAAGCATATGATTGCAAAAAATCGCAAAGGCATTGAAGAGTTAAATGAAATCTTAGGAATAGATACATCGAAAGATGATTCATTATTAGAGGAAATTGATTGCCTCTGTGATGATTCAAACAATTAAGTAAATAGAAGCAAGAATAATCGAGTAGGGGGCGCATAAGTTATGCGCCCCCTACTCTTTTTATTTTAATAAATTTTTTTTATTTATTAGACTTCCTACATATCTTATAAAAAAATATTTTTAGGTAAAAAATTATGATCGTAGAAAGATATCGCACCGGCGCAGGCCCAAATAAAAGCTCATAACCATTGCCTAGATAAAGATTTTTTTATCACCAACCCGTCGCACCGGCGAAGGCCGGTGTCCAGGCTATTTTGCTGATTTAGCAAATAGAAATCGCGAAGCGAGATCAAATCTTTCCATTTCCATGCGCATGTCAATTCCTTTGGGAAAATTGCTGGATCCCGGCCTCCGCCGGGACGACCTACTGGCATGTGCGTTGCCCAATTTCGGAGCACAAAAAACTTGATCCATCCTGAAACTTTATTTCTTAAGTTGACGACATTGGGCTTTCGCCCAGGCTACGCGCAAGGCTTCGCCGGGCACGGCCGGAACGACCACTGTACATCGATAAAGATTTTTTAATCACCAAATTTCCGTTAGTTATGCAAGAGATTTATTTTCTATTCAAGGCTCTTTTTTTCAGCTTCCTGTTGTTGTCCAACCCTTCCAACCCTAATTCTTGCCATATTGTCTGTCAAAAAATATCTGGCTGCAATATCATTAACCTCTTTAATAGACATAGCCTGAACTCTTGCCAATACTTTATCATAATAATCAAAACCAAGCTGCATTGATTCGAGATAATTCAACATCCCTGCAAGATCACTATTACTTGAAACTGAATCAATCAAAGACTTAAGATAAAGCTGGCGCGCATCATCAAGCTCGCGCTGTGTTGCCCCATTTTTGGCCAAATCTTTAATAAGATCTCTTATACCCTTTTCTGCAAATTCAAGTTTATCAAGACTTAAAATTGCTCCTACATAATCAAATCCATGCATCTTACCGGCACTGGCAGCATAAGCACCGAAGGCATTATAAAAAAGTCCGGTCTGCTCACGTAACTGATAAATTCTCGAACCTAGTGAATAAAATGTTATGTAGTTTAACATTTTTACGGGAACTATATCCGCATCATAAACGGTCAGAGAACTTGGTTGACAAAATGCCATCAAAACTTGATCGCGCATCATAAATTCATCAACATTTTCTTTTGCCGTAAAATTGCCGGATATGTACTCTATTTTTTTAGAGGAATCACTTTTCCATTTTCCAAAAACATTTTGGACACTTGATTTCATCTCATCAAGATCAAAATCTCCAACAATTGTTAAAATCATTCCCGTAGGAACAACATAATGCATATGTAGCTGCAACAAATCTGTAGTACCAACTTTATCAACAATTCCAATAGCATCATCAAAAGTCCATGCATATGGATGATTTTTATAAACCGTACAACTTATTTTTCTTCGTAAAATTTCTACCGGATCGTCCTTGCAGCGCTTAAATGAGCCTATTGCAATCTCTTTAAGTTTGTTTAATGCCGATTTTGAAAAAGATGGTTTGCGTAAAATATGGAACAATCGTTCAAATACAGGTTTATAACCATGATTTAGCATTGATATTGAAACACCACTTGTATCAAAACGATAAATAACGCCATTACTTTCAAAGAAATCAACATTCTGCTCTTTGGAATATTTTTTTGTACCCTCCATCAAAATATCCATCATAATACCAACCGAAATCCCATCTTTGGCCGAAGTAAGATATTCAGCATCTTTAAACTTCATACCCAAAGTAATTAGGCCCCAGCTTGAATTTTTTTTCAATAAAACTTTTAATCCATTATCCAACATCATCTCAACATCAGGTTTGGGAAATTCAAAATCAAATTTATTTGGGGCTGGTAATGTACCCACTAACTTTGGTGGCTCAAGAGGTGATACTCTCTGATGATGTTTGAGAATTTCACGATCAATATTATCCGACATGTGCTGAACTTGCACTTTCATTTCCTTTTTATCATCAGGTAATGGGAGCACTTCTATGCGATTCATAAACAAAGGATCCATGTACTCACATACAAAATCCTGCAATTGTTTACTGGTTACCTTCTTATAAAGATTTACTCTGTTTAAAACAGCAAACTCATCATGTGTTGCAAAGTAAGATTTAATCCAGGTATACGTAAAATCTTTGTAATTTTGCAATCTGGAGAAAAAACTTCTCACATTGTTTTTAACCATGCGTACAAGTTCATCCTCTGTAAAACCTCTTTTCATAATTTTCATTAATTCACGAGTGACAATCGACTGGCAATAATCGCTTTTCCCCTCAATTGGCTCGATAAAAATTCCGAAAATTCCACCATCCATCATTGTTGCTGCAGTTGTTGAAACAGACGTTGCAACTTTTTTTTCTTCCACAAGCTTACGATACAAACGACTACCCTCTCCACCACCAAGCAAAAAATCCAATGCAGATGATAAGATTTCGTTTTTATCTCTCAACCCAGGTATATGCCAAAAAAAGCAAAGCATGTTATTTTTAACATCCTCATAAAATCGTACATTCGTCGATGAAAATTGAGGTAAAATCGGAGGCAAATCCGGAAGCTTCTCAACTCCGTTGGGTTTTATGTTCTCAAAATTTTGCTTCGCAAGAGCAATTGCCTGGGCTTCATCAAAATCACCCACAATGAAAAGAGTTGCTCTGTCCGGGCTATAATATTTTTTATAAAATCGCTTTAAATTCTCTGCTTTCAAATTTAACAGATCCTCCTGATAGCCAATTACAGGAAAATGGTACGGATGGTTTGAAGGGAATGCAGTCTGAATAGCTTTTTCAAAAATTCTACGCCAGTAATCATCTTTATACATTTTGACTTCTTGAATGACAGCCTTCAACTCCGATGCCAGGTGCTGCTCATCAAAACGAGCATTTTGCATACAATCTGCGAGAATTGGCAAAAATGGTTGCCAGTTGCTTTTATTGGCTTCAAAATAATAGCTCGTCATATCTATTGACGTAAAGGCATTATAAGTTGCACCGTACTTACGAGAGATAGCATCAATGTCGCCTTCTGTCATGGTATCAGTACCCTTAAATATCATATGCTCAATTAAATGTGCCAATCCACGCTCACCGGAACCCTCAACAAAAGAACCAACTTCGTATGCAACTTGTACAATAACTTTAGGAGCAGTATTTGTTTTAAAAAGAATAACCTTCATCCCATTTTTAAGTTCAATTTTTTTAACTTTATCAAGAGGAAGCTCAAACTCCGGCAGGGTTTTCATAAAAATTCTACCTGCCTTTCTTCTATAGAACATATAAAAGATAGCTAAACTAACAAAGATCAAAATCCCCAAAATCACAATTTTATTCTTAAATATAAGCACGATCAACTCCCAATTTTCCATATTACAACCTACAATTTTAATTTTTTTACTTTTACTCACATAAAAATACTGTAAAATAGATTTCTAAAGATATATTTTAGATAATTTTTCAATGAAATGCAGCAATATGAATATATTAATTTTAAAAGTCTCTGCCATTGGCGATGTGATACATACATTGCCTGCAGTATTTTATCTGAAAAAATGCTATCCCAATGCAAAAATTAGTTGGGTTGTTCAAAAAAAAGCGGCTGACTTATTGAAAAACCAGCCATTTCTTAATGAAGTTTTTGTACTGCCGGATAAATTTTTGCACCCAAAAAATTGGCTTGCTTCATTGAAAATTATAAAAGAATTACGCAAAACAGAATGGGATGCCATTCTTGATTTTCAGGGTATTGATAAAACATCTTTCATAATCGCTTTTTTAAAAGGCAAAAAGTTTGGATTTTCTCCACGCCTTGCCCGTTCAAAATTTAGTACTTGGTTTACACAGGTTCATGTGGATGTTGAATTCAAAAATGTAATTCAGAAAAATTTGGCTCTTGCAAGTTACGCAGCACAAGAGTTGGGAAAGACTGAAAACTTGTGTGCTAAACAGTGCCCCACAATTCCCGAATTAAAAAAAGCTTTTAATTTTAGATTTGGTAAAGCTGAAATTCAAGCCGTTGACCAATGGCTAACAGAAAATCGAATTACAGATAAATTTATTTTATTGTGCCCAAACACAACATGGGAAACCAAGCATTGGCCAAATGAGCTCTGGCTAGAATTCATAGAGATGATGTTTACTAATCCATGGATTCCAGCCCAGGCTTCGCATAAAGCTACGCCGGGCAGGCTCGTCGTCCATGAGGGACTATGGCGGACAGGCCTGAATCAAGTTCCAGCCGTCGCTGAAGCTATGACTGACAAGCAGGATGACAAAAAATTACTTCTTGTGGGACAGCAATTTGGAAAAGCCGCTGACAAAATTGCTCAGCTTTGCCAAGAAAAAAATTTGCCTATTTTAATTGTTCCGGCATGGAACTTGAATGCAACAGCATATCTTATATCAAAAACAGATTTACTAATTGCTCCGGATACCGGTCTTCTACACCTTGCCGATTTTTTAGACATAACAACAATAGGAATTTTTGACCCCACCAGCAAAAAACTTCAAGGGCCGTTTTTGAAGGACATAAATATTGAAAATGCAATTCAAACTGGAAATATTTCGCAAACTGGCTTTCAGGCCAACAACAATACGAACAAGTCTAATTTTCAAAAATCTACACCTTATCAAACTAACATGTGTAAACTACAACCAAGTATGTTATTTGATAAAGTTCTACACATTTTAAAAAATAAAAACTAAATAATTTAATTAGGAGTTTTATATGGAAATACATTACATCAAAAGATTTATCGTTATCGTCTTATCTACTCTTTTCTTTAATTTACAGGCAAAAAGAAACAGGATCTTGCCCTCGATAAAACCACAAAACTTATCCGAAATCCATCTTGAAGATGTACCGTTAATTGAAAAAACAAGTTTAACCATGGATGAGGCGGTTCAAATTGCTTATCAAAATAAGCCGGACTTGAAAGCATATCAATATGCAATCGAAGAAGGTAAAATGCGCAGCAAACAGGCAATTTCCGGATATTATCCAACTCTTTCAATGAGTGGAAATTTAAACCAAACACGTGGACAATCTGAACCTGATTTGAATATAGATTTTTTAGCACAACAACTTGTCTTAAATTTTGCAGGACCAATTGAGCAATATAGAAAAGCAAAAAAAGTCACTCAAGTCATTGAATACCAAAGTGAGCGTGATAAAAAAAATATAAGACACGAAGTTGAAAAAGCATTTCTTGAATGTTGGAAGGTGCAACAACAAAATACGGCTGTAAGATCATTTAAAAAATCAACTGACTCAGGTTACGAAAAAGTTGAACATTCAAACAAATTGGATTTGGTCGATAAAAACGACTGGCTAAAAGCAACGGCGGACAACGCTCAAAGCTTATCTATGATAGATAATTACTACGAAGGTGTAATGATTTCTCAAAAAAAACTTGAGTTTTTCATGGGACAACCGGTAGATCTTGAAATTGCAGGCGTCAAAGAGATCGACAGCAGATATGTAAATAAAAAATTTCATAAAATAAAACTGAATCTTTTATGGGAAGACGACAATAAAGATTTATCCGCCAAGCCTGTTGATTTTTACTACAATATTGCAATCAATAATAGGGACGAATTAAAAATGGCAGACAAAACAATTGCCATTGCAAAAGACGATATTAAATTGGCACAAGGTTCTAGGCTACCGGTAATAAGTGTTTCATTTGCAGGCGGAACATGGAAGTCATTTGGAGATCCAACGCAAGAAATAGTTCCTGCTAAAAATAGACAAAACTATCAAACTGTTAGCGCAAATTTTAGTTGGCCTATATTTGATGGGTTACAAAGCTATTACCAAGAGAGCGCATCTCATGCAACAATGCTAAAAGAGATGCTCAATAAAGAGCAGGCAGTACAAGCAGTAAAATTTGATGTTGAAAGAGCATACTTTGCATACATTCAATCGCAAACTCAATTTAAAGCCAAAAACTTTGATTTAACCAGAGCCAAAAACGAATTGGATCTTAAAAAACAACAATTTAAGATTGGAATAATTTCTCAAGTTGATCTCGATTCCGCTAAAACAGACTGGGAAAAATCAAATTACACGTGGCTTGACAGTAAAATTGATTTGGAAACAAAGAAACAAGATTTGCTGTTCGCTTGTGGTTATGGTGAATTTAATATCGAATAAAAATATTTTTGTAATTTTTTTATATTAATATTTAAGGCATGTAAAAGCATCAAGACTAAACTTCATGAAAAATCAATCTAGATATTACACATCGTTTTTAAAAACAATTTCTAGGCTGTTACCATTTTTTTGGGTTAATGACCTTAAAATACGCCTAGGCATTGTTTTGTCATTATTTTTTATGTGTATATCGATCACATTAAATATTGTAATCCCACTTATATATAAAAATGTTATAACTATTTTTTCTACTAAAAATAAGGACCTCTTCTATCTGGTGCCCGTGATACTAGTATTCTACTGCTCATTGTGGATCATTATCCAAGTTATTTCTCAAATACATGTAATGATGCTAGCTCGTATCTTAGAACAAAATTTGAGATTATTAAGATTTAGAATATTTACCCATCTACATTCCCTATCATTACGATTTCATATGGATAGGCGCACTGGTATTGTAATAAATACGCTTGAACGTGCGTTATCTGGATTTGAGGCTATTTTCTTTGGAGCCTTTCTATTTGTGTTGCCAATATTAATAGAAATGGTAGTAGTCGTTATTTTGTTAACAATTTTTTATGGTATTTCTTACAGCGTCGGGCTTGTGCTTATTCTGGTAAGTTATCTGTTTTTTAGTTTAATTGCCATGCGATATAGAACACCAAAACAGACTGCTTACAATAAAGCTAGAGCAAATACAGGGGCATTTATCACCGACAGTTTACTTAATTTTGAGACGGTAAAATATTTTAGTAATGAACATTATGATTTTGAACAATGCGATAATCTACTTAAAGAACAAGAATATAAGGGTATCTCAACACAACTTTCAGCTGCTACAATTCAAATTTGCCAAAGCATTGTTATTGGCGCAGGCCTCATGTATATGACTTTAATGACAAGTAGGGCAGTAATTTTCGGTCAAATGAATGTTAGCGACTTTGTTTTAATTAACGGATATCTTTGGCGATTTATTATGCCTCTTCATCAGTTAGGCCGTATCTTACACCAAATACACACAGGGCTAAATGATATGAACGATGTTATGAATTTATTAGAAAAAATACCTGAGGTTCAAAATACTCATAATGCAATCAATCTTAAAAACAACAGTATTGAAATTACATTTGATAATGTCGTCTTTGGATATGATCAACAACGAACGATACTCAATGGAATATCATTTACTGTTCCTGCGGGGAAGGTTGTTGCTCTTGTTGGTGCATCGGGAGCTGGAAAATCGACTATCGCTCGTTTATTATTTCGTTTTTATGATGTAAACAGTGGACGCATCTTACTCAATGGGCATGATTTGCGCAATATTACACAACAATCTCTGCATTCTTTAATTGGGGTTGTCCCGCAAGACACGGTACTTTTTAATAACACTCTTTATTATAATATTGCATATGGATGTCCTTCTGCTTGCCAAGAAGAAATCGAACTCGCAATAAAACTTGCACATTTGGATGACTTTATTAAAAAATTACCTGAAGGATATCAGACTATAGTTGGAGAAAGAGGCCTAAAATTATCAGGTGGTGAAAAACAACGCGTTGCGATTGCACGAATGCTCCTTAAAAAGCCTCAATTTTATGTTTTTGATGAAGCAACATCATCACTTGATTCTTATACCGAAAAGGAGATACAACGCAATCTTGAAGAAATATCGATTGGAGCAACAACGCTTGTTATCGCACATCGTCTTTCAACAATTGTCAAAGCAGATGAGATTATTGTACTTAATGAAGGATTAATTGTAGAACGAGGCAATCACAAAAAATTATTAGATCTTAATGGGGTATATGCAAATTTATGGAAAAAACAATTACACTAAAATTTTAATTAAAAAAATTGTAACTTTTTTTTAATTTGGTATAATTTGGCCCAAGTTTGTTAATTTAATATTTTTCATAATCAGAAAAGGAAAAAAATGGAAATTTCATGCAACAATCAAACTGAACAGTTTGAACTCTTGAGTAATAAATCTTTGGAAGAATGCTTAATGCAATCTTCCAGTGATAACAACAGTAATAGCTGCTTTAATGGGAATAGCTGCTTTTGTGATGGAAGCTCGTGTAATAGGTGTGATGACTGTTATGGCTTGGGACAATAATCATAGGAAATTATAAAGCCTATATAACAAAAATTTAAGAAGGCAATCATGATCGTAAAAACCTGCAATGGCGTAGTAGTCATCGAAAAAAACAATGATATAACACTTTTTGATCCAGAAACCTTTATGGTTTTTTATCCAAAAGAAAATGGTTCTTACGAAGAAAGTATTAGTTCTTTTCTTGAAAAAAAATCAATTATAAAACAAAAAAACAGCTCTCAGGATACACCACTATTTCAAGCAACATCCACAATAAAAAAACGCTTGTCAATTTATTGGTTGGTCACAAATAACTGCAACCTACGATGCTCTTACTGCTTTGCAGATGGTGGAAGTTATGGTCAAACGCGTGGATACATGGAAGAAAAAACAATTGAGCAGATGCTAAGCCTTCTTAATAAAGATTTTTCCGATGTTGATGAATTTCGCATTCTTTTTTTTGGTGGAGAGCCATGCTTGTATCCAAAAGTTATGGAAATGACTGCATTAGCGGCAAAAGATATTTTAAAAGGCAAAAAATTAATATTATCTGGAACAACAAATGGCACAATTTTACCTGAAAAATTGCAATCTTTCCTTGAAGAAAATAACGTTAAATTTGCGGTTAGCTTAGACGGCCAAAAATGTGTACAAAATTGTTTAAGAAAAACTGCAACCGGAATAGGTTCTTACGATCTTGTTAGAAAAAATCTGAAAAATTTCAAACTTATTAGTAAAAAATTACCAATATTAGTTACTGTTACCCCCAAAAACATGGAACTTACAAAAACATATCTGCACTTAAAAGAATTGGGGGCGAGCTACATTCGATTTACGCCGGCAACGCTTCCGTCAGACAGTTCGCTTTGCTTTACCGACAATGACATTGCTTTTTTGAAAAATGAGCTTACAAATTTAGCAGATATTTATCTAAAAGATCTTCTAACAGAAGAACATCCTGTAGAGATAGAAAGTTTCTCTATAATCAAATCTATTTTTCATAATCAAAAACGTCGCACATATTGCGGTCTGGGCGATGGAATTATAGCCGTAACACCTCAGGGTGATTTATACCCTTGTCCACACTTCATCGGCGAAAAGCGACACTGCCTTGGGAACGTTCATTCTACTTTTGATAAAGAGGCATTTAAAAATTATTTTCATGAAAATCAACTAGGTAAAAAGCCAACATGCAATGCATGTCCTGTTAAAAACTTATGTGGCGGCGAGTGTTATAACTATTTAGACAACAGAGACAAGGGTCCAAATGACATGTCGTCTATTTTGTGTGAAATTTTTAAACACCAAGCATATCTTTCTATATGGATGTATGCAAAATTATATAAGGCTGGTTTCTTTGCAAAAAACATTAATAAGCCATGCAACATAGAAAATACAGTTAAAAGTAAAACTATTGTAGAAGAGCAGGCCTGTTAGGAATAACCTAATTAAACAGACATTAAGACTTTATATTTTTAGAATTTATTTAATTGCGTCAAAAGAGAGCCTGAAGAAAAATTTTCTTCAGGCTCTCTTTAATTTTTCAAACATTTAACAGTTTAAAGCGATAATTTGCATTTCAGCATCTTGGCATCAAAATGCGGTTTTAAGGCATCGTAAAAGTCATTTTTGATCATCTCAAGCCCCTCAACCGAATCAGATTCAAACCTTAGACAAATGGCGGGTTGAGTATTGGATGCTCGTAACAACCCCCAACCATAACTCATTTGTGCCCTGATTCCATCTATTGTTATAGATTGGACATCTTTTTTTGCTGCCAAAACTATCTTAACATTTTCAACAATTCTGGATTTATCAGCCTCAGATGCACATTTAATTTTGATTTCAGGAGTATTTTGTTTTTTGGGTAAGCTATTGATAAGTTCATCAAGAGTTTTTCCTGATTGTGATATAAATTCAATCAAACGCATCATTGCATAAATTCCATCATCATACCCAAAATATCGGTCATTAAAAAAGAAGTGGCAACTAAGTTCTCCGGCTAATTTCGCATTATATTTTACAATGGCTTCTTTTATAATTGAATGACCGGATGCTGATATAAGAGGAATGCCACCATCTTGAAAAAGAGATTCAACTAAACAGTTGGAACTTTTTATATCAAATACAATTGTTGCGCCAGGAAACTGTTTTAGAACTGATTTCGCAAAAATTGCCAGTAACTTGTCTCCACCAACTAGCTCACCCGATTTCGTCATAGGGCACATTCGGTCACAATCACCATCAAGTCCCATCCCAAATTCAAAAGAATTTTCCAGTTCGGAATTTTTCAACTCATCTGCAACAAACGTCATGTTTTCTGGGACGGTTGGATCAGCTTCATGATTTGGAAAATCACCATCTACTTGCTCAAACAACAGTTTAATGCCTGTCCAATTCATTCTTTTGATCAACTCCGGAACGACGGTTCCTGCAGCACCATTTCCACAATCAACAACAGCTTTGATTGGCAAATTTTTTAGATGAGAAAAATGACCTGTTAAATATTCTAGATATTTTTCGATAATATTAAAATTAGTAACTGTACCAGTTTTAACTGTGCCAATTGCGACTGCCACATTATTTTTGTAAAAATTTTTTGACTGAAAGATATGCTTAATTTCTTGAATTTGTGTACCCCAAGCACCCCAAATTTTTATTCCATTGTACGCCTTTGGGTTGTGAGAGGCTGTAATCATTATTGCTGAAGTATTATTAAAATATTTGACGGCATAATAAGTCGCAGGTGAGGGAACCGTGCCAAGATCTATTACGTCAAATCCTAAGTCAGTACAGGCTTTTGCAATATTTTCAAATATTGGGGTTGAGTGAGATCTCCCATCTCGACCTATTAAAACCGTATGCATGCCAGGATTTTTTATTTGTAAAAAAGTTGCAATGGCAAGCCCTAATTCGTAAGTTTCCTCGATTAAAAGCTCTTTGCCAATAACTCCTCGGATGTCATATTCTCTAAAAATGCAAAAATCCATAAAAAGTCCTTTTTGTCCGTAGAAATATAGTTAATAGCTGAGATACTTTTGAGTTTAGGCTAAATTAAAGATATTGAAAAGGGCGTTTTTTACTTAACTGCCGGCAACTTCATTTCAGGAGTGGCGGGGACTGATTCTTTGGGCTGCGGTTCTAATGGCTTATTTGGTTGTTTTTCCTCTTCATGAATTTTACCTTTTACATCACTAACAAAGCCTTTAAGAAATTTGTCATAGAATATGCGTGCTGTCTTTTTTGTCGCTTTTCCCACGGTATAAACACCATCGATTGCTGAACTGAACGCATTTACAGCGGTCTCTTTCCACGCTGGACTCTGCTCATCAAGGCTTTCAAAATATCTTCGAATATCATCATTACTTTTCAGCATAATTTCTAAATTTTTAGCTTTAGATTTTATATTTGTATATTTTTGCAATATCAAAATTTGTATATCATCAAGCTTCTTTAAGATCCCATCAAACTCTGCTATCAGATTTTTAATAGCGGAATCAGATGTTAAATCAATGATTTTAGAGTTTTTTTTTACCTCAGTTGGTGGTTCTTCCGGCCTGGAATAAACCCATTTTTTAAAATTTTGCCAAGCCCTTTTTGTTGTACTAATACCACTTGCAATCTGGCTGGTTGTAAACTCATAAATTTTTCGCGAAAGCGTTTTTTCGGTTTGAGGTTTCGCTACAGGAGCTTGTGAAGCCCCCACATTTTCTGTAGCAACATCCTTTGCAGCCAAAGAACTCTGTTTTTGCAATTCAAGCTGAGCCTGTGAAATTTGAAATTTAAGCCCCTTTGCTTCAAGTTCAGTCATCTTGCTTTGGATTACCTGCATAATTTCTTGAATTTTTTTTGCACTATCTTCAAACTTTGGCAAATCAACGTCATTCAACTTTTTTTGAACTTCTGTTAGGCTCTGCAAATTTTTTTCAACCTGTGCCACCAAAGCTTCTGCCTCAGGCGTTTGGGATTGCTGAAAAATTTTAAAACTTGTTTCTTTAGATTCAATCGCCATTTTTCTTGCCGAGTCCAATTTCTCTTCAATTTCACCCAGCTGCTGCTTTAATTCTTTTTTTATTCCGGCTACTTGATTCAGTTTTTGATAAAGTTCATCAAACTCTTTTTCATCATTCGAAGCCTTAACTCCTGCAACGGATGTCTCAGGTTTGCTTGGCACAGCAGGAACTGAAGCAGCTACCGGGGCAGAGACTGGCAAAGTTGGACTTGTTGCTACGGGAGCACCGGCAGAAATAGGCGTAATAGCTAGAACTGGGGTAGCTGATGGGATTGGTTTAGCAACTGGAACCGGAGCTGCTGCAACCGGGGTAATAACCGGCACAGGTGTAACTTGTGTCGACGACACTGGTGCCGATGGCACTGGTGTTGGTGATATTGGTGTTGCGGGTTTGGTTATATTTTGAGCCGGTGGCAATGGAGCTGGCATAACCGGTACCGGCTGGGCAGGTGGAGTTATCGCCGAAAATGCAGATGCAAATACGATAAAACAAAATATTAAACAAAAAAATCTTTTCACTGTTTCTCCTTTTTATTTTTGTTCTTTCAAAAGTTCCTTAGCTCTTCCACTTTCAAATCCTACTTTTTGATAAAATGCATCAAGTGAATTGTTTATGTCTGAAAATTTGTTAAATGCCTTGTCGCGAATTTCGTTTATCTGTTTTGCAACATCATTTATTTTTTTACTTAATTCATTTGATTTGTTTATCAAATTTCGAATATTAGAATCCTTGCCTTTCATTACTTCAGGCTGATTTTCATCAATTTGAAATTCTCCAAGCTGTTCTGACTTTACTTCCTCTGTTGTTGCTGCAGTGGCTGGTTGAGCCGTTGACGCAACCGCTTCTTGCTGTGGAACTGCCACAGGTTGAGCGGAGGCCTGGTCGGGCATTTCAGCCGTAGGCTGAGCTGGCACTTCAGTTGGCATCTCGGTTGATTGAGCAGGTGTTTCTGATGGCATCTCGGCGGATTCTGGCATACTAAATAACCAAACCGTCATAAAAAAAGATGCCCCAAATAAAATTTTACACAAAAAAAATTTGTTCATACTAAGCTCCTTTTCCTTATTTTTGTACAAAGCTATTTTCTAGCTAGTATTAAAAAACTTTTTTTAGGATGAAGTCAATCTGTGAGATTTTTTAAAAATATTCTGTGTAATCTAGGGCATTGGCATGGTGAGTTCATCGGGCGCAGGCATACCCATTGGAGTCCCATTTTGCGTTTCAGTTGGAGTGATAGATGTTTTTGCCATGGAATCTACAGGTACACTATCAGGCTGTTTTTGTTTTACATCTGCGGACTGCAAGGAAGTTTTCGTAGAGGATGATTCCATCGAAGATGGTTGCATCGAAGATGATTGCTTTGACTCTACTGTTTTTTGCGCTGCTGTTTTGCCTGAAAATAAGCTTTTGAAAAAATTATAGACTTTCGCGATACCACCGACGATAAACGCATAAATTTTCTGGACAATTCCAAGTTGCGGCTCTTTCTTAACCACAGGCTTTATCTCCTCTTCTTTTTTAGCCTGTTTTGACTCCATTTCTATTTTTTGCATCTCCTCAAGCTTGATCTGTTCAATTCTATGAGAACGATCTCTTATTATCAAACCTTTTTCTTCAAGCTTTTTAATATTTGATGCTACTAAGGCAATTTTTTCTTTTGCAAGACTAACAACTTTGTCAAAATCACCGGCCAAAACATCCTGTAAATAAGAAAGAATTGCTTTCAAATTTTCTTCAATATTTAAAACTTCATAATAAATCGCCCGCGCTTTTTTATCATCAATTATATCCCACAAGTCTTCAACTTTAGTTTTTGCGGCCTCTGCATGCGTCATAGATATTGTAATTTGTTCATCGACTTTCTGAAGGCGTTGAGTTAATGATTTATCAACATCGGCAATCGAATCCATATCAAGCCTTAGTTGTTCAAGATCGGATTCCATTTGTCTTATCTGACCTTCCAACAGATCAATTTTTTTTGCATAGTCTTGATCTACGTCTCCGGTTTTTTCTGATGGAGAAGTCAGGGAAGCAGTGTCTTTTGTTTTCTTTTTTTCAAGATATCTACCAATACTATCAAACAACTCTTTAATTTTGCCTTGTTCCATCCCAAGATCTTTATAAAATTTATCGAGTTCTTCATCAATTGAATTATATTTGCCTTGGTATATCTTCTTTGATTCGGCGATCTGAGTTGCAAATTTATAAATATTGGAACTAATTTCGTACGACTTTAGTAGCCAATTTTTCTTTTTCACCCAGTTACCCTGCTCACCTGTTTTTTCATCAGAAACCTGGATTGTTTCTAAGCCGGCTCCACTTTCAGAAGACGGCATAGCAGATTGTAACGGGTTTGGCGCATATGGGAAAAAAATTAAAAAAATTGTCAGTTGCAATCTATTGAATTTAAACATCCAAAAAACTCTAATCCTAGATTCCTTTTTTAACTTCTTCATATGCATCTTGATTTCTTAAGAAACTAAAAATAATTTACAAAGTTTTTGCTAATTCTTTAAGTTCCTGGAACAAACTCTTTATTAGTTCTTCCGCCTCTGGTGAAGTGTAGCTCCATAATACTCCTTGTTCAACTTTTGTCAAAATTGAACGATCGCATTTGATATCAATAATATCTATGCGCACAACATTCATTAGCGGATGCACTTGCGAAGGAGCTCTTACAACTCCAGCTCTACCAAGAATACTGTATGCTGTGTTCCCTTCGCCCAAGAAACAAATCATAACTTTTTTCTGCCACACCATGTTGATGTAACCGTTATGTTCCTTATGAATTGTCATCAAAAGGCTTTCATCACCTTTTGGATAAACACATTGCACAGGAGTTGTATTTGGAATTCCTTTTTCAGAAAATGTCGAAAGTATAGCGACTGTTTTTTCTTTTTTAAGTAAATTTATTAAATCTTCTGGTAATTTTGGGCCAACATGCTTTGCCATAGTTCCTCTTCTTGTTTTTAAAATTTATCGTATTTTTTTGTGTAAAAGATTATCATGCTATCACATTGTTGAGTATTTTTCAAATGCCATGGGCCTAAAAGAGTCCTTCAGACAGCTTTAATACAACCTCATTTTCTAAAACTATACCTTTAAACGATAGAAATAGTCGATTATCATCCTGCTGTAGCAAGGATTCACTTTTTAATAACTCAATGTTTTTATTAAACGTAATCTTTTGAGTGCCCGTTAATAAGTATAGCACACTGTGCAAGTCCAAGCCTTCTTTCTGCCTAAGGCTTAGCATCAGCATTTCAAGCACAACTTGCTGCCGCGTCAAGCATTCAGTGAAGGCTATTGGCAATTTTAATTCTGAAACAATCGATCTGGTATAGGTTTCTATATTATTAAAATTCGTAAACCTTTTTTCTCCATCAAAAGAAGAAGCCCCTAAGCCAAATCCATAGTAAGATTTTCTGTTCCAGTATGCCTGGTTATGCACCGACTCATAGCCTTCTTTGGCAAAATTAGAAATTTCGTATTGGAAAAAATTATTTTTTCCTAAAAAATCAATAGTTTGTGAATAAATCGAAACCATATGCTCATCATCAAAAAGTTTTAACTCACCTTTTTTTACTTTAAAATAAAGTGGGGTTTTTTCATAAACAGTCAGGAAGTACACTGATATATGGTTTATTGGCCAAGCCACGGCTTGCTGCATTGTTGCATGCCATATTTTTTCGGTTATGCCGGGTAACCCAATGATTAAATCTATTGAAATATTTTCAAAAAATTTTGTAGCTATCTCAATTGCATTTAAAACATCGGTAGTTGTTTGAGATCGATTTAAATTTTTTAGGATTTCATCGTCTAGAATTTGAACCCCCATACTTAGTCTATTAATACCAAAACTTTTCCACACAGATAGCTTTTCTTCGGTTATATCAGCCGGATTAGCTTCAATAGTAACTTCCTGGACTTCGCTTAAATCAAAGTAATTATTTAGTGTTTTAAAAACTTCTTCAAGCATATGCGTTGGATAAAGACTTGGTGTTCCACCACCCAAAAATACTGTTTTTATTGCTTGTCTTGAATTAAGACTCTTACCAACCAACTCTATCTCTTTACAAAGAGCTTGATGATATGATTCAAAAAAATTTTCATGTTGCGCCAGTGCAACAAAGTCACAATAATGACAACGTTTTTTACAAAATGGCCAATGAATATAAATGTGTTGAAAATTTACAGGGTCTAACATCTTTTTTAATTTTTTTCGACTTGTTTCGTTTGATCTATAATATTTATTATAGTTTTAAGGTCAGATTCAGCTTGAATTTTTAAGGCTTCTTGATTGGCAAATTTTATCCAAAGGGCTCCAGCTAATATTTTTTGAACAGGCTCAAGAAATTCTCTATTAAAATTCTGTTTTTCCAAAAGTATTACAAGCTCCTCATCAGTCTTATTTTCTACCTTCCATCCATATCTTTTTTCAAGATATTTTTTAAAAATTTCAGTGAGTTTAAAATAAAAAATCTTAAAATCATTTTTACTTACACATTTTTCTAATTTAAGATTTTCAAGCGCCAGCAATGCTACTTCCCAATGCGTTAACGGCCGTCTATACCGTCTGTAAAAAATATAGAGAAAGACTATACCCACAATAATAATTGTTGCAGCTGAGAAAAGTGAAATTTGAACGGCTTTTTTCTCAAGTAATGGTTGAGAATAGTAATCATATATCTCATAAAAATCTTTTTCAGATACATTATTTTGCATGATTAAATCTGCCTCCTAATTCGCATATGGAAAAAATTAGTCAGGCTATTAATAAAAGATTGTCCAACCGATAAATCAAGAAGATCAATTTTGTACTTATCAAAAAGACGCTTATGCTCCAGCAGTCGCACCTCCAAAAATGTGTTAAGCTTTTTTTTATCTCTGGTATCAAAAATAAAAGCTTTTCCACTTTCAGGATCCTGAACCTCTATTAGACCAACATCCGGAAAATGTCTTTCGCACGGATCTGTGATCCTAACGCCAATAAAGTCATATTCACACGCAGCAACTTTTAACAATTTTGAATACAAATTCAAATCATCAATCCAATCGGACAGCATAAAAACAATTGAATTTCGTTTTTTCATTGTTATCAAAAATTTTAAGGCCTGAGCAATATCAGTCCCTCGTCCTTTGGGTTGAATTGTGAATATGGTTTCAAGAATTTTGCCATTGTGAACACTGCCTCGACTAGGCGGAATCCATTTTTCAATTCGATCGGTAAAAAACAGTGCCCCAACTTTGTCCTTATTTTCGGCAGAAATATATGCCAAAACGGCTGAAACTTGCGCCATCAAATCTCGTCGCAATTCATACTGTGATGAATATAATCCCGAGGCAGACAAATCAATTGCAAGAATTACAGTACGATCACGCTCTTGAATGAACTGTTTTACCATGATTTTATTCATCTTTGCGGAGCTATTCCAGTCGATTGACCGAACATCATCCCCAATCATGTAGTCTCTGATTTGGTCAAATTCCAGTCCAGCTCCCTTAAACGCAGAAAGGTAATCTCCGGTAATTGTTGTTTGCATTATGCGTTTTGTATGGATCTGAATTTTTTTAATCTTCTTTCTGATCTCTTCGGTTAGCATAAGCATACCCTTTTTGTCATTCTGAATTTACCTGTCCATCGTAGCCACGCAGGGCAAAGTTGGATTTCAGAATCCATGGATTAATATTGCCCATCTTTACCAAACTTCGCTCATCTCCTTAACAAGAGCCTCTGGCAACTTAATGGAACCATCTTCCTGCTGATAGTTTTCCAGTAACGCAACCATTAATCTAGGCAATGCTAATGACGATGCATTGAGCGTATGAGCAATTTCTGGCTTAGAATCATGATCTTTGCGATATCTAATTTTTGATCTACGAGATTGAAAATCTGTACAATTACTGCACGATGAAACTTCGTAAAACTGATTTTGTCCGGGCAACCATACTTCAATATCGTAAGTTTTCGCTGATGAAAATGAACAATCCTGTGCAGCAAGCAAACTTACGCGATAGTGTAGACCAAGGGCTTTGAGAATTTCTTCTGCACATCCAACCATCATTTCAAGTTCTGTAAATGATTTTTCGGGCTCACAAATGGAATATAGCTCAACTTTTTCAAATTGATGAACTCTTATCAACCCACGTTCTGTTGCTCCATATGTTCCAGCCTCACGCCTAAAGCAGCTGGTCCAAGAGGTCATGCGCATAGGCATTTCTTGAGCAGATAAAATCTTATCTGCATAAATATTTGTTAAGCTAACCTCTGCCGTTGGTATCAGATTTAGTCCATCTTCTGGTAGTGTATAATAATCGCCTCTAAACTTGGGTAAATTGCCCGAGTTGTATAATGCATTATCTGTTACCAAATATGGAGGTATTACTGGTTCAAATCCATGTTTAACATTATTTTTGAGCATCATGCGAGTTAACGCATAAATTACTTTAACACCCTGACCACGATACAATGGAAACTGTGCTCCGGACATTTTTGCCGCTGTTTCAAAATCAAACCATTTTGCATTTTCATTCAATTCAACATGGTTTTTAATTTTAAAAGTAAACTCAGGTTTTTTACCGATAACACGCACTGGTTTATTTGCCTCTTTACCCCCAAGCGGAATGTCACTGGATGGAATGTTTGGACACGCAAGCCACAAATTTTTATATTCATGATCTAGACTTGCCAATTCATCTTCTTTGCTTTTTAGTTCTTTGCCAAGCTCAATACTTTTTTGACGAATTTCAGGTGTTATGCCCTTGGATCCGGCTGAAGCCAAATCATTTTTAATTTTTCTCAAATTTTCAACTTCAGAATTAATTGATCTGACAAGTTTGTCCAACTCCATTAGTCGATCAACATTAAACGTTGGCTCTTTGCGTAAAATAAGTTCTTTTGTTTGTTCAAACTCGTTACGTAGTCTATTTAGATCTATCATGGCATTCTCCATAAAGCTAATATTAATTTGCCGCGCCAGTCGCACCATCGGACGCTCATCCTGCTCGTACACCATACTCCTTAATGGACAATGGCAAAAACTCGATTCAGGATCTTTAACATACCTGTACATAAATGACTTTTCAATTCTATAACAAAAAAAGAGACTTTACAAAAAAATTCACGCTTTATTACAGGAATGTGCCACATAATAATGAAATCAAGAACGCTTTATTTTAGACACATAATTTTCCGGGTCATATTTTTGATTTAGCCATTTTTCCCCCTGCCAAATCGAGATTAAAAAATATTTTTCAGGCCGTCTAAAACGTAAATATCCATATTTAATTGATAAATGTTTTAACGCATCTTTTTTTCGTTTTCCCTGTTGTTCTAAAACCCAAAGCGCCGCAGCTTCTCCGGATCGGTCTGCTCCATCACGACAGTGGATTAAAATTGGCTTTGGCGCATATTTGTATAAATAAAGAAGTTTATGTAAATTTTCTTTACTTGAAAAATGACTGGCACTAAACGGAATATTGTAGTAATGCACATTTAGTTTTTCAAGTATTGCTTTTTCAGCTTGCCACCATTTTGTTTTTTCATTTACTCCACGCAAATTAATAACAGACTTAACACCAAATTTTTTAATATATTTTCTAAGCCTACTTGGTTTTAACTGGGCTGATCTGTACAAAGCCCCGGGCTGCACACTATGAAAATTATCAAATAATTTTTTAATATTATTGATTCGAACTTTATCGCCTGTCGCAGACAAAAAATTTGTTGAAATAAAAAATATGATTAATATTCTTAAAAAACTAGTTTCACTACTAAACATTTTAAATCCCTGCAACTTTTTAAGGATATTAACCTTTTGCAGGGATTTTTTTCAAGAAAAAAAATATTTGACCTAAATTAGTCTAAAAATATTAACCTAAAAATTTTTTGAAAAAACCGGAAATTCCACCTGATGCATCTTTGCAACAATCTCCAATATGCTTGTTATATTCAAGCAAAGCTTTTTTTGCATCTTCGGACAGTTTTGACGGAATATGGCATTGAGTAGTGAAAATTAAGTCACCGCGACCGGCGCGATGCAAACGTGAAAAACCTTTACCAACAATCTTTATCTCTTCGCCTACCTGGCAGCCACGAGGAATTTTAATGGTTTCTTTTGTCCCATCAATATTTTCAATTTCAATCTGACATCCCAAAACCAACTGGGGATAGGTTAGATTGATATTCGTCACCAAGTGATCATCTCTTCGATAAAATTTTGAGTCGGCCTTAATTTCAATACCCAAATAAAGATCTCCAGATTCCCCACCGAAAACCCCGGCATCACCCTTGGATTGAACTCTTAATTCTGCATTGCTATAAATTCCTGCAGGAATTGAAATTGAAAGCTTTTCGTATTTTTGGAAACGTGATTGACCTTTGCATTTTGAGCAAGGGGATTTGATTGAAAAACCTTGCCCCATACAATCAGAGCACTGTTGGCTGTAAACAAAAAACCCTTGTTTGTGATGTATGGTTCCCATGCCTTGACATGTTGAACATATGGTTGGCTTTGTCCCATCTTTGCAACCGGTATGATTACACTGATCACATTTTTCATAGCGATAGACATTAATATCAGCTTTGCAGCCCAAATAAGAATCTTTTAATGTAATTTGGACTTTTTGAGATAAATCGTGCCCTCGTTGAGGAACCGGTCCGGTTTTGCTTTTTTTACGACGTTGTCCCGCTCCACCAAAAAGATCTCCAAATATATCGCCAAAATTTTCAAAAATGTCATTTATATCTGAATACTGACCACCACCACCCATCTGCTCAGCCCCTGCGTGACCAAACTGATCATACGCCTTACGTTTTTCAGGATTTGAAAGTATATCATACGCCTGTGATGCTTCTTTGAAATTTTCTTCAGCCTCTTTATTTCCAGGATTTCTATCCGGATGATACTTTAGGGCCAGTTTTCGATAAGCTTTTTTTATATCTTCTTGGCTAGTGGTTTTGTCTACGCCAAGTATTTCATAATAATCGCGTTTTGCCATGGTTCTCAAATATTGTTTTTTGGTTTTTATTAAAGATTACATTTAATCGAATACACTTACATAAATTTAGTGTATCACGCTTAAATTCTTAATTCAATAGGGCGTAGGACTAGGGTGGCCTGCCAGGCGAAGCCGCGTAGGGCGACGGCTGGTGCCGAAGAGGGGACTCGAACCCCTACCCCTTTGACAGGACTAGACTCTGAATCTAGCGCGTCTACCAATTTCGCCACTTCGGCCTTAAATTCGATTTTTTATAAGAATATCAAGTTTTTCAAAGTTGGCCAACACAAAAAATGACCTGACAATATTAGGCCTGCGGCGGTACTAAATTAGGATTATTTAAGTAATATTCCGAAATTAATAAAAAATCATCAAATTCAACAGGTAAAAAGTTATCGGAATCTTTGATTGCAAACAGATCATTCAAACGTTTATCCGAAAAAGACGCTCTTTTTGTAGGTGTATCGTTATAATAAGTTTTAGAGAGATAAATAGCTGAAATATCTTCCCACTTGGCCCGTAGTTTTCCCCATTGGTATATGCCAACTTCATCAAACTTTATATACTCAACTGCTTTTATTTTCATACTTATTGCTTCAAAAAAGAATTCCGTACAGATGGCCCCTAATCCAGCCGCACCCAAACCCGTTAAGAAATTTCCCAATGTTCCATGATTCTTCCGTTTATCAAAAGAATCATTTATCCATATCGCACCACAGGCAAGAAGGATAGCAGAAATTCCACCCATTCCTAACATATATAAAAAAGACGGATTTGCGTAAAATATAAATTGCTTTCCATCATAGTATGTATTCGTATGAGTGGAAGTAAACTGCGCTAAAAAAGCATCATTACGTTGGGAAGCTGTATCATTATTATTTGGCTCAACAGCTTGCAACCTGGAAACAATTAGAAATAAAAAAGTAAAACATATGGACCTTAATGATAGATTGATTTGCATAAAGTCACCCCTTTTTAGTTATAGTTTTTTTGAATTTTAATCATACTACCAAATTCAAATGATTTCACAACAGAAAATATGGCTCAAAATCGGTAAAAGCGGTGTTAATATGGGTGTTGTTTTAATTGACTATTACGTTTTGCACTGCTAGCATTATTTTTCTGGATAAATAACTTGAGAATTGGGATTTGATAAGCGTTTATCAATTGAATTTGGTGCAGCAAAATTTAGGGCGGTTGGGTGAAAAATAAATTTAGTATCTATAAAAAAAGAATCCCTCAATATTTTTTTTCTGTACTTATACTAATTTTCGTATTTGCAGATGCAAAAAACACAAGTCGTAATTTTGGGGAAATCAAAAACGAAATAAATAATTTGCGTCCAAAATATGAGTGGCAAAAAATTGAAATCACCAATAATAATGCACCTGTTTTAGCTAAATTCATTGATACGTATTTACAAAAATTTTGTACTAAAACAGGAGTACAACCACATCCACCGGTTTGCCTTTATTATAATTCTGAAAATTATGAAAATTATAATTACTATTGGGATGGGAAAAACATTTTACTGGGCAACAAAATTTTAGATATCCTTTTTTATAATCAAAGCTTTGAAAAATATTTTGCAGCATTACTTGCTCATGAATTTGCGCATTTTAAATTAAACCATAAACCTTGTGCCTTATTTGAGCAGGAAGAAGCCGCAGACAAACTTGCGTTTACTTTAATAGATAATCCAAAAGATCTTGTAGCTGCCCACTTATTTGATTTTTTAGTATTTATAACAGCCCAAGCATTTGCAGAATATATCGCAGATGCAAATAAGTTGAATACGTCAATCGCACAAACAATGAAAATCTTTACTAATATTTCTCCAAACTTTGGAAACTTCGCACAATGCTCTAGCTGGATGTCAGTTTATCACCTGTATTACGAAGCTTTTATAAAAACAACATTCAATACAGATTTATATCTTTTTTCTAATGATTTGGCTCTTAATTTAGTAGCAGTAAGCGCGGAATCTCATTCAATGCTTACTATGGATTATTTAAAAATTTGGCTTCCAAGATGCATAGAATTCTTAAAGCATCCGCTTGGAAAAGACACACACCCTTCTCCCAAACAACTATCAGCATGGTCTCAAAATATATCTGCAACTCAAGCTGCATAATTTTTTAGATTTCATAATTATACCCAACACAATAACCACGAATATTACTATGAAAAGTAGTTTAAAAATTACTTTTGTTGCGTAAAAATATTTCATTTTGGAATAATGGATTCAAATGTATAGTGTATGTCATTTTTTTGAAGGGGGGAATTATGAATATATTGTCACAGAGTTCATTTATTACATCGTTTGTTTTGGTCACATCAATATTTAACAGCATTGATGCAGCCAAGGGAATTTCAATACAACTTTCACCTAGGACTGTCACAGGAATAGAGCAAGCATCCTTTTCGGTAAACACCAAAGAAGGTGAAACAAAACTCAATGTCATTACAACCCTGTTAGAAATTTATCGAAAAAACCCAGCATTACTCGAGCTGGTGCTTAATTTTTACAACTCAATTAAATCTGGAGAGGTTAGGGACACTGTCATTCCAGTAGCTCTTTTAAACCAAATGCCTCCAGAGCTTGTAAGCATTGTTTGTATCACCGATGCATCTGGATCTAAATTAAACCCTACTATTTATAGCGCTTTAGATTTGTTGGCTGAATCAATTAAAGACGGAATCGACGCCGCTAAGGCAAAAACATGTAAGGTTTGTTGCCAAAATTTTTGGTGTAAAACAGCGCCTAAATTTCTTTTGATGACGGTAGAACTGGTCGCACCTATTTTAATTACACTTGCTAGTTCTGCTGCAAGTAAACATGTCGGTCAAGAAAGTCTTTCCGTTGTAATTCCTACTTCGGCAATTAAATACGAAATAATTAGATAGTTTAAATAATAAATCGACTTAGCAAGTTATTCCCGCAAGGCAAACAAACTTTGCGGGATATATTTTTGGGAGATACAATGAATAAAATGAATAATATGTATAAAATTTTTATATCAAATATATGCATAGTTACAATCATTTCAACAGCTGTCTTATTTGCTGGGCAAGAACAACGAAGGGGCCTAGTTACTGCGATAGGAAGTTTATTTTGTGGTAACACATATCAGCAACAAGAAAGTGTCATAGATTTTTTAGCACAATTGCATGCTACCGATGATAAAGCATTTCATCAACTTTTTGATTACGTTGTAAATAAAAAAGGCAATCTCGATTTCAAACTTGCACAGGTTTTAACGGCAAAAAATTTAATAGATAAAACAGGAACTCCAAGTGAATCATTAAAAAAAACATTCAATTTTTTAAAAGCCATTATTGATGATTACAATCAAGAAACTAAGATTAATTGCTGTCAATCATGCTGCGGAGGATGTTTTATGCTCTGGTGTAGAGAAAATGGCGTAAAAATATTGGATTTTACATTTACTAACGCAACGGCTCTTGTAAGCGCCATTGCAACTAAAAAACCAGTTCGCTCCCCTCGTCTTGCTGCAATGGATCGCTCTGATATTGTTCAAGTTGGTCCATTGGATATTGAAGTTGTTCTTAAGCAATTATCTGGAGATATTATTGATTAAATAACTAATCTAAATTTTAGAACAAAAAACAGGGCTCGGAATTTAAAATTCCGAGCCCTGTTTTTTGTTTATCCTGACTTAGGTTAAAACCAATTCGAATAATTAGTTACTTTAAAAATTAAAAATCTGCGTGTTTTGGATATCTTGGGAATGGAATTGAGTCACGAATATTATCAATTCCTGTCGTAAATACAACCAATCTTTCAAACCCAAGCCCAAAGCCTGCATGTGGAACCGATCCATATTTTCTTAATTCCAAATACCACCAGTAACTCTCTTTATTTAAGCCAAGCTTGTCCATTTTAGCCGTCAACACATCAAGCCTATCTTCTCGCTGGCTTCCACCAATAATTTCGCCAATACCGGCAACTAAAACATCCATTGCTCTAACAGTTTTTCCGTCTTCATCTTCTTTCATATAGAAAGCTTTTATCTCTTTTGGATAGTTGGTTAGAATTACAGGTTTCTTGCAATGTTCTTCGACAATATATCTTTCATGCTCGGATTGCAAATCTATACCCCACTGAACAGGATATTCAAATTTTTTGGATGATTTTTGTAAAATATCAATTGCCTGAGTATAGGTTAAATGTTCAAATGGATTATCTAAAACATGTTGAAGCCTTTTTATAATTCCCGGCTCAATATATTTATCAAAAAATTCCATATCTTGAGGACATCTTTCAAGTGCTGTTTTTATGCAATGTTTTAAGTAACTTTGCGCACATTCCATATCATCTTTTAATTCAGCAAACGCCATTTCCGGTTCTATCATCCAAAATTCAGCCAAGTGTCGTGATGTATTTGAATTTTCTGCACGAAACGTCGGGCCAAATGTATAAATATCAGAAAGCGCACAGGCATAACATTCGCCGTTAAGCTGTCCAGAAACAGTCAAAAAAGTCTCTTTGCCAAAAAAATCTTGTGCGAAGTCAACTTTTCCGTCAATCAATGGCGGGGTTGCAGCATCAAGTGTTGAAACTCTGAACATCTGTCCGGCACCCTCGCAGTCCGATCCGGTAATGATGGGTGTATTAACATACAGAAAACCTCTGCTTTGGAAAAAATCATGAGTTGCCCATGCAAGCGCATTTCTTACTCGCGAAACCGCGCCTACCGTGTTTGTACGAGGACGCAAGTGCCCGATTGTTCTTAAAAACTCAAGTGTGTGTCGCTTCTTTTGTAGTGGATAAGTTTCGGGATCACACAACCCAATAATTTCAACCTGGGTTGCTTGAATCTCAAATGACTGTTCTTTTCCAGGACTTTCGACAAGCTTTCCAGTTATACTTACAGATGCTCCAGTCGATAAATCTTTTTTTAAATTTTCGTAATCATTTAAATTCTGATTAATAATTGCTTGAATATTATTGAATTGAGATCCATCATTTATCTCAACAAATCCAAAATCTTTTGAAAATCGAGATGTTTTTACCCAACCTTTGACTGTTAACTCTTTTCCGATATCTTTCTTGCTTACATGACTAATTTTTATGCGCATATGAGTAACCAAATTTTTAGGGTTGAACATATAACTTTGCTGATAAATAGATTAATATGTTTACGATGATGGTCAAGAACATAAGTAAAAGCCAAGTAAAGTTTCGAAATTTATAACTTACTTAACTCTCTAAGATAAATTTGTGATACTAGTGAAAATTTAACTGCACTAAAAATTGCTGATTTTTTTGAAAGGGAAAAAACGTGCTAAGCAAAATAGTTCCTGGTAGGCAACCAAAAAAAAGTGGAAAGTTGCTTGCAGAAAAAAAATTTATAAATGATAACGTAGGATTTATTGAAATTCTAGATGTTTTTGGTAACGATTTAACAGTTGTTAATGCTGCGAGAGTTTCGTTTAACAAAGAATCAGAATTTGAACCAATTCGAGATGGATATGGAGATTCTGCTAAAGTTGTCGGACACCGTGTATCTGCAAAAGACCAAAGCTTAATTGAATATCTTGCACAAAACAATCACGTCACTCCATTTTTTCATCCGCAACTTAGATTTAGAATTAAAATGCCAATTTATATTACAAGAGAATGGTACCGTCATACCGTTGGGTTTGCACGCAATGAAGTTTCTCGTCGTTATGTAACATTTGAACCGGAATTTTTTGTACCATCAGAACTACGCAAGCGTGACATAAATGTAAAACAGGGATCAAGCAATGAAGTTCACGAACACAATAGTGAGTTGCTTGCAAATATTCGCAAAACAAATCATAAAGCATTAGAATTATATAATTACCTGCTAGAACGTGGAGTTTGCCCTGAACAGGCAAGAGGAGTCCTTCCACAATCCATGTATACAGAATTCATTGAAACTGCAAGTTTGGCAGCTTACGCTCGCCTTGTTAATCTTCGACTCGACAGTTCAGCACAAAAAGAAATTCGCGAGTATGCAGGAATCCTTTCAAGTATGGTTGAAAAAATTTTCCCTGTAAGTTGGAGAGCATTGGTAAAGTACAACGAGTTTTTTGAAAGAAAAATAGGATGAGTATCAAAGCAGATAGTTGGATAAGATTGATGTCCCAAACCAACGGAATGATTGAGCCATTTGTTGAAAAACAAGTTCGACAAACCGAAGGAACTCAAAAATTAGTTAGTTACGGACTTTCAAGTTATGGATACGATATAAGAGTAGCGGACGAATTTAAAGTATTCACTAATGTATACAATTCAATTATTGACCCCAAAAATTTTACTGATAATTCATTTGTAGCGCTAAAAACAGATATGTGCGTAATTCCACCAAACTCTTTCGCCCTCGCACGCAGTGTCGAATATTTTAGAATTCCACGCGACATTTTGACAATCTGTTTGGGTAAATCAACGTACGCTCGATGCGGTATAATTGTTAATGTGACACCTTTTGAACCGGAGTGGGAAGGACATGTTACCATAGAAATTTCAAACACAACACCTCTTCCTGCAAAGATTTATTCTAACGAAGGCATTGCACAAGTTATTTTCTTTCAGGCTGATCAAATATGTGAAACTTCTTATGCTGACCGCAATGGTAAGTATATGAAACAAACTGGAATAACACTTCCCAGAATTTAATTAGAAATAAAGCGCTCAACGGTTTTAATGCTATTGGGCGCTTTTATTTCGCTTTTGAAATGCTTCTTACGTCAGACTTAAATTCGTCGTAGCAAAACCCATCATCACCCCACTTTCGCCAAATCTACTACAGATGGCATATTTTCGTCAGATTCACCCTTTTACTTCAAGCTTTTTACAAGCAAGTCTCGCCAACTTGTCATTATAAAACTCCACAAACTCATCCCAGTCTTTATTGAATCTTCTGACATCGGCAAACAAATTAAATAGTCATTTATCAATAATTATTGTTTTTGAATGCATAATGTAATTAATTTGTAATTAATGGTAGAAACTCAGATGCTTCAAAATTTCGCGTTTAACGACTAAAAAGCACCTTGCAACATCAAAAAACGCCGCATTTCTCGATTTTCTAAATGAATTTGGAGGTGGGGCGTTTGACGTTTATTGCAAATTTTAGGAGACTGGATGTATGCAAAATATAATAGAATGGCTACTAAAGTTAGTAGTTATAAATTACGGAGGTTTCAAATGAAAAAGTTAATATTTGTCAGTTTAAGTCTATTTTTAGTGTTTTCGCATTCTCAGAATTTAAATTTAAATTCTTTAAAGGCAGAACCTGTAAGCTGCATAGAAAACAATCCACACGTTGCAAAGATTCTTGATGCTTGCCAAAACAACTCTAAATTTGCCCAAGAAAAGATGACAAAAGTTGGGAAAAAAATCAAAGACGCACTCATGCGCATGTGCACTTTAACAGAAAAGCTAGAGCTAAGGGGATTCACCAAAACCCCTACTTTATTTGAAAAGTTATTTTCCGAATTCATTCGAAACGTAGCAGGTTTACTAAATATCGAATATGAAAAAATACAAAGTTTTACAAGAAATATTCAGTTACATAATGAAAAATCTGCAGAAAAAAACAATCCCGCTACTTCACAATGCGCTGATAAAACACCTGTTGAAAATCTAGTAGACGAAATGTTGAAGATTTCCGATGACAAATTGGATATTTCTATATCTTTAATAATGCAGTTTTTGAATCCATCCTCTAACGAAAAGGTTGAGCACAAGGAAATCAAACGCATATTAACGCAAACATTAAGCACTTTCACGCCTGAAGAACTTGATGCTCTTACAAAGGTGATTCGCTCAAACGCTTTTGCAAAAATAGCAGCCAAACTTGATGAACTAACCGACATAGTCTTATCAATAATTAAGGAAGAAGACGTCAACGCCACGGTGAAATAAGCCAATTTTTTTATATTTAGCCTAATTTTGACAAGATTCTCAGGGTAAACTAGACAGATATCAAGAATATGCTAAAATAAAATGTGTTTTAAATTAAATATTCTTTATTACTTGTATTACCCAAATAAGTTATGATTCCAATGTGGAAGAAGGGCTATTCGATCATGAATAACGCACAAAAAATTTCAGAATTTGAGAAGTACGCCATCATTGAGACTGGCGGAAAACAGTATCAAGCATTACCTGGCAAAACTATCTGCATAGAAAAGATTGAGGGAAATGCTGGAGACAAAATTCAATTCGACAACGTACTGTTTAGAAAAACTGACGATACAAAATTTGAATTTGGTACACCTTTCATCAAAAATGCTTCTGTAAAAGCAAGCATAATTAAACAAGATAAGGCTCCAAAACTTGTCATTTTCAAATTCCAAAGACGTCATAAAGTCAGAACAAAAAAAGGCCATCGTCAGCCTCAAACAATTATCAGAATTGAAAGTATTTAAAAAGCTTTCAAAAGCATAAAAAAAGAGACCGGTTTAAACCGGTCTCTTTTTTTATGCTTTGTCTTATTCAAATCTTAATGTTGCTATTCTTTTTACAAATCATAATCATTTTTGTTAATTTTTATGCTACCAAAACTGGACCAGGCACTGATTTGTTTTTAGTTATGTTGAAATCCTTTTTTGGATTCTTGAAATATGCCGCTGAAATATCTTTCATTTGCCCGAACACTTTGCTTGCTGGCGCCAATTTTACAGTCTCTATATTTTTTTTGACATCTGACAACATAACAGTCTTAACATATTTTTTATCCGAATCATTTAATAATGTTGAATCTACAACATCATCTAGCAGTTGTTTAAAATAATTAAGTTTATTTTCGTCATTTAAAGGACGCATCGCATATGTATCTTTTAGAATCTTGGCAAATAAAGTCTGAACTTCATTCTCAACTGCCTTAACACCATGGTGTCTGGACAAATTCATAAGCATTCTGTTTCTAATGTAAAAATTGTTGGATTTTTCAAGACTCTTGAGCGCTCCAAATATTTTGGCCTTGCTAGAAAAACATCCGGACTTTTTCAATTCAGGAATCATGGTATTTTTAACATACTCTTGCTGATTTTTGCTCAAAAGCGGTGATCTGACAGCCCCAGACAATATTGAACTCAAAACTCTACCCTGGTGATAATCGTCCTTATCACGCTTACTGTAAAGCTCTTGAAGCTTATTTCCAAAAATATTTTGGGTCGTTGAGTTAAAAACATTTTTACGATTTTTTGCTACCAAAACACGTAATTTGGTAATTTGCGTTAGCAAATCACTTTCTTTACTATTTTTTTCAAGTTCCTGCTGAACTTCCAAATTTACGTCCTTCTCGGAACTAAAAAAACCGGCGCTAATTCCACTAAAGAAAAAAAATGCACACACAGAAGAAACCTGTAGAATTTTCATATCAAAATCTCCCTTTTAATATTAAACCTGAAACAAACTTTCGTAATCAAATTCTACAATTTCTGGAGCAAAAAACAACCCTTAATTTTTAACAATAAGAGCTTTCTACTGATGACTAATTTGGTAAATCAATAATTGAAAATGACCGAAGGGCCCCATACTATGGAGCCCCCAAAAACATTTTGAAAAATACAAGACACTTGGAAAAACAATTCACAACCCTTAATCTTACATTAATTCCAAATAACGACCGTTTTAACTTACGTATCAGCCTCATATATCCCCCATACCACACCATCCCTAACCTTTATCTCTAAAAATTATCGCTGCTTATTTTTTATTTGCGTTTACTCTTTAAATCTCTTTGACGTTTTACAGCTTTTTGATATGGTGTAAGCCCATAATTTTTTGCTGTATTATTCCAAAACACAATTGCATTAGAAATATAACTTACAGTACCTGAATGAAGAAGCGGACTATCCTGTAAATTTTTCAAAAATTTATCTATCTCCTTAATCCCAGCTTTACTTATGCTAGGAGTTCTCCCTTTAGAAACAAATCTGCGAGCATATTTATCAAAATTTTTCACAGCATTACAAAAATTAAGCTGTGTTTGAACGGACACAACATCTGTTGATGTTGATACATAATTCAAAATTTTATTCAATATCACAAGATATGAGCTGATAGCAACCCGTCCACTCAATTTAGCCAAATCATTCGAAACGTGCACATCTAATTGG
Source organism: Candidatus Babeliales bacterium (assembly GCA_041671765.1). Taxonomy (GTDB): domain Bacteria; phylum Babelota; class Babeliae; order Babelales; family RVW-14; genus JBAZAX01. The sequence continues at coordinate 11,521 of JBAZAX010000004.1, read as the reverse complement.
GAATCAGACGATGTGGTTACTGTAGTATCCCCAACATCAATTGAAATTGCATCATCCATTCCGGGCATTGACACCAAGTTGCCAAACGGCACCATCACCAAAGCAAAGACCCCCAAAACCTTTGAATAATTATTCATCTTGAAACTCCCCTATTTCAATAAACACTTACTTTAACTAATTTCATAATAGCAATATAAATATTTCAAAAGCAATATTTATGTAAAAATACATTCAAGTATCAAAAATCCATCTGTACGACTATAAATTCTCAATTTTTCTGTAAAATATAGAGTTAAAACATCTGTATAAGTTAAATTTTATGTAAAATGTAAAATAACCAGTTGTTTTATTAATAAGGAACGATATGAATACGAAGAAACCGGATTACCCCATAAATTCGCTAATACTAAAACGGTGGTCGCCAAGGGCAATGTCGGGAGAATCTATAACAAAAGACGATCTTATGGCCATTTTCGAAGCAGCACGCTGGGCACCCTCATCATATAACAACCAACCCTGGAAATTTATTTATGCTATGAGAGATACCCCCGAATGGAAAACTGTTTTTAACCTGCTGGTTGAATTCAATCAAAATTGGTGCAAAAATGCAGCTGTATTAATTGTAATCATCTCCAAAAATAACTTTGATTACAACAACAAAAATTCACGTACGCACTCTTTTGATGCTGGAGCTGCCTGGGAAAATCTTGCCTTACAAGCCACACACATGAATTTGGTCTCACATGGAATGGAAGGCTTTGATTATGATCGAGCAAAAAAAGAGTTAGCTATTCCTGATTATTTTACGGTGGAAGCTATGTGCGCAATTGGTAAACCTGGTAAAAAAGAAAATCTCCCGGCAGATTTACAAGAAAAAGAAATGCCTTCAAACAGAAAACCCATTACAGAATTTGTTTTTAACGGAAAATTTCAAAATAATATAAAATAACACTTGCACAAGCAACATTTTGTGTTAAATTCTACCTAGTTCATTGTCTTAATTATCGCGCGGGAATAGCTCAATTGGTAGAGCATCGCCTTCCCAAGGCGAGGGTCGCGGGTTCGAGTCCCGTTTCCCGCTCCATAATATCTCAAGTCTGGCAAGTACAATTCTAAGTTTACTTTGCTTTATTCCTCTAACACTATTTATATTTTAAAGTTTTTCATCTTTACAAAATCTAATTTTATAATAAAATTCATTCCACATGTAAAATAACGTTTAACAACCTTTAACAAAAGAGATCTACATGAAAAGACATTCACCATTAACATCCATATTCATATTTTCTACTATTTTTTCCATTTGGACAGCATTTGGACATGAGCAAATTCAATCCATAGGAGAAATTCCCCACAAAATGCAGCTCCACTGCGCAAAAAATCCAACTCTTAAGCCTTTTCTTTTCACAGATTTAGACGACACTCTAATAAAATCCACCCACCCACTGGGATGGGGTTCTGATAAATGGTTTTCTACCATGTGCAGCCATTTAAAAGCACACAATATTAAAAATCCACTAGACATAATTTTTGGCGTAGTAACTTTTGTAAATGCATTTTTTGCTGATCAAGCAACAGATGAACAATTTATAATTAAAACTGAGGAAATCGTTCCAAAAGCATTAAATTCAATCAAAATGGAAAGAATTCCAGTTTTTGGATTAACAGCTAGAACGTTTATTTTAAAAGATTTTACACAAAAATATCTTAACGACTTGGGAATTGTTTTTTCAAGAATTAATAATCCCACAGGTGAAGATATTGTAATAAACGAAGAAACCGCATGGAAAGCAATTTATTCCAACGGAACAATCTTTTGCAGCGGCAACAATAAAGGGAAAATTATTTTAGAATTTTTTGATAAATTTGAAAAATTAGATATGAGAGAAATAATAGCATTCGCGGTTGACGATCAAGCAGCAAATCTTGATAAAATTCAACAAGCACTTCAACAAAAAGGAATTACCTGTGTTTGTTTCCATTATGTCCCCCAAGAAACCAACCCTGATTTTAAACTTGATTCAATAACACTCTCGTGGCTAAACTTAATCATAAGAAATAATCAGATAACAGAGCATTAATCTGATTTTACAAAAACACACAGCAGCTAAGAATTACAATCACTGTAAACAAAACGACAAGCAAGTTAAAGTATTTATCAATAAATATTTTAACTTGCGATCCCCAAACACGAATCATTCCAGCCACAAGAAAAAATCTTGCCCCACGAGCTAAAAATGAATACCAAATAAATGGAATAATTGGCAGATGACAAAAACCGGCCGACACAGTCACAGCTTTATATGGAACCGGTGTAAATCCTGCAATTAAAACAGCCCAATTTTGATAAAGTTTATATCTGGCAACAAGATTTAAAAATGTTTGTTCCGAAAATAACCACCCTACCAATTTTGCTCCAATGCTTTGCCACATTAAAGAACCTATCATATACCCAAAAATTCCACCCAAAACTGAAGCCATTGTAGCTAACGCAGCATAAAAAAGGGAACGTTTGTTATTCTGAACACAGTAAAGAATCAATAATGGATCTACTGGAATAAAAAAAATTGAAGATTCAATAAAAAATAGCAAAAACAACCAGAATAATGCGTGGGGCGAATCCACTTTTTCGCCCATCCAGTCATAAATATTTCGAATAAACTTAAAAACAAACATTTCGTGCTCCTGCAACAGCTATTAAATTTTTTCTGAACTTCGACAGGCTCAGGACGAGCGCCTTCAGGTAAGCGCGCTCCCAGCCGTCGCCAAAGGCTATGGCGGGCAGGCCATGGTGCCTGTGCGCCGTAGCAAAGAATGCAAAAGCGCAAGCTTGTCGAACCATCACCTGGTGACGCGCCAGGCGTTATTACTTAATTAATTTGTTCAAATATTCAGGCAACTTATCAATTGCAACACGTTCTTGGACAAGTGTGTCTCTATTTCGCGCCGTAACCATCCCATCTTCAAGGCTTTCAAAATCAAAAGTGAAACAAACAGGCGTTCCAACCTCATCTTGCCTACGATATCTCTTTCCAATCGAACCGGAAGTATCATACTGAACACGAAATCCCTGCTTTTTCAAATCAAAAAATACTTTTTCGCTTTGTTCTTTAAGTTTATTTGTAAGCGGTAAAATAGCAGCAGTAATTGGGGCAACTTTTGGGTGAAGCCTTAAAACAATTCTAGACTCTCCCTCAACTTCATCTTCGTAGTAAGAATCAAACAATAAAGTTAAGAATAAACGATCAACACCAACTGAACACTCTACAACATGTGGAGTAAATGACGCTTTTGCTTCCTCATCAAAAACAGATAACTCTTTACCCGAAAATTTTGAATGTTGTGACAAATCAAAATCACCACGATTCGCAATTCCTTCTAACTCTTTCCATCCGAATGGGAAATTATACTCAACATCGTAGCAACCCTTTGCATAGTGCGCAAGTTCTTCTTTAGCATGTGGTCTAATTCTAATTTTTTCAGGATTCAAACCTATACTTTTAAAAAATTCCTGTCTACGAGCAACCCATAAATCAAAGAATTTATCAGCATCCTGACCTTTACAGAAAAATTCCATCTCCATCTGCTCAAATTCACGAACTCTAAATAAAAACTGTTTCGGGGTAATTTCATTACGAAATGCTTTACCAATCTGAGCAATTCCAAACGGAACTTTGACTCTGTAACTTGAAATTACATTTTTAAAATTTATAAAAATAGATTGAGCTGTTTCTGGGCGAAGATATGCAATACTACCCTCGTCTGCAACGGCACCAAGCTGTGTCTGAAACATAAGCTTAAATTGTCTAATTTCTGTCCATTTTTTAGATCCACAGTTTGGGCAGCCATCTTCAAGCTTAAATTCATCAGCTCGAAAGCGTTTTTTGCATTCCATACAGTCTACCAAAGGATCGCTGAAATTATCAACGTGCCCTGAAGCTTTCCAAACCTCAGGCGCTCCCAAAATTGCCCCATCAACAAAAACAACCTCTTCGGGGAAACTGGACATATGTTCTAACCAGGCATTTTTGATGTTTTGTTTAAGTAATGCGCCCAAAGGACCAAAGTCATACACACCGTTAAGACCTGAATAAATCTCGGCTGATGGATAAACAAACCCTCTGCGTTTACACAATGAAACTATTTTTTCAAGCGTCACAGTAGTTGATGACATGATAAATCCTAGGTTAAAGCGTTAAACATCAAATTTCGCATGCTTTAAGATACCATAAAACTTTATGTTTAAAAATACTAATTTAAGAGGGCAGAAGACTCGACATCTCCTGCCCATAATTCTTAGTAAAAAATAATATTTTCAAGTAATAAAATAACTAGAGTAAAAATATGCCTTTTTCTAAACAATTTTTGACCATTGCATCCGACCAAACACTTACCTGAACCTCTCCAATGTGTGCCTTTTTTAATAAAAACATACACAATCTGGACTGTCCAATTCCGCCGCCAATGGATAAAGGCAATTTGTCGTCCAAAAGCATTTTGTGAAACATTAGTTTTTTTCTATCCTCTTTGCCCACAATCTTAAGCTGCTCGTCTAAAGCAGTTTTATCAACACGAATTCCCATAGAAGATAACTCAAATGCCATTTTTAAAACTGGATTCCAGACCAAAATATCGCCGTTCATGCCCTTAAATCCATCATATGTTGAAGTTGACCAATCATCATAATCGGGCGCTCTGCCATCGTGTGGGATACCATCTTTCAAATTTCCACCTATCCCTATTAGAAAAACTGCCCCATACTTCTTGCAAATTTCATTCTCACGCTCCTTACGTGATAATGAAGGGTATAAATCCTCAAGTTGCTCTGCATGCACAAAATGAATATCCATCGGAAGAGAAGGCTTTATTTGCGGAAAATGCGTGGCAAGTTCAAGTTCTGTACCAACTATGGTCTTATAAATCTTACGAACTATCATCTTTAGAAATTCAACATTACGGTCCTGCTTGGTTATAACCCTTTCCCAATCCCACTGATCAACATACAAAGAATGCAAAGCGTCAAGTTCTTCGTCTGCACGTATTGCATTCATGTCCGTATAAATACCCTCACCAGGCAAGAACCCATGACTTCCCAAAGCCATCCTCTTCCATTTTGCAAGGGAATGCACAATCACAGCCTTTGAGTCATTATCAGATTTTACAAAAAAAGAGACAGGTCGCTCCGTTCCATTTAAATCATCATTAATTCCAGTCCCATCTCTAACAAAAATTGGAGCAGTAACTCTGGTTAAATTAAGAGCTCGAGCTAACTCTTCTTGAAAATTCTTTTTAATTAAATAAATTGCCTTTTCAGTATCTCGTAATCCCAGTAACGACGAATACTTTTCGCAATCGCTATTTTTTGATTTCAACTCCTGCATACACAACATCGTTCTTCCTTTCATCATGGGGTTAAACTAAAAAACCCCAGCTCTATTTAAGCTGGGGTTTTTATTTTTTATTCTTGGTTTTATTTAAGGTTTTAACAACACCCCAGCACAACCAATTGTTTGGTTATTATTATTATTATTTTGATTATTAAAACTAATAAGCTGGGAACTGATTAAAGCCATCATCATGTCTAACTTTTTTAAACTGATTTTAAAGTTTACCTAAATATATTGAAATTCATTAAAACAAAAATGTATAATTATTGTCAAGAAAAAAATTATTATTAAATCGGTTTTGTTCACGAATTAATTTTTTGACACCTGTTTTAATTATTGCTAGAATGGCAACCCCTTAAGTAATCATGACTAAGGCTTTTCTCAGTCATTCCCAAATTTAAAAACAAGTTTAAACGAGGCAATCATGAATAAGATTAATATTGTAATTCTATCTTTTTTGACAATTGCATACTCAGAATCACATGCAATGACTATATTTAGCTCGAAAGAATTAGATGCTAAACAAAAAGACGCAGTAATCCAAGTTATGGGTTCTTTCAAACTGACTAATAATATTAAAAATAGCTTTCTAAGATTAAAAGATTTTAATGAAGGGATGAGTGAAGACGCTAAAATTTTAAAAATAACAGCAGTGCTTACTTCTTACCAAGATGCACATGCAAGATTTATTCGCAGCAGATATTTATGTAACCCAGAAAATTTGTCACCCAAATATTTGCGTGACTACTGTTTTTGTGATTTTTCAACACAAGATAAATTTCAAGCTAAAGCTGACTCACTCTTGGGAGGGTATGTGCTTGATTTACACCAATGGCTTGAAGAAATGAGAAGCATAGAATATGAGGCACTTTTAATCCCATATAGATTAATAAACGGATAGATTGGCCTGCTTTTCAAAATTTAACTAAATAAAAAGTATAACAAGTATATTTTGATATAAACTTATTATGAAATATTTTAATAAAATATTGTTGACAGTTATTCTTATTTTTTCAGATCACTCAGCTTCATTTGCAATGAAATCCCAAGAAAACAAGCCGTTTCAACAACCTTATCGTCATGAAGATTTGGCAAAAAAACGCGAGGTTCTTAAAGGTTTTATTGACGCACTTATTACCGCAACTAATCAAGGAAATTCTGAAATAGTAGTTGGGATACTAGCTAGTATGAATTTTATGAAACCTGGCGCACTAGCTAATATGAGAGTAAATGATAGAGAATATGGTTATAATGGCTGGACATTATTACAGATAGCAGCTGAGCAAGGACATGAAGCAGTAGTACGTGTACTCATTAATTCTGGTGCAAATCCTGACGAAAAAGTGAATGCTCCCGGCAGCTATCACCACGGATGGACAGCTTTACATATAGCCGCCTGGTGGTATAAGGTATTCAACAGTCAAAAACATGGACCTATCATGCGACTTCTTATTGCAAACAATGCCAATACTGAATTAAGAATAGATAACCCATCCATGGAATATCATAATTGGTCAACATTCGATATTTTATGCGGTTAAAGAAAATCAAGCTTATTTTAAAGCGTTTTATATTTATAAATCTCTCATTGCCTTTTCAATACATTCTTTTGCCATCTCATATGAATCTGATTTTTTAAATTTAATCGGTTTACCAATTTTTATTTTAACCACTGCATGTCTGCGCGGAAAAGCACATCCATAGGGAGCAATTTTGTCCGCTCCTTCAATTTTTATCGGAACAATGGCAACATTCATCTCAACTGCCATAAAACCTGCCCCTAATTTGAGAGTTTGAAGACTTCCATCTAAACTAATTTTACCTTCAGGAAAGACAATAATTGAATAACCTGAATCGATAAGTTTTCCAGTATTTTCAAGTCCAAGTTTAATACTTTCATCCTCAAGTCGGGATAACGGATAAGAGTTAAAAAATAGTTCTGCAAGCCAAGAAAATCTTGCATATTCGCCATACAAAACATCACGAGCCGCCGCAAGTGCTATTTTTTTTCTGAATTTAGCAGGTAATGCAAACATAACAGCAATAGCATCATGATAGCTTATATGGTTTGGCATAAAAATTACCGGCTTTTTTAATTCTTTTAAGTTTCCAACTTTTAAGTTTTCAAGCCCTTCAACTCGCACAGACATAAAAATTCGACTGATTAAAAAAACAAAAGTCTGGCACAAATTTCTTATAAAATTTACAAAAATATTTCTAGGCCAACGCTTTAAGCCTGCAACCTTTTTTATACCTCTGCATTTCTCAACTAATTCCTCAAGTTGATGTACTGTCGTTTGTGCATTTATTTTAGATTCATCAATAGTAACCCCTAAGTCCAATTCCAAGCGCATGACTAATTCAACACGCATAAGAGAGTCCATATTTAAATCTCGCACAATACGAGTATTTAAATTAATTTTGTCTGGGGCAACACCGGAAATATTACTTATAATATTGATAATTCTACTTTTACCATCACCTACAATGTGTTTTTTCTCGCCATTCATCTGCGCCAGTAAAATTTTTTTCACATCATCTCGTTTAATTTTACGTGTAGCAGATCGAGGAAAATCATCTTCAACCCAAACAGACCCTGTATTTATAAGCTGATATGATGCAAGATTTGAATTTGCATGTTCAATAATTTTTTCCGGATCGTTCTTTTCTAGGTCGGTAACTGATGGATCAAGTAGCAACACTGCGTGAATTTGAACAGGTCCATGACCACGTTCTATACCCAATACACAACTGTCTCTAACTCCGGCAATTTTATTTAATTCGAGTTCAATATCCTCGGGAAATACATTCTGGCCACCACTGCCAAGAATCATGTATTTCTTTCGACCTTTTAAAAATAAAAAACCATCTTGATCAAAATATCCCATGTCGCCAGTTCTGAACCATCCATCATCGATGAACACCTGCCTGTTCTTTTCTTCGTCTTTGTAATATCCCTGAAACACCCCAGGCCCTTTTACCAATATTTCGCCATCCTCCCCAAGTCTAACATTAACGCCTGGTAAAACCTTTCCGACTGAACCTAAACGATGGGAATCAAAAGAATTTAAGCAAACTACCGGTGACGTTTCTGTAAGTCCATAACCCTGTATTAAATCAATTCCTAATGCACGCCATTCACGTTCGAGTTCAGGCTCAAGAGGTGCTCCTCCGGTTGCTATTGTATTAAGACTGCTTCCAATTTTACGACGAACAGGATAAAGCAAAATCTTGGATATAAACTTATTGTCTAATTTTTGAGATATAGAAAGCATCGACTCAAAAAATCCCAGCCTTCCCTTACTTTGCGCATCAAACTTGATTCTTTGCATGAAAACTTTCAAAAATTCAGGAACTGCGATCATTTTATCTATACGATATTCACGCAACAAATCACCAATGGCAGCGTATGAATGGGCATAAATGATGTGCGCTGCATAAAAAAATGCCAACATCAACCCAATTGTTTGTTCAAAAATGTGAGTCAACGGTAAAATCGAAAGAAGACGAACAACACCAGGCTTTAATACAATTATTGTCGAAATGGCCTGAACATTTGAAAGCAGATTACTGTGAGTAAGCATAACCCCTTTTGGATCCCCTGTCGTTCCAGATGTATACAAAATTTCAATCAGGTCATCTTGGTTTAAATCAATTTTTTTAAAATTGCTCGGATCAAATTCTTCCACCAATTCGTCGATAAAATCAATAACAAAAGATGGAATCCCCAAATCATATTTTGAATTATATTTTAAATATTTACCCATAAAAATTAATTTGGCATCCGTTTGAGCCACAATTTTATCAATCATTTGTGATGTACTTTGAACATTGACCGGAACGGCAATACTTCCATTCAAAAGCACTCCCCAAAAAGCACAGACCCAGTATGGAGAGTTTGGGGCAAAAATAATTACCCTATCTCCTTTACCTATGCCTTGTTGTTGAAGAAACAAAGCAATCTTACAAGACAAATCATAAACCTGCTTATAATTCAAACTAACAGTCCGATATCCCATCCGCATGGTTAGCGCAGGAGAATTTGCATATTCAACCGCATTACGTTCCAAAAGTTCATTCAAAATCATAATAAATATCTTTTAAATACAAAATTTAAGTACAAAACATATGACCACTAACAAAACATTAACAGATTCAACTAATTTGAGTCAATTTGCAGAAAAACAAAAATCCAAACATCCGTCGATTTCGACAAAAAAAGAGCCGCTGGAATTTGTGTTCCAGCGGTCAAACCTAAGTGAAATTCTTATCAATCTAAAAAACGTAAGTACAATAAATTGTACTTAAAACTATCAATTAATTTAAAATATTAAAACCGGCTGCTTCTGCGAGGACCACCGAATCCACCACTGCTGCCACCACCGCGACGATCGCCGCCACGAGACCCACCACCATTACCTCCAAAACGAGGTCTATCAGCTTTTGGACGAGCTTCGTTGACTTTTAAAGTCTGACCGCCAAGTTCAGTGCCATTCAAGCCTGCAATTGCAGATTCTGCTTCGCCGGCAGATGGCATCTCAACAAATCCAAAACCTCTAGGTTCACCACTAAACTTATCTTTCAAGATCAAAGCCGACATAACTTGTCCAAATGCTTCAAATGCTTGGCGCAAATCTGACTCGGTTACAACACGAGACAAATTGCCAACGTAGATTTTCATCAGATACTCCTAAAAAAAGAATTTCACTTAACTTCTTTGATTATAGCATGATAAACCAAAATGTCGAACGAAAATAAACAGAAACGTCCGCCTGTAAGCATAAACCCCCCCCACAATTACCAAAAATAACGATTCAGCTGGGCTTCAGGTTAAAAAATGAAATTAAAAGTTGCGTAATTTGCAAAAAATAGTTATACATTTGTATTACTTTTTGTAAAATTAGCTTTAACTTAAAAAGTGAGTTTTTTGGGTTAAAATTGTGTTTTTTAGGCATTTTTTAGGAGTTTGTCATGGTTTATAGAAATTTTTGGCTTTTAATTGCAGCAGGGCTGGTATTGCCAGCATGTAATTTTAGTTCTGATAAAAATAAGGCCACAACTGAAGAATCAAAAGAAATAGAAGGTAAACAAATGGGAAAAACAATATTTTCATTTTTTGGAGCACCTGGATCCGGCAAGGGAACATTGGCTGAACGATGCGTAGAAAAGCTCAATTTCAAGGTTTTATCAACAGGAAATTTATGCCGATCAGCAATGACCAAAGATGATGAAAAATCTAAACTAATAACATCTATCATCAAAGAAGGCAAGCTCGTACCTGACGAACTTATTTCAGACATGGTTGAAGACTGGCTCTCAAAAGAGACCGCTGATAACAAAACAATTATTTTAGACGGTTATCCAAGAACAGCTAAACAGGCTGAACTTTTGCTCAATTTATTAAATACAAATTTTAAAGATTATAAGTTCAGAGTAGTTTCAATTATTGTTCCAGAGGAAGAGATCGTTGATAGAATCACCAACAGAGTAATGTGTGAAAACAAGGCTTGTCAAACAACATACTCACTTAAACTTATGAAAGATCCAAACAATCTTATCTGCGAAAAATGCGGATCTAAACTCATAAGAAGACAAGACGATACTGAACAAGTTGTACGCGAAAGATTAAGCGTCTACGCAAAATACAGCGACGATGTATTAAGTTTTTATAGAAAAAATAATATTAAGATTGAAGAAATAAATGCTTCAAAACTTTCTGTAGATGAAGTTTACGAAAATTTCACCAAAATTTTATAAAAACTTATAAACAAACTTTTAATAATAAAAAAGAGCCGGTTTAAACATCGGCTCTTTTTTATTATTAAAAGTTTAAATTTATTATTTTAGTTTCAAGACCAAATCTTTGAACACCTGTCCGCGATGTTTGTAATTTTGGTAAAAATCGAAGCTTGTGCCGCTAGGCGAAAATAAAACCTGGTCGCCAGGCTGCATTATGTTTGTGACGTCTTGAAGAATCTCTTCCAATGAGCCAAAATTGCACGATGCTAAACCAAAGTCGCTGCATGAAGGTCCATAGCAATAAACCTTTTTTAACCCATTGGTTTGCTCAAGCTCTTTGATAATTGGTGAACGATCAACGCCCTTATTGAGTCCACCGAGAATAAGCAGGACAG
>JBAZAX010000003.1:0-82891 GCA_041671765.1 Candidatus Babeliales bacterium | reverse complement strand
TGCATGAAGGCATCCATTCTTTTAAACTTTGCTACAATTTCGCGTATTGATGGCTTTTTGACAAAAGACGGAAGGGTCATATTAATTGATCCAAATACTTTAACAGGAATGTCGCCTGCAACGTTTTTATTTCATCAGGCTGCAGAGTATGGAATGAGTCATACTCAACTTATAAATTATTTAATTGAAACTGAGCTGAAATTAGCAGGGATGCTTGAATTTACCGGTGGACATAGTGATGATGACGAGGGAGATTCTGTGGAAACCAATAAACATGGTGAAAAAAAATTACGTGTAGCTGTTTTGTTAGGCGGTGCCACAAACGAGCGTGAAATTTCACTCGAATCCGGAAGAAATATTTGCTATAAACTTTCTCCCCAAAAATATGACTGTATCCCACTTTTTGTTAATGACTTACATGAGCTTTATAAATTAGATCAGCGTTTATTGATTAAAAATTCGACGCGAGAGATATCAAATATGCTTGATAAGGCTCAGAAAGTTTCTTGGTCCGCGTTGTCTGATATTTGTGATTTTGTATTTATTGGTTTGCATGGTGGCTTGGGTGAGGGGGGTGGTGTTCAGGGTGCACTTGAAATGCTAGGGCTTCCTTACAATGGTTCAGGCGTTTTGGCTAGTGCCCTATGCATGGACAAATTTAAGACTAATAATTTTTTACGAGCACATGGGTTTGATGTTCCGGACTCTTTTTTGATTCCACTTCAAGCTTGGCAAGAAAAATCTATAGAAGCAAGAAACGAATATATTGATTCAAATTTAAAAGATTATCATTATCCACTTATTTTAAAGCCACATGATGACGGCTGCAGTGTATTTGTCAAAAAAGTTAAAAACCGTGGTGAATTAATTGGCCTTGTTGATCAATATTTTGCTCAATCAGGCAAATCCATTGCGATGCTTGAAGAGCTGATAATTGGGACTGAGTTGACCTGTGGTGTAATTGGAAACGATGAAAATGTCAGAGCACTTGTTCCGTCTAATACCGTGGCTAAAAATGATATTCTTTCAATTGAAGAGAAGTTTTTACCGGGTGAAGGAGAGAACCAGACTCCCGCAAACCTTTCGGTTAATATTCTTGAGTTTGTTAAAAATATAATGGTTGAGGCATACAAGGCTGTCGGGTGCGCCGGATATTCCAGAATTGACTGTTTTTATCAAGATGAAAATCAGAGTAAAACAGGCAAGCCTCGTGTGGTAATTTTAGAGTTCAACACATTACCCGGAATGACTCCTGCTACCTGCATTTTCCATCAAGCGGCAGAATGTGGCATGAGACCAATGGATTTTATTGATAAAATAATTGAACTTGGTTTTGCAAATCATGCTGAAAAATTAAATGCAAAGCATGTAAAAGATACAAAACAAAAAGATCAGATTCCGGAGTTGGTTTTAGAGCCGGTCGTTCTTGGCGTATTAGATTCTGGATCCGCAGCCGTAAGTGTTAAACAAGATGATCAATCAACAGCCCTTGAATATTCGCAGGAAAAACAACATCGAAAAAAATCAAAATCGGGCAAGACGGTGAATTTTGATTCGGCAGAGCAGTCTGATTTGCCGCAATCTCAGGATATTGACGACAAGATTACAATGAACTTATTTTAAAATTCTTGTGTTTTTGAAATAAAACTTGCTACCTTACTGCTAAAGTTTTAAAAACTATTAGGAGAAAGGAGTTTTGTCATGCATTACGTTTCTAATTTACTGAAACTATTGTCGCTGTGTGTTTGTCTTGCCATTTTTTCAGCAATGGATATGCGAGGGCCGGGGACTTCAGGAAGTGTCTCGTCTGCCGATCTGGAAGATTTGAAATTTGTGCCATTGCAAGAAGGCCAGGGTATCTTTGAAGCAAAAATATTGGGTGAGCTTGATGCACAGGGAAATCCAAAAATTACTTACGATGTAAAAGAGATATCATTTGGTGGTAGTACCAAACTTGGAGGTATAAAGAGCGAGGATGATTTTTCAGTTACAGATTTGGATATATCAAAAATTAAAGATCTTCATGTTATAAATTCCGCGTTTCAAAGCAAGAGATATACGATAAATAATGTTTCAGAAGTATTTGTTCTGGCAAAAGTGACATTTGATACAGGTGCCACGCTTGAAAATGTTTTGATTCCAAAAAAGGTTCAAGTAAGTGCAGTTGAGATTAATACCGGAGCAGGAAAAGCGTGGAAGCTTTCGAATTTGAGTAGTATTGAGTTCAAAAAATCCATGGCCGCACAAAATGCTGTGAGCGAAGTGAATAATGCTTTCAAAAAAAGTGCAGAAAAAACCGCAGAAGTTAAAAAAACGCCGGGACATAAAGTTGTAAAAACTATGAAATATTAAAGATTTTCTCAAAATAATAACTTTTGTATATTAATATAAATTTTTATATATAATCGTCCACGCTAGAGTTGCAAAGGACGGTACCCATGGGCTAAAAATGTCCAAAAGATTAATTACGTTTTAAGAAAGTAATTAAAATGAACAAAAAATTAAGTGCTTTCGTATACATAATTTTTTTGGGAGTTTTATCAAATAATATTTTTTGCATGTATCAAGTGGAGATTCCAGATTTTGCGTTTTTACCTGCAGATTTAGTGTTTGATAAACCAGATTTTCCTTTTGCGCAAACTCCTTCATTGGACTTGTTGGTAAATCTTGACGAAATAAAATTTAACAACATAGTTAATATTATATGCGGCATCGATTTTAATTTTAATTTTTTTAAAAAAATAGTTTCTATGTACTGTTGTTCCAAGTTGTCATATTTGTCGGATTCCAAAGAGTGGATGGGGAGTGGAAAACACAAGTGTCCATTCAACGTCAAATATAATAAGTTTTTCAAAAAATGTAAAAAACTTATGTCAGATAAGCTTTCCCAAGAGAGTGCCTTGCATGAAATTTTTTATGCGCAAAAATTATTTATCAACAGAACAACGAAGTTAATTACTATTTCCGATTTACATGCGGATTTTGATGCTTTGAAGTCAATTTTCAATAATATGCATAATTCCGAATCTATTGATGATAATTTAATAATAAGGGATAATAGCCTTTTAATTGGTTTGGGTGACTATGTTGACAGAAAGCCTATGTCCTTACGTACGCTTACATTTTTGCTTATTATTGCACTAAAGAACCCCGGTAAGGTTATCTTATTGCGTGGAAATCATGAAGATGTAAATATAAATTTATGCTACAAAATAAACATTGAGATTGCATCTGTTTTTGGTGCCGAATTTATTGAAGACTCTTACGAATTACTTGTGCAACTTTATGAATTAATGCCGTCTGTTATTTATGCTGCACAATCTAATCCTTTAGATAATATTAACGATTTTTTGATTTTTTCACATGCATTACTTGATTTTAAATTTGATCCAAGAAATTTTTTAGATTTTAATAATTCAGAGCTAATGAGAGACGGTGGTAAACGTTTTTGTATCATAGAGCAAAACATATTTGGATGTGAGGATTTAGTTGATATTCCTTTTACTGGTTATGGTTTTGTCTGGCATGACATAGGGTTAAAAAATTCTTCTAGAGTTGAAATTGACTCTTCGTCCAATAGATACAGTTATAAGCCTGATTTTATAAAATCTTTTTGCAAAAAATATTCTTCTGAAACGAATTTAATTTCCGGAATAGTTGGTGGTCATGAACATTTCCTTGCAAAGTATATTCATCTTTCAGATAAAAATCCCAGTGAGTTTACGCAAAAGGACTTCAGAGGGGAATTTACATCTGCTGTCGCATATATTAAGGTTGCAGATAAGGCTGATTCCGTAGAGGTAAAAACGGGGCTTATTGATTCACAATATGAAGAAGGTGTTTGTTTTTCGAATGGTGCGGAATCAGGTTATTCAAAATGCTTTACGATGGTAAAATTTGTAAGTGCTCCAATAGATAACGTTGCATACAAACCAACCTATTTGGTTATAAGTAGGTGTATTGCGGAGAACTTGGGGGGCAATGTATTTTGGAATTATAACGTTGCTGAATGTTCTTGATTTTACCAGCCGGATTGTGAAATTATTCCCTTTTTCTCATAGGCATATGCTTTAAATTTTGCTTTCATTAGAGCTTCAAGTATATGCTCTTTTTTGGTTTTAATTCCATCATCTTGTTCCGGTTCTTCCAAGAAAGAAATTTCGCTATTTTTTAAATCGAGCTCAATTTTATTGTAGATAGCGGTTGGAACAGAAATTCCAAACGATGTAAAATACCTGCAAAAGCAGTGAGTGAGGGACCATAATAAATCATCAAGATCGTCAAGATGATCAATGATTCCGGTAAGTGCTAACTTTTGTATATTATTTGATACTGATATAAATGATGGCCAAATTTCTTCAGCGCTGTTGTCATCCCACACTGTTTTATCAAGTAATGTTTCAACAAAGCGCAATATTACATGTCTGAGCCGTTCTTTTGTTTTATGAGCATCAAATTTTTTCTGTAAGTGGCTTACACTTTGAGTTATTAATGCAAAAATGTCGTCGGTAATTTGTTGTGTCATCTTTGTTTTGTTAAATGTTTCTTGCTTTGCAAACTGGTCATTAAGTTGATTTAATATTATTTTTTCAAGATTTTTGCGTATGATTTCAAGCTCTGTCTTAAAACAGTCTTCTGTCTCGTCGAAATATCTGCCCAGGTATTCATTAAAATTTTCAAGTAGCGAATTGGTTACTTTTCCGAGTATTAGATCGCAAGATTTTATTTTGTTGTGAAAAAGTCGTAACCCAACATATGTTATGGACTCATCAAGGTTTAAATCAGTTGTAATTTTTAAAAACTGAGTTATGTCTGATCCGTCACGCGAAAAAAGCTCTGTAAGTTCAGGTTTGTTATAATCTTCTTTTACATATTGTTGTAAAAATGTTTGATTAAAAATTGCCGTTCTTGAAACAAGGTCGCATGCACGTGTTTGGGATTGCTCCACCTGTTCATCAAAGTAAACTTTCAATGGTAGCGTGCTTGATTGAAGAGGTGTTCCATCGTTGATTTCATCTTCAAAATCAACAATTTGTTGAAAGTTTGCGTTGCATATAAAAAAACTAGTAATAAAGACAAAGATTACATAAAACAAATTTTTTGTTTTCATAACTCAATCCTTTCTGATAAATTAAAACGAAAGTGTTTACCTGGAAAATTTTCAAGAGTAATATTTTACAAACACGAGGGGTAAACATTGGAGCCAGGATATCAAGGAATCAAATTTGTTGGCAAGTTTTTTTTGAATGAGTTGTAAGACTCTTTTCAAATGGGAGTTTAAGCGATGCCTCTTTATCAATACGAGTCTTATAGTAGGCGTGGGAATAAAGTTACCGGAACAGTCGATGCTACTTCGCTACAAATGGCAAAAGAGATTTTGCAGGGGCAAGATCTTTTGCCGATAAGTATAAAAGAAGTACAAGCGATTGAAGGGCAGTCAGGATTTTCGCTTAAAAATTTATTTGAAAAAAAAATCGATTCACGCAGTACGATTCTTTTTACAAAACAGTTATCAGTGCTTCTTAAATCGTCTGTTCCTCTTTTGCAATCCATAGAGCTTTTAACTGAACAGTTCGAAGGTGCATTCCGACGAATATTGATCAGAGTTAAGGATGGGCTTAAATCCGGACAACCTTTGGCCAAAGAACTTTCGCGATATCCAAAAATATTTACAAATGTTTATGTTCAACTTGTTCGTGCGGGTGAAGCCAGTGGCAAGCTTGATCTAATTTTATTCCGACTAACTGATTATCTTGAAAAAGCTGAAGAGACGAAGAAAAATGTAAAAAAGGCGATGTCATATCCAATTATTGTTATGTCATTTGCCGTACTTGTTGTAGTTGGTCTGCTTGTTGGATTGGTTCCAAAGTTAGGAAGCATGTTCACGCAGATGGGCAAAGAGTTGCCATTGCCGACTCGTATATTGATGGGGATGTCTGATTTTTTTGTTAACAATTTTATACTTTTAGGAATTGGGTTAATTGCATCCGTTATATTTTTTATGTACTGGAAATCAACGCCTTCAGGCAAGTATAAATTTGATTCAATTTTATTACGATTTCCACTAACCGCGTATTTTTCAAAAACTCGAGCAGTTGTGCAGTTTTGTAAAACACTGGGCATGCTTCTTGAAAGTGGTGTAAATTTATCTGAGGCTCTGGATATTGTCTGTAATATTGTTGATAACGCAGTTCTTGCCAAACAGCTGAACCAAGCTCGTGACAAAATTATTAAAGAAGGTAAAATTTCAAAATACTTGCGCGAGACCGGTATTTTTCCTAATATTGCAATTTATATGATTAGCACAGGCGAACAATCAGGTAAGCTTGGTGAAATGCTTACCACTGTAGGAAGTGATTATGATAAGGAGTTAACAGAGTTAACCGAAGGGCTAACCGCGAAGATTAATCCTATCATGACAGTTGTGATGGGTGTTATTATTGTGTTTATTATGGCGTCTATTTTCTTGCCGATTATGAGTATGACTGATTTGGCCGGAATTTAGAAAGTTTTTATTAATCCGAATTGGGAGAATTTTATGAAAATAAGATCGAGTAAGGCTTTTACAATGATGGAGATGATGGTTGTTCTTCTTATCATTGGATTTATTGCTGCAATGGTTATTCCACAAGTTACAAAATATATGCAAAGAGCCGGTGAGTCAAAAATGCAACTTAGAATGTCGACAATTAAAGCTGCATTAATGAGTTATAGAATGGATTTTGGTGTATATCCTTCTACTCGCGAAGGGTTGAGTGCATTAATTGAAAATCCAAGGCCAAATGATGAAACATACCGTAAATTTGAACGCGAAGGCAGATGGCCTTATATAGTAGAAGGCGAAAAAGGTATAGCTGACGATAATGGTAATGAATTTACTTATAATAATCCTCCTGAAAAGTTTAAAGATAAGTATCGTTCTTATGAGATTATTTGGGTTGGTCGTGGGACAGAAGAAGAGCCTCAAATGGATATCGGGGAATAACGAGTGACTTTTCTGCATGTGTTTAAAATACGACATGCGTTTACAATGATAGAAATGATGGTTGTTATCTTCCTAATCGGAGTGATGGCAACCTTTGTCATTCCAAAGCTTGCACATAAAACTCCGCAGTCTGAGTGGAGTACTATTTTATATGATCTGAATAATCTTGCTTTTTTTGCTCGACAAGAAGCCATTTCAAATCAGGCAGTTTATAGACTTAATTTTAAATCCGGAGGTAGTGCGCCGGATATGATGATTATCGAAAAAGAAGAACAAGATCCAGAAAAACCGGAAAAAAGAATTTATACACCTGTTTCTTCATATTATTTAAAAACTCAATATCAGTTCCATCCGTCTGTTAAAATAAAAGCTTTTTATCATGGGAAAAAAGAGGAAATATCAGACAGTTCAGGCAACCCATGCTGCTACATTGTTCATGATGGGCTTGTGCAAGATGTGATTATTCATCTGGTAAGAACAGAAAAAGGTGTTGAATCGCGCGTAAGTTTTAAGATGATGCCATTTTACGGAAAATTTGAACAGTTCGATGATTTTATAAAACCGGAATTTTAATGAGAGTATTAATGAAGCTTTCTCAGGGGACGAGTCCCCAGGGTTTTACGTTAATTGAAGTTATTCTTGCAATGGGTGTTCTTACTTCAACGGTTTTTATTATTTCAGGACTAATGCTGCGCTCGTTTTTACGCGTTCAGGAAAACAGAGATGATATCGAAAAAGTTTTTTTAATAAAGCGTGAGCTGTACGCAAATTATTTCAATCCTCCAAAAGATAATAAAAAAAATGTACAAAAAATAGAAGAGCCTGCTATAACTATTACATCTAAGCTTGATGAAATAAACAAAAAATCTAGCCTGTGCGATTTAAGTAAGAACCTAAGAATTGTTCGATCTGATGCGATTTGGAAAATGAATAATAATATAAGAGAATCGGCAATGGTAAGCTTTATTTTTCGGCCTAAAAAAGAAGAGCAAAAGCAATGAGATCA
This sequence comes from Candidatus Babeliales bacterium, assembly GCA_041671765.1. Taxonomy (GTDB): domain Bacteria; phylum Babelota; class Babeliae; order Babelales; family RVW-14; genus JBAZAX01. The sequence goes on along the minus strand of JBAZAX010000003.1, from coordinate 74,900 downwards.
AAACCGGCATTCACAATTATTGAACTTATTCTTGTGATTGGACTGTCCGGCATAGTGATCATGGGTATGATGCAAGCTTACAATAATATAATGCGTTATCTAAAAACAATTCAAGAGATGCAGGCCGTTAACAGGAAAGCCTGTTTATTATTCAATCAGATGGAACGTGATTTTATGACGGCTTTTATTCCGCCTGTTCTAAAAAAAATTACCCCAGAAAAGGATAGGCAGGCGAAGAGTGAAAAATCTTCTGAAAAAAGTGAGCAGGAAAAAAAGTCTAATGAGCCAGAAGATTCTACAAAATCTCCTGAAGACAAGAAAAAAGATGCAGAGAAAAAACGTGAAGCTCTAAAAAAATATTTTATTGCAAATATCGATGATAATAGTTTACCGAAAAGAATAAATGATACGCGTACTTATCAGTTTAAAAATGTAACATTTATTAACACAAATCCATTTCAGGTATATGGGCAAAGTAGAGTGCGCCTTGTGCGTGTTATGTATGAGCTTGTACTCGATAAAACTCGAAGCAAGGGTGATAACTACTGTTACAATTTATGGCGTAAAGAGACAGAAAATCTTGAAAATACCAAAGTGAAAGAAGACGAAGTTGGTTTTACAACAAAATCCAAGACGACTCAGATCAGAAAAATTTTGGTAGCAGATGGGATCAAAGAATTTTTTGTTCAGTATGTTTATCAAGGCAGACCAAAAAGCAATGAAAAACTTACAGCTGCCCAGGCCGAAGCCGGTGAAACCGGAGAAGATGAAGAAAAGATTGAAGAAAAAGTATTTGATACGTGGGGAGAAAATAGTAAAACCATTGGTGTGGTTCCAAATAGAGTTAATGTATATATAACATTTTGGGATGAAAAACTTTTAAAAACGGCATCGTTACAAACGACTTTTCCCGTCATGAGTTTTTCATTATTAAAAGTAGACACGACTGTGTCTAACACATCTAAATAAAAGATTTTATGAAAAAAAATAGTGCGTCAGTCTTGCTTTTTTCGTTAATGATAATTTCAATCATCGTTATGATGACTGAGCAGATGATTCGTGGCGTTATGGTTGGTGCCGGATTTACCAAAACCATGATTAATCGTGAGCATGCAGAGATGCTTGCCCTTGGTGGAATCAATATCGCCATTGCCCAGCTAACATATAAAAAAGATGAAGCTGCAAAAGAGAAAAAAGAGGCTAAGGTTGAATCAGGCGTAATAAAAACTGATGCTACACCAGGTACAGACGATCAAAAAGTTACACCTCAGCAGCGTTTTGTTTTTAATTTGATTTCAAATTTAAACAGGTGGCAGACCTTTGAGCTTGATCCCAAAATTGATGGCATTGCAGGTACCGTAAAAATATGCATAACAAGTGAGCATGGAAAAATAAATATAAATAACGCATTTGATTTTAAAAAACAGGAATTCAAAAAAGAATTTATATCTTTATTAGGAGGTCTTGAAATTCCTGGAAAACTTAAGCCTGGTGAATTTTTTAATAAAATTTCAGAGTTCTTGAAAAATCGAGAAAAAAAACTTTATGATGTTTCGGAGTTGTTAAATGTTTCCGGTCTTGAAGGTTTTAATGCGGATATTTTTTACGAGCCGCCAAGCATGCATAAAAAAGAGGGTGGAGAATTGAATCAAAATTTGGCTCTGCAAGATATTTTTACCATCTGGACTGATAACGCAAAAATTGATCCAATGCTATTTTCTGATGCTATGTGTAATATTTTAAATATTAGAAGACCTCGTGCGGATGATGCAAAAAAATATAAAGAACGATTTAAAAAAGTTGCTATGGAATTTAAAGATGATTGGGGTAAAGATTGGGACACAAATTGGAAGCATCTTGAAGGTATTTATGACACCAAGCCAAAGGCATTATCAAACATAAAAGACATTTTAGTTGAAAAATTTAATCCGAAAGTCTATTCTGTTCTATCGTATGGCAGAGTAGGCCAGGTAGAGCAAAGAGTTCTTGCGGTGATTAAAGAAATTGAAATTAAGAGTAAAAAATTAAAAACGGGAGTTCAGAACGAAAAGAGTAGTGGTAATGAACAATCTGCTCAAGCTCAAGGGGCTTCAACTTCTGAGCAAAAACCGAACAAGAAAGTTTTTAGAATAGAAAGAATTTATTGGCTTTAGTTTTAGGAACACGATTTCTAATATATTTTTAAGGATCATTCGTGAACACAGAAACGCGTGTTGGAATATTTATCTTAGTTGCTATTGGTGTATTTTTATATCTAAGTCTTAACATCAGAGCCTTTCGCTTTGATAAGCATCAGTACTTTACGTACAAGGCTTATTTTGATGATACGGGAGGACTTACAACAAAGTCTCCTGTTAAAATTGCAGGTGTTGATGTTGGTTGGGTTGATACCATAAATCTTCTCGACAATGGAAAAGCCGAAATTGTTATGCGTGTTAGCAGAGATAATAAACTTGCAAAAAATGCTTTCGCAATGATTCATCAAGACGGGCTGATTGGTGCTAAAACTCTTGAAATTGATCCGGGAAGTCCTGCTACAGGATATATTTTACCGGGTGGAACTTTGGCTATGCCCGGCAAAACGCCTGCAAGTGTCGGAGAACTTTTGGACCAATTCCGTGATATTGCTGCAACAATTCAAGATATTACATCTTCTTTAAAAAATGTTTTTGCATCACGTGCCGGTGAAGATAATCTTAAAACAGCTCTTAATTCAATTGCCAGAGCTTCAGAGCGAATGGCAGATTTTTCTCAAGTCTTGCAGCGTACAATGAATAAAAATGAAGAAAATGTAAATGTGATGCTTGCTGATTTTCGTGCTACGGCCGAATCTCTTAAACTTCGAATTCCTCAAGTTACTGACTCATTTAAAAATAGTATGGATAGAATTTCTACAGATGTTGGCGGTGCCGGACAAAAAGCGTCAGGTGCATTTGAGCAGATTGAAGATACTGCCGTTCAGGCTCGTGATACATTCAGAGAGGCTGGGCAGGTTGTAGAAAAAATTAACACGGGCAAGGGGCTTATCGGTAAATTGGTTAACGAAGATGAAACTTATACCGATTTGAAAAAAACAATCAAAGGTTTAAAAAATTATGTTGGTAAAACACAGGCCTTGATGTTGAATATTGATATGCACTCTGAGACAATGTTGAGAGACACAAACTCAAAGGGATATTTTGATTTAAGGTTGCGTCCGAATAATGACTGTTTTTATAGTGTTCAGATGATAGCCGCAGAAAAAGGTGCTGTCAGTCGTGAGACGACTTATTATAAGCGCTTTGACGAACATGGTGTTGAGCTTAAGCCAACAGAATTAGAGATTCCATTGCAGAAAAAAATTGAATTTGCTGAAGGTGTTGAAACAACAGTCCAGAAGAAGAATGATATTTTATTTGGTTTACAGTTTGGTAAACGTTTTGATCGACTTGCATTGCGCATGGGTATATTTGAAAATTCGTTTGGAGTGGGTGTTGATTATTGCGTTCCTCTTAATACCGATAAATTTCACTGGATTACAACCTTGGAAGCATTTGATATGCGAGGCGTTAACAGAATTAATGATACTCGCCCTCACGTAAAGTGGTTAAACAGAGCATTCTTTATGAAGAATCTTTATACCACATTTGGTATTGATGATATAGTTAGTAAGACTCAATTTAATCCGTTCTTTGGAGGAGGATTTAGGTTTGGTGATGATGATTTGAAATACTTTATTTCTTACATATCACCGGGAAAAACATCCGGTAAATAGTTATACTAAATTTGTTTTGGTCTAATTTATTTTAGTGTTAAGAGAAAAGGGAGAAGAGAGATGAAGGGATTTTTTAGACTAGGTATGACGATTATGTTATTGTGTTTGATAAAAGTGCCATTGGTTTTTGGTGGCATAATATTTTCAAACCGTAGCTCGTCGATGGTTGTCTTGCCTAGCGGTAAAATATATCTTGGGCAAACTGATTCAATAAAGGGATGGAGCCGAGAATCAATTGTTCAGGCTGTTGGAAATAATTCTCCATTTGATTGGGATCCTAGCTGGACAGGTGACAATGTAGTGACTTATGCAACTGCGCCAGTGCCGGATTTACCAAAAAATCCGGGTGATATAACACTACAAGTTTATTATCATGAGTTAACAGAAGATCTATTTCTTGGACCAAATCGAAATTTAATAATAGAGCCATCAGAAAATTCAGACTATACATTTATAAATGGAAATGGTTACGCAATAAATTTGGCAGAGGGATACCAAAATTTAATTAGAATTGCGCCGGGACAAACAGTAGAGATAGGCAATGCCGTTATTAAAAATTACGACGAATTTGGAATTTATTTTGGATTAGGTTCCAGTCTGAGTTTCCTAAACTCCTCGATAGAAATAACAGACAATAGAACATTTTCCAAACCACTAAATCTTTCAGGTGAAGTTTCAATAAATGGTTATGGATATACCGTTATTTTAAATTCTAGTTCAGGAATAAATGTAACAACCGGACAATTAAGTGTAAATAACTTAACTTTGTATGGAGTACAAGGACAAAACGTAAGAAGTCTGAACGATAGCTGTAATATCATTTTACAAAACTGTAACATGTTCTTAACGGATGACTACAGATTTAAGTTTGGTGGTTTACAGATGATTGATTCAAAAATTTCTGGATTTCATGGATTTAATTACGAATCATCATTAACTTGTTCAATTTCACGTACCGTTATGCTTGATACGGGAGTTACATTTAGTTACAGTCCTATAACCGACAATCGTGATTTGATTTATATGGACGGTAGTTCAAGGCTTTATCTCAATGGTTGCACCCTCAGTTCATCTCTTACCGGAATGCGTTTGACTACGGGTACTGTCATAGTTGATGGTCAAAACAAGATTTATAATGATGGTGCATTAAGTGCTTCACAGGCAGTAATGTTTGGATCTGGTGATTTAAGTAAAGATCTTGGAATTGAGATTCTTCCCGGGGCTAAACTTGAATTGATGTCTGGAATATTTGTTTATGCGAATGTGGGTTAGTTTAACGTCAACTCTATAATGCCAACATTTGATTATATGAATTTGGATAATATCTCTGGAATAGTTTATTGTGCCCGCCACGTAGCCATAGCGCGAAGACGGGCTCAACTTAAATATATTTCAGGGTCAATTTAAATAATTATCCTTGTAGGTAAGGCGTATTGGAGTATAAGAATTTCTGTTTAAAATCGATCATGACAATTTCATGTCAGCTGGAGTAGTAGTATGAAATTTCTGGTAAATGTCTTTTGTTTTGTTCTAAACTTTTTATTTTTTATTCAACATGTATGGGCCTCTTCTATTGACGGAACAACGTCACCGAAGTATCTGACGACAAATCAAGTTTTTCATAATAATCAATATGCTCGTGGATTTGTAAAATTAAAATCGGGTGCAACAATTTTGGGTGACGCCACTGCTTTTTGGGGGACCCAAGAATCATTTGTAGGTGCGCTTGATCTACGAGACACAGGAACGCTTAGTCTCGAAGGTGACCTTTATTTTGATTCTAATGTTACTCTTTCAAGAAGTGGTGTAATAAGGGGAAATGGTAAAACTATATTTCTAAATGGAAACTTAACAATTCCGGACAACTCCGTAATTCATATAAATTCTAATTCGATAATAGATGGACAAGGTCATGATCTTGTTTTAGGTCGAAGAGGCAAAATTTTTGTCGATACGAATGTGACATTGACGTTGCAAAATATGCGAATGGTTCAAACATTTAATGATTTCTCTGATCCTTGCATAAGACTTGCTGCATCCAAAAGTCAGTTGGCATTGAGTGATGTTGAGTTTGCTTTATCACAAGATTTTTTATTTCCCCAAGGCCAACTTTTTATCCACGGAGATGTTGATATTACGGGAACCTCTGCTTTCATTTATCAATCCCCGCAACAATCTTTTATAGTTCGTGATGGAACATTTTATTTTGACAAAGGAACAACTTTTTCTTTTGCTCCATCAACTTTTACAAGCTGCTTATTTTCAACCATACCAACCACGACCACAAACAGTTTTATAAAAATGGAAGACCAAACATCCAAGATTTACTTTAATAATTGCAGCTTACTTACAACTTTAACAGGATGCAGATTTACAAAAGGCTCCCTAATCTTTGATAACAAGGTTAATTTAAATAGTAAAGCAACCTTTGATTTATCATCATCCATCAACACAGTAGGATCGACAGCTACAGAATCTAATCCATATGCTGTTACATGGTCACCTGATGGTCGTTTCCTTGCTGTCGTCAATTTAAACAGTGATACATTACAAGTATTTCGTTTCTTAGAATCATCCAACCCTCAACAAATCGGAATTGCCTCTACCGACTCCAATCCAATCTCAGTATCATGGTCACCGGATGGTCGCTTCATTGCCGTTATTAATTGGTTTTATGGAACACTTCAAGTCTTTAGTTTCTCAGGTTCTGGTAATCCAATATTAGTTGGAAGTGTAAGTATATCTGGAGGGCAAATGAGAGGTTGCTGGTCACCTGATGGACGCTTTATTGCTGTAGTAGGTTCTAGTTTACGAATATACAGCTTCTCAGGTTCTGGGAATCCAACATTTGTCGGTGAGGGAGGTTCACTCTCGACTCCAAGTAGTGTATCATGGTCTCCTAATGGAGAATTTATATCTGTATCAGATCACGCCCTTCAAGCACTCTTAATATTTAAATTTGTTGGTTCAGGCAACCCAACTCAACTTAGTTCTACAAGTATTAGCTTTCCTCAATCAGGTTCATGGTCCTCTGATGGACGTTTTATATCTGTTGCTAGTTCAGGGGATAATCAGTTGCAAATTTTCAAATTTACTGAATTCAGTAATCCAATGTTACTTGGTAGTTCATCCGTTTCTGATCCATATTCATCCTCGTGGTCACCGGATGGACGGTTTATTGCAGTAGCTGGATCCAATCTGCAAATATTTGAATTCTCTGGTGATGGTAATCCAGATTTAATTGGAAGTGCAAGTACTGGTTCCACTCCTTATTCAGTTATTTGGTCGCCTAACGGTTGTTTTATTGCACTTGTTAATTATTCAAGTAATACATTGCAAATATTCAAAGTAAATTATAAAAAAACATCTTCATTACAAGCTATTTCAAACGCGATTATTTTTGGTGATGCCGGATTGGGTTCAGCTTATGATGCAACTGTAAAATTATTAGCAGGAAGTAATGTATTTATTGACGGGTTGGTAAATTATGATTGCGTAAATTAAAAAGATCAGGAGAGGTATGAAGCTATCAAATTTTTTACTATATTTTGGCGTTGTTTTTTTACTTTCAAATTATTTATTTGCAGCTTCTATTGATGGGACAACATCACCGAAGTATTTGACGACAAATCAGGTTTTTCATAATAATCAATACGCTCGTGGATTTGTAAAATTAAAATCGGGTGCAACAATTTTGAATGATGCCACTGCTTTTTTTGGTATACAAGAACCATTGGAAGGAGCTCTTGATTTACGTGGAACAGGAACTCTCAGCCTTGAAGAGAATCTTTATTTGGATTCCAACTTTACGTTTTCAGGAAGTGGAGTAATAAGGGGAAATGATAAAACAATATTTTTGGGTGGAAACTTAACAATTCCCGACAACTCTGTAATTCATATAAATTCAAATACTGTAATTGATGGACAAGGCAATAATCTTACTTTTGGTCGAAGAGGTAAACTTTTTGTAGACACAAACGTTACATTGACGTTGCAAAATATGCGTATTGTTCAGACGTTCAATAATTTTTCTGATGCATGTATAAGGCTTGCAGCATTTAAAAGTAAGCTTGCTTTAAATAATGTTGAACTTGCATTATCAAATGATTTTTTATTTAATCAGGGGCAGCTATTTGTTTATGGTGATGTTGTAGTAACAGGAACGTCAGCATTTGTTTATAAAACAACGCAACACAGTTTCATAATGCCGGACAGTACATTTTATTTTGACATAGGTACAACATTTTCGGTTGCGCCTGCAACATTCACTGATTGTAGATTTGATCAGTGGCCAACTTACACAGCAAATAATTTTATTTTAATGTCGGATCAAACGTCAAAATTAGGATTAAATCAAGCTTCTCTTTGTTCAACTCCTACTGGTCCAAGATTTGCAAAAGGTGCTGTGGATTTTGATAATAAATGTTTTATTAAAAGTAATAGTGCCCTTGATTTGCCTCAACCATACATTGAAGCCGCAAACCAAATTGCTTCAACGGGAAACTTACCCGCTTGTACGGCTTATTCGCCTGATGGAAGTTATCTTGCCGTTGTAAATAAGCAGTCAAACAGTTTGCAGATTTTTAATTCTACCTCTTTAGCGCAAATTGGCAGTGATGTAATAACGGGAAGTTCTCCTGTATCTGTTTCATGGTCGAATACCAGCACCCAGTTAGCAATTGTAAATTCCGGAGATAATACAGTTAAGGTGTTTAATTTTACTGGAGCAAGCACTCCAACTCTTTCATTAAGCGCTGCTACAAGTACAAAACCATCATGCGTTGTTTGGTCTACTTATGGCAGATATATTGCTGTAACTAACGCTGGTTCAAACTCTTTACAAATTTTTAGCGCATTGACTTTGGCTTTAATTGGAAGCTCTGCAACCGGTAGCATTCCTTCATCTGTTGATTGGTCTATAGGAGATAGATTTTTAGCTGTAACGAATTCAGGCGCAAACACTTTGCAAATTTTTTCATTCAATGGTTCTGGTGCTCCGGTACAAGTAGCAAATACTGCTACAGGATTTATCCCTTCATCTGTGGCATGGGCGCGAAATGGGACATTTTTATCGGTTGTAAACGGTGGCTCACACAATTTACAGACATTTTTATTTAATTTGAGTTCTACGCTGAGTCTTATGGATACGATTACAACTGGTTATGTGCCAATTTCCACAACGTGGACACTTGATGGAAATTATTGCGGTGTTATAAATTATATTTCAAATGCGTTACAATTTTTTAGATTTTATAATACGAGTGGGCTTGTACAGGCCGTTGGTTCCGGTGATTACTCATATGCGACGGCGTGGTCTCCAGATGGGGAATTTCAAGCTGTAATAGATTATTCAAATAGCATACTACAAATATTTACATTTGGAGGTACGCAGGTTGGTGGTGATGCACCTACGGGCACACAACCAATATCGGTAGCATGGTCGCCTGATGGAAGATTTATTGCGATATTGAGTCAAATTTCAGGTTCATTGCAAGTATTTACATTTAGTGGGCATAGCACTGCTTCCCAATTCTGTGGTGGTGTATTTATTAGTGATACCATTCCTTTCGGTTCATCGGTATCGTGGTCGCCTGATAGTAGATTTATTGCAGTAGATATTGGTGGACCGTTACAAATATTTTCGCTTGATACTGATGGAGATATTACTCAAGTTAGTTATGGAATTTCTACTAAAAATGGACCAACTTCGTTATCATGGTCCTCAAATGGTACAAGTGTTGCCGTTGTTAATGAGTTTTCAAATGAAATTCAATTATTTCAACTCATTCAACCTCAAATAGCAGAACAAGTTGGGAATTATGTAAACCTTGGATTTGCACCAGGATCTGTTGCTTGGTCTCCTGATAGTAGATTTGTTGGAGTAGTAAACAAAACGGGACCTATTCAAATATTCCGTTTTAATGGATCGACTACGCCAACTTTATTAACTTCGGGTTATGGTGGATATGTAACATCAATAGAATGGTCACCAGATGGTAAATTTATTGCGGTAGTTAATGGCTGGGACAGCACATTAGAAATATTTCCATTTTCAGAATCCGGTTTAGGGGTACCATATTCAATATTGATTAATGAGGGTCAGCCTTTAGGGCCAATTTCAGCAACATGGTCACCAGATGGCAAATTTATTGCCGTTTGTTGTGTATTACCGGATAGACTTCAAATAGTTTCATTTGATGGAGCAAATACACCTGAATTGGTTGGAGGATACGTTGCGGCTGCATACACCCCGGAATCAGTATCATGGTCCAAAGATGGAAGATTTATTGGAGTTGCTTGTGTGGGAACAGGCCTGGCAAGAGTATACTCATTTGATGGAATAAGTACGCCAACACAAATTGGAAATTATGCAACAACAGGCGGTTATTCAAGATCAATCCCATGGTCTCATGATGGAAGATTTTTTGGAGTTGCAAGTAGGACTTCGGATATATTCCAAATCTTTTCATTTAATGGATACAATACCCCAATTCAAATCGGAAGAAACGTAATGACTGGAATATATCCAATGTCATTGTCATGGTCTCCAGATGGTGAATTTATTGGAGTTACCAGTAACTACTCTTCAATATTTCAAGTATTTTTATTTAACGGATCCACAACCCCAATTCAAGTTGGGACAAATGTATCTACAATAAATTATCCAACAGAGGTCTCATGGTCTCCTGATGGTAAATTTGTTGCAATAACAAGCCAAGGTGATCAGAAACTACAAATATTAAAGTTAAATTATGTTTCGGATAAAAGCGATCAAGCTATTTCAAATGGTGTGGTCTTTGGAAATGCAAATCTTGGGTCTACTTATGATACTACGGTAAATATATTGGCCGGATCAAATGTTAATGTAGATGGATTGGTAAATTATGATTGTGTAAATTAAAAAAGAGCAGGAGCGGTATGAAGTTATCGAATTTTTCATTACATTTTATTATTGTTTTTTTATTTTTTTCAAATTTTGTACGTGCTTCATCTGTTGACGGAACGTCATCGGTTAAGTATTTAACAAAAAATCAAGTTTTCAGAAATGGAGAATATGCGCGCGGGTATGTGAAATTTAATTCTGGAGCAACAATTTTGGGGACAGCAGGTGTTTTTTTTGATACGCAAGAACCATTTTCTGGTGGACTTGATTTACGTTCGACAGGAACATTAAATCTTCAAGGAGACCTTTATCTTGATTCACAATTTACTCTTTCCGGAAGCGGTGTAATTAATGGAAATCACAAAACTATTTTTATGAACGGAAACTTAACAATTCCGGATAATTCTATTATTCATATCAACTCAAATACAATAATCAATGGGCAAGGCAAGGATTTGATTTTTGGTCGAAGAGGTAGACTTTTTGTAGACTCAAATGTTACTTTAACTTTGCAAAATTTGCGTGTAGTACAAACTTATAATGATTTTTCTGATCCATGTATCAGGCTTGCGGCTTTTAAAAGTAAGCTTGCTCTAAACGATGTTGAGCTTGTATTGTCACAAAATTTTTTATTTCCGCAAGGCCAACTCTTTGTTCACGGAGATGTTGCGGTAACCGGAACCTCTGCTTTTGTTTACCAATCTACTCAACATAGTTTTATAACACCGGACAGCAGATTTTATTTTGACATAGGTACGACCTTTTCAGTCAACCCGGCGACATTTACCGATTGTGTGTTCAATCAATCACCAACTTATAAATCCAATAATTTTATTTTAATGTCAGATCAAACATCAAGCTTGCATTTTAATGAAAGTTCATTAAAAACCACATTTACCGGGTGCAGGTTTACAAAGGGAATTGTAAATTTTGAAAATCAGTGTCTTCTAAAAAGTAATAATGCCATTAATCTTGCTACATCGCTATTTAGTGATACCACATTCAATTTTAGCATGGATCCTGTTCTTCCAAGTGTTGCTACCGGTGATTTGCCAAGTTGTGTGTCATGGTCTCCAAACGGAAATTATTTGGCTGTTGTAAATAAGAATTCAAATTCATTACAAATTTTTAATTCCACCACACTTGCTCAGATTGGTAGTAATTTGGTTACGGGAAGTTTACCTGTATATGTTTCATGGTCAAATACAAGTACTCAGCTTGCAGTTGCTTATTCCGGAGATAACACTGTCAAGGTGTTTAATTTTACCGGAGCAAGTACTCCAACTCTTTCAGTAAGCAAATCTACCGGAACAACACCATCATGTTGTGCCTGGTCGTTGTACGGTAATTATATTGCAGTAACAAATTCAGGTTCAAATACAGTACAAATTTTTAAGGCATCGACCTTATCCTCGATCGGAAGTGTTGCAACGGGCACGACCCCGTCATCTGTTGCATGGGCTCCTGGGGACAGACTTTTGGCAGTAACAAATTCAGGTTCAAATTCTTTGCAAGTTTTTTCATTTAGTGGATCTGGTGCTCCTGTGCAAGTCGCGACTATTGCCACAAATTCAGGGCCTGCATCTGTTGCCTGGGCGCAAAATGGAATGTTTTTATCTGTTGTCAATGCGACATCTGACTCTGTACAAACATTTTCATTAGATAAAAATCACGCTTTAAGCTTAATTGATACGGTTACAACTAATGATATGCCTGTTTCAGTAGTATGGAAGTTGGATGGTACATATTGTGTCATTGTAAATTACAATGCAAATACTTTACAATTTTTACCTTTTACAAATCAAAGTTCCTTAAGTCAGGTTGTTACCCAGAACACCCTGACAACACCGGTTTCAGCATTGTGGTCGGCCGGTGGTAATTTTCTTGATGTTGCAAATCAAGGTTCTGACAGGTTGCAGGCCTTTTCATTTGATGGTTCAACTTTAACACAAGAGGGTATTGATGCGGTTACCGGTTCTAGCCCGGCTTCAGTTTCGTGGGCTTATGATACCAACTTTATAGCTTTGGTTAATCAATTGTCCAATACAATGCAACTATTTGCATTATCTTGGTATTATCCAGTTCAGATTGGTAGTAACGTTACTACGGGAAATACGCCAATGGCGGTATCGTGGTCACCGAACAGTAATTTTATGGCGGTGGTTAATTCTTCAGGTACATTGCAGGTTTTTTCATTCAATGGTACAAGTACACCCGTTCAGGTTGGTAGTAATGTGTCTACTGGTGCAACTCCAGCTTCTGTGTCGTGGTCTCCTGTGGGTAATTTTATTGCAGTAGTTAATGAAGTAGGTCCATTTCCTAGTTATGGTACATTGCAGGTTTATTCATTTGATGGATCTAGTACACCAACTATTGTGGGTAGCAATGCTGCTACTGATGTTGATCCATATTCAGTAGATTGGGCACCTAGTGGTAATTTTATTGCCGTGGGAAGTTATTCTTTGGAAGTTTTTGCATTTAACGGATCTAGCACCCCAACGCTTGTTGGGAGCGGAGTATCTGCAGGTGGATATGACGGAATAGTATCATGGTCGCCTGATGGTGCGTTTATTGCCGTGGCATCAGCGGCATTCGATAGATTAGGTGTATTTGCATTTAATGGTTCCAGCACCCCAACACAGGTAGGGGGTTTTGTGAGTACCGGTAGTTTGCCATATTCAGTCGCGTGGTCTCCTGCAGGTGAATTTATTGCAGTTGTTAATGCGAATGCAAATTCATTCCAAATTTTTTCGTTTAATGGGTCTAGTACTCCGACACTGTCATGGACTGTTTCTACCGGGTCTCCAAGCAGTCCTCGTTCGGCATCATGGTCACCGGATGGTAAATTTATTGCTGTAGCAAATGCATTTAGCAGCTCATTTATAATATTTTCATTTGATGGTTATACCAACCCAACTCGAGCAAGTGCTAATATTGCAGTTACGTTTGGCTCCAGTTGTTTGGATTGGTCTCCTAATGGCGATTTCATTGCCGTGGTTTCAAGTAATGGTAGCGTTTTGCAGGTATTTTCTTTAAATACTGTACAGTCGGTTGGTAGTGTTGCCACCGGTAGTGGTCCAACTTCTGTGTCATGGTCATCAAACAGTAATTTTATGGCTGTTGTTAATCAAAGTGCTAACACATTACAAGTATTTTCATCTAATGGAACAGGAATTCCAATTCAGGTTGGTAGTGATGCAGCTACTGGCAGTTCTCCACGTTCGGTGGCATGGTCACCGGCAGGTAACTTTATAGCAGTTGTTAATTCCAGTTCAAATACTTTACAAGTATTCTCATTTAACGGGTCCAGTACGCCAACCCAAGTTGGAAGTAATGCAACTACAGGAACAACACCATATTCAGTATCATGGGCATCAGGAGGAAGTTTTCTTGCTGTAGTTAACTATGATTCTGATACATTACAAGTATTTTCATTTAATGGATCAACGACACCAACTTTGGTAGCCAGTATATCTACTTACAGTGGAGAGGCAGCACCAAATCCAAGCAGGCCAAGTTCTGTATCGTGGTCACCTGCGGGTAATTTTATCGCAATATGTAACGAATTGGATGCAACAATAATGGTATTTTCATTTAATGGGGTAAATACTTTAACTAAAATTGGTGGCAATGCACATGGCGTTGCTCTTATGGAATCCATATCGTGGGCTCCTAATGGAAACTTTTTTGCAGTTGTTAATACTGGTTTTGATATATTACAAGTTTATGCATTTAATGGATCAAGTACACCAACCGCCTTTGGTGGAGGGGTAACTACTGGGACGCAGCCATTTTGTGTAACTTGGTCGTCTGATGGTAGTTTGATTGCTGTTGTTAATTACGCTTCCAATACATTGCAAATTTTTTCATTTGATGGATTGGGTACTCCCGTTAAAGCATTTAATGACATCGCCACCGGGTCTACGCCACAGTCAGTAGGCTTTTCACCGGATGGAAGATATATTGCTGTGGTCAATTCCACATCTAATACATTGCAAAAATTTTCATTCAACACTGGAGAGGGGCCTGTAAAAGTTGGGTCTGATGCGGCCACCGGTACCGCACCAATTTCGGTATCATGTTCACCGGTAGCTAATTTTATCGCCGTGGTTAATTCCACTGCCAACACATTACAGGTATTTCCTTTTGATGAATTTGGTATTGGGAGTCCTTTTGCGCCGGCAGTATCTACCGGAACCGCTCCGTCTTGGGTGTCATGGTCAGATGATGGTAGATTTATTGCTGTGGTTAATTCAACAGCTAATACATTACAGATATTTTCATTTAATGGGTCAAGTACTCCAACTTTAGTCGGTTCAGTATCTACAGGGGCTGCTACTAGCCCACGTTCGGTTTCGTGGTCACCGGATGGTAGGTTTGTTGCCGTGGCTAATTCTTCTACCAATGAATTGAAGGTATTTTCATTTAGTGGAACCGGATCTCCAGTTTTAGTTGGTACGGCTGCGACGACCGGTACTTCACCACGTGCGGTATCGTGGACCGCCGATGGAAGATTTATTACTGTCGCTAATTACAGTTCCAATGCACTACAAGTATTTTCATTTAATGGAATCAGCGCTCCAGTGCAAGTCAGTAGCAGTGTGGCTACCGTTAACGCGCCAACTTCTGCAGCATGGTCACCCGATGACAAATTCATTGCTACTGCCAATTCAAGTGGGAATAAATTACAAATATCGACGCTTAATGTTTTAGGAGATACCGGTTCGATTGGTTCGGGTATCTCAACAATGAGTGGTCCTTCTTCTGTTTCATGGTCCCCTGCAGGTGTATATGTTGCTGTTGTGGATGCTAATTCAGACTTGCTTCAGTTATTTTCGACTAACGGTACCAGTCCGAGTTCAGTGTCATGGACGCAGGATGGTAGGTTTATTGCTGTCGTAGGTAATAATTCCGGTAAATTAAAAGTTTTTGCATTTAATGGGATGAGCCTACCAGCGCAGGTTGGAAGTGATGTATCTACCGGTACTAACCCAAATTCGGTGGCATTTTCAGCAGATGGTAAATTTATTGCGGTAGCTAATTATGGTTCAAATACATTACAAGTATTTTCATTTAACGGATCCAGTACTCCAACTCAAGTTGGTAGTAATGCAACCACAAGCACTAATCCTAATTCGATATCATGGTCTCCGGATGGTAAATTTATTGCAGTAGCCAATTATGGATCCAGTAGATTACAGGTATTTTCATTTAATGGATCAAGTACCCCAACGCAAGTTGGCGGTAATGCAACCACTAGCACTAGCCCAAGTTGTGCATCATGGTCATCGGATGGCAGATTTATTGCGGTAGCTAATTATGGGTCTAACAGATTACAGGTATTTTCATTTAATGGATCCAGTACTCCAACACAAGTTGGTAGCAATGCAATTACCAGTACTAATCCAATTTCCGTGTCATGGTCACCTGATGGTAGATTTATTGCAGTAGCTAATTATGGATCTAACAGATTACAGGTATTTTCATTTAACGGATCCAGTACACCAACGCAAGTTGGTGGAAATGCCATTACCGATACCAATCCGGATTCGGTATCATGGTCTCCCGATGGTAGATTTATCTCTGTTGTTAACAGAAGCTCTAATAGATTACAAGTATTTTCATTTGAAGGAATAAGTACCCCAATTCAGGTGGGTAGCAATGTGGTTACCGGTTCTGCTCCATATTCTGTTTCTTGGTCCGCTGATGGTAGATTTGTTGCTGTTGTTAATTACGGCTCAAATACATTACAGATATTTAAAGCAGATTATATAACTGATAATTCAGTTCAAGCGATATCAAATGGAATTGTATTTGGTAATTCAAATCTTGGTTCAAATTATGATGCAACAGTAAATCTTTTAGCAGGCGCAAATGTTAACGTTGATGGTTTGTTAAATTATGATTGTGTAATTTAAAAAAGGGTAAGTAACTGATAGAGGAAGAAAGTCATGAAAATATCAAAGATAGTATTTTATTTTACAGTCAGCTTGCTTTTTATTTCTAAAAATCTTGCGCCTGCTTCCATTGATGGAACAACGTCAGTAAAGTATTTAACGACAAATCAGGTCTTTCATAATAACGAATATGCACGAGGATATGTAACACTTAATTCAGGTGCAACAATTTTAAGTGATGCCACTGCATTTTTAAATATAAAAACACCATTTTCAGGTGGGCTTGATTTACGTGAAACAGGAACTCTTAGTCTTGAGGGAGATCTTTATCTTGATTCTAACGTTACACTTTCAAGAAGTGGTGTAATAAGGGGAAATGGAAAAACCATTTTTCTGAATGGAAATTTAACAATTCCGGATGATTCTGTTATCCACATAAATTCAGATACAATAATTAATGGGCAGGGTAATGAACTTATTTTTGGAAAAAGAGGCAGAATTTTTGTTGATACAAATATTACGCTAACATTACGCAATATGAAGATTGTGCAAAATTTTAATGATTTTTCTGATCCATTCATCAGGCTTGCAGCGTTTGAAAGCAATCTTGCGCTAGATAATGTTGAATTTGCATTATCACAAGATTTTTTGTTTCCCCAAGGCCAACTTTTTATTCATGATGATGTGGTGGTTACCGGAACTTCTGCCTTTATATACGAATCGACACAGCATACTTTTATAGCGCCGGACAGCACTTTTTATTTTGATATAGGAACAACTTTTTCCGTAACGCCTGCAACTATAACCGATTGCAAATTTGATCAGTGGCCAACAACTACCACGAATAACTTTGTTTTGATGGCAGATAAGACTTCAACAATACATTTTAATGAAGCTTCTCTTTTTGCAACTTCTACCGGATGTGGATTTACGAAGGGGTCTGTAAATTTTGAAAATCAGTGTTTTATTAAAAGCAATCAGTCTTTAGATTTACCCAAAACATATATCGGAGATTCAATTGGTGAAGTAGCCACAGAATTTTCACCAAGCTGTGTGGCTTGGTCTTCTGATGGTAATTTTCTTGCTGTAGTAAATAAAAATTCGGATTCATTACAGATCTTTGATTCTGTTACATTGGCTCAGATTGGTAGTAGCGCTACTACCGGAAGTGGAAGTTTCCCAATATCTGTTTCGTGGTCAAATACAAGTACTCAACTTGCGGTTGCAAACTCAGGGGATAATACTCTTAAAGTGTTTAATTTTAATGGTTCTACAACTCCAACGCTTTCTGTAAGTAGGTCGACCGGAACTACACCATCATGTTGTGCATGGTCAACGCTGGGACAGTTTATTGCAGTAACAAATTTAGGTTCTGATAATTTGCAAATTTTTAAATCTGATACGCTTGCGCAGATTGGAAGTAATGCAACCACAGGAGATATGCCTTCATCGGTTTCTTGGGCCCCCGGAGATCAGTATTTGGCTGTTACAAATTCAGCATCAAATACATTGCAAATATTCTCATTTAATTATGTAAGTACTCCGGTTCAATTTGGAAGTAGTGCTGCAACAGGCCTATCTCCCGCATCTGTTTCGTGGGCAAGCACAGGAGTTTTTATAGCGGTAGCTAACAAAAGCTCAAATACATTACAAATATTTTCATTTGATATAAATCAAACGCTAACTTTAATTCATACATTTTCAACAAATTACGAACCGGTCGGTGTATCTTGGACATCAGATGGGAAATATGTTTTTGTCGTTAATTATGCTGCAGCGACGCTTCAATTATTCTCATTTTATGATTTAACAAAAGTCGTATTGGTAGGGGGAGCTGCTTCGACAGGTTCTAACCCTCAATCAGTGTCATGGGCGCCTTTAAGTAATTTTATTGCTGTGGTTAACAACACTTCAAATACATTAGAAATTTTTTCGTTTAATGGTTCATCGACTCCAACTATTTCCGGAAGTGCTGCTACCGGAACTGCGCCTAAATCTGTATCATGGTCTCCAGTGAGTAACTATGTTGCAGTAGTCAATGATACCTCAGGGACATTACAAGTTTTTTCTGTTAGTGGCTTGGGTGTTCCAACACTTGCTGCATCTATTGCGACCGGCACAAACCCTAAATCTGTTGTGTGGGATCCGACAGGAAATTTTATAGCTGTTGGTAATTATACTTCAGATACACTTCAAGTATTTAATTTTGTTGCTCCGGGAACTTTAACTCTTTCCGCAACTGTTTCAACTGGGGCTGGAAGTAATCCAACGGCGGTAAATTGGTCTCCGTTTGGAAATTTTATAGCGGTAGCCAATTATACTGCCAATACGCTTCAAGTATTTCATTTTGATGGAATCAGTACACTTACTCAAATTGGTGGAAATGCGCCTACAGGCACAACCCAAAATTCAGTAATATGGTCCCCGGATGGAAGTTTTTTAATGACGGGGTTGTTTTATGGCAACGCAATATCAATGCAAATTTTTAGTTTTGATGGATTGAGTACCCCGGTACTTGTTCAAAGCAAATCTGAAGCAGCGACCATTTCGATATCATGGTCTCCTGATGGAAGATTTATTGCAAATATTTCAGGATATTATTTGTTCGAAAGAATAAATATATATTCGTTTAATGGTGCAAATTCACCAGCAGTTGTTTCTAATTATATTGTTTTCGAGGTTGGATTTCCTTCGCAAATATCGTGGTCTAAAAATGGAAAATTTATTGCCTTGATCGGTAATTCTGACAAACTACAAGTATATTCTATTAATTCAAGTTTAATTAAATCACAAGACCCTTTAACCGTTTCTACTCAAAAAAATCCAAGTTCACTTTCTTGGTCGCCAACCTCAACTCAAATAGCAGTTGCCAGTCAAACTCAAAATAGCCTGCAAATATTTCCACTTCTGCAACCTGATCCTCTATCTCAGGTGGGAAGCGATCTTGTCCTTGGTACATGGGATGAACCCTTTTCCGTATCATGGTCATCGAACGGAAAATTTCTTGCGATTGGCAGTGGTGCTGTGCCAGGCATTTTACAAGCATTTGCGTTTGACCAAATTAATACACCTACTCAAGTTGGAAGTAATGTTAGTGTAGGGAGCTATCCCGATGTTACATGGTCACCTGATGGCAGATTTATTGCCGTGGCAGGATCCACTTCTTTGGGAGTATTTTCATTTGACGGATATAACACCCCAATCCAAGTTGGTAGCACTGTGTCTTTAAGTGATGATGCGCAGGGATTGACATGGTCGCCTGATGGTAAGTTTATTGCCGTTGTGTATGGAAGTTCAACTTATGGAATGCAAATATTTTCATTTAATGGTAGTGGGACACCGGTACAAGTTGGCAGTGATGTTTTATTTGGAGATTATCCTAGTTCGGTGTCATGGTCACCAGATGGTAGATTTATAGCTATTTCCATATTTTATTCAAATATCGTGAAAATATTTTCATTTGATGGTGCAAATACTCCAACTCAGGTAGGTGGAGATTTGAGTACCGGCCGTTTACCTTTTACAGCTATGTGGTCACCGGATGGTAGATTTATCGTTGTTGAATGTGTAGAAGCATTATTGCAAATTTTCAGTTTTAACGGGTACAGTACCCCCACAAAAGTTACAATTGATGCTCCTACCGGTTTGGCTCCAAGCGCAGCAGCATTATCCCCTAATGGAGCATTTGCTGCAATTGTTAGCGAATTTACAAGAGATTTATTACTGTTTTCATCTAAAAATGTGAATCCTCCTATACCAATTGGCAGTGGAGAGGCCCTTGGTGGGCAAGCAACATCTGTCGCTTGGTCTAAAGATGGAAATTTTATAGCTACCGTAACTCGCCATCCGCACATATTAGAGATATTTAAAGTTAATTATATCGTAGATAGATCAACTCAAACAATCTCAAACGCAGTAGTATTTGGTAATTCAAAACTTGGTTCAAATTATGATACAACAGTTAAAATTTTGGCAGGGGCAAATGTAATGGTTGATGGTTTAGTAAATTATGATTGTGTTGTTTAAAATAAAAAGGTGGGATATGTCTAAGGATAGGAGATTTTTGATGAAAATATCTAAGTTAATGGCAATATGGGGTTGCTTTTTGGCATTGGAGAATGCCAATGCGACCTTAAGTTTTTCAAACGATTTGTCTAAATTTATACTACTCAATGATACTTCAGAAATTCGTATAAAGAGTACTGGAACCTATGATAATCAAGATCTTGGGATAACGAACAATTTAAACAGAATCGATTTAGTAAATTCAACCAATAATGTCATAATTATGGATAGTGATTTTGAACTCGCAGAAGGCTTTTTGTCTAGTGTAACATGCACAGTTCAGGGTAATGGTTATTCAATGATTATGAATGGTGATTTAACAATTCCTGAAATGACCACGCTAAAAATTACATCAAGCTTATTAATCGAAGGTAACGGGCATACTTTATTTATTGATAACTTTGCACAGATTTTGACAGATACACATGCAACATTAACGTTAAGAAATTTAATTCTTAGAAATTCTACCAATACGTCTGAAAAACCGGCGATTGAGGCAAATGGTTCTGATTCTAAAATTACGTTTGATGGAGTAGAGATTAAATTTAATGATGATTTTTGGTTTAAGCGTGGAAGCCTGTTTTTTAACAACAATGTTTTATATTCGGGTGGTTCAAAATTTCTTTATGGCTCTGCTCAATCAAGTTATATTATGCCAAACAGTACTCTGTTGTTTGATAAGGGTACAACATTTTTTTACAATCCTGCAACTACAAGCAATCAGTTAATTGTTCAACAGGATCCTACCTCTACAATTTATTTTGATGGAGCCACTCTCCAAACGACCCCAACAGGCCTAAGTTTGATAAATGGTCAAATGTTTTTTGAAAACCAAATTAATTTTGACGTTGGAACAGAGTTTAACACTAGCGTATTTGGATTAAATCAAAATGACAGTGGTTTATTATTGCGTTCTTTGGAATGGGATTTTAGCGGGCAGTTTTTGGCTGCGTCCGGACAAACAACAGGATTAAATACTAATCAAATAAAAATATATCAATTAAATTCAACAAATTTATCTCAATTGGATGCAGTTACATATGGCCCATTGTCTTCTTCTGTTAATTCGGCAGTTTGGAGTTCAGATGGGCAATACTTGGCAGTTGGCGGTTCCGGGGCTGGAATTGCAGGTGGGTTTAGTAATAATGATAGTTTAAGAATTTATTATTTAAATCCGGCGACACTTACCTTGAATCCGGTTGCAAGTGTTGATTTTGGAAGTACTGCAACAATCAAAACAATTGATTGGGGTGGACTTGATAATCGTTATTTGGCCGTTGGAGGAACAGGGGCACTTCCTGTTGGTGGGTTTGGCAATAATGATAATTTAAGAATTTATTATTTTGATGCGTTTCAAAATAAATTGAATGCCGTTACGAGCTATAATTTTGGATCCAGTGTAAATTCAGCTCAATGGGATTTTAGTGGATCTTACTTGGCTGTTGGTGGTTTTCAGACTTCAGGAAGTTGCAGATTAAATCTTTTTACTTTTAATCCTGTTACTAACTCTTTAAGTTTATTTGATGATAAAAATTTTGGTGTAACGAGTGATACTTTTATTAATTCTATTGCTTGGACCAGCGAAAGCCAATTTTTGGCTGTAGGTGGAGGAAGTTACAGCAGTGCCATTACTTCAACTCAAAATTTAGTTATTTATCAGTTTAACCCATCCAATCCAATTCCTCTTTCATTTTTAACTTCTGCCAATCCCGTAGAAACCACGAGTACCAGTTACATTCAAATTCAGAATTTGAAATGGGGCTCAAGCAACCAATTATTGCTTTCTAGTGGAATAAATCCGCTATCAGGAAACTGGTCTAGCGACATATATGTTTTTGACTCAAGCTCTAATATCAAACTGAGTGAATTAAAACAGATTAGCCATGCAAGTGTTTTGGAGCAGTATGCAGCTGCTTGGAATCCTGAGACCAATTTGTTTGTCACAAGTTCAGACAATTTTATAAATGTTAATTCTTTGGTGGGTTTAAGTCCTAAACTTGTTTCTAATAAAGATTACACAAGTTATTATTCAACTTTGTCCACAGGAACAGATGGCGTTTATTCTCTTGACTGGCACCCCGGTGGAGACTATTTGGCAGTTGGAGGGCAAAGTGCTGGATATGTTGGTGGTTTTAGCAATTCAGATGAAATAAGAATTTATCGTTTTGGAGGCGGAACTGAGTCTTTGCATGCTGCCACAAGCAAGCGCTATGGACAAAGAGTTTGTGCTGCTTCTTGGCGCCCTGACGGGGATTATTTGGCTGTTGGTGGAATTAATCCTACTTACGCAGCCGGTGGATTTAATAATACTGAACAGGTTAGAATATACAGGTTTGCAAATAATTCTCTGTCTCCGGAAATAAGTGTCTCTTTAGGATCAAGTTCCGCAGAGCTGTACAGTATTGCATGGCATCCAAGTGGGAGATATCTTGCCTTGGGTTGCTATAATTCAGAAGCAACCGGAGGATTTCTTGCCGGAGTGAATTTGAGAATTTATTTATTTGACGGAACCATATTAACCCCAATTGTAGGTTATGATTTTGGTTCTGCCACCCGTACGCCTGCGGGAATGCATTGGAGTCCTGATGGTAAATATTTGGCTGTTGGAACATGTGACGGGCGTCCAACTTCAGAGCCTGCAACCGGTAATGGTTTGAATATATTTGAATTTCAGGATGATAACAGTCTGGTTTCAAGAGCAACTTGGAATACGTCCGGTGCTATATTGAGCGTGAATTGGGAATTTGACAATAGATTTATTACTGTAACATACAACAATACAACGTTTAAAATTCTTTATTTTACCGGTAGCTCAATTCAAGAAATACAATCATGGGGTGATGCCAACTTTAATAATACAGATGTAAAATTTAGTCCGGATGGCAAAAAGATAGCATATACGGCAAAAAATGGGGCCTCAAATAATTTTGGATATCTCTCTATTGACGATGTTGCTCTTAAAAATGAGAGTTTTAATTTTCAGAAAATCTCCGGAATTTTTAATCTCTGGTCAGCTGCTTGGCGTCCTGATAGTAAATATTTGGCAGTAGGCGCTTATAATGTTGGCGAGGGGGCACAGCAGATATCTGTGTTTAAAGTTGAAAATTTGATCAACATAAACCGTGAAAGTGCTGAAGGTCTTAGCATTGGAAATTTAGTTGATGCCAACGTACTTGGAAATGCGCTGATAATAGTTAATGGAGTTATGGAGTATGCGGCAGAATAAGTTGCTAGCTCATTCCAGGTATGTCGCCTGATGGGAATATAGAATCAAAATCGAAATCCGGGGCCTCTTCGTCTTCGTCTATGAAGATGAAGGTGGCCCCATAACTGGAGCTGTAAATTTCATCATATTCACTGTCATATGAAAAATAATAAGAAATTTTATTGTTAATTTGTTGTGTGTTTGTTTCCACCTAATTTCCCCAAAATAATTGCTGTCGCTTGCTGCGTGTGCTTTTGCTCTGGCTGTGTCATCCTGCTGTGTCTGCCATAGCGTTTCAAACGCGTCGGCTGAAACTTGTTTGCAGGATCCATGGATTATTAAGCCCGTCCCCCTATGCAGATTAGAAATATATCGATAAAATGAGGGAAATCAATGTTTAAAATAAAAAATATTTAATAAATTCAGCTTGAATATTCAACATGTTTTATGCGATTTAAAGCTGTACGTTTGTGTGTTTTTTATAATTTTTGTAAAAAATTTTATTAAATTGGTTGTCAAATCATGAAAAATATAATTGTAATTCCGGCCAGATATGGGTCTACGCGTTTGCCAGGTAAGCCACTAGCTAAAATTAATGGACATAGTTTACTTTATCGTGTTTGGATGCTTGCAAAAAATGCGCAAAATATAGATGAAGTTTTTATTGCAACCGATGATCAAAGAATTCAAAAACATGCACAAGATTTTGGGGCACAAGTTTTAATGACTGATCCAAATTATCCAACAGGAACGGACCGAATTTACGGTGCGATTGAACAGCTTGAGCAAAAGCCCGAAATAATAATTAACTTGCAAGGTGATGCTGTTTTGACCCCGCCATGGGTTATTCAGAGTCTGGTTGATGTGTTAATTAATGACTCAAGTGTAAAAATGGCTACATTGGCAACACACTTAAGCTGGACGCAATACGATGACTTGGTTAAATCAAAGGCTACAAGTAAGAGTAGTGGTACGACCGTAACCTTTGATAAAAACAGTGATGCTCTTTATTTTTCCAAAAACATAATTCCGTATGTAAGAAATCGACCTGTTTTTTCCGCTGAAGATAATTTAAATAGTTTAATGTCGCCTGTTTTTAAGCATGTTGGTATGTATGGATATCACTATGATGCTCTTAAAGAATTTGTCAGCTTACCCCAATCTCCACTTGAAAAAGTAGAAAGTTTGGAACAGCTCAGAATGCTTGAAAATGGCATTAAAATCAGGGTTGTCGTTGTCAATGCAAAGGGGCGCACCATGTGGAGCATCGACAGTCCTGAGGATGTCGTCAAAGTTGAAGAAATTATAGCGAGAGAAGGGGAATTACTTACCCTTCTTGCCCTTTAAATTCGCAACTTCTTGAGCTGTTAAATGACGCCATTTACCAACTTCCAAGTCTTTTGATGTTAACCCTGCGTAAAAAAATCGATTAAGCTTTAGAACCTGATATCCGAAATGTTCAAACATTCTTCTGATAATTCGATTCTTTCCGCTGTGAATTTCGACAATTACCTTGCTGGCAGGCTTATTGTGGTTGTAATAAACTGAATCCGGTTTTATAAAGCCATCTTCAAGGTCAATTCCGGCTGCAAGTTGTTTTAGATCATTTACCTGAAATAATTTATCAAGTTTAACCAAGTATTTTTTTGTAAATTCGTAGCTAGGATGGGTTAGTTTTTTTGTGAGTTCACCATCATTGGTTAGGATTAAAAGACCTGTAGTCATGCGGTCAAGCCTGCCAACAGGATAAATCCTCGCTTCAGTTTTAAAATTAATTAGATCAAGTACGGTGCGTCTTGAGCTTTCATCGGATACTGTTGTTATGCAGTCTTCCGGTTTATTTAAAAGAATATAAATAAATTTTTTGGTTTGTTGGACTAGTTGTCCTTCAAAACAGACTTCATCGTTTGGTTGCACGTCATAAAACGGTTCATGGACAATTTTATCGTTGATTGTGACCATGCCCGATTTTATGGCATCAGTGGCCTTACGTCGTGAGCAAACACCGCTTGTGGACAAAAATTTGGATAAATACACTTTATAAACCCCGCTAAATCTGCTAATTTAAAAAACTATTGTATAGGGAATTTAACAAATTTAACGGAAAATGTACAAAGGGTAGATTTTATGCTGCTAATTCTTGCTCGCCATGGTAATACTTTTAATAAAGGTGAAAAAACATATCGAGTTGGGAATTCAAATGATCTACCGCTGGTTGAGAAGGGGTTGGCGCAGGCACAAACTTTTGCAAAAGCTTTGCTTGAAAAGAATATTAAACCGGTTGCTATTTATTGTGGTCCTTTGCTAAGAACTAGGAAATTTGCCGAAATTATTGTGTCCGGACTTGATTTACATGAGTTGCCAATAGTTGATGAACGATTAAATGAACTTAATTACGGGGTTTGGGCAGGCCTTGATGATGCGGCAATTAGAGAAAAAGTAGGATCGGATTTTGATGGGTGGGAAAAGAATGGGAGATGGCCCCAAAATTCAAAATGGCCGGAAACTGAAAAAGAGATTGTTCAGCAGGTTAGATCATTTGCGAAAAACTCAGCGGAAAAATATAAACCGGAAGATGTTGTTGTTGCCGTTAGTAGCAGTGGGAAATTGAGATATTTTTTAAAATTAATTGAAAACGAATTTGAAGACAGAATAAAATCTGGAAATATAAAAGTTGGTACGGGTAATGCATGCGTTATTGTATGTGATCGTTCCAAATTTGAACTTATTGCATGGAATATAAACGTTGAAGAACTGTGATGTTTATTAAAAATATTAGAAGTAAGATTTTGTGTCTTTTCAGCCTAAGTTTATTTGTACTGGGAACCGGGTGGTTTTGGCTGCACAAAAACACGGAACCAATAAAGACATCTCCAAAAAACATTAAAACTGAAGCCAAACCAAGCGGTGGGCCGGAAGAAAATGCTGAAATTGTAATTAAAGATCTTATCTTAAAAGAGGTTGAGAAGCATAAAGGCCTGGAGTTTGTTATTAATGCGAGTGAAGGTAAAATTTTAAATTCTACGGATAAAATAGAATGTAAAAATATAGCCTGTGTGCTGAATAATAATCATAAAAAAGTTGCAGATTTGCGATCTAATAATGCCGTTATACATAAAACAACCAAGAATGTTTTTCTTTCGGGGAATACCGTTGGGCATACTTGTGATATGACTATTTGTGGGCAGGATATTAGTTATAATTATTCCAGTCAAATGCTTACTACAAATAAAGAGATACGTTATTCGCACCAACTGTTCTCTCTTATTGCAAAAAAAAGCCATATTGAACTCAAAAATAATAAAATTGTAATGAGTGGTGGAGTTAAGAGTGAATTTTTAAATGGTTCTGCACGCAACGGCAATGCTGATTGACGCCGGCTGCAAATGAGAGAGTGTTTGAGCTACGCTTTTGACTGTGGCCCCTGTTGTGAAAAGATCATCGATTATAACTATATTTTTATCTTTTATTGGGTTGCAAATTTCGTCATCCTGAACTTGATTCAGGATCCATGAATTAATAAATTTCTTCTTTACGGTAAATACATTTTCAACATTTTTTTGTCGTTGATCTGTCCGTAATCTGGATTGAAAAATCGTTCTATGCTTTCGTTTAACTATATTCAGTGTTGGTATGCCGAGTTTTTTGCTCAACTGTTTTGCGATCAAATCTGCTTGATTGTAACCTCTCCATGCAAATCGGGACCAGTGTAGTGGAACAGGAATTAAAAAATCTGCTTTAATCGTTTCGAATGGGATAAAATCAATCATCAAATTTGCAAGTTGTTTGCATGCAAGAGTGTCATGTGAAAATTTTTTAAAGATCAAAGATTTTACAGGGACTTCATATGCGCAGGCTGCGTGAACCGGCAAAATATATTTTTTTGTTAGCGCAAGAAAAACAGGCACAACCGGTTTTATTTTGCTTTGACATGTAAAACAAAAAGTTTGTTCTTTGTCTATAATTGAAGAGCATGATCTGCAAAATGACGGGTAGATTAGACGCAATAAACTGCTTAGCATAATTTTTGTCATCCTGAACTTGATTCAGGATCTATGGATTAATAAAATTCAACATTAAAGTAAATTATTCTAAATTTTAACATTCAAATAGTAACAGAGCTAAGTTTTTATGCAATAAATTAAATATACAAAATTTAAAAAAAAATTACTTGTGCTTGATTAAAATAAAGAGTAATATCTGTCCGAAATAATAGTAGTAATATTAAAAGAAAGGAAGATCTCATGAATAAAAAAATTGCGATTATTTGTGCAATGTTACTTGCTTCATCTATTAATATCAAAGCAGTAAATTTTAAGGTTCAAATGCCGATTGAGTTTGTTATAAATGCTCAAGATCCAGAAAATCCACAGGCAGAATTTTTAAATGTTAAAACTGATTTCAAGCCCGGGTTAAAATGGGTTATGTTACCACAAGTTGCGGCAATGTTTGATCCATCAAACCCAAGTGAACCTGTTGTTCTTCTTGATGTGAGAAGGACTATTCTTAAGATTATAGCTCAAAATCCTGAACTTGTTCGCAATGCGGGGATTCAGCCGGAGGACTTTGCAAATGCCGGAATTTCCACAAGAGATTTACAAATTTTACGGCATGAAGATATTAGACCTGAAGAGATTAGTTTTTTAGCGCAGCTGATGGTTGATTTTATTGATGGCGACACGTATGACGGATTGGCGTATATGCGTGATGGTGGATTGAATTTTGTAAAAGGCGGCGCCGGCTTGGGCTTTGGGACTGCAATTTTACTAAAAAAGGCTACTGTAGTTGTGGCTAAATTTTTAAAAAGCTGCTTTGATGATGTTACCGAGTCTGAAAAAGAGGCTCGTGCAAGTATAGATTAA
Organism: Candidatus Babeliales bacterium; assembly: GCA_041671765.1. Taxonomy (GTDB): domain Bacteria; phylum Babelota; class Babeliae; order Babelales; family RVW-14; genus JBAZAX01. The sequence goes on along the minus strand of JBAZAX010000003.1, from coordinate 46,234 downwards.
GAATTCACAGCATATAAAAAATGCTTAATTTGTTAGGCGTTAGCGTCTTTTTTCGATGCTAACGCTTTTTTATTGGATTTTTAATAAATCATGTATAGATTATAAAAATGTGTCGTTGTCTTTTTCTAAGTTTATAATTTAGGGACATGTATTTTAAATGCTTAATAAAAAATTAATTCTAATTTTTATTTATTTTATAGCATGCTCGCTTAACGCTATTGATCCATTTTCACATATAAAAATTACTAGCAATAAGGCTGTTTGCGAAAAATCTAAAGACAATTCCCATACTTTTATATTCAATTATCTTGAAAAAGTTAATGTGATATTAGCAGATGGAAGCCAAATTACATCTGAATCTCTTGAAATTATACTTGATAATAAAAGTGTTAAAGTTCTTGATGATTCGGGTAAAAAGCATGGGGGAAAAAATCGAGAAAATAAATCAAAAGAGAACAAAACAAGTGATCTGTCGCATATAAAGCAGATTACATTTAAAAATAATGTTCAAATTTCTAATCAAAATAGACGGGCGCAATCGGATTCGGCAATAATTAATCTTTTTGATAACACTTGTCTGCTTGCAGGTAACGTAAAAATTAAACAAACCAAAGTGGCGCAAAACGATGTTCCTGTTGATATTCAGAGTACTCAGGCATTAATTAATCTTAAAACTTCGCAGATTACTTTGCTAGGAAGTAGTCAAGAGCCGGTAAGTACTGTAATTGAACTTAATAAAAATGTTATGTCACCCAAGAAAAAGCAATCCCAAAAATGAACAAAATTAAAGTTCTGTCTCCTGACCAAGCCCAAAAGATTGCGGCGGGAGAAGTTATAGAGCGTCCAGTTAACGTTGTCAAAGAAGTTATTGAAAATTCTATTGATGCCGGAGCTACTCAAATTTCTCTGTATATTGAAAAAGCCGGCAAACAACTTATTCGTGTTGTGGATAATGGATGTGGAATGTCTGAGGCTGATGCCAAAAATTGTTTTTTGTCGCATGCCACTAGCAAAATATCTAATATAGACGAATTAGAATCGATCGAGTCATACGGATTTCGTGGGGAGGCTCTTGCAAGTATTAGCGCAATTAGTAAAATAAAATTAATTACGCGACTAAATCAAGAAAATTCTTCGCTTGGAGTCGAAATAGAGTATGAAAATTCAAAATTAATTTCAGAGAAAGCGATTGCTTGTAATTTCGGAACTGATCTTCAAATTCATGATCTGTTTTATAATATTCCCGTGCGTAAGAAATTTTTAAAACAGGATGAAACCGAGTGGAACCAGGTTCAGACGCTTTTTTATGCTTTTTGTTTGAGTCACACAAAAATTCACTTTAAGCTTTATAATGACGGAAAACTTGTTTTAAACGCACCGCCTGTTAATAGTATTCAGGACAGGACAACACAAATATGGGATCACAATTTTTCGCAGAATTTAATTGAGATAAACGATCCGTCAAAGCATGATGCGTTACAATGTGACGTGTCGCGCGTTTTGCCACATAAAGATTTGGTGCCGTCTTGGATCAAATTTAGCGGTTGCATATCAAATCACAATTTTTGGCGTTATGGTCGGACCCATATATTTTTTTTCGTTAACAATCGTTGGGTAAAAAATACGGAACTTTCTAAAGGGTTGCTCAAGGGTTATTTGAATGTCTTGCCGTATGATAAATTTCCGGCAGCATTTATTTTTATCGATATCGACAAAACTCTTGTTGATGTTAACTGCCATCCCAAAAAAGAAGAGGTTAGGTTTTTAAAGCCTGTTACTGTTCAAAATATTTTGCAGGAAATTGTAAAAAGTACATTGGCGAAAAATCTATCAAAGCAGATTACGCCAGGTTTTACGAGCCAACATCATGATAACCAAAAACTTGAAAACCAAAATATTATGGGGCAAAATTTTGGGCATGATAACGAAACCGAACTTTCGCAGGTTCAAGCTCTTGAGTCATTGACAAGTTTTAAGCATGCGCCAAATTATTTGACACCCATCCATTTTTGTCATCCTGCCGTGTCCGCCATAGCTGAAAGCGAAGGCCGGGAACTTGATTCAGGCCTGTCCGCCATAGTCCCTCAGGGACGACGGCTGGAATCCATGGATCAAATAAGTTCCACTTTAAATCCAACACAAAGACAAACAAACTTGCCAGTTTACGGACAAACTTCTGGTGTGGTTAACGCATATCAAGCTCAGGCTGTTCAGACTGAAGCCGCTTCTTACAAAATTATTGGACAGCTTTTTAAAACATATATTTTAATCGAAAATAAAGATAATTTTGTAATGATTGATCAACACGCAGCTCACGAACGAATTATCTATGAAAATTTATTGAAAAATTTTGAGCATAAACAAGGTACGCGGCTTTTATTTCCTGAAATTTTAACTCTTACCGCAGGGCAAATTGCATCTTTGCTCGAGTGCAAAAATTTTTTTAGTGAGCAGGGCATTGATTTTGAAGTGATTGGTAAAAACGATATTACGATTAAAACAAGTCCACCAAAAATCTCAAAGACATCTTTAAAAGAGCTTTTCATAGAAGTGATAGAATTTATTCAAGAGAACGAGAAGTTTGATAAAGAGATATTTCGTAAAAAACTTAATGAGCATGTGCATTCACAAATTGCTTGTAAATCAGCAGTTAAGGCTGGAGATGAATTAACGTTTGCACAGATACAGCAATTAATTGATGATCTTAATAAATGCGAAAATCGCATTATTTGTGTTCACGGTCGTCCAACAACATGGATTATTAACAAATTTGAAGTTGAGAAAAATTTTAAGCGTCGTTAATACTGTTGTTCTAAAAATATTCGTTGAAGAATTATTTTCTAAAATTTTTTTGGCTAAGCCAAATCCGTTATTTTTATGATATTCCTTATTAACGTGGTGGGTCCTTGTATTATAGCACAAAATTTTCTATTCCAACTTAATATACCTTCTTGCCTAAAACAATCTGGCGTTTCCCAAGGTGACTGGAAAGCCCATGAATGCATTTCATTTACTTGATCTACCAAAAAAGATCCAATAATTTTTTCCGGGTCAAGCTGAAAAATTTTTACCATTTTTTCGTCGAATGAATAGATTGCAATATGTGTTGCTTCAGGATTAAATTTTATAAGATCGCCGGAATTTATTTTTATAGAATTTGCACGTAAGTTGAGTTGGTAATAAACCCTTCCGGTATATACGTCAAGAATAGATACAGGACCGTTTATTAAAGCAATAGCCAAAAATAAACCGTTGTTACTTAATTCTACAGAGGCAATTTTGCCAGAAATTTCATAAATTAGTTTACCGGTTAAAACATTCCATGCACGAATAAAATCATCTCCAACAGCAAATAAAACTTTATCATCATGGCTCCATTTAAGACAAGCCATAGATTTAATTCCAAAATCCATACTATAAAATCTACCCGAAATGGCATCTAATATTTGTACGATCCCCAAGCCAGAATAATCGATTTCAAAACCAGTGTAATTTTTAAAATAGACATTCCTTGTTGCAGCAACAGCAAGAAGATTGGATTTGTTGCTCCACTCCATTGATATTGCTTGGAATGGTTTGCGTAATTTAAATAATGTATTTTTGGAGTTACTAATATCTTTTGTGACTTCCTCCATTCCATATAATTGTGAGTTGCCAATTAGAAAACATAGAATGAAAGTTACTAAGCTTTTTGTACTCATCTCAATCCCTTCAATAATTTTTTTAAATTTAATATTTATTTAATTTGAAATATTACGAGATCCTTAGAATTTGTAAATATTAGAAACAAATAGGGTTGCCAAATAGTGGTTTTATAAATAAATTATTTTAATTAACCCAAACAAGTTTATTGATTTTAAAATTAGCAATGATAAACTTTGCAAACATTATTCGACAGATAAGTTTTTTAATATAAATTTATGAGGCTTTATGAAAATTTTTAAAATTTTATTAATGTTATTTTTAACTCTTGAATTAATGAATTTAAAGCTATCTGCAATGGTTGATATAAGTCAAAATGATACGCAATTGGCCGCAATTTTTACCGAAAAATTTAAATCTTTTGAACGTTGTGCTGATTCGCAAGCGTTCCCTCTTGAGGTTATTAAATCCATGGTCAGTCACATTAAAAGTGCCATTGGAGATCCAGAAAAAATTATACAAATGCGACAAATATTATCTGAAGCTAATTCTAACGACGTGGAGCTCATGCTTGCAGATGATGCCTTATTAAAACTTTTAAAAGAAATTAAAGTTATAGAATCAATTCATATGATCGATTTATCTGATTTGGAGTGTAAACAACGAGTAAAAAAAATCATAATTCTTGCATTATGGGATTACACATATTACGTGTATAACAGATTTAATAAATAATCTAAATCAACAAGCTAAAAAGTTTTAGCTCCGTTACCAGTCCTGACAAGTTCATCAACCATCAAACTAATTTCTGTGGCTAGCAAAATTCGCTCAAATGCGATTGGGGATTGGAAATTGGTTGTTTGAGTTGCTATAAAAAATTCTTGTAACAATGCCTCATGTCCCTTATCTTGAGATTTGCTGTGCATATCAAAACTCTTGGGAAGTCCAAAACCATTAAGTTCGTAAAAATCGTTCATAATAATTGATTTACCATCGAAGAAGAGTTCCATACGTTCTTTTCCGGATTCTGCACTCCCTAAAGATGTATAAAGTAGAGAACAGCAGGATCCGTCTTGCATGCGAATTTGTGCGACAAAATTATCAGCTGATTTTACTGAATCGTTATTTGAATTTATTGATTCGACTGAAATTGATACTGGTTTTGAGTCTGTTAAAAAGCAGAATAGTTCAAAAATGTGGCAGGCTTCGCCTATAATTCGCCCACCGTTTGCAGGTGAATTAATCCAGTGATCTTTTGGAATAAAGCCTGCATTCATGCGGTAGTGTATTACTAGCGGGTTGTTTCGGCTTTTTATTACGTCTTTAATTTTTTTGATAAATGGCGAAAACGAACGATTAAAATCCACGCAATACAGAACATATTTGTTTTGATTCAAAAACAGTTTTAGTTTTTCAAGCTGTTCATAATTTACGGCTGCGGGTTTTTCAACAAAAACCGCTTTGCCTGCAGACATGCAATCAATTGCTTGATCTGCGTGCAAGTAGTGTGGCGTCGCAATTAGAATGGCATTAACTTTATCGTTATCCATTAATTTTTTATAATCATTTCCAATATTTTGGACTTTGTACTGATTTGAAATATTAATTAAACTTGTGGCATTTGCATCGATCATTGAATTGATTTGAACATTTTTTATTTTTGAAATAGCGGGAAGAAGTTTAATTTTGCAAAAACCTCCGACGCCGATAACCCCAAGGGTTGTATTGTTGCTTGCAACGAAGTTGTTTGCAATAAAAAATTTGGCATCTTGGTTTTCGGTATTGAGTGTGCTGCTATTTTGATTTATATTTGCGGCTATTTCTTGTTCCAAATTTTCTCGAGCTGTTTTGTAGCAAAGTACGATTCCCAGTGATTCTTTTGTTTGTAGCGACTGATACGCTGTTTCAACGTTGTTTAAATCAAATTCGCTTGAAACAAGTGGATCAATCAAGATTTTTTTCTCTTGAACGAGTTTGGAAAACAGCTCCATATTTCTGTTTTCAGTCCAGCGGACATAATCATATGGATAGTCGATGCCGCGTTTTTCATAAGCATCATCATAACGCCCTGGTCCGTAAGAACATGATATTAAAAAATCAATCTCTTTTGAATAAAAAGGGTCGCGATCAAAATCAATTTTTACATCACCGACAAGTACAACTTTTCCCTTACGTCGCGTCATTTGCATTGCTTGCTGGATTATCTGTCCGTCTTTGCCTGCCGCTGTTATGATGGTGGTGTCAATGCCGTGCTGTGATGTTGCCCACTCGATCTCTTTTATTACATCACAAGTCTTTGGATTAAACACAAAATCAGCACCCAAATTTTTTGCCAAATTCAGACGGGATTCTTGAAGGTCAATACCATAAGCCTGGCATCCTGAAAGTTTTGCTAATTGTAACGTAAGTTGGCCAATCAGGCCAAGTCCTACGACACAGATTTTTTGCCCCAATTCAAGATTTGCTCTACGAATTCCCTGCAAGGCAATTGCGCCGATTGTTGTTAGGCTACACTGTTTAAGCATTTCATGATTTTGAATTTTTACAGCCAAATTTTTGGGTACGACAACTACATCTGCGTGGTTTGCGTGACCAGAGCCTGCACATGCAACATAATCACCAATAAAAAATCCATCAACGTTTTTTCCAACAGATATAATTTGTCCCGAGCATGAATATCCAAGAGGCATGACAGTATCAAGTTTTTCACGAATTAAAGCAAAAGTTGCGGCAAGTCCGTTTTCTTTAATTGCACCGGTAACTTTTTGTATATTTTGATTCAAATTAGAATACGCTTTCTCGAAGATCGATTTACCTGATGCTGCAACGGTTGCAAATTCTGTTCCACTGCTGATAAAAGAGTAATCAACTCTAACCAAAATACTGTTTTGATCGAGTAATGGTATATCAACCTGATAAAGTTTGACCTGCCCTTTTTTCAAAAAAACTTGATTCATTAGATTTTCTCTTATATTCCAAGTTGCCCAAGTGTTTCTTTAAATTGCATTACGCCAGTCAAAAGTTCTTTGGATTTTTTCATGTGTATATCGTACAAAAGGCCACATGGGTCTACTACCACTTTCCCATTAAAGACACTTTCCGGCAAGACTTCGAATTCTTTGTGTTTAACTAAAATTGCTATTAAATCGGAATCGTTTAGTGACTCAAATAAATCGTATTTTGTTGGTAATCCTAATTTTTGCATATATTCCAGTGAAATATTAGGATCGAAGACACTCAAATCCATTAAATCTTTTTTTCTGTTTAATTCAAGTGCAATTTTAAGAGAAGGGGATTCTCGGATGTCGTCTACGTTGGGTTTAAATGTAATTCCTAAAAGACAGACTTTAGGTTTTTCAATTCCGCGCACTCTTAAGCATTCAATTTTATCCAAAATTATATCAAGAACCTGGTAAGGCTTATTGTTATTTATTTGTCTTGCTGCTTGTAAAAGTGTGGTTTGTTCAGGAAATCCCTCAATTAAAAAATATGGGTCAACTGCTACGCAGTGTCCCCCAACTCCTGTGCTTGGAGCCAATATTTTAACGCGAGGATGTTTGTTGGCAAATTCTATAACTTGAAAAGGATTTACCCCTGCATGCATTGCCATTGCTGCAACTTGATTTGCAAATGCAATTTGGACATCGCGACAACTGTTTTCAACCAGTTTTACTAACTCAGCAGTTCTGTCGTCGGTGATATGTAAAAAACCTTTTACGAATTTTGCGTAAAAACGTTTTGATAAGTCGCAAGCTTTATGGCACATTCCGCCGATTATACGATCATTGCTTATTAATTCTTTTAATATTTTCCCTGGAATTACGCGTTCGGGGCAGTGTGAAACAAAAAAATCTATTCCTAGTTTTAGTCCGGACATTTCTTCAAGTTGTGTTGCGAGTGCTTCAGTTGTCCCAACCGGAACAGTTGATTCTAGAATAACCAAATTTCCGGGCATAAGCCTTTTGGCGACGAGTTCCCCGGCAGCGAAAACATAGCTTAAATCTGCAAGTTTATTTTCTTTAATTGGTGTTTGAACAGTAATAATAAAGCAGTCTGCATACTGCAAATCTTTGAATGCTTTGAATGTTCCTTTGCTTAAAACACCCAATAGTTCATCGTCCATGCCCGGTTCTGCAATTGGCATTTGACCGGCGTTTATTTTTTTTATTTTTTCTTGATCAGTATCAAATCCAAAAACCTCAAAATCAGATTGAGCCGCAAGAATTGCAGTCGGCAACCCTATATATCCTAGACCAACAACTGAAATACGTCTCATCTGTTCACCCCTCTTATAATTTAGATTTAATTATTCCGTCAAACACCCATATCCATTACAACTTTTCCTGACTTTTTTTCCGCCATATATAATTTTATTTTTAAAATATTACAGATTTGATTAACTGCGTTCCCGTCTCCAAAAATCGTCGATGTTCTATCTTGACAGTCCTTTGAATAAAATGCTTCTAATCCTTCATAAATTAAAAATTCGTTCACTCCTACAAGTTTTCCTAGTCCTTCCCATAACCCTTCGATTCTTTCTGTAACATCTCGAAGTATGATTACTCTCTTTCCCAAGCTCATTGCTTCCTCCTGAATTCCGCCAGAATCTGTAATGACAAAAGATGAATTTATTAGGAGATACACAAGTTCTGTATATCCAAGTGGATTACTAACAAAAATATTTTCAAGCTCTCCAAGCCCTGATTTTTCAAATTCTGCAATAACATTAGGATTTGGATGTAGTGTATAAAATATAAATAAATCTTTATGATTGAGTGCAAATTTTTTAATTGTGCTAAATATTTTTAAAAGACCACCACCGAAAGACTCTCTACGATGCGCTGTTAGCACTGCAATTTTTTGGTTTAATTTTTTACACTTTTCTACTTTTTTAACTAAATTTCCATCTACCGCTATTTGTCCGGAGCTTATTTTATTTTTTATCCAGAACAGAGAATCTACAATTGTATTGCCTGTACAAAAAATTTTTTCTCTGGCAACGCCATCATTAAGCAAATTTGCACAGCTTAAAGCTGTTGGGGCAAAATTGTAGTCTGCAATTTTTGAAATTATTATTCGATTTAACTCTTCAGGATAAGGGGCATTCATGTTGCCGCTTCTCAGGCCCGCTTCAACATGTGCTATCGGAATTTTTAAATAAAAAGCTGATAATGCTGCTGCAAAAGCTGATGATGTGTCCCCTTGTACTATTAATAATCTTGGATTTAGTGTAACTAAAACTTCTCTTAATTTGATTAAAATTGACGATGTTATATCGAATAAGTCTTGATTTGGCTTCATTATGCCGAGCGAAATGTCGGGTAAAATATCGAAAGTTTTAAAAACTTGATTGAGGATGTCGGAGTGTTGTTCTGTTGAGCAAAGAAGAGACGGAAAGCCTTCTGCTTGCAGTTTTTTATGTAAAAGCAGCAGCTTTAATGCTTCAGGCCTTGTTCCCACCAACACAACAATTGGTCTCTCCATCCTTCATCCAATGTGTTAATATGGTTTATAAATCTACCTTTTTGGAGAATACCAAAGCAAAATAATAAAGCAAGGTTATTTATAATAAACGTTGTTCAAATAATGAAAAAATAGTAATCATTTTGCTATTTTTTCATATGTACAGTACACTTACGTAGTTTCAATTTTATTTAAAATAGTAGAATTTTAATAGGCAGAAATTAAATACGGTGCTTTATGATTAATCTTGATAATTTAGAACTTAATAATTTAGAACTCAATAATTCAGAATCAGATGAAAAAAATGGTGAAGTGTCTGAGAATGTTTCGCAAAATGTTCCTCAGGTTTCGTTAGTCAACTCTTCGCAGGATAGTACCGAAAAAAGTGGTGCTGAAAAAAAGATTGAAGAAATTGATCCAAAAACTCAAAAATATCTTTACATCAAACCTGTCGCGCAAGATTTCAAAATTAGACTAAAAAAAACAATCGAAGAGCTGGTATCAATAAGATTGGATATATTTAATAAAAAAGTAGAAATTGTTACCAAGCAAACTTTGATAAAAGAAAAGGTTACTCTTTTGAGTGAATCTAAAAAGGTTCGCATAGATAAAGCTGAATTTGATAGATCAGAAAAAAGTGCTCATAGTTATACACATTTATTGGACGGAATTATAAATGAGCTAAGCGGCGAAATTGCTTACTATAATGTTTTTCTTTCAGACGAAGCCCCTCCGCTAGATAAAATTGCTGTTCCTCTTCAAGCTCCTGATAAAATAGAAGATTATCTTGAGTTACAAATGAACGGGGTTAAGCGCTATCTGAAAAATGTTAAACGTGATATAACGATTAGTTTTTCAAGATATACTTTTGGATTTGATGAACAACTCAAGCATCTTACATATGTTGAATCATATATTAAGTCTAAAGAAGTTCCTGCACAGGCACAAAAACCTGAAGAAAAATAATTTACATTGATGCGAATTTGACAACGGGGAAAGGCTTTTTTTTAAAAAGACTTTACCCTCTTAAGCTTTCTACAGTGTATAAATTTGTAGATTTCTTAGTGTTATTGTGAACAAGGGAGTTAGTTCCATGGAAAAAGTGAAATACATCTATCACCATATGGGTATTCCTGTTAAAAGCCCTAAGCCTGGAGAAAAATATAGTTCAACATTCAAGATGTACACAGCCAATGGTAAAGATGAAAGCCTTAGAATACAATGGCATAGATTTGAAGAAGGTTGTCCATTGCATATACTTCTACAAACAACGCCGCATGTAGCATTTAAGGTAGATAGCATTGATAAGGCTATTAAAGATAAGGTTGTTCTTTTGGAACCATATTATCCTTTTGAGGGATTTAGAGTAGCCGCAATTGAGGTAGATGGTGCTCCAATAGAATTAATAGAAACAAATTTAAGTGAAGATGAAATTTGGAATGATGATTTTCACAAGAATTCTGTAATATATCCAGAATCAAAAAAGTAATACATTATCTTAGTCTGATTTTACATGCTGTGAACGATTTAGTATTAAGGCTGCAAGTAAAAGTGTCACTGCGCCCACAATGAGTGGCATTTTAATGCTGAGACCAAGTAATACCCCTGCGCATGGGCTTAAGATGAGTGCAAGCGATTGCACCGAATTAAAAATCCCCATGATTTCACCTTGCGTATCCCCTGAGCATTTATTTGAAATAATTGTTCCTGTAACGGGGAAAATAAGTGAGCCGAAAGATTGTTGGATTGGGATGTAAATCCAATATGCCCACACAGGAGCGAATAAAAGTGGAATGGCAAGCGATGAGGCACAAGCGATAAGTGCATAAAGAAGTGTGCGTTCAGGTTTGAACCGTGAAACAATAGGTTGAACAAGTAACCCGGCGCTTATTGCATAGAATAATGCTCCCCATGAATAAAAATTACCAATCATACTAGCATCAAGCTTGTAGCATTTGATCCAATTGACTTGGATAAATTCCCAATAAAACGACCAGCCGAAAAAATAGAAAAAAATAGATAAAAACAGTAAATAGAATTCCGCCATTCTCCAGGCTTTACCAAGATGAGCAATGCCAAAAGATATTTTAGCCTGTGATATTTGGGTGATTTTCCTTGTTTCTTTAAATAAGAAGATAGCTAACAGTATGTTTATAAGCGATAAAAGCGCAGCGAACAAAAATGGGACTGCATAGCCAGTAAATATCCCAAAGTTCATTGTAGAAAGCTTGCCACCTAAAAATGGCCCGAACGCAAATCCAAAGCCTGCAACCATGTACGTCAAACCAAAATGTTTTGCTTTGTTTTCAGGTGTGCTGACGTCAGCGATAGCTGCACTACCGACCGCTTCATTACCAGCAGCTATGCCAACCATGATACGAGAAAGTGCCAAAAGTGAAAGGCTTGCGGACCAAACACCCGCAAGCGCGATGATATAACCAAGTGCACCAAAACTTATGCTGGTGAGAATTAACCTTTTTCTGCCAATTCGGTCAGAAAGTGATCCTAAAATTGGCCCACTGAAAAATTTGGCAGCGGGCATTAATGCTATAATGATGCCTAATATAAGTCCGCGTGTGGCTTGTGATGTCTCTGGAGACAAAATGGTGCTATTAGCATTAAAGATCATTGATGAAAATATTGGATAAACAATCCCAATTCCTACATAGTCGATAAAAAACATCAACAGAATTGATGAAAGTGATGCATATTTTTTAAAAATTTTCATAAAACTCCTATCACTTTGCTATATCGAGTTTATTAGAAAAGAACTTTTTAGTTATGAAACTGGCTTTACTTTAAATACGAGATTATTTCAGATTGCTTAACAGAAATACTCTCGCCTCTTTGCATGTTTTTAACTGTGACGGTTCCGTCTCTTCGTTCATCTTCTCCAACAATCAAAACATATTTTGCACCAAGCTTATTCGCCTTTGCCATCATATCTGAAATTGATATATCTTCCAAAATTACATCTGCGCTCAGTGAATTTGATTGTAATTTATCTGCCAGCAATAACGCCAAGTTTTTTTGCTCTTTGTTTACTGGGATAACAATGTGGAGAGTTGGATTTTCAGGAATCAAAAGTCTGTTCTGATATTTTTCAACAAGTGTAATCAGCTTGCTAATGTTAATTGTTGCCTTAATATTTTGGATGTTTTGCATGTTATTTTTACTGTAGGCAATACAATATTCTCCGGCAACAAATGTGCTTTGTATTCCAAGATCGCGTGAAACAAATTCAAACATTGTTTTGAGATTGGGGTCGACGATATAACTTACGGATAATATTTGTAGTAGCTTGGTTAATTCAATGCAGTCAAGACTGCATTTTTGTGAAGCACTGGGATTTAGCTTTAACGCGTAGTTTTCCAGTTTAAGTTTTTCCATAAAAAAAACATCGAGCATTTTAATAAAATATGCGTCTTGTTCTGTGTTATTTGTGTTTAAAATTTTAATGTTTATCTGGTCAAGTTCTTGAGAGTAAACATAAACTTTAAGTAGTTTTGGAGCTTCATGAGTCGCAGCCTCAGCCGTTGCAAATTCAGGTTCCGGAGTATTTGGTTCGCGAGTCTTTATTTCAGAAAAATTATATAATGCCAGATGCTTTTTGATCTGGTCCAGAACAAAGTTATGCAATTTCATAAAATTGGTATTAATGAGCAATCCAGAGAACAAATTGTAAGAAAATATTTACAATAAAACCTGCAGCTATGCTTGGAATTATAAGATAAAACATCTGCTTTATTCTTCCAAGCTCGTCAGAATCATAACTTTTAAAAATTATCATGGGTATTAAAAAGTCCCAAAGATAAAATAAAACTATGCCGGAACAAATAATTTTCAATGTTAAAGGAACGCAGTAAAATGCGATCATTACCCCAATGAATTTATGTAAGACAATGCTGCTTTTGAACTCTTTAAGTGCCAGATAAATGGATATTAGGCATAGAAGAACTACCCCAAGCCAGATTGAATGAAAGATATATGGAAATTTGCTATATAAAAATTGTAAAATATATAAAAATGGAATGGCTAACAGTGCCGAAATTATACCACCAAAAAACCAGTTACCAAGTGAATCAAGTGTTGCGATTTTGATAAAATAATTTTTTATTTTTTCAATCATGATTCTTCCGTAATTCTTTAAGTAATACTCCCAAAACTCCGATTACTACAAAAACATCTGCAATATTAAATGTCGGCCAGTGCCAAATCCCCATGTGTATGTCTAGAAAGTCTATAACAAAACCATGGGTGAGTCTGTCAATAACATTTGAAATTGCGCCTCCAATTATGAAGCTTTCAAAATGAATTGAAATTTTATTCAAGTGTTGAATTACGGCATAAAGCGCAAATGCAAGAATTACTATTGAAATTATAGATGTCAAAATATAAAATCCAAAATTTGACTGAAAATTAAACAAACCCCAGCTGACTCCACGATTTGCAGATAATGATAAATTACACCATCCATTGACTGGTAAATCTGCGTTCAAGTTAGTCAGAGCCCAACGTTTTGTTGCTTGATCAGCTGTTATAATTGTTGAAATTAAGAATAAATATAAAACAAAAGACGAACTTCTATTCATAATGTTTATCTCGAATTTAAAGGACTATTTAAATATCTTAATACCCTAGGATCTAAGTTTTGCTCCAAATGATTCAACTGTTTTAATTGCCTGTTGCATTGTGTTATCAATATCTTCTTTTTCTAATGTTTTATCAAAATGTTCAAGCCAAATTCTAAATGTTTGAGATCTGGCATCTATCCATTCGGCTTTTTCAAAAAAGTCGATTAATTCAACTTTTTTAACAAGAGCGTTTACTTTTTCTAGCTTATCTTCAACAAATTTAGTTGTTAAAGTTAGCGGGACAAGAATGCTTAAGTCAAAATAAGTTTCCTGAAATCTTGAAAATGCAGAGTAACGTTTTACTTTTATTTCAGGATTTAAAAGCCAGTCTCCGTCAATTTCAAAAATAAATGCCGAATTTTGTTCATGAATTTTAAGTTTGCTTAAAAAAACCGGATCGGCGTTGCCCGCAACCCCAATTTTTTTGCCATCATAGAGTATATTTGCGGTCTGATATTCTCGATACCAATCTTTTTCAGGTTTATCAATTTTTTGCCATTCAAGCTTTTTAACATTAACTCCGAGCGTCAAAAATAGATCAATTATATGTTGTTTGTATTTGTAAAAATCTATTGCTCCGAATTTTTCAAAAAATACCCCGGCAAGTGATTTGTATTCAAGGGCTTTATCCTTTTCCAGTTTCCAGACACGTGCAAATTCAAAAAAAGCGAGCTTGTCATGATGAACATTGTTAGTTTTTATGTTTTTAAGAAGACCCGGAATCAGTGATGAAACTAAACGAAAGTTATTTTGTGAAACCGGATTAACAACTTTGACAGTGTACGACTCATTCAAATTTATTTCTGTCAAAAAATCTTCATCGAAGAAGACATAATTTTGTTGTTCAGACATTTTAGCACCACTTGAGAGATAATCCTTGATGGTGCGCAATCTTGTTTGAGGTCTAATGTCATAAGGTTTTCTGATGAAAACAGGAAGCTCAAGAGGGATTTTATTAAGACCATAACAGCGTACTACCTCTTCAAGAATATCTTCTTTTATTTTGATATCTTTGCTTCCGCGATAAGTAGGAATTTTAATGTCATAGAGTATTGAAGCGGGTGTTTTTTTTACTGAAACGGTAAAACCTAGCTTTACAAGAGGTGTTGTAACGTCACTTTCTTTTAAGTTAATTCCTGAGCGTTTTTCTAAAAAATCATGACTTAATTCAATTACATTTTCTGTGACTGGATGCCCAACAGAAATTGTTTCTGTTGCGTACTCAGCTTTTATTTCACACTCATCCAATAATTTCAAAAATCTTTGTGTTGCTTGGATTGTCTGGTTTGGATCAAGTGTCTTTTCAAATCTTGCAGAAGAATCTGTTCGTGTTTTATGTCTTAATGCACTGCGCCTTACAGCTCCGGCATCAAACGTTGCCGATTCAAAAAAAATAGAGGTTGTTGAGTGGCTTATTGAGCTACTCATCCCACCCCTAACTCCAGCCAGGCACATTGCATTTTTATTATCTGCAATGACCATATCTTGATTGGTAAGTTCGATACTGTTTCCGTCTAAAAGCTCAATTTTTTCGCCATTTTTAGCCGGTCTAATAATGACCTTTTTGTCTGTGATTTTTTCTGTGTCATAAGCATGCACAGGCTGTGCCAATTCTTGTGCAATATAGTTTGTCAGATCGATTATTCCGTTAATTGGTCGCTGGCCTATTTTGAGTAATCGGCTTGCAATAAAAATATTGGATGGTCTATTTTCAATTGATTTAAAATAAAGACCTGTAAATCTTTTGCAGCTTTCCGGTGAATTATTTTCGATTGTAATTGGGTTAGTCTGTGTTGCTCTACTTTTACCATCAAAGCATTGCACAGGGATATCTTTTAGGAATTCAGATTGCTCTTTAAATGGCAGATCCATCATCATTGCTATTTCTCGTGCAAAACCAGCATGTCCCCACATATCAGGTCTATGTGTTATTGATTTATTATCAATTTCAAGAATGATATCTTCAGATTCAAATTTGTTACGCCAATTTCCGGACAAGTCTTGCTCTTTTACATCAAATGCAGGAAGTAACCCATCTTTTTCCATCCCAAAATCAACCAAATTTGCCCAATAAAAAGAGCTATCAACTTTTTTGATCATGAATATTGGATTTGCGATATGTGCGAACATCCCATCGGTTTCGTCTTGGCGTCGAGCAAGTTCGATCTCTTTTTTTAGCTCGGGGACCAAAAATTTTGTTTTTCCGTCAGAGTGTTCAACAACTTTTCCAATAAAGAAGTTTTGCAAGTCATATTTTAGCTTATGGAAACCTTCAATTTCTGCCGTTGTGGTATTAAATTTTGAAAAAATTTGATTGATGTCTTGTTTTTTCCAGTCTGCATCAATGTGATCAAATATCCATGCAAGAGAGAGTTTCATAGAATCAGCCCATATTTAAAATAAAACTTGGAAAATTGCCTCTTAAAACATTCAAAAGATGCCTGATATTGCAAAATTCGTCAATGTTTGTGCAAAGTTTGTGTAAATTTTTAAGTTATGGGAATCAAAAAAGGGCGCCTTGTAAGACGCCCCAAAAATAAATTAAAATTAATTTCAAAAATTTTATCTAATTATCAAGCTTGCAATCGCTTGTCCATAGTTAAAAACTAGGCTTGCAATAAGCGCTGTAAATACAACAGATTTTATATACCTGAATCCAAACGCTTTGCTTGCAATATTAGCCAAACATAAGACTATCAGTGCTGGGTATAAAACAACAATTATTGGTTCAACAAAATTCATAATTCCTTCAAATCCAAGATTTGACATTGCAAATGTGATAACTGTTGTTATTAAAAGAGCATAAGGATAACGAATTTTAGATTTTGTAAGTTCGTGAGCCAAATAATCAGCAAAAACTGTTGTCAAAGCAATTGCTGTTGTTAAGCATGTTATTGCAACGGTTGCATTGGCAAGAATTCCGGCGCCATGTCCAAGAATTTTTGTTGTCAAAGCGCTTAAAATTTGATCTCTTCCAATTCCATGGATATGTGGTCCATACATGGCCGCAATTGTACAAAAACCAAGGTAAACAACTCCTAGTAGTCCACCACCAATAAGACTTGATTTTATACCATAAACAATCAGGTATCTTGGTGACGTTTTGCCTTCTTCGGCTAACATCTTTTTTAGGGCTGTGTAAATTAACATTGAAAAGAAGAGTGCACAGATGAGATCCATCGTGAAGTATCCATCATTGAATCCACGCATAAAGCTTTGACTTGAGGTAAATGTTGTTGGTTCAATCATAAATGGAGCTGCCAATCCAACAGCTATTACCGAAAGAAGCAGCGTTAATTTTATAGGACCAAGATATTTTCCAAGTAGCCCGACAATTCTATTTTTATTTTGTGTAACTAAAAACACAAAAATGGATGCAATCAGGCTGTATGTAAAAAGCGAAATATTTGGTAAGTGCCATTGAACAGCGGAGTATGAAAGCACTATGCAACGAGCTATACATCCAAACGGGCCTAACAAAATCATGCAGATAAGAGCAATCAAATTTGCGGGAATTGTACCCATTGTCGACAAGAATTTTTTATAATCACCTTCAAAAAGCATTACGGAAATTAGACCAAGCAATGGAACAAAGATCGCCGTAATAAAAAAGCCTAGGATTGCATAAAATACCATATTACCCATGTCTCGGCCAAGGCTGAGAGGAAATACGATGTTACCTGCCCCAAAAAACATTGTGAATGTGGCAAGTCCTAGGGTGAAAACTGTACTTTTCTTACTCATAAAAACCCTTTGTGGTTATGAAACGATTGATCCCCCTGATCTCACTTAAAAAACATTAATTACAGATAGTTTACAGAACTGACGGTTAAAGTCCATTTAGGCCTGTTTTTTAGGATAAAAGCCCAGTTTTTAGCGATTACGAAAGGCTTTTTATAGCTTCGCTATTGTTGACATATAGAAAATATATTTATATAATCATACTTATATTATAATCTTATTATAATAGGTTATCAGATCTTTGAAAAATTTGGGGGCGTGTTGGCTTCGACGTAGTGTCAAGAGCTTTGAGAGCATGCCGAGTTTTGAATGGAACTCGTTAATCAACGTTCAAAAACATAAATGCAAACTACTCCAATATGGATAGTTATGCGGTTGCAGCTGCTTAATTAAGTAGGGCATATCGCATCTTGTATGCAGACGTGTCTATCAGTTTCGCATACACGTATAATCAGATGGAACCTTCTAAAAAGACTTTTTGGTAGTGTATTTGGATTGTATACTGAACCGGCTTTTACTTGTCCTGTGTTCTTGCAGCATAGTAGAAGTATAAATAAGAACTAAGCATGTAGTGCTCGAAGAGCTGGGTATTACGGACATGGGTTCAAATCCCATCG
This sequence comes from Candidatus Babeliales bacterium, assembly GCA_041671765.1. GTDB lineage: Bacteria > Babelota > Babeliae > Babelales > RVW-14 > JBAZAX01. The sequence continues at coordinate 28,137 of JBAZAX010000003.1, read as the reverse complement.
CCTCCACCAGTCTTCGCCCTTGAAGGGCTTCGTCTGGCAAGCCAGTCAGAATTAATACTTCAATTTTTGTCATCCTGGACTTGATCCAGGATCTATTTTTTATCCCAATTTTTTCCGCAACGCACCCAACTTTTCCTGCAATATTTGCAGCTTTGCTTTCAGTTCTTGCAAGGATGTTTTTAGTTGAGTAAGTTTTTGCGGAAGTTGGTTTTGCATTGCAGTATGCCAAGAAATATCAAAATTAGGTTCATCTTTGCCAACTTCTGCTAGCTCATAGAAAAGAACATAAGGGGTTGCATTAGGGTATCCAGTTACGTTGTTATCCAACCCGGTTTGCATTACTTTAATTATCATTGAGTTTGGTTTTAAATCTTTATCTTTACCTGCATCGGAAATATATTGATCATTATACAAGTACCAAGAGCCTAAATCTTTAGGATCATTTGATTTTGCATAAGCCCAGTAGTGACCGCTATTGACGCTTTCGCCACCGTGAACAATTACAGCATTTAAGCTGTACTTTAAAGGTTTTTGAGTGAGTTCTTTTTTTATGTCATTAGATAAAATATTTTTAATATTATTCAGATTGATTTCAAATGCAAAAAAAATTGGGGTTGAAATCAATTCATAAGTAGGATCTCCTGATGCATCAAAAATAATACTTCCGGTGGCATCTTTTTTTACATTATTACGAGATAAATGAATTATTAAGTATTTTGGTAAGCTTGCAATTTTTTTAGTGCCGTTACAGGTTACATTTTTGTGGCAATTATCGCATTTATAATCACTTATTTGACTATCTCTGAAATTTAATTTCAAAAGATCTTTAATGTCACTAGCTTCTTTGGAATCAAAATTAAGAATTAGAATACGGTGTGGCTCTGTTTGTTCGTTAAGGTGTTTACAGTTTAAGCATTCTTTAGAGTTGAGAGTAAAAAAATTGAGTTTATCAAAAGGATCGTGAAGTTGATTAAGTTGCGCTTGAATTGCTTCATCGAGATCTTTACCTTTAATTCCAATGCTTTGTAAGCTTTGTTTTGTTTGAGCTTCGAATTTTTGCCGTAACTCTGGAATTTGTTTTTCTATATTACTTAAAATTTTTAAGATAAATTCAGAAGCATCTTTTTGTCCTGTTGGTTCATCTTCCTTTGATAATTCTTGTGAAAATCCAAGATGAAAATTTCTCAAAGAAATTCCCCCTTCTATTTCGTAATCGCTTTTTAAGTATTCGTTATCAGTTGTGAATTTACCATTTATTAAATTTATAAGATTTAAATAGATGCTTGTTGGGGGATAATTTTCGGGATTGTATTGGCTTAAATTGGCATTAAAATCCTTAAGAGTTGATAATGCCTGAACTGAAGCATCAAAGTAGCAACTATTGTCGCCCCATTCAAGACCTTTATTTTTTGAGTGGCCTGATCGATATGAAATAATGATTATTACTAGGACAAAGTGTTTGAAGTATAATTTCATTATTTTACTTTCTATAACTTACTTTTTAAAATTTCCAATTTCTTTCGTAATGTTTCCAACCGCGTTTTCAATTCCTGCAACGATGATTTGAGCTGAGTAAGTTGTTGATGGACTCTTTCATGTGAAAATAGAGTTTTCTCATCGAGTTCATAGAAAAGAACGTATGGGGTGCCAATTTCTTTAGTTTGATTTAAAATATCGATTAATATGGTTGGTGTGATTGAAGTTACAGTTGAATCATCATACTTATACCAATTATTATTTGAGTCTTTTCCATATGCCCAATAATGTCCACCGCTAGGACCTCCTTCATGACAAATAAAAGTCAAAAGTTTATAACTAAAATTTTTATTATGATATTTTTCTTTGATAGATTGATCTATGATATCGGAATCAATTTCTATTATTGGGTCAAATTTTATAGCATCATCTAATTTATTGGCAATGCCTCCGTATATAAATCTTTTTAGTTGGATAACCAAATATTTAGGGAGAAATGAAATTGTTTTTAATCGGCGAGCATTTTTTTGTCTACAATTGTCGCACGTCCAATCATTCATTACAGTTGGTTCAAAGAAGTTTTTTAAGCAGCATGTTAAATCATTGCAATGCTTAAGATCAGACAGTGGCCCGTATAAAATTGTTAATGGTAGCAAATATCCTGGTTCATCTATGCTGCGTACATATCCACAATGATTGCAGGTGATAGTTTTTTTTATTTGTAGTTTAAATGTACTTATTGGATTTTGGGTTATATTTTCGCTAGCTTCAGTTAGGTACTTATTAAATTCGTTATTTAAAATATCGAAAACTGAAGATATGAATTCTTGAGCGTCGTGTTGTCCTGTTTTGAAGTTTTTCATTGTGGTAAAATTGTTAACCCAATATGCCCTGAATTTTTTTGATCCTGATATTGGACTGGGTTCTTCTTTTTCTAGTTCATTTAAATAGTTAAATAAAACTTGCATTGGCTTGTGGTTTTCAAAGTTTGGGGAATGTGCAGACTCTTTGAATTTGTTATAGAATGTCCTCAATTCATTGATGTGTGAGATTGCTTGAGTTGAGGCGTTCATAAAACAATCATTGCGATTTTCGTTAAAGATACCTCGATTTTTAGCATTAGATATGAATGAATTTAATGCTAAAAAAATGACAATGATAATTGTGAATGTTTTTATAGAAAAATTCATTAAAAATCCATTACTTTAAACTATTTTCAACAACAGCATGGTGGTACAAGTTTGCAAAAGGTTTTGTTTTTGTCGTAGAATCTTCGTAAGCAATAACGAAATCATATAAGGTTTTTATGGCTGCCTTTTCCGTAGCATTAAAGTCTTTTATTGGGTTAAAGCCGTTTTTTAATTGCTCGTTTATTTGGGATTCATAATCATTGAATGTTTGTGCACTTCCAAACTCATTATTAATTATTTGAATTTTTGTGTCGATAGCTTTTTTTACATCCATATTTGTATTTGTTTTATCGTCATACCAAATTTTATTTATGCGAATTATTGTTTTTGCATTGTTAGTGTAAAATAGTCTACTTTCGCCAAAATCGATTAATTTTACACCCGTAGCTTTTAATATATTAGCTATTGGAGCTTTTTTAAGTGTTTCATCGGTAATATTATCTTTGAAGTACCCGCGATCTAGTTTTTCATCAAAAAATATAAACATGTCACAGTCATGTGTTGTTATTCCCATGAAGTAAAATAGTAGCAAAATCTGTCCAAGTTTTATTTTTAATTGAGTAAGATATTTTTCTTTATTTGCAGTAAATTTTTTTGCGCTAAACAGGTCGTCAGAGAATGTTTTAAGCTTTGCATTCCACGTAGTTTTGCTGGTAGTCTCATGGATCTTTTTTTTACAAGAGATATCTCTTTTGTAGTTTTCCATAATTAGGTATGGCAGTTCAGCTATGTTTGGTCTTTGTCCTTTTTCTTTATCAATTATTGCTTCGCGTTTCATATGAATTTCGCTAAATCCTTTGTCATCTTCATCATATGGTGATTTAATACTGAAATCTTTTGCATAAAATAATGTTGTAAATGGATGAGGGTTCCAATAATCGGCATTAATTTTTTTTGTAATAAAATCATACATAGTCAAAAGATGTTTTAGAATATGATATTCAATTATTAGTTCGCTTGTAGCATTTGTAGCATTTTCTTTGAAGAATTTTATTCCCATAGGGATTCCAAATATCTGAGGGTCTTCAAATGGAATCCAAAAACCTGATGCTCCCTGATCTATTTGAACCTGCGGTTTCTTTAAATCTAATAACTTTGTTTTTATGGAGCCCAATTTTTTTGATAAAGAATCTAATTTTGTTTTCAGCCGTCCCAGCGACTGCTTTAATGTTGTCAAATTGCCTTTTATATCGGCTGGTGGCTTGGTTGCGCAATAGGTGTTGGAATAAAATGCCGTAATTACAAAAATTATCGCAATGGACTTAAGACTCTTCATTACTACTCTCTTTCTTCTTTTTTTTACTCTCGCTTTTCCTTAAGATCCCTGTTTTTTACTTGTCAAACTTTATACCAAGCGGCTTTTTCTCCTCAACCCTTGTTTCATTTGTTTGTTCATTTAGATAAACAACTCGCTGTGGTTTTGCGAATTTAATTCCATTTTCCTTAAACGCTTTTACAATTTTTATTCTAAGATCTGCTGCAATGGTCCAACTTTCTTTCAATCTTTGTGTGCTAATAAATGCGCGGCTCATAAAGTAAAGTGCGTCAGCCTCAATTTCCTCCAGGCGGCAGATGCAGGCAGGAAGTTTTAGTACAGTTGGATGGCTTTGTAGTGTTTCAAGAATAATTTTACGCACCAGTTCTGGATCAGACTCGTGTGTTACGCGAATATAAATTTCAAATCCAATTGCGAACTTGCGATGGCTCCAGTTGGTAATCTGTTTGGCAAGTAGATCTTTATTCGGAACAAATGTTGCAAAGTTGCGTGAGTTAACAATTGTTGTTGTTCGTGCCGAGATTTTTTGTACTGTACCTTCAATATTATCTATCTGAATGTAATTTCCTATTTCAATTGGGCGTTCGATAAGCACAAAGAAGCCTGCAACAAAATCAGCAACAACGTCTTTGAGCGCAAAGCCTAAACCGATACCTAACAGTCCGCCAATTAGGAAGATGAATTGCTCAAGGTGGATGGATAGGAAGCCCAGAAGGACAGCTATGACGATAATTGCATAGTGCAGTATTTTCGAAATGGTGTTTTGAGTTCCTGACTCAGTACGTAACATCTCAAATAATTTATTAAGTACAAATTTATCAAGCAGTGACGATGTTAAAAATCCTGATAAAACAAAAGTTGCCAATGTCATGAATTGAACAACCCCAAGTTTATTGGCATCACCAAATGGAATAACCCATGTTTCAGAAAGTAGTCGCCATATTTCGGTTGTGGTGTAATTATATCCCCAGATCCGTGCAATGAAGAAAATATCAATGAAAAATAGGAACAGGAAAGTTGCAATAATTAATATTCCATAATAAGTTTTTGCATGTTCAAATTTATCTTTTATCTCATCCTCATCCTCGGTCATGAACAAAAATACCGAATAGTTTCTGATATAATTATGTGTTATGAATAATGCCCATAAGAGTGCTGCTGAGGCTGGAATTGCAAAAGCCAGGTACCAAGAGAGATTGGCATATCCAACATATGGATTACGTAAAATTAGGAGTCCCATGATGAAGAAAAATATTGGGTAATAAAATTTTTCAAGTTTTTTCTTTATCCATTCAACTGACGGATACTTTGTGTAAGGTAGCAACTTAAACAGATCTTCTTTAGTAAATAAAAAAAGTAAAATTAATAATAATATTAATGAGTATCCCGCCATTAAAACATCACCAAGGCCCATTTTTGTATCGCTGTAAATCAAAAATGCGCTTCTAAACGGAAGAATTATGGAAGAAGAGTACATAAATGTGCTGATTAGGACTAAAAATCTGTCCTGAATTGTTTCAGCAAAAAAGACAAAACTCAATTTTTTATTTAAATCTTTTAAGGTTGTGAGTAGCTGCGTTGATATAAAAACAAAAAATGGAATACAGATCAAATAGAACAGTGCGGTGTAAAATGGGATGGATAAAAATTGGGTTGTAAAGATCTGATACTCAAGATTTATATATAGATATATCGATATTAGTGCGAATAATAAGTTGTAGTGTTCTAGCGCGAAAGTTAAAAGTGTAGAAGAAATTGTGTACGTAATACGTTTTGATTGCTCAGGTTTATGCTGAGATTTATATTCAAATTTTTGACTGATTTTGACGAGCCATTTTTTAATGAAAATAAATGCGGTTACAGCAAAAAGTATAAAAAGAAGGGTAAATAAAAAATCAAAAATACTAAATTCTTTTAATAAATTTAAAATTGTTAAAGGGCTCAAATGTGCGGGGACTCCCCAGAAAAGCTTTTTGGCAAAATCCTCAGCCTCAATTAATGAAGTTTTTAGTGCTTCAGAAGATATTGCAGTAGGAGTACGCTTCCAAATGCTCTGTGTTGTTGTGTAGGATTCAAGGTCGGTAAGTATTAGATCGTAAAAATTTAAGACACTTGTTTGTTGGTGAATTAGGTCGGAGCATACTGCCAAAAAGTCTTGGGTTACTATTGAGAGGTCGCTTAATATGCGTCTTGAGTCATCAAGATTATTTATTATTGTAGTCAAATATGAAGGCTGTTGGTTGATTAGAGAAGCTTTACTTCCATGCATTTTTTCTATTTTGGAGCTAATGCCCGATATTTCGCGTTGAGTTTCAACTAAAGAATTTACTGCTTCAATGCGTTTTTCTTTAAAACTTTTTAGGGTGCTTGTTTCAAGTTCTTTTTGAGTTTTATAGGTTGCAAGATACTCTTTAACGTTACCTTTTTCTGTTTTTAGCTTGTATCTTAATTCTAGTATTTTAAACTGGAGTTCTTTAATTTTTAACTTTACGTCGGCAACATCTTTTTTTGCATCAAGTAGTAGCAGATCTCTTTCAATAAGGTCTTTGAGCGATAGGGCTCTTTGTAGCATTGATTTTGTAATATGAATGTTATATGAATCTTTTTTATCTTTGGTTGTGAGTTGTTTGATTTTATCTTGAAGGCTGTTGATCTCTATGTTTATTTTTTCTTTTTCATATTTTTTGGGTTCGCGTAATTTATTTAATTCATTTTTTGTATCAATTGAAATGTGGGTTTCTTTTTTGAGTTCTAATTTTGCAAATTCCACATCTTTTGAATCAAGTAAAAGTCTCTTTTCTATTACCTGGGATATGTTTTTTTGATCATTAATTTTTAATTGTAAGAGTTCAAATTCGGTTTCTTTAAGCTTTTCTTCTTCTGTTAGTTTTTCTATTTTTTGGTTGGAAAATTTTATTCTTTCATTTAATAAGTTGATTTCATGATCAACTACTTCTGATTCAAGTCTAATTATATCCGTCGATATTTCTTCATCTTTATCATGTGATGGTGTTTGATTGATGATTTTATTACGTTCTTTTTCTTTTGCATCAAGCTGTTTTTGTAGTGAAAGTAAAGTTCCTTTTTCTGCCAAAATCTGTTTTTTAATATTTTCCCGTTTTAGTTTTTCAGTTTCAATTTGTGCAATTTGTTCAGATGTTTTAATTTGTGCATCCTGAAATTCTTTCCATGTATAAATGGGCTTTGGCTGAATTTTTGGAGCCTGTAAATAATTTAAGATTTCTTTTAGTATCTCAATACGTTTTTCAATTATTGCGACAGTTTCTTGATCAACTTCTTGTATGTTTATAAGATTTTGTTTTCTGGCATTGAATGTTGATATTTTTTTATTTAAATACTCTATTTCGCGCTCTGAAGCGTGTGCTCCAATCTTTTGTATATCCGTACCTTCAATTTGAATTTGTGCGAGAGCATTTGAGCTTTCTTTATTTAGCTCTTCCAGCCGACTTCTGATTTCGCGTAGAGATACCTCTAAGTCGCTTATCTGTTTTTTTCGCATTTCAATATTACTGAGAAAAGGGAGAACAACATTGGTTTTTTGGTCATACTGTTTTGTGATATTTAAAAATTGCATTGCATATGTTGAGTGCCACAGGCACGTTAACAAAATAAAAAACATTTTGTTATGTATCTTCATGATTATCTCCAATAAATTATTGTTTATAGACGAATAATGTTGTTTTGAACAGGTGGCTATGAGGATGTATTTTTAAACTTTCCAAAATCCATTCGTCCAAATCTTTTTCTTGGTTCAGACTTAGATGCTTTTCCAGAAATTCTACTTTTTGTTCTATGGAAAAGTCAACAAAAGTTGTCGTAAGCGTTTCATGTACTGCTAAATACCTCGAAATCGGGTCATGAGAAAAGAACCCAAAAAGGCTAAATAATTTAGTTACGAATATTTTTTGGGTAAAATTTAAATATTTTGGACCTGTAACTTCTTGGTCAAAAAATAAAAAAAAATGTTTTAAAAAATTAAAAATCTCAGGACATGGTTTGTTACTGGGAACAAAAAAGTAGCAAAGCTCTAAGATGTGGTGCATGAAAAATATGGACTGATTTTCCGATAAGTTTGGCGTGGCTAATATTTGTATATTTGATCCAAAAAGGGTGTTATATGTTTTTTCTGTGTTAAATGATACAAGCATCCCCGGCCACAGCTTAAAGCTGTCATTAAATTTTTTAAATGATAGGTCGAACTTTCCTTCATACATTGAAAGAATAGTACTTTTAGATTTATTGGGTTGAAATCGTTTTAAAACGAATCCGGCTTGCGATTGCATCATTACGGCTCATCCTATACCTTTAAGAACAATATGCGAATTCAATAACTACTAAATCGATTGTAACTAACGGTTTAAATAATATTTTTGAAAGGACGTGTCATGCTGAACTCGTTTCAGCATCCATGGATTAGTTATAATCCAAATTTAAACGTTAACACTTACGAATTAGTGGATACTCATTAATCCATGGATCCTGAAATAAATTCAGGATGACAAAATTACAATTCAAAAGTCTTTTTCAGTAGTTGTTTTTACGATTTTCTGAGTTATCAAACTAATGTTAATAAATATTATTTTACCAATTTTAGTAAAAACTAATTATAACAAAAAACCACAGGAGTGTAATTTACAATCCTGTGGTTTTTCAAATCAAAGTTATTAATTAAAATTAACTGATTGATTCGTAAATTGATGCATTGGTTGCAATGGCTTCTATAATTTTTTGGGCGAGTGCAGCATCAATCTTTGGTAATTTCCCATTATTATCGATTAATTCTTGATTCAAGTGTTCAAATAAAGACCATAAAATTTCAGGTGTTTGATCTTTGTGTTGGTCCCAATTTTTTGCAAAAGCTATTAAAGCTGTGTTGCATTTTGTTGTTTTGGTTCCAATTTTTGCTCCTATGAATTTAATAATTCTATATGTTAGTAGTCCGCCAATGATTGGTGCTGTAACGTATTTAAGACTTCCTGCACCAAAACTTAATGAGCTATCTAAGGCTTTTGATTTTAGAGATTTGTTTTTCTTGGCTTTGGTTGTTGATGATGTTACTGCTTCTGTTGCTGAATCGCTTGTGGTGCTAGGTGCCAATTTAGTCAACACTTTTTCTGCTAAAAATTTATAAAGAATGGCGGCCGGCATTGATAAAAATTTTGCATTTTGGCTAATAAATTCGCCAATTTTTTCATAAGAATTTAAGTCTCCAATACTTGCTGCAAAGTAGTTATTGACGTATTTCCACTTTTCGATTTCAGATGTACTGAGATTGTTTGCTATTTGCTCATTTGTTCCAATGGTACCGTCTATTGGGAAAATTTGATCTATTAAATTGTTTGCAGTTTGAACGATATTAAGTACGTTTTGAGTGGTATTCAAAATATTTTGTGTATCCACTTTTCCAGTTTGTTGTGAGTTACTATTTTGTTGGTTGGTTTTGGTAACGGTATTATCCGTCGATGTAACTTGGTTTACAAGGGTGTTTGCAGTTTGCATCATGTTAACGACGTTGTTTATAGTATTTAAAATATCTTGAGGTTTAGGCTGTGATTTGTCAATGCTGGTAATATCTGACTCTGGCTCGGCAGAGATAATATTTGGAACTTCTTGTCCCGCATCTGTGTTAATTTGAGTTTCTAAATTTTCTGTTCGGAGTGTGAATTGTGCCGATACAAAAATAATGCAGAGTAAAAGTTTGTTTATATTTTTCATAAAAAAATCTCCCTTTTCTAAACGACAGGTCAATTCATTACCATCTCAGGGTAGGCTAGCGTGATACATAAAAAATTGTAAAGAGAATGGATTAATTGCTCCATAATATGGCTTGGATTAAGTCAAATAATTTATATTTGTAAATTTTATTGACCGACAAATGGTTGATTTGATTTAATGAGGTAGGGGATAACTGTAATCATTAAGTACACATCTTTTAGGGGGGATGGGCTAATGACCCCACCGTAGAGTTTCAAGCACGACGGCGGGCATGACGAGGGTTGAAGCACATCTTTTTAGGGGAGGGGCTCATGAAGAGATTTATATTTTTAAATATGATTTTTTCATATTTGTTTTTTTTAAACTTGCTCAGTTTTCACATTGATGGGGTTCATACTTCAAATTATGCTGTCCAACAAAAGCAAATGCTCATTGATTCTGTGGACAAATTTTTTGAGCCGGGTGTTATGTTGCCATTTTCAAATGAATTTGTTGCAACAAATCCGTACAATTTGATGCAAGCGGCTCAAGATACATTAAACTTTGTTCGCCAAAATGCAAAAAAATCTAATTGTTTAATCGTTCCACCGCATTTGTCACATATTTTGACCGTAAAAAACATTGAAAATACTCTTGAATTTATAATTTCGACAATTAAGCAAGATATGCCGTCCGGAAAATTTAGAATATTAAATCCAGATTTTTTAAATGAAAATTTTAATTTCATAAAATGGAATGCAGATAGACAGAGCGCTTTGAATAATGGTATCAACCTTCCATATGGAGGAATGATTCGATTAACAAACTATGCCATTTTTTCTGTGCCTGGAAGTTATAAAAAAACTAACCAATGCTGTTGTCCATTATATCAAATTTTGGACAATCATATTTGCAAAAAATACTCCAAACAACAGATTTTGTCCGGAATTCTAAATCATCCATCAAATAAAGGTAAGGCCAGACCAATTGTTTGGCTTTCACGTCCCGATTTTGAAGACTCTCTAATGCAGGGAACTGTGATTGTCAGAATGCCCGATGGAAAGGAGAGGGTTTTTATGGCAAATCAAAGCAATGGGATTGACTATGACAAAACCAATAAAGATCCATGGCAGCAGAAAAGATACTGGTATTTTAAAGAAGATAGAAATTCGAAATGGTCTGTTGAGCAGTTCAAAAAACGTTTAAATAACAGACAAAATGTTGTTTTCGCTGCAGATATATTTAACATTGGTCTTGGAAAAATTATTGCGCTTAAGCACATAAACCCATTCACGCAGAAGCGTGAAATCAGACTTGGAGTTGTTGCAGATACCGGTGGAGCGTTTGTTAAAAATCTTTATCAGCTAGATTTTTTTGCCGGAATTTTTAAAAATAGGCAGGATTTTACGAATCACATAAAACATCTGCCAATGCGTACAGAGGCGTATATTTTGTACCGCTGAATCTAGTTAACGCTAGTTCGATAACTAGTAAAAAGGCTGTGGATGTCAAAAGTAGCTTCCGATCAGAGATCTGTCATCCTGAATTTATTTCAGGATCCATGGATTAGTTGTTCCTATTGTCCAATTACAAAAATTTTGAATAATTTTATCCATGGATTCCAGCCGCCGCCCTCGTTGCACTCGTGGCTATTGCGGACGTGGCTGAAACGAGTTCCCGCCGTCGCTCTTGAAGAGTTATGGCGCGCACGCAAGCGCAGTTCAAGAATTTGAAATTAATAAAAATATTATAACAACAATATTGCGAGCTATCCCATTTGGGATTGCGGCACTGTGGTAGCCCGTTGGTGATGAATGTTATTGATTTTCAATAACTGGTTGATAAACCACGGGCGAAGCTAGACCGTTGGTTTTGGTCGAAGATTTGGAAGCAACTTATATGCTCGCTCCAAAATTTCAGGCTCAGGATTCTTTTTTACAATAGTCTTTGTTAAATGGATGGCATCTTTACATATACATGTAGGTGAAAAAGAGTTAACAAATTTTTCAGCAATGCTCATAGCCCGTGATAAAATTTCCGGATTGGAGCTTTTTTCTACGATGGATTTAGCTAATTCCGCCGAAGGTGAATAGTACCCATGCAGAATAAGTTTTTCAGCAATGCCCATCGCCCATGATAAAATCTCAGGGCTAGAGTTTTTCTCTATGATAAGCGTAGCCAAGCTCGATGATCCAGTGGGTAAAATTGCAATTTTTTCGGTGATAGCCATAATTTTCTCAATAATGTTCATAGCCCATGGCAAAATCTCTTTTTGGGCAGAGCTTTTTGTTACAATAGTTTTTATCAAATCAATGGTAGAGCCGTCACATAAATTCTTTGCAATAATTTTTTCGGTGATAGCCATGGCCCAAGACAAAATCTCTTTTTGGCCAGAGCTTTTTGTTACAATAGTTTTTGCCAGAATAATGATAGAGTCGTCGTATGAATTCTTTTCAATAAGTTTTTCAGCAATGCCCATCGCCCATGATAAAATCTCAGGGCTAGAGTTTTTCTCTATGATAAGCGTAGCCAAGCTCGATGATTCAGTGGGTAATTTTGCAATTTTTTCGGTGATAGCCATGACCCGCGACAACATCTCTGGGCTGGCATTTTTTTCTAAGATCATTTTTGTTAGTGAGTAGCCATTAATTTTAGAGTCTCCTGTAATAAAAATCAAAATAAATTTTTCAGTAATTTTCTCAATAATGTTCATAGCCCAGGACAGTATCTTTGGAGTGGTGTTTTTTTCTACGATGATCATAGCTAAATGGATGGCTTCATATGGGTCATTTTCAATAAATTTTTCAGCAAGATTCATGGCTCTAGACAAAATCTCTGGTGAATCAGCACTTTGTGCTATGATTGTACTAATTAAATCCTTGCTTAGACCAGGATAATGCACAAAAAGTTTTTCAACAATGCCCATAGCTCCATCTAAAATCTCTTTTTGGGCAGAGCTTTGTGTTATAACGGTTTTTGCCAACCCAATGGCGTTTCTGGCGACGTTATATTCTAATAAATCATTTTTGACAAGTTTTTTGGCAATTCCCATGGCCCTAAACAAAATTTCTTCTTGGCCAGAGCTTTTATCTAGGATAGCCTGAGCTAATCTTGAGGCTTCATCTGGACCATTTTTAAAAAGTTTTTCGGCAAGACCCATAGCCCATGATAAAATCTCTGGGCTAGAGTTTTTCTCTATGATAAGCGTAGCCAATGCGTATGATCCAGTGTGTAAAATTGCAATTTTTTCGGTGATATTCATGACCCGCGACAACATCATCTCTGGGCTAGAGCTTTTTTCTATTATGAGTTTAGCTAAACCGTAGGCACTACTTGGATCTTTTTTGGCAAGAAATTTTTCAGCAGTATCCATGGCTTTGGACAAAATTTCTGGACTGGAATTTCTTTCCATAATTATTATAGCCAAAGCATAGGCTACATCTGGCATAAATTCAATAATTTTTTCAGCAATACCCATCGCCCAAGACGAAATCTCTGGGCTAGAGTTTTTTTCTATGATGAGGTTAGCTAAACCGTAGGCACTATTAGGATCTTTTTTGGCAAGAAATTTTTCAACAGTATCCATGGCTCTGGATAAAATTTTGGGGCTGGAGTTTTTTTCTATGATGGAGTTGACCAAATTGCAGGCGCCAGAATAATAGGGATTAGAATCATATGGATTGGAAGGATGCATTATAAAGTTTTCAGCAATGTCCATGGCCCATAGCAAAATCTCAGGGCTAGAGTTTTTTTCTACTAAAGTCTTAGCCAACATGAAAACATCACCTGTATCATTTTTAATAAGTTTTGCAGCAAGATTCATGGCCCAGGTCAAAACTTCTGAGCTGGAGTTGTTTGCTACAATGAATCGAACCAAAACAGCGGCATCAGTGGAATTTTTTGCAGCAACTTTTTCGGTAATTCCCATGATCTTGGCCAAAATATTTGGGTTGGGGTTTTTTACTATGATAGTCTGTGCTAGGCAGAAGGCGTCGTGTAGATGCGGATCAAATTCAGCAAATCTTTCAGCAAGTGTTACGGCATGATCCATGGCTTTGGACAAAATTTCTGGGCTAGAGCTTTTTTCTAAAATCTCCTCAAGCAAATCTTTAGTCGGATTATAATATGAATATATATAAAGTTTTTCAGCGATGCATATTGCCCATGTCAAAGTCTCTGGGTTAGAGTCTTTTTCTATAATGGTTTGTGTCAAAACGCTGGCTTGGGTGGGAGATAGTTCAACAAGCTTTTCGACAAGCCTCATTACCCAGGCCAAAGTCTCCGAGCTAGAGTTTTTTTCTAAAATCTTCTTTGCCAAGCGGGAGGCTAGGCTAGAATCTTTTAAAATAAGTTTTTCGGCGAGATCCATAGCCCAACGCAAAATTTCCGGAGCAGAGTTTTTTTCTATGATGGCACAAGCTGATTTGGTTATCGTTTCATAGGCGGACTTACCAAGATCAACTGATTTAAAATCAATTTCTGATAAGTTAATTGATCTTAATATTGTTTCGCAAAATTCTTGGTTTCCACTGCACCAATCTAATGCTGTTTTACCGGAGTGATCAGGTTGAAAAATTCCTTTTCTTATGCAGGGATTCTCTAATAAAAATTTTACCAAAGTTATATTATTTGTTTTAATCGCAAAAATTAGGGGTGTAGAACCATCCGGTAGAATTTTGAACAGAGGGATTATTGATTTTAAAGATTTCTTATTTTCTTCGCTTATTTCTCTTTTTTCGTAAATCTCTTTAGCCAAACACAAAAATCTATACTCATTAGGTAAAGTACGAATTGTGGCAAGATCAAGATGTTCCAAATCTTGCATTAAATCCATTGTCTCAGATTGAACGGTAGCGATTTGGTGTGCTGATACTTCGGTATCCAATTTTTTCATTGGTGTTGACAAATGTTGATATATAGCAGTTTGTCCTGTAAGTTTTTGTTTTATAAGTGATTTTATAATTTCTTCAAATATGTCATTTAGTTCTGAAGCGTATTTTGCATAATTTTGGTCAGTCCCGTATCTTAATATTTTAATTTTTTCAGGATCATACATTGCTGATGCCGGTAGCCAGAGTCTAGCCTGAAGATTGTCGATATCCAAGTTATAATGATGGGATACTCCATCGTGTATAACCGGATTTCTTGCCAGTAATTCCTGTAGGCCAGTTGGATTGTTTAAGTACATGTCCAGCAATGTTGATATTTTTGTATGTCTTTTTTTTGATTCATCCCAACAGACATCAAAGAGCTTTTGATTAACGGGTTTGCCTCCGGCAAATGCCAGGTAAGCAACATCGTCCACAGCGTCTTTTTTGACAAATATCTGAAGTAATTTACCGGTATTAGCGCATTGACTATTGTAAGATTTTATTACCTTTTCAATTCTGTCTAAAAAATACTCAGGAATTCCTAATTTAATAAATATATCTTTTAATAAATCGGGGATTGGAAGTTCACGCTCAGAATGGCTGCTACAAAAATAGTCAAATGTCGATTCACCCCTATAATTTTTATTTCCAAAAAAAGCCAAATTTGCTGAAAGTAATTGTGCTCCAATGTTTGGTATATGATCGAACCATGGAGTTTGTCCGGGTGTTTTGTCTTTGTTAAAAAAATCATAAAATCCGGAAGCGTTTTTTACAATCACATTAGATTGATCCAAAAATGTACTTAAATTTTTGGCAAATTCGCCATCATTTATAAAACGTAGGGATAGTGGTTGCGATGCATTTAAATGGCCCCAAGAGTATAGTTTTTTTAACATATCGTGCAAAAGCGCAAGTTTTCCGGTGTGCGCATGATAAAAAACATAGTAATCTCGTGAGTGTGCAATTTCATGGGCTAACGCATTTTCCATAATTTTTTTAGATTGCGCATTACCACGACTTAATAATGGGAGCAGGTCTGCTTCATCAATTAAATCTTTTATAAGTACATCTTTTTTTATAAAAGATCTGATGTGATTTAGGGATTGGGTTTTTATATCTGCACTGATTGGGTATTTTAATGGGTTTTCTTCAAGTTTAACGTCATGGTCATATGGTTTTTGTTTTTGAATTTCGAATTTGTATTTAAACTCGCTGAATATACGCTCTACCTCACGGTCGACATTATAGTTTAAACCAAAGCTTCGTTGGGCATGAAAGACTTGAACAGGATTTTTGGATGGTTCTTGTAAATATTTGCAAATAACTGAATCATCGGTGTTACCTTGCGATATCTCACAAAAAATTCCAGTGTCAGATCTACCTGTAATATCAAACTCAAAAGGCTTTATGAGCCATTTTCCCCATTCATCAGAAGTGGTTATAATACTGAAAAAGTCTTTGTTAAAAGTTATTTGGATTCCATGTGTATTGTCTTTTCCAACGCCTTCAGGCGCAGAAAGTAGCGTATAAATTGGAAAATATTTATGCATATAAAAACCAATCTCTGACTGAATGTCTTTTAAATCGACAACATTTTTCCAATCGCATGCCTGCCCATCTTCAACGCGGATGCGTGGATCAAACATCATCAAACCATAACTTGTGTGCTGATGGCCTCGAACGAGGGCTTGAATTTTTACGCCGCAACCTGAAAGTAACGTTTCATTTAGATATGTTTTGTATTTTTCAAATGCCTGAAGTGAGATATTATACCCGTGTCCACTGAATGTAATTTTATCAGGACTATCAATGATTTCGCCTTTATGATTTTTGTATCTTCCAAAATCGAACCAGTTAAAACCAAAACAGTAAAAATTGGTTTTTTCCCCAACCGACATAGATTCACGATCATTAAAATGTGTAACAGCTCTGTCTCTAGTGGAATTATCCAGAAATGGGCTGTTTTCTTTCTTGTCCTTTAAACATTCATAAATAACATTAGAGTTAGAAAGCAAATTTACCGGATTATACGATGGATCAATGCCTGCGTGACTGAAAACAGTGTAATTTTTGTTACAGCCGATAAAAAGCGCAGATGGAAGAAGATCGTAAAAACAGTTTAGCCTACTAATTAAATTGCGAATTATATCTTCACTTAATTTTGGATATTTTAATTTTACTTCGTCACGAATTGTGTACAGTCCCCCCCCGATACCCATTTTAGGATCTTCGTGGTTGCCACGCAGAATAAAAACTTTATCAAAGTTATTATTTTTAAGAAACATTGATAGGAACAGAACTTCTATGCCGTACCGACCTCTGTCTACCAAATCCCCTAAAAAAACAATGTACCCTTTTGGATCTGTTATTTTTAAGTTTTCATCCAAAAATCCTTTACGGAACAATCTCCATAAATTTCGAATTAGAGAGTGGATGCTACCATGGATATCGCCAAACACTACGATGTGTGAATCTTTTTCTGAATCAAGCTTTTGAGCATATGGGTGTCTGAAATTCAACTCAGGATTTAAATCGTTTAAAAGTCTTGGGTCAGGTGCGTTGTTAGAACCCCATTTATCTTTGGTGAGAAAAATAGAATTTTGCGCAGCGTGTAAATTTATAAATTTGTTGAGTTCTTGTGCAAATACATCTTGAGGTATTATGCAATTGGGTTGGCTGTCGCTAGTTCTATTAGCTTTAGACGAAAATTCTTTGTAATTTTCTAAAATTTCATTTGAAAATCTGAATAGAAATGAATCATGTGTAATTGGTTTTGAGTTCTTTTTTGGCAAGTCTGAATCAATTTTGCCGGCGTGCTTTCTTTTAGGACCTTTATGTCCTTTTGCATCGGAATGGACTTTTTTTGCTTTAATTTCACTATCAGATTGTGACTCGAATTGAAAACCTAGTTTGGATTGTAAATCTTCTGTGGATTGTAAATTTTCAAATGTTCGCTTCATTCCAAAAATATTTAGTGAGAAAAATAAGCAAAAAATGCTAAAAAACAGTTTTTTATCCAATAACTTCATGATTTTGTAACCTTCCATATTCCCATAACCCCATTTAATCCTGACTCTGTCTTGCGATAAATCCTAGTTGTATTTATATTGAAATTTTAGCATAAATAAATACTAATGGCAAATGGATGATTTCGGCGATTTTTACTACTTTTCAATAGACCTCTTGCATAACTAACGGAAATTTGGTGATTAAAAAATCTTTATCGATGTACAGTGGTCGCACTGGCGTCGTGTCCGTTGTAGCCACGCAGGGCGAAGTCGGAAGGCCCAATGTCATCAACTTAAGGAATGGAGCTTCAGGATGCATCAAGCTTTTTGCGCTTCGAAACAGGGCAACGCACATGCCAGTCGGTCCTCCCGGCGGAGGCCGGGATCCAGAAATTTCCCCAAAGGAATTGACATGCGAATGGAAAATGTATCTCATTGAAAAATCAAACCCTGAATGGAGAGATTTGATCTCGCTCCGCGATTTCTATTTGCTAGATCAGAAAAAGAGCCTAGACACCGGCCTGCGCCGATGCGACATTTTTCTCCGATCATAATTTTTTTACCCCAAAAATGTTTTTTTCAAGTTATGCAAGAAGTCTAATGCTTTTTCTCATAGAATCGCCTTCAATAAACAGATAGATAAAATATCTGTTTATTGAACTTAGCCATACAGATTATTTTGGGTATTATTTTTTGTAGCGATGTAAATTGTCCGAAGAATATTATAGTTTATCTATTAATCTTGTTCTGCTGCTTCTTCTTCTAACACTTCAAAAGTTGCAGTTTTGGGTTCCACAGGTGGATTACGAATGTTTGCTATAAGTGTTTCTATTGCTTCCATGTTTTCTTTTACTTTTTTTATATTTAACATCATATCGGCATAACGACGTTTAAGTTTTTCTATTTTTGTACCCTTTTTAACCACATCCTTTTCAACTGCTTTTCCCTGTTTCTTAATTTGTTTTTGCATTTTATCAAGTAGTTTCTTTTCTTTTGACTGTAATTTTTTAAGTTCAGCATTTAAATCTTTAAGAACAGCATTTAATCTTTCTAGCCTAGCCTGATCCTCGGTCTCTTTCTTAGTCTCTTGTTTTTTTTGTGTGCGAGGCGTTGGAGGTTCTTCTGGTAATGTTTCTATTCTGATTGGTGATGGCGATGGTGTTGGATGGGGTGGTGTTCTGGTTGGAGATGGTGTTGAATGAGGTAGTATATGTCGAGGTGCGGGTTTGACAGGACACTCTTTAGGTTCTTCCATTCCATTGATTTGAGAGCTTGAACCAATTAACAACACAGCCAAAATGGCTTGAATAAAAAATATATTTTTCATAACTACTTTCATAACTACTAGCCCTTTCATAAAAAATACTTATTTTTTGCATCTTAGCACAAACGATACTACGGATATGAATGTTTTTTAAAAAAAATTACATTAAATGGCAAATGATCAGCCTTTGGCGATTTTTCTCATAGAATCATCACCTGCAAGCAAATCGATAAAATATCTGTTTCCTGACTTTATCCATTCCGACTGTTTTGGATGAGCTTGAAATAACTCTTTTAAAATAGTTTGTGTTGTTAAAAACGGCTTAATTTTTTTACGATTATAAATATGTAAAAAAACTCCGTGGCACAGAGAGTTTTTATGCTTTGGGGTCTCGGCTTTACCGGGGATTATTTTTGGAGTGAACGAGATTGGTTCAAAGTAAATTCCAGGCAATTTTTTGTTATTTAAATTGGCTGCAAGTTTTTTTGCGTTAACCCAAGGTGCTCCAATTTGTTCAAATGGATATGCTGTTCCACGGCCTTCTGAATAATTTGTGCCTTCAATAAAAACTGTCATTGGATAAACATAAACTGAGTCAATGGTTGGTAAGTTTGGCGATGGAGGAATAAAGTTTGATGAAAAGTAAGCGTCGACTGATTCTAGTGATTCAGGTGTTGTGCCATTCGAAGTTAATTTTATGCCCGCATGGTTCGATACATTTTTTTTGGCCGCTCGCCCTGAGTGCCGAGCTATGCGAGGCGTATCGAAGGGTGCGGCCTGCAAAAAACACTCACCACGAGCGGGCACGTTTGGTGCATTAATTTTGTAGAATGATGTTGCGTCGCATTTTAATACTGTTAGATCAGCGCCAATTTTTGCATTTAAATTTTCTGCAATTTCACCAATTGTTGAGCCGTGGCCAAATTGTGTTGGGACTTTGCCCAAAAATGACTCGAATTCGGGATTTAGATTTGGGCCAAAAGCTCCTAAAAATTTTATTGGATTTGGTCTTTCTAAGAGTAAGACTGGAATATTGCAATCTTTGGCTGCCTGAAGTGTCAGTGCAAGTGTGCTTAAATATGTGTAACAGCGCACTCCGGCTTCTTGAAAATCTATTATTAAAAGATCCAAATCTTTGAGCATCTCAGGCGTTGGGCATTTGGTTGCACCATGTAAAGAGTATACAGGACAGTCCCATTTACTTGAGTTTTCTGATTTTATTTGAGCACCATCTTGTTGTGTTCCCATAATTCCGTGTTCAGGCGCAAATAGGGCGCAAAGCTTTGAGTTATATTCTGAATTTTGTGCCCAGTTGTATAAAAAATCTGGTAAAAATGTAGCAAAATATTGCGTGGCAAAAGTTTGCGCAACAATATTTTGCTCAGTTTTATTATCTAAATTTACGACACTGCATTTGTGGCATAAAATCCCAAATTTTTTATTTTCTAAAAAGGCCTTGGGGTTTTGTGCAAGTTTATCAGCTCCTGTTAAAAGTGGTTTTGTGGTTAATCTCCTTACTGCTGCATTTAACATTGGAATATTAAATGAGCCGAGTTCTATTATTTGAGACTGTGGCAAAATAAATTTTTCAGATGGGTGTCCAAGTGATAAAACAATAATCTTGTTTGCATATGGTTCTAACATTTCTAGCCATTGAGTTTGAATTTTGTTCCAAATTCCATCGCCATAAAAAAATGTTTGAACGAAAATATAATCAGCACTATTTGGTGTGCCGGATTCTATAAATTCTTCGAGTTTTTTACAGCTTTGATCTGACTTTGGATCTAAAATAAACTCACCGAAATTTATTGCAGATAAATTTGTTTGTGCTTTTTTCAATAGGGCTGCAAACTGAGTTTGTTTCCCTGAATTATTACTTTCCTCCGAATCTATTAAAATTTCTGCAGGTCTAATTTTTGTGTAATCAACTGAGATTAAAACAGTATTTTTGTCAGAAAAATCTATTGAATTTATTTTTTGATAGAGTGCTTTTTTTGCCAATTGACTTGCAACTTCTTTTTCATCTAAATTTAAAATTATTTTTTTTGCTTTTATTAAGTTTTGTTTTAATTTAATAAGATTGTTTTTAATAACATTGGGATAATTTTTTTTTGAGTTAATTTGTCTGTTAATTTTTTCAATTAATTGTATCTGTTTTTCAGGAGGGGCAGAATAAATTACAAGATCAAAGCCATTATTAATTGACTCAATAACTGTGTTACTCAAGTCTTGTCCGTTATTATAAGCCTGCATTGCTATGTCATCGGTAACTGCGATTAAGTTAGCGTTATATTGTTTCAGGCGTTTAATTACTTTGCCTGATCTGCTGGCAGGAATTGGACCAAATTGCTTGTACTGAGCATGCCCGATCATTATTATTGGTAGTTTTTCTCGTAATGCTGCGATGAAAGGTTTCTCGTTATGATCGAATTCTTCCTGTGTTGCATTTATTTCAATTTTGTCAAAGTGTGTATCCCCTTTGCCAAGCATTAACCCCGGATAATGTTTTATTACCGGCATTATTCCATAACTCATAAGTCCTTTGCAAAATGCGATACCACAGTCACTAACAATTTCGGGGGTTGCGCCAAAGCAACGGGTTGCAAGAATGGGATTTTTTGGATCAAATAGATCAAGGCTTGGTGCAAAATCAACATTAATGCCAACGTCGCTCATTTGTTGCGCTACAAGTTGAGCGGCTAAAAAACAATCTGATTTGCCTGATTTTGCAAGATTATATGGTGATGGAATTGAGGTAAAACCTCCTGATTCGGTTGGACGTGAAACGATTCCGCCTTCCCAGTCGATGCAGATTAAAAGTGGGAAAATGCCTAATTTTTTGACTTTTAATTGTAGGAAAGAACAAAGTTTTTTAGTTTGTAGTCTGTTTTTAACATGTGCAGGGATTAGCATTACTCCGGCAGGTTGTGTTTTTTCAAGCCATGTTCCAAATTCTTTAAACGTTTGAAAACTGGGTAATGTTAAAATAAAAAATTGCCCTGATGGGCAAGATGGACCCTTGTTTTTTTTGTGTGGGTATGTGGATAAATAATTTGCTGATGAAAAATATATGACAACAAAAATCATTAATCTTTTTATATACAGTGACATTACCAACTCCTTACAAGTTATTAGCCATTTTGGCCTTATTTTCGTCTTACGTGGGTAAGACCGAAGTAAGATCCGTGTATATAAATTTAGTTATGTTATTGTATCGGGTCAACTTTATATTCAATAGCCAGAATTGTACGCATATCGTTACCCAAAAAAATTAATTCTAAAAATGTCGGTAAATATGCAATGTTTACGTCTTTATTTTGAATTTGTCCACTTATTACGGTAACGATTGAGAAAGTATCTTTTAAAATTGCACGAAATCTGGGTAATAAAAGTTGCCATCTTGGTGGATTACTTGAAAAATAACTACAAGATGGGCTTAGTATTTTATCTTCCGAAACAGCCCCAATTTTTTTTGCCATACTATGTTGATGCCCACGAATTAAACCGACAATTTTTACGTTTTCGTTTGTAAATGATTCTAAAAAATATTTAATGAATCCGGAATTTAATGAGATACAAGATTCTCCCCGCTGTGGGTTATTGATTATTGGAATTCTGCAATTAAAATCGATGACATCATTCCATAAAAAACCGAAAGTTAATGACTCTCGAATATGTAATTTTAAGGATTCATGGATTTCGGCGCTTGTTTTTATAAACTGATAGGTTTTTTCAAGTAGGTTTCGAGTTTTAAATGTTTTTAAAATATCATCATTTGTTAGCATCCAGAAGCATAGATTTTCATCATGTATATTTAAAAAGTTACTATAATCATATCTGATATCCGGTCCGCCGTGTGCGAGAAAATAAAAGTGCGTTTGGTTTTGATTTTTGAATCCAAGAAACATTCCTGCGGGCATAAGCTCACAAACTTTTATGGCATTGCACATTAATGTATCTCTAGCTATTTTGTTCTTCTCTATTTCTTTGATTTCATCTATTATTTCACTGTTTTCATCTATATCGGATTCGTGATTGCCCTTTAATAAAAAGACTTTTTCAGGGTTTTTAACTGCCAAAAGTAAAGCAGAGGATAGGGTTTGCAAGTTAAAGTCGCCTCTGTCCATATAATCTCCCAGAAAAATTATTCGAGCGTCATCATTTACTTTCATGTAATCGTCAATAAAATTTTCATTTCTGAGGGAATAAAAAATTCCTTCTACTGTATCCATATCGCCATGAATATCACCGATAATTGCGACACGAGTTCTTTGTGGTAAAATTAATTTTGCAATACATGGGAATTTGGGATATTGAAGATCCATTTTGGAGCTTGAGTGCCATTCTAGTAGCGTTCTTATTTGTTTATCGATGTATTCCGGATCATCTACACATTTATCACAAAGCCAAGTGGTGTGTTGATATGTATTAGTCATATTGTTTATGAATTTATTTGTTAAATAAAGAAAATCTTTGCTGAGCATGGGGCGATTTACCCAGCCATCAATTTTTATAGTTTGTAGTAATTCATCGTTGAGCGTGTCGATGCCGGAATAGTCTTCTGTTTCCGTATCGCTATCGCTTAGGTACTCTTCTGTATCAGAGTCGGATGGTATATCGCGTTCCATCGAAAACAACGGTTTGCTTATTGAAAGAAAATAAGCTATCGCAAAAATAGAGACAATAATCCAATTTAATTTTAATTTCATAAAAATAACCCCCAAGAAAGCGTACAAAATACAAAATGTTGTAAAATATCACTTATGATAACAGAAAATAATTAAATTACAAATGGCATATCATCTCTGTTGTGGTATAATATTTGGTTAAAATCTGCTTATTTCCTCAAAATCATCAAAATGATATTTTTTGCCTTGGATTAGATAATAGTTTTCATGTCCCTTACCCAGAAGGGCTATGATTGAATTGGGTGTTGCCATATTTGCGGCTTTTTCAATGGCCTTCTTGCGATCAAGTATACAGATAGTTTGAGATCTCTTTTCTTTTGGAATTCCTGCTATTATTTCGTTCGCTATCGTCTGGCGGTCTTCATCTCGGGGATTGTCGTCTGTGACTATTATCAGATCGGCATATTTGGCCGCCGAACTGCCCATTACTGGGCGTTTGGTTTTATCTCTGTTCCCACCGCACCCAAATACTACTATTAAATTGTTAGTATGCGGGCGAAGATTTTTTAAAACTTTTTCAAAAGCATCCGGTTTATGTGCAAAGTCAACAAATGCTTGGGCGCCGTTTTTTAGTGTATGGCATTGCATTCTACCTGGAACCCCTACAAATTTTTGTATTGCTAGGGCTATTTTATCTGGTGCTATATTAAAATGTTTACATGCAAGAAATGCCATTGCAATGTTATAGCCGTTAAATTCGCCCAAAAGTTTTTTGGTTTCAATTGTTTGATTGTATTTTGCAAACTTAATCTTCAAGTCATGCAAGCTATTTTTTAGAAGTTCAAATTTTTCGAATTCCGGATTTAAACTAAGTGTTGATTGGCCAAATGCTTTTATTGAAAATTTGCTGTTTTTTATTTGATCAAGCGCCTTCAGGCCCCATTCGTTGTCTGCGTTAATTACGGCAAGCCCGTCATTTTTCAGGTAATCAAATATTTTTATTTTTGTTTGAAAATAGTGATCCATTGTTGGATGAAAGTCCATATGTTCCGGGCTAAAATTTGTAAATCCGGCAACGTCAAAATTGATTCCATGAATTCGATTTAGGGCGAGGCCATGCGATGAGACTTCCATGATAACTACCTGCACGCCTTTTTTGACACACTCAGCACAAAACATTTGGATATAGTCGCTATTTTGTGTTGTTAAAGTTATCTCTTCTTCTTGGTCTAAAATTCGATTTTTAACAGAGCCAAGTAGAGCCGTTTTGTACCCGGATTCACGTAAAATATAATCAATTAGATAAGTAGTTGTAGTTTTTCCGGATGTTCCGGTGATGCCAATAAATTTAAGTTTTTCTGCGGGATTTCCAAGCGCTTGAGCACAGAGTGCAGCCAGAGCAACACGTGTGTCTTCTACAAAGATATAGTCAACTTTTTTGTCGTCAGGGGCTTGGTTTTTGTCATCCTGGACTTGATCCAGGATCTTTTCCTTATGTGATTTTTCTAATACAACTTTTGTGGCACCTTTTTCAATTGCTGTCTGAATGTATTGTAATCCGTCTTCTTTAAAGCCCTTGATTACAACAAAAGTTGAATTTGGTCCGACGTGATCTGTGTGGCAAGTAACCGGATATATTTTATCGAATAACATAAAAAAGCCCTTTAATTAAGATTTAACAGCTTAACAAATTATTTTTATATTTCAAAATTTAAACATTTTTTATAAACAAGATTTTTTAAAATAGGTGTCGTTTTTGTAATTATTATGTAAAGCAGGTCAAAATTATTTCCTGGTGCATCATTTTGAAAGTGCATCAAAACGATGCAATTTAATGCAAGGATTTTGAACACGCTCATTTGTCATCATGAAAATGAAGTTACCAACAATTTTGTTGGTAACTTCATTTTAGTTTCATTAAAGACCTGATTGGTTCAATTGTTTGTGTTGTTTATATTTTGAGTGCGCTTGTATCTTGGGATAAATATATTTTTCAAAATAAACGCGTTACTTTTTAAAAAAAGTATATGCAATATTGCCGTATGCATCGGTTGTGTCGATATATAAATTGAGCAGATGAATGGCAATGTTAATTTTTTTAGATAAAATAATTTTTAGGCTTAAAACTAAAATTTTATAAATAAATTATTGTTGAATTTTTCTTTAAATCTATTTCAAATTTCTTAATAAGTTTTGACTGCTTTTTTTGTGTCAGTAGTTTTTCTATTCCACTGTAACGCTCATCTAGCGATTTCTGGCGACTCTCTTTTTTGTCAGTTATTTCGATAACATAATTTTTGTCGTTTACATTAACCATTTCAGAAATTTGGCCTTTTTCCATTGTTAACACAAATTCAAATTTAGGATCCAAGTCTTCTTTTTTAATCCAGCCTAGATCAACGGCGTCAGTTATGTTTAAGTTGTTTTTGTTGATATTAGTTGCTTTGTCAGCGTTGTCTTGATTTGGGACCGGAATCATTTTTAAATAATACTCTTCAGGCATTATTTCCGGATTGTTATTATAGTAATTTTCAACTTCCTGAGATGTAACAACAATTTTATCGGTAACTTCCATACGTTTGATATTTTCAGATGCAATCAATCTACCAATTTGGAATTTATACTCTTTTAGTGTAAAGCCGAATTTTTTTAACTCTTCCTCAAAATCAGACGCAGATAAATCGCCCAATCCATTTTGTAATTTAAATGCCACCACTTGGCGCTCAACATCAGCTTCAGTTGGTAACATGTGGCGTTCTATAGCTCTTTGTATAAGTATTTCTTCTTCAATTAATTCATCTAAATTATATTTTCCACCATCTCTGGAAATTCTAGGTTTATCCAGATCTGATTTTAGAATTCTTGTTCCATTGACCAGAACAATGATTTTGTCGACAACCCAATTTTTGGGAGAACTAGCATCAGTTTTTGCATCATTTGTTTTTGTAGATTCAGTATTAGATTTTGTTTGTTCTGATGCAAAGCTGTTAAAAATAACAGTTAGACTTAGTGCATAAAACAGATAATTTTTTCTTAAACTAAGCATCTCTTCTCCTGTGCAGTTCTATCAAGTTTAGTGATTAATAACGAAAATATGTAGATTCGAGTATAACAAAAAAGGGAGTTGTGACCAACTCCCTTTTTATATATTTTAAAAGTATTTTTCAAATCCTGTCATCCCGCTGTGCTGGTTTCAGGCCTGTCCGCCATAGCCTTAGCGACGGCTGGAATCCATGGATTAATTATACCTTATTATGCAGCTTGTGATGTTTCTTCTGCTGCTTCTTCAGGTTTTTGTTCTGCGCCTTCGCCTGCTGGTTGTTCACCTGCTGCAGCTGGTTGTTCAGCTACTTGTTTGGCATCTTTAAAGAAATCTTCATTAACTGTTACTTTGTAAGAAGCTCTTAATTTTTCAATTTCTGATGTGAGTTTTGTTCTGAATTCATTATTTTTGATCATTGCTTCAACTTGAGGTTTTACTTCTTCAAAATCAAAGAATACTGAATCTTTTTTATCAGATGCTTTAACAACCCATAACTCTTTACCAACTTTTACTTTTTCAACTGCTGGTAAATTGCGCATAGAAACGACGGCTTCTTTGATAGGTGCTGGAACAGATTCCATTCCCATAGCATTATTTGTAGGTTCTTGGCCAATTCTACCAAATTCTCTGAACTTGCCTGATTTGGTTTGTTTTGCAAGTTTTTCAAAGTCATTGATATTTGCTTTTGCTTTTGCCAAGAATGCACTTGCTGCTGCGTCTGTATCAAATTTTATGCCACTTGCAAGTGTTCCGCCTGCTACTTTTACATACTGTGTTTTGTGTTCATCAAAGTATTTTTTTGATTGTTCTTCTGCAACCTTTGTATCATCGTATATTTTCTTTTCTCTGAACTGGATCTTAAGAGAACGGGTTACTAGATCAACCATTTCTTTGAGAGTTTTTTGAAACTCAGCATCTTTTTCGATATTTTGCTTGTTTGCGTCAAGTACAAAAAGTTCTTCTTCTACTAGTCTGTCGAGGAATTTACGTTTTACGTTTAATGGAAGCATTTCTGCTCCGGCGCCTCTGAAGTAAGGGTTTGCCTGAAGCATTTGTGTTACGCGTTTGTCGAAATCACTCTTTTTAATGACGGCATTGCCATCGATAGAGCAGAGTACCAATGCATCATCAGCAGCTTTAGATTCAGTTGCTTCAGTTTTTGCAGCATCTTTCTTCTTGAAAAAATCTAAGCCCTTGCACCCTGGAAGTAAGCTGACTGTTAGTACTAGAGCAGATCCCTTAATAAGCAAAGACAATCTGTTATTCTTCATAAAATTCACTCCTTGGAATAAAATAAACATATAAAATAATCTTAACCAAACAACTACGAAGTAAAATCGTATCATACAAAACGAATTTTTCAAGGGATATTATGTAAATGACTTATTTCGGCTAAAAGTTCGCATTAATTGTTTTTATTGCTATAATTTCTTCATGAAAAAGGGTATTACAGATATGAGAGTTCTGGTTGTTAGTCATACTTATATAACACCAATAAATAGAAAAAAGTGGCAAGTTTTTGCATCACTTTATCCCAATGTTTACATCAATGTTTTGTTTCCCAATAAATGGGGCGCTACTCTTTTTAATCATACGGTTGAATCTGATTTTAGTAATTTTGATTTACCTAACTGTAAATTTTTTTCAATAAAGACGTTTAAATCTG
>JBAZAX010000002.1:0-84204 GCA_041671765.1 Candidatus Babeliales bacterium | reverse complement strand
TAAATTCATTTCAATAAAGACGTTTAAGTCTGGAAATGAGGTACTATATTGGTATGACTCAAAGCAGCTTTTTAAAATTATGAAGGCATTAAAGCCGAATCTAATTCATGTAGAGCAGGGTGATAACGCTTTTAGTTATTTACAGTGCATATTTTTTTCAAAATTATTAAAACTAAAATCAAAAAATATCTTTTTTACTTGGGTAAACTGGCGGCAAAAATTTTCATTAAAATATAAAATATTTTGGATATGGATTGAAAAATTTAACCTTAAAAACTCAAGTGGCGCATTTGTAGGAAATGTTGATGCAGCAAAAATTTTAATGGATAAAGGGTTTGGCAATAAAATTTGCGTTTTGCCACAGCTTGGCGTAGATATGACAATTTTTCAGCCTGCAAATAAGTTTGATTTTGTAAAAAAACAAGATACTGGAATTAATCCCGAATCGATAAAAACTATTGGTTTTATTGGAAGATTGGTTGAAGAAAAAGGGATATTTACATTGCTTGATGCCTTTGCAAATATAAGAAAAAATTATTTAAACTGGCGTTTAGTTTATCTTGGAAATGGACCGTGTGATGATGAACTTGCTAATCGAATTTGTGCAAAAAATCTTGCCACACAAGTTTTCATTCAAAAAACCGTTCCACATGATCAAGTTGCAGCTTTTATTCGTGACTTAGATATTATGGTTTTACCATCTTTTGATATTGATGGCTGGCGCGAACAATTTGGCCATGTTTTGATTGAGGCAATGGCGTGTAAAGTTCCTATAATCGGTAGCGATGCCGGTGAAATTCCAAAAATTATTTCAGATGTAGGCTTAGTTTTTAAACAGAAAAATGTACAATCATTACAGCATGTCTTAAATCGTTTAATTTCGGATGAATCTTTAAGAATTGAGCTAGGGAATAAAGGTTATGATAAAGCAATTGAGCAGTACTCTCATCAAGCAATAGCTGATAAGACATACGAATTTTGGATTGACATAATGAAAGGAGATAGAAGTGGTTAGAATTGCGGTTGTTGGTGCCGGCTATGTGGGGTTGGTAACAGGTACTTGTCTTGCTCAAAAAGGCTACCACGTAACAATTGTTGAAAATAATCAAAATAAAATTAATGCTTTATTAAATGGGCAAGTTCCGTTTTATGAGCCCGGATTAGATGAGCTTGTAAAAGAAAATATTAATAACAAAAGAATTTTATTTGTTAGCAATATAAAAGAGGCGCTTGAGCAAAAACCGGAAGTTATTTTTTCATGTGTTGGAACTCCTCCAAATGAGGATGGATCCGCCGATTTATCTTACGTATTACAGGTTGCTGTGGAAGTGGGAAAAAGCATTACACAGTATTGTTTGGTTGTTAACAAATCAACCGTTCCTGTTGGGTCTGCTGAAAAAGTTAAGCAGGTAATCAGCACCCAACTTGCAGACCGTGGTGTCTCCGTTGAGTTTGATGTTGCATCTAATCCTGAATTTTTAAAGGAGGGTGATGCTCTTAATGATTTCTTAAATCCTGATCGAATTGTAATAGGTGTGGAAAGTAAGCGTGCACAAGAAATTTTAACTCGGATCTATTCACCATTTATAACAAATGAAGATCAGTTATTAGTCATGAATATTGAATCTTCTGAATTAACCAAATATGCGTCTAATGCCATGCTGGCCACACGAATTAGCTTTATGAACGAGCTTTCCAATCTTGCAGAAAAAGTTGGAGCTGATATCAATCAGATAAAAATTGGAATGGCAAAAGACAGACGAATTGGGCCATTTTTTTTAAACGCAGGAATTGGTTATGGTGGAAGTTGTTTCCCAAAAGATGTTAGGGCTTTGGTTTCAACGGGTTTGGAATACGATTGTCCTATGTCTATAATTCAAGCCGTGGAAGATGTTAATGATAATCAAAGACTCTTATTTGCTCAACAAATATTAAAATATTTTGGTGATACAATTTCGACAAAACATGTTGGAATATGGGGTCTTGCATTCAAACCGGAAACAGATGATTTGCGTTGTGCTCCGTCGCTTGATGTTGTAAAAATATTGCTCGAAAATGGTGCAAAAGTTACGGTCTACGATCCGGTTGCAGCAGAAAATTTCAGAATTTTATTTGCAAATCAGGTAATTTATGCAAAAACTTCAAAAGATATTCTTGAACAATGCGACGGGTTAATTATTCTTACCGAATGGAAAGAGTTTCTCAAATATAAACCTACAGATTTTAATATGTTAAAAGAAAAAGTGGTTTTTGATGGACGTAATTGCTTTGACCCAATTGAGATGAATTACTCAGGAATTAAATATTTTTGCATCGGTCGCAATGCCATTATGAGAAATACAAAAAACATGTTAGTGCAACAAGAGTTGGTTCAAGAAGAGGTGCTGTAAATTTGTAATCCCATTTTGTCATCCTGAACTTGATTCAGGATCTATTATTTTTATAGTCCCTGAATTCGTAAGCAAGAAATTGTGAATAAAAAAAAGATTTTATACATCCATCATGGCAAAGGCTTGGGTGGCGCGCCTCTAAGCCTTTTGCTTTTAATTAATGCTTTGGATAAAAAAAAATATCATCCCGTTGTGCTGTTTTTGCATGACTCTCAAGTTGTAGACCTTTATAAGCAGAACAATATTGAAATTGTGGGTATTGTTAATAGGTATGATTTTTCGCACACAAAAGTTTGGTGGTTTCGTTGGTATCACTTACCATATTTTCTACGTTCAGCCTGGGACACTTTTAGGACAAAACAGTCAGTTGCAGGTTATTGGCTTGATAAGATTAAGCCGGATCTTGTCCACCTGAATACTAGTTCATTAATAGCATGGGGAAAAGTTGCTTCTAAAAAAGGCATTCCGGTAATGTGGCATGTACGTGAACCACTTGCGGATGGATATTTGGGATTTAGAAAATGGATTATAAAAAAATACGTGGCCAAATATTCAAGTAAAATTTTGCCAATTTGTAAGCATGATGCTTTACCCTGGAAAGACAACCCCAAGACTTGTGTTGTTTATAATGCTGTAGATCCAAAAAAATTTGATTTTAATATTATGACACAAGATGCTGTTTATCATCATTATTCGAATCCCCAAATTTTATTTTTAGGTGGGCTATCTCAAGAAAAAGGCACACTTGTTATATTCAAAGCGTTTGAAAAAGTTTTACAGCAATTGCCGGAGGCCAAATTGTTGGTTGCAAGCTATTTTGATTTGGATCTTAACAAAACGTCTTATCTTAAAAAACTATTTCCTGCCTATAAATTTAAAGTAGAAGTAGCTAATATTTTAGAAAAAATAAAAAAATCTGTTGTTTTGCTTGGGCCAATACAAGATATTCCGCAGGCAATGTCTGCCAGTGATTTAATTGTTTTTCCTGCTACGGTAGGTCATTTTGCCCGACCAATAATTGAAGCAGGTTTTATGAAAAAGCCTGTTATTGCTTCTGCTCTTGCGCCACTTGATGAGCTTGTTATTAATAATCAGACGGGCTACTTGATTGATCCAAATGATATTGATGCATGGACTGATAAATTATTATTATTGCTTACAGATAAAGATTTGAACAAAAAAATGGGAGATGCTGGATACAATTTTTGCATCCAGCATTTTACAATCCAGAATCAGATAAAAATTATTGAATCTATTTATCAAAAATATTAAAGTTCTTCGAACTCGTTATGAAGCAGGCTTTCCCAGCGATATACTTTACCTGTGCCATCTTTAAACATTATATCTACATTTTTTGTTGACGGTTTGTACTGGCATACAGCATACTGGTCGCCACCTACGCCTGTTATGCGAAATTTATTTCGCCACAATGCAGAATATGAATAATGCACGTGTCCAAAGAATATGCCTTGAATATTATAGTTTTTTATTGCATCAAAAAAGTAATCCTTCTCATTTTTTGAAGATGTACAAGTGCAACTGCCGCAGCTTACATCCCACCAATCACTGAATGGACCAGTAAGATTGAAGTGGAAAAATATTACAACAGGGGTTTCAGGAGCCAATTTTTTAAGATCTGATTTTAGCCAGGATAGTGTTCCTCCCAACATTATTTTTTGAGGATATTTGCCGCAGCATGCAAAATGTAGTCCTTCAATATCGAATGAGTAACAAAAATCGCCATACTCTTTTTTTAAATATTTTGATAGTTGCGAGTTACTTCCAGATGTTTCATCATGATTTCCTTTGCATAGGTATAATCCGCCATGTGGTTTTGTTGGCATTAAATTTGCAATGGGGCGGATCCAATTTTCGGTAAATGCCTGAAATTGAACGTCGCTTCCCTGATCTGTTAAATCGCCTGCAAATAGTACGGCCGATGTGTTATAGACCGGTTTAAAACATCTTGTAGAAACCATAATTTTTGAGCATCTCGTCTAGAGGTATTCTCTGACTGGTGTATATCAGAATTTACCAGAAATATAAAATCTTTATATTCAGGTTGCGGCCTGCTGGTTGCAGCTTGCATGTTTATTAAAATTGATAAAAAAATATATAGATTTGTTACTATTTTTTTCATACTCTCCCTTTCCCCCTTATTAAGAATAAACTTTTACTAATTTATATTTTGGCAAATTTGGAGGAACTAATTCAATACTTGTGTTAAATAATGTCAATTCCACAAACAGTTGAAAATAAAATTCAATTAAAGATTGCTTTTTGTTTTATGATTTTGTTAATCAAAATGAAGAACCTTTAATTTTTGTATATTAGGTATCGAGGAGAAGTTATTATGAAAATTTCTAAATCATTGTACATATGGAGTCTGCTGGGAAGTCTTATTACCTTCTTTGCTTGGCACATGGGGTTGGCTAACATTGATATTCTCAAGGGCACATATTCAATTTTAAAAGATGATTACAAACATTTATCTATTATTCATGGTGCAGTTGCAACTGAAAAAGATTATCTAATGAAGCTTTATGATTATGGTTCATTGGGTAAAGCCGTAAAAATTGATGTAACTGGTGTGGATTATGATGTTCCGGATGTTAAAAATTCATCTGCGATTGTCCAGTTAGTTCACTTATTCTTTCATCGAGCAAATCCTCTATCTACGGGGCGTGGTGATTTTGCGTTAACAAAATCATTGGGGGTATTGGATTTAGAGGGTAAGAAAAGCTTTGTTACTGTTATGGCCTGGCTGCTTGGATCGGCAGATTTTAAAATTGCGCATGAAGATGCAGGCGATATCAAAATTGAAAAGACAATTCAAAAGATTTGGACGCCAGTTTCAAAGGCAAGTGGTAATACTATTACGTTTTCAAAAATTGTTGGGTTTGTAAATCAGGCGGTCACTCAGTCGCGTGGTTTCAACGCAGTATTTGATGTGCCATCTATTTATATGGTTCTGCTGAGTATGGTTTATAAGATTGCAGCCACCGATAAGTCATTAATTAAACTATTTTATGAAAAATTAGACGAACAAACAAAAAAAATAAAAAAAGACTCTATTTTTGTCGATGGAAAAATTTCTGATGATTGGGTAAATGAAAAATTTTCTCCAGCCAATGCTGTTGAATTTGAACAAAGTATTAAAGCTTTCGATTTCAAAGATGTTGCGAATATAGTTAACAGTTATGAAAAAATTGTATATCTATCTTTACTTCCAGGTGATTACCCAACAGTTGCACCATATGGCGAAGCATATTTTTATTATGACCCAAAGGACAAAAAAAAGTTTGTCAATATTCCTGATTGTATGGAGAATGTACTGAGAAATATGTTAAATGTTATTTTTTATAATAAGGGAAAAGGGGAATTTGACATAAGCGATGCAGTTAAAAAACTCAAGATTTCCCCAAAGCTTAAACCTTTGATATTTTATAAAAAGTATAAAAATGTACTTGATGTTGATCTTCAGGAAGTTCATAACAGCTGGATGTATGTTGTTTCAAATATTCCATTTGTTGCTTATTACCATTGTGTTGGACGTAAAGAAAGAGGCTCAAAATTTGGATATATAAAAATTCCATCAGATGTTTTAGATAAAGAATTTTTTGGTAAGCATTACATTGAAGTGTCACAAGAGGATATAGTATATGAAGTTGGGCCATCTTTAAGAAATATGATAATAATATTTAATAATCTTTTGGGGCTGGGGCTTTTTGAAAAAGAGGCTGGAAATACAGAAAATCAGAAGATAGGAAATGCATTTAAAAGGGATGATTTTGTTAAATATTATTTCCCCGAATTATGCAAAAAGCTGAAAATTGATTTTTATGGATGGGATCATAAAGTTGAAGATGTTGATAAATTTGATCAAAGTGTTACAGCGATTGATACACTGTTGAAGTTTCGTGAAACGAGTGAAGTTTCGGATTTCAAATTAACGACACGCTTAAGCCATGGAGAATTTAAATCACTTGTATCTGCTACGAAAAAAGAATTTTTAACATCGTCTGATTGTTTAAAGATTGAAGATAAAAGAATCTATACTTTGCCAGATTTATATTGTTCATTAAATTTTGATGCTATTTTGGCTGATTTTAAAAAGGAAGAAGCGGTTGCCTTGGCATATTTATTAAAGGTTGTTTTTTGGTTGCCAATCGATAATTCTGATTTTGTGAAGCAATTAATTGAATCATTAAATAGCATTAATGATAAATTAGTTGATCTGTTAATTTATTTGGTTAATAAGATTCGGGATGTTTATATAAGAAATAAAGTATTTGGAGAATTAGTTGAAAAGGGCAAGGGATTTGAGCAGGCGATAGACGTGGCTTTTCATGAAATAAAAAGTAAAGACTATAATATAAGTTCAGGTGCAATTGATTTATTTGGAGAATTAGTTGAAAAGGGCAAGGGATTTGAGCAGGTGATAAACTTGGCTCGTCAGCAAATAACAAGCGAACAGGATTACCTTAAGGTTTCAGCAATTAAATTATTTAAACTTTTGGTTGATAAAGGCCGAAAAGAAATATTTGGCGAGGCTCTAAAAGCTTCTGCAGATGGGATAAAGAACGAAAATGTATATATTTTATATGCATCAAAAACGTTACTTATATCTTTACTTAACAAAGGTCAAGAAGATGCATTTAAGGAGGCACTAAATGTTGCCCGCCAAGGAATAAATAGTAAAAATAATGATACTCTTTGGATATCAGTTGAGCTATTTGAATATTTGGTTGGCCATGAACGAGAGGATGCCTTTGAGGACGCAGCAAAAGCGGCCTACTATGGAATGCAAAGTAACAATGCCGATGTTCGCAGCACATCAATTGAGATATTTAGAACATTGGTTGCTAATAATCGCGAGAATGCCCTTGAGGAGGCGATAAAAGCGGCCTCACTTGGAATGAAGAGTGCAGATTCTAACGTGCTTTGCTCATCAATCGAGTTATTTAGATTTTTGGTTGACGATAATCGATATGAAGCGTTTGGGGAGGCGCTAAGAGCGGCTTCGCTTGGAATAAAAAGTGAAGACGTTGAGACTCTCCGTCAAACAATTGAGCTATTTAGAGCTTTGGTTGCTCAGAATCGAGAAGAAGTATTTGAAGAGGCAATAAAAGCGGCTTCTCATGGAGTAAATAGCAAAGAGGTAGGTATTATAGCCGGATCAAATTGGTTATTTATTGATTTGGTTGGCAAGGATCGAGAAGCAGTATTTGAGCAAGCAATAAAGGTGGCCTCTCATGGAATAAAAAGTGAAGATGGTGGCGTTTGCACTACATCACTTTATTTATTTAAGACTTTGTTTGCAAAAATAAAACAACTTTTAGAAAAACAAATAGATGAACGAAATGTTAGTGAAGTAGTTATTCAACTGGGTAAAAAATTTATAGAGGGAGCAAGCAGTTCTAATAATCAAGAGGTTGTTGATATGGCCAAAGAGTTGCAAGATAAGTTGGCTACACTTCAAGCTTGATAATTATAAATAACTCGATTGCAAGTTTTAGGAAGCAATTTTGTAGCGTGTTTATAATGTGAGTTTTTCAACGCGCGTTAAGAACAGTTTTAGTCTTCGATAGTCATTACCTGTGAGTAAAGATAGGGTTTGATAAAAGTCTTCAAGCATGTTTTGAGTTAACATGTTTTGCGAAGAAAGCCTATTTAAAATGGCTAGCAAAAGTTCATCAAAATTTGGATTTTGATTTAAAAATTTAAATAGTATATGTAGATAGAATTGTTCTTTAAAAAACTTTTCTACAATCTCGTTTGAGCATTCTTTTGCAAACGAATGAATTTT
The DNA here is from genome assembly GCA_041671765.1 of Candidatus Babeliales bacterium. GTDB lineage: Bacteria > Babelota > Babeliae > Babelales > RVW-14 > JBAZAX01. Next base: position 76,005 of record JBAZAX010000002.1, on the reverse strand, counting down.
GCATGGGACTGGTGGCAGGAGATAAAAGATCTTATTCTGGTTTTTATCGATATATCCAAGAATTTGTACAGTGAAAGTTGTTCTTAGAAATTCAAAAATTTGTGGTTGTTCCGCCAAGAGCTCAGCCTCTGTTTTTTGGTATGGGAAAGGGGAGCGCATTGGGTCCTGTGATCCTGTCTGAACTTGCGTAACACATCCAAGAACTGTATTTTTACCCGAATCAACCTGAATTAACGATCCAAATTCAGCAAAATTATCCCACTTCCAACATTGGGCTGTAAAGCCTTGCAAGTTACTGTCTATAACCTCAGCAAAAAAAGGCTTGTCTTGAGAAAGTTTCTCCCGAGAAGATTTTTCTTTGGGATCCATTTTTTTAGAAAATAGATTGTTGTGATTTTGTATCGTTTCCATTTTTAAATATATCTTCCGGAGTTTCTATTTTACTTATAAATGATTTTCGATGAATAATGCAGGTGCCTTTTGTTTTGATATTTTCCATATGCTCTTTGGTTCCATATCCTTTGTGTTGTGCCAACCCAAAACCTGGGAATATTGGGTCTATTTCTTTCATTAATCTGTCTCGGGTAACTTTGGCAATAATTGAAGCCCCTGCAATTGAGCTGGATATTGATTCTCCATATGGAAAGTGGTGAACTTCCAGTTGATTGTTTTTATGAGATTGATCTAGAGTAAGTGGCATTGCATCGATGACCAAGAATTTTAAAAGCTCATATTCAAATGGTATGACTTCAACAAGTTGAACAAACGCACGTTTCATTGCTAGCAGTGTTGCGTTATAAATATTGATTTTATCTATAATTTCAGGGTTAATAATTGCAATTGAGTGCCAGCTATTTTTAACAAGCCACAGATAGTTTTTTTCTCTTTCAGCTTCTGTTAATACTTTAGAATCTTTTAGAATATATTTTGTGTTTTGTGGCAAAATACATGCAGCAACTACTAATGGACCCGCCAAGCAGCCTCTGCCAACTTCGTCAATTCCGCAAACATAAAATTTGTTCTGCCAGGCAGCTTTTTCGAAATAATTTCTTGGATATTTTTGGCTGGTAGCCACGCTTGGTCCCTTTTGCATCTTGAGCATTTTACCGTTTCTTTCGATGCCTCTATGTCATCCTGAATTTATTTCAGGATCCATGGATTAATAAGCAATCCTTATTGAATCGAAGGCCGAAGTTTTTCAATGTCATTTTTAAATAAAGCAAAGTGTTTGGTTGCGCAATCTTTCATGCTAAATCCATCGATTACTTCAAAATCTTTGCCTCTTATATCATACCAAAATGCATTGCGTAAATTGAATATGGCACACATTAATTTGAAATCAAGATAATTTTCTTGCCAAGTTGGACCGAAATAAAGTTTGAGCACATTTTGGGTTTTTTCAACATCAAGATCTAGCTCTATGCATAGGCTGGCAAGATCGAAAAGTATATTTCCCCAAGTTGCATACTCCCAGTCAATAAGCCACAACTGGTTTCCATCATCAATGAAATTTCTAGGAAAAAGATCACAGTGGCAAAGGCCTTCGTATTTTTTTTCTTTTTCGTAAAAGTATGTTTCAATCTGATTAAGAAAATTTAAAGAAGATTTTGACTCTTCATGGGAGATAAACGAATCTTTGTAAGAAACAGATAGCGAAACCATTTTGCGTATTTTTTCATAAATTGAAGTCGTTTCAAAATCTTTTTTAAATGGAATACAGTGGCATTTTTTGAGAACGTTTACGATTTTTTCCAGTCTAGACGCTTCGCATGCAGTTTCTGCAGATAATGTTTCGCCTTTTATGAATGCGGAAACGAGAGTTCCGTTTTTGGCGTCGCTATAAAGTATTTTAGGTGCAATGCCTATCTTACTTGCGCTATTTTGGCAGGCAATTTCGCAGAATCTGTTAATGCCAAGCACTTCCGGATTTTCTTTTCCTACCCGCACAACAGCGAGATTATTTTTTGCAAAATTATTTGTTTTATTGAACGTATCTTCTGAGCCAAGAACATCTTCCTGACATCTTGTTAGTTGGTTGATTGCTGTCTGGAATATTGCTAAAAAAGAAGCGTTAGTTAGCCCTCCGTGAATTTCTGTTAGCGTTACCTCAGATGCGCCCAGCCACACTTTTACTTCTTTTTCTAGCTGGATTTTGCCTGCAATTTGTGAATATACATATTCATGACAAGTTAGGCTGGCCAAAATGCCAAGTAAAAAAAACGATTTTATTTTCATGACTTATTCCCTGTACATTACTTCGTGGGACGCTTTATCAAGTTCATAACAATCTTATGTATTTCTGTATTAAAGCGAGGAATTGATGTGCTCACATTTGGACTGAAACATTTCTTTTTATTTATATACTCGCCAACTAGGTTATTAAGATGATTCATATTTTTAAATTCCTTACCGCAGCCACGAAGTTTGATCCAGTCAATTGTTGGTGTTTCCCAGAAAAGGCATGTAGAAGTTAAATCAATAAGTATTGGGAGTTTCATATGAATTGCCTCGTTGCAGACATTTGGAGTTGGCTGTGTAATCAATAGATCAGATATAGCCATTAAATCAGGGATTTTTGGCGTAAATTGAACAATAGAAAAGCTAACACGAGAGTTTTGTTTGATGCGATTAAGTTTGGGTATAATTTGTGTATTTCTTCCCACACATACTAAAAGGTGGAGAGAACAATCATTTTTTACAAGCGTTTTTACGTATTCAATCATCTTGTCTGAACCGGTGCTGCCACGCATGAGCATTACAACCTTTTTATTTGCAGGGATGTTCCACTCTTTACGAATGGCGGTGGGGTCCTTTGGTGTATAAAAGTCTTTACGTAAAGGAGCTCCAACTTCATGAACGCATGAAAGTGGAATGCATTTGCGGTTGAGCTGGTGTTCAATGTGAGACGTTTTTTTCTGAACGGTTATGACAAATTTATTAGTTTTAAGAAAGCCATGCTTGCGACATTTCTTCATGTTTGAGAGCCATAATTCAAGATCTGCATCAAGCGTAATGAGCATGAATGGAATTCCATAACGCTCAGCTGCACAGGCAGCAGGGTAATTTATCAATGGAATAACAGATATTAATAAATCCGGTTTTTCTTGCTCAAGAATCTTCGAAAAATCTTTTTTGAGACTGCTGCTCTTAAATCTCATAAGCATTTCGCCGGGGTATCGCGCAATAAAATTTGTGGTTCTAATCCAGCCATGCTGCAAAAGTGTTCCATACCATTCTTCTCCATCCAATAAGTGACTAAATGTATCATGAATTGGATAGACCAGTTTGATTTCACAATCAGGTAGGGCATCTTTTAAAACACTACATGCTGCCATGTGTCCATTGCCACCCTTGCTTGTGAGCACGACAATTTTGGCGGGTTTGGTATTTGCGAGTTTTGTTTGAGCTGTTTCTGATTGTGTGGTATTAGCTTGTGTGTTGAAATAATAAAATAAGCTGAATATACAACATGTTGTTAATAAAAATTTTTTCATTTTTTCCTCTTTATAATGTCTGGCGCCGGAATTTCGATGATTTCGTAGAAACTCGATTAGACGCACTTATTTTGTTATACAGTACGCTTTATATTATTGAAACATCGGTTTTAATCAAGGGTTATGTAAATTTGGGTTGAAAATAAAGCAAAAAAAGTCAAAATTATCATGTTTTGTAAGTATTTTTTGAGTTTAAAAAATGCATTATTCAGTAAAACTATCAAATAAATTATCTACTTGTAAATATTCGTGATTATGTTAATATGAAAAGTGTTATTCGTTTTCACGCTATTTTGGTTAGATAGGGGGTTATTTTATGAAATTTAATAAAATAGTTTATCTTTTTACGTTTATTTCGGCAGCATTTTCACTTCCGGGCTCTTCGATGACACTGGAAAAATATGGGTTACGACCTGTTACGCCTGATATGTTTGAAGGTGAAAGTCAAATAATTAGACCACGTCTCCAAATAATTTCCGAAGGATTATTTGAAGCCATTAAAAATAATAAAATAGACATAATTTCCGGATTTTTAAAAGAGGGTGAGGATATAAATACAAGAATTACATCCCAATTTCATCCATACAATGGTTTTACACTTCTTCACTGTGCTGTGATGTTAGGCCGTTTGGATGCTATGCAAATTATTTTAGATAATGGGGCTTCTGTCAATGCTACAGTTCAATCGCCAGGATCTCCATTTCATGGGCTTACAGCTTTACATATAGCAATAATTAATAGGGATGAATCTATGGCGAAAAAACTTTTAGAATACAGAGCTGATGCTGATTTTCCAATTAACAATTTATCCAACAAGTTTTATCATGGATTGACTCCATTGCTTTTGGCCGTAATTAATAATTGCGAGTGTATTTTAAATGCTATTTTAGAATATGATCCTGAAGTTAATTATATACTCAACAATCTACGACACGAATGTAATGGGTACACAGCTTTACATATTGCGGTACTCAATAATTTTGTAAATATAGTTGCAATTCTTTTGGAAAATGGTGCAGATGTAAATATGCCAGTTATGACAATTCTTGAAGTTGAAGAGCAAATGCTATCTTTTAGTGTGCCTGCAATGGGTGCCTATACGGCGCTGCATTTTGCTGCAATGACAGGTAATAACGTTATTGCAAAAATGCTCTTGGATAATGGTGGGGATCGTAGGCCAGTGGCAAGGGATGGCAAAAAATCGTTCCAACTTGCTTTTATTAATGGCCACACTGAACTTGGGTTTATGCTAATGCCGACAAGATGTTTTTTTGACGAGGAGTGTCCTCTTTGTCGTTCAAGTTTTGCGCTTGGAGATAATGTTGTAATTCTACCTTGTGGACATATTATTCAATCCGATTGCTGGGATTTAGTAAACGCGAATCCAGCAACAGCAAATAGGTGTGTTATTTGTCGAATTCCAACAGCGCGATATCAAGAGCAAATTTTTACAATAAGTTCTCAAGAAATTTTGAATAAATTTATAACAGACTAATAATAAAAATTACGTTTCTATATTTTTGTGTGAGAATATGGCTAGGCTTAGATGTTAAATCTAAGCCTAATTTTTTTGTTCAACGGCCTTGCGTGTTTGCACTTAGCCCAATAAAGTGATTAACTGTAACAAAGGCATAGGGTAATTGGTTTTTTATTAAAGTTGCAAATTAATAACAGAGAATCGTATCATTACAAATAATTTATTGATGTTTAATACTATATTTTAATGATTTTGGAAGGAGATTGAGCATGAAGCAAGTCAAACTCTTGAGATTTGTTAACTTCAAATTTATGATTTTAATCATTTTATTAAATTTTTCTTTTTTTAAAGGAGGAGAGACCTCGGAAAATTTAATAATCAAAAGCATTGTATCGGTAAATTATTTATCTGGTTCAATATCATGGTCACCCAATGGTAATTTTATTGCTGTAGATAATAGTAACAGTGATAAAATTCAAGTATTTGGCGCTGATGTTTCTGGAGGCTTAATCTCTGAAATTAGTTCTGAACCTACTGATATGAATACTTTTTCGCTAGCATGGTCTCCACGGGGTGATTTTGTTGCTATAGTCGGGTACAGTAGCAATACTGTCAAGATATTTGGGGTTGATACAACCGGAAATCTTACAAAAGAAATTAGTTCACAATCCACACAGGAGTGGCCTTGTTCGGTATCTTGGTCTCCTTCCGGTAATTTTATTGTTGTTGCGAATTTTAACAGCAATAGTATTCAAACATTCGGTGTTGATGTTTCGGGAATTTTGTCATCTGTTATTAGCACACAAACAACAGGAGATTTACCGCGTTCGGTGGAATGGTCTCCCAATGGAAATTTTATCTCTGTAGTGAATTGTTTTGGCGAAAGTGTTCAAAATTTTAATATTGATGGGAATGGAATTTTGTCAGCATCTTTCAGTACGCAAATTACAGAGTGTTATCCATATTCAATATGCTGGTCCCCCAATAGTGATTTTATTGTTGTGGCAAATTTTAACAGTAATAGTATTCAAACATTTAGCGTTGATGCTACAGGAACTTTGTCATCGGTTATCAGCACGCAAACAACGGGGATGGGCCCTTCTTCAGTAAAGTGGTCTCCCAATGGTGATTTTATTTCGGTAGTAAAAAATGCGCCTGTTGGTAATAACGTTCAGTTATTTGGTGTTGATGCTTTGGGGAATTTATTGCCAGAAATCAGCTTACATATTACTGGGACAACTTCTGCAGGGGCATGGTCGCCCAATGGTGATTTTATTACTTTGGTATCATCATCTATTGACGATGGTTGTGAGGTGTCACCCGGAGCAATATATGAAGGCTGCTGTTCTATTAAAATAGCGCTATAGATCCAATTTAGCATGCAATTTTAATCGGTTTTAAAATTATCGCGAGATTTCAGTATTTAAATTAATAGTAAGTGTTAATTTAAATTAAAAACTTTGATTTTAAAATGCTTTTTGCAATATTTCGTAATCTTGGGCACGCTATATTCATCACATTGTGCAAAAAATGTAACAAAATGGATATTTATGGAGGTTTTTATAATGTTTAAGTTTGTTAAATCATTGTTTTTTATACTTTTGACACTTAGTTCAACATCTAAGGCATCTATGGCGATACAGCCTGAGTGCTTAGTTTGTTTAGAAGAAGATAGTGCGTCTTCATTTTTTCGCCTATCCTGCGGGCATGAATATTGCTTAAATTGCATATTTAATGTAATAAAGTATGCCCTTGGAGATCATGAACACCCAAAATGTCCAAATCCCGTATGTCGCAAATCTATAGATCAACAAGATATAGTTCGTCTGGGAGTTGATAGTGGCATAATCAAAAAACTTGAATACCTAGAAATTGCAAAGCATCCTGATTCAAAGCTTTGTCCAACGTATGGATGTCCATATGCATTTATAAATGAAGATGTGGAAGTTGAAATTATTCAATGTCCCGAATGTCAACAAACATATTGTTGCCAATGTTTGAGAAAGCATAATTCTAGAATTAGTTGCAAAAAAGCTGAGAGACTTGCAGAAGTCCAAGAAGAACAAAAAGCTAAAGAAGCAGGAAAAGCAAGTGAAGATTGGGTTGCTGAAAATTCAAGGCAGTGTACAAGATGTGGAACTCCTATATTAAAAAATGGGGGTTGCAATAAAGTTAAATGTTCAAAATGTGGAACAGTAATTAAATGGAATCCGGAAAAAAAACATCATTAACATATTGCCAAAACCAGTTAACTGGTCGGATTTAAATAAAATAAATATAAAATTTTCATATTAAGAAAGCCCCAGCAGTTAAAATTGCTGGGGCTTGTTATTTTGACCTATTACCAGTCGCCACTTGCTCCGCCACCGGATGATTTTCCACCGCCAAAACCATCTGATTTATTACTTGAGCTTAAATTCCAAAGAAATAATAGCAAAATACCAACCAAAGCAAGCAGTCCCCAACCCCAGCCTTTTTTGCCTGATCTAAAACAGGAAATTGCTACGCCAATGCAAATGATAATCAATATCCAGAGCAATATATGCCATTTATAATAGTCGAACCAAGATGCTTCTTTTGTTAGATTTTTGATAATTGCCATAGACCCTTCGTAAATTCCACGGCTATATTGTCCTTGTTTAAAATATGGAACAATATCAGTTTTAATGATTTGCGCTGCAATCTGATCATGAGATTGTGGATATCCAGAACCAAGTTCTATACGTACTTTACGATCTTTAATAGCCGCAAGCAATAGAACACCATTATTTTTGTCTTTTTTCCCAATTCCCCAGGTGTTGAACAGTCCAGTAGCGAATTTTTCAAAGTTAACTTCTGTTCCCTGATAATCTTGTATTGAGTTTATTGTTACAACGCAAATTTCAATACCTGTTTGGTCCTCAACCGATTCAAGTGATTTTTTTATTCTTTCTGCATCTGCGTTATCTATCGCCTTTGCAAAATCATTGATATATTTGTTTTCAGATTTTGGATATCCCATTGTTTGAGTAATATTTTTTTGTTCAACTGGCGTTGGCTTTTCTTCTGGTTTAGCACCATAACCAAGCCGGAAAGAGGCGACTAGTAGAATGGTTAATAAACTTTTCTTCATTAATAATCCTTTCTTTAATATTAATTTTTCATAAAATTGTTTTTTCCAAGAATTTGAAATTAAATTATAAAATATTGTACAAATACTGTACAGTCCAGGTTCTTTATTGATTGATTATTAAAAATTTTGAATTAAATAGCACCAAAGAAACAGCAGGGAATATGGTTTTTGTTCCATACCCAGTTATACATGCTGAGCATACTGCATTGAGAGGTGATGTTTGAGGCTGCGCTAAAATCACAATCCGGAGATATGCAACATTCTTTGCCATACGAAATTTGTGCGACAAATTCAGCCGTAATATTTCCAGGCGCAATATCAAAAGCTTGGCCTGCATTGATAACATTTAAATTTAATTTATATAAATTAGCTATATTTTCACCCAAAATTACAGGTGCAAGTTTGCTTGTGGTTCCGGTTCCAATAAGATAGAGTTGGCCGCTTAATGTAACAAAACTTAGATTTTGAAATTCACCGACATCTTTGGGTGCAAATCCGGTAGTATTTGTAAAATTTATATTTCCCGCAAAATCAAAACCTGAATCAATATTTTGTCCTCTTGAAACAAAGTATCCGTACTGACATGCAATTATATAGCGGTTGTTTATTAATCGTGTAAACGCAATTGCAGGACAGGTTATTGTTCCACCTGCGGCATCCATTAAATCAAGAACATAAAATCTTGCTGGATGAGCAGGGTCAACAACCCTTTGTGGGTTTTCCGGATTACTTATATCAAAAAAAACTATTCGCAACCGATCTCCCCTGTAAATTCCTGGATTAAGTTGTTGAATTTTATATGGCTGCAGTGGAATTGCCAAATAATTTCCACAAATATCCATACCGCATGGGTGCCATAAGTCGGATTCATCTATCAACGGATTTACATCTCTTGGTGTATTGATGGCGATTGTTCTTATTGCAGAAAATTTACCTTCTTGATTTTGCTTTGCTACCATAAGATGCGATGTCCATTGAGTAATATCTCCACCTGTGAAAAATATATATTTTTGGAATGAGCCATCGGGATTTCTTTTGATAAATTCTTTTATTGATTGGAAGTGCGACAAAGATGGGCGGATGTATTCTTTATGGAGCTTTTCATGTAATGCCTGAAAGATGGTGCAAAATCTATTTTGTTGGTAGCAAGGTGGAACTATCAGCTCTCCAGTTTCGTTGTGAGCATTAATTTCAAAGTTTATTGGATTTCCCAGCATTCTAGAAATTAAAGCTTCTTCATTGCCATCTAAAGAAGCATATGCGTCTGGAGATGTTTGTGAATGGTTTATTGCTGCAAAATTTGTTATTGTTATTGATGAAAATACACAAAAATAGATACATAAAGTTATTTTTTTCATATTACTTTTTCCTTTATAAAATAAACAAAATATATTTTTTGGTTCTAATAAGTGTTTAAGTGAAAGTATTTTAATCGTAGACCAATTGTCAATAGTGTTTTGCAAACATGTTAAATTTAAAAATGATAGAACAATTTTTGTGTTTTCAGTATTGCAATTTTTTTGAGATAAAATGAAATCCAAAATTGGGTGTGTTTCTAGATTAAAAATTGCACAGTAAGTGATTGAGTAAACAATTTGAGAGCTATCTTTTTTTGTACAAGTAATTATTGCAAATAACAAGACGATATATAGAATTAAGGTGTTTTTTTATATTTATAAGTTTGATAGAAAATGGATTATGATTTATGAATAACAAAAATGGCGCATACATGGTTTTTTTATTAATTCTAATAGGGTCTTGTTATCCTATTTGTAGCGGACAGGAGTCAATTTTTGATGATATAGGTTCTGAAGTGGCTGGTCCGCATGACGAAATAGATTTGTTAAAAAATGTTCATAAATTTGTAGCGGATGCTAAATCTGTTGGCGTTTTAGATGAGGAACTAATAAGAGTGCTGGTTGCATACTCTATCTTGAACAAGATTCCCGTTAAGGAAGTCAAAAAGTTTTTGGTTGCAGCCAAATTTGCAGATTTATCAAATACGAAGAGATCTGTGGATTTTACCAATGATGTTGTAGCTTCGAATAAAACTTCATCACTATTATCAGTCCAGAGAATTTTGCTTATTTTAGCATGTTTGGTTGTAATAGGAGCTTGTAGCGCTTATATTTATAAAGAAGTTGAGAGGCAATATAAAGAATATCAGCAATATAGAGCAAGAGAGGATCTCAAGGCGAACGTACGTGAGGTGCATGATACGTTTGTGCAAGGGGTCAACGACACCTACAACCGGGTTAAGGCATGGTGGAATAATTAATTTCTCAATATAGTTAACACTTGCATTTATCAAATAAATTTTTGTATGAATAGTTGTGCTAATCTAAATATACAAACGTAAAATATGAAATAGATAAAAAAGTAGGTGGCTGGGAAGAGAGGATTCGAACCTCTATAACTGGAACCAGAATCCAGAGTCCTGCCATTAGACGACTTCCCAATAAAAAAGAATTATATTAGTTTTTTAACATAAATATGAGGATTTGACAAGCTTATGAAGCAAAATAACTGGTTTCAAGAAATAATAAGTGAGCTAAATGGCTTTGTCCATCTAGTATTTGGTATTATTTTTATTATTATTGGAGTTGTCGGTCTGTTTCTTCCAATAATTCCAGGAGTTTTATTAATTTTGTTAGGGTTATTTCTGATAGGTGGACGCAAATTGGTGCATAAAATCAAATGTTTTATAACTAAGAAAAAGTAACGAAAACTAAAATTAGTTTTTGAACCCAAAAAGTTGACCTACAGTTTTAACCAATGATGTAAAAACTAAGAATGATACCAATAATATTAGTCCGAAAAATAAAATTGTCTTTAAAACTATAATCATTAAATCACCGTACTTGTTTTAATTTTGATCAAATTTATTTGTTATTGTGATACAAATTATTGAGCCACTAATATCTTTAGGTCTGATTGATACAACGCATGTTTTTGAGCTTTTATTACAGATAAAAAGGCCCTCTTGCTTTGTTGATAAATCTTTAAAGTCCCATCCTAAAATTTCAAGCTCACGCTTATAGAATGAACCCACTTTTTTTATGTCCTGATTTCCATGATATAAAAAAAAGAGGATTTCATCGTTCATGGTTCTGTTTTCTACAATCTCATTACTATCACTTTTTTCAAGCCTAAATCCAACAGGCGTTGATATATCAATATTTCTGGCCTGATTTACAAATGTTTTATAGTGAGTTTTTTTGATTTGGACTTGGGATATGCTGGGAGATATTTTGGGATATATGTTTTGAGTTGCTTCTTCGCATGGATTATTTATATCACTTGATTGAACTTGCGATGCAGTATTTTCAATACTCTTTTTTGAGCATGCGGGTAAAATTGCAATGAAAATTGTTAAAATAATTGGGATAAATAACAAAGGACAGCCTTTTGGCTGCCCTTTGTGTATCGAATTTATATCGAATTTATTCATTTGTTTTAGGAGTTCCTGCGCCTTTGATTCTGGCCGTTTCTTCTTTTGATATGACCAATTCTTTAACTCTGCCGGCACGACCAACACGATGACGTAGGTAGCCCAATTTGGCTCTGCGTACACGACCGCGTTTTACAAATGTGATTTCAGCTATATTTGGAGAGTAGTATGGATAGATTCTTTCAACTCCAACGCTATTTGCCCCAATTCTACGAACGGTAAAGGTCGATGCAATGCCATTTTTGTGACTGTCAATAACTTCGCCTTCAAAGCTCTGTAGTCTTTCCTTGGCGCCTTCTTTTACCTTTGATGCAACGCTGATTGTATCGCCAACTCTGAAGTCGGGGAAATTGCGCTCAGCTGTTGCCAAATCCAAAATTGTTTCTTTGCTTAAACGAGTCGATTTCATCGTATTCCTTGAACCAAAACTTAAAAAACTATATCAAATTATTATATCAAATTATAAAGCATAAATGCAGGAAAATTTAAAGACTTAACTTGTATTATATAGACAAAATGGGCAGTTATCAAGGGTAAAATTTAGTAAATATCTATATTCAAGCTGTAATAATGTAAGTTAGTGTATTTTGCATAGATACAGTAAAGTCTCCGAGTTTCTTTTTTAATTTTTACTCAACTTTTGAATTTAATCCAAGCCATCTGTCAAGAATAACTGCAGCAGCAGATCTTACAGAAAGATGGTTGTAACTGGTAAGGCCACGAACCGGGGTGAGGATAAAATTACTTTGATCCATTATTTCATCGCTGAGCCCCTGTCCTGTGCCAAAAACAATCAAAACCGGTCGATTCTCTTGCCAAACAAGTCCTTGGCTGAAGTAATCAATTTTTACGCCGTTTCCATGAGATTTTGCAGATGTTGTAATTATGATAGGATCCAGATTCTCTTTTTGTTTAATTTGTTCCCGTACTGACTCGAATGATTTTGTTAAAATCACGGATTCGATCGCGTTGTAGCGGCTTAAGTTGTAATCTTTGCCTTTTTTGGAATGCCAAAAATCAAAAAATGTGTTTACGATCTTGAACTGATCTTCAAGCTGCGTAACAATAAAAAAATTCTTGATGCCATATGTTTTACAACTGCGGGCGATGTCGTGAATGTCTATTGATGCCACAGATGTGTGCCCAACTTTATGCCCGTCTCCAACAATAACTTGGGAGTGCATTATTACGACATAATGGTTAGGAATAAATTTTCTGCAAAGTTCAAGATCCGTTTCATCCGGGTGACTTTCTTGTATCCAATCAAATCTATTTAAAATTGTTTTTTTAACAGCCTGTTCTTTTCGCCATATTGCTATTTGCTTGTGATTCCCTGAACGCAATACATCCGGAATTTTCAGTTGATTCCATTCAACTGGCAGCCCATATTCAGGGTGGTCAAAAAAAGCTCCCTGGAACGATTCGTTCTCTACAGAAGCTGTTTTTCCAACAACATTTGGAATCAATCGCAAAAGTCCTTCCAAGAAGACCTGTGCTGGAAGGTCTCCGCCCATTAATACATAGTCGCCGATTGATACTGTCATGTCTGCATAAAAACTTTCTACGCGTTCGTCGATGCCTTCGTATCGAGAACATATAAGTATTAAATGAAGATCTGATTCAGTATATCTCTTCTGAAGCTCGCATCCTTCGATAGGCTCAGGAAGAGTGCCATCAAGCTGGCGCGCTCGTGGTGAGCTTGTCGAACCATCACCGATAGGTGACGCGTCTGATTCTGGAAAAGGCTCAGTGGTGCTTATAGGAGCGGATACGATGGCTTGTCCTTGGTTAGATTTACCAGTTTGATCTTGTTGATTTTGGTCCCGGGATATCAATTTTTTATAAATATTGCTTAGTTTGCGTTGATCAAGTCTTTGTCCCTGAGGCGAAAAAAAGATTTTAAATCCGGAACCCCACTTTTCTTGGCACTGATCAATTGCCTTTTGGATAACTTCAGGCTTAATTATCATTCCGGCGCCATGTCCAACGGTTGGTTCGTCAATTCGTTCTTTGGGTTGACACATGTCTGAAAAACGCACGAGATTGAATTGAATAATTTCTTGTTTAACGGCACGTTGAATCAAGCTCGTGTTAATGAAATTTTCATGTAATTCAGGAAAAACGGTGATAATTGATATCTTAATCATGATTTAATCATGGCTTCCAAAAAAAAATGGCTGGCGTTAAGTTCACCAGCCACCGAATTTTATTATAAATATTTTGTGACTTCTTATTCCAAAATCTCAAGAACAGCGCGCTTGTGTTCTTTTGATGCTGTAGCCTGAACAAGAGTTCTTATTGACCTTGCGGTTCTGCCTTCTTTGCCAATGACTTTGCCCAAATCTTCAGGTGCAACGCGAAGTTCAATAATAGTTGATTGTTCGCCACTGACTTCTGTTACGTTGACACTCTCTGGTTTATCAACTAATTTTTTTACGATTTGTTCAACTAATTCTTTAAGGATACTCATGGTTTACTGCTCCAAAATTAAGCTATACAGTTTGTAAGAACTACCTCAATTAACAAATCTAAAAGTCTTGCCAGTGTTAAGCGGCTTTTGCTTTTGGTGAGCTGGTTTTCTTATCCTTGATAAGCTTTTCAACTGCGGCGCTGCATTTGGCACCCTTTGAGATCCATTGTTCTATTTTGTCCATATGAAGTTGTATGACTTCATGTGTAATAGGATCGTAAGAACCTAGAGTTTCAAGGGAAGCACCATCTCTTTTTTTCTGAGAGTCTATAGCAACAATGCGACAGAACGGTCTGTTTTTTTTGCCTATTCTGCTTAGACGAATTTTAACTGCCATTTATCAATGTCCTTTCTAACAACAACTAACAACTATCAACATTAAGAGGTAAGATATTTTAGTTAAAAAAACTTTCTGAACTTACCCATCTTTTTAAACATTTTAACAAATTGCTTACTTTGTTCAAATCTTTGTAGCAATTGATTGATATCTTGCACATTTACGCCTGCACCCCTTGCAACTCTTTGCTTTCTTGATCCATCAAGTAGGGTTGGCATAATGCGTTCTTTTTCCGTCATGGAAGATATTATTGCCTTGAAACGCTTCATTTCCGACTGTCCGCGTTCCATATCCTCCGGAGAAATGCTGTTCATTCCTGGAAGGTATCTTGTAATTTTATTCAAAGACCCCATTTTGTCAATCATATCAAGCTGTTCGGCGAAATCTTTTAAAGAAAATGTGCCCTCGGAGAATCTTTTGACCATAGTTTCTTGGCTGTCTATCTCGATGCTTTCACTTGCTTTTTCAATCAGTGTCAAAATGTCGCCCATTCCAAGAATTCTTGTTGCCATACGTTCAGGAATGAAAGTTTCAAGATCATCTATTTTCTCGCCGGATCCAACAAAAGCAATGGGTTTTTTAAGGGCATAGCGAAATGCAAATGCCGCACCACCGCGTGCGTCGCTATCCATTTTGCTTAAAATAGAAAAATCAAAATTTACGGAATCATTGAATGATTTAGCTACTTTTAAGGACTCTTGGCCCGTCATGGCATCCAAAACTAGAAATTTGTATTTTGGAGCTACTGTTTTGTTGATTTCAACTAACTCATGCATCATTTCGTCGTCAACGTGGAAGCGACCGGCCGTATCTAAGAACAGTAGTTCATATTGATTTTTTTTGAAATAATCTTGAATTTCTTTGGCAGCGCTTACCGGTTTGGTGTTTGTGGCGGAATAAAAATCTACGCCAACCTGGGCAGCAAGTATTTTAAGCTGTTCAACGGCTGCCGGACGATAAAAATCGACTGATGCCAACAGGATTCTGCGCTTTTTTCCACGTTTGGCTGCTTCCTTGTTTACCCAGTTAGCAACCTTTGCGATAGTGGTTGTTTTACCGGAGCCCTGTAACCCCATGACCAGTATAATTGATGGGATTTGGAATGTAACTTGGCTTGTTGAGCCTGTGCCTCCCAAAAAACTGAGTAATTTTTCATGAACAATTTTGATAAGCATTTGTCCCGGATTTAAGCTTGCCTGAAGCTTTTGTCCAACGATGCCGTCTTTTATTTGATTTAAAAATGCATCTATAATATCGTGAGGTACGTCTGCATCGAGCAATGCATTGCGAACCTGATCAAGAGCTTCTTGAATGTTTTCTTCGGTTAACCGACCCTTGTTTTTTAGCCAACCTAAGACGCCTGCAAATTTTTCTGAAAGAAAGTTAAACATTTTATTTCCACAATTAAAAACTGTTACCCAAAAAACAAATTTATCAGAGTATTATTCAGTATTTTAAACGATCACATTTTTTGTACAAGATTTGGTTTGGAAATATAGGATTTTTCATGTTTTTAAATATTAGACAAAAAAATGGTGCCAAGGAGCGGAGTTGAACCGCTGACACAAAGATTTTCAGTCTTCTGCTCTACCACCTGAGCTACCCTGGCACTTCATAATTTTCATAAATATTACAAGCTGTAGCCTACCTGTGAAGTTGCTTGTTGTCAACAGGAAAGCAGTTTTTTGTACAACTTTTTTATCTGATATTAGTTGATGAATAACCAAGAGAACCACTATTTGACATGCTATTTACCTGTGAATTAGCGTTTTGCTCTTTTTCTTCTTTGATTAGCCTAAATGTTTCAAAATCTTTTGTTACAACTTTAAATGTCTCGCTTTTTGCCACACAGCCACCGGAATATATAAATCTTGGGAGTCGAAGTAGATAAAGCTTGAATTCAACAATAAACTCGCCGGCGCTATTTTTTCTGCCATCATTTTTTAGTTCACTGAATACGTAATACTCAATATCGCCAAGTCCAAGCGTTTGAGACAAGTTTTCGCTTAAAACATTTTCCATAAAGTTATTTCCAATATGAACTCCAATGGATATGCCTCGTAAGAACACTTTTCCAATATCTTCTTTTAGGCTTGAATTTTCGCTGATTGTTTTTTTTGTGTCAGGATATGCCATTAGATCAAAGCTGGCTTCAATCTTAAATGGCGCTGTATTATTGATTGTAACTGTCGCACCGCGGGAAAGCTGTGTAATTGACAATGTTGTTGCAAAAAATGCTATTTTTAACAAATTTTTCACGAAAAATCCTTCAATTTTAAGAAATAATATTTTTAAATTTTTTTCACGTTTAATTTCGTGAGGCTTAGTATAGCTACGAAATTTGAAAAGTTAAGATACAAATGGGTTTGATTTTGGATAGTTTAAAAATGCCTGAATGGCATGAAATCATTGTTAACTTGTTTTTTTGGTTACATTTTAGTAAAACTCATAAATAACCAATAATAAAAAGATAGTACAAAAGTAAAAATAGAGAGGCTTTTATGACGGATTCTTATTTGCCAATTACTAGGCCAAGTTCTGCGCCCAAACAGATCAAGGATATAATCAAGGCCCTGGGCATAGTTTTTGGAGATATTGGAACAAGCCCGATTTACACGCTTCCTGCAATTTTTTATTTGATTAGACCATCTATTGAAAATGTAATCGGGGTTGTATCGTTGATAATCTGGACGCTGGGACTGCTTGTTTGCATTGAATACTCATGGCTTGCAATGAGTTTAAGTAAAAAAGGTGAGGGAGGGACGATTGTTTTGCGTGAGATCTTAAAATCACTCTTAAAATCAAAATCTAAAGTTACACTTATTACTTTTCTTTCATTCATAGGCATATCGTTATTCATTGGGGATGGAGTAATAACTCCTGCAATAAGTATTTTGAGTGCAGTTGAGGGTTTGCGTTATATTCCCGGTCTTGAGTATCTAAAAACGGCAACGCTCGTTGCTGTAGCTTGTTTGATAACGTTTGGGTTGTTCATGTTTCAGCGTAAGGGCGTAGATGCTGTTTCTCGAACTTTTGGGCCTATTATGGTTGTCTGGTTTTTAGCGATTTTGGGGTCCGGCTTTTTAGCGATTATTCAGTATCCATTTATTTTAAATGCACTGAATCCATACTATGGAATTAAATTTGTTGTTACATCAGGCTGGGTGGGATTTTTTATTCTATCGGGTATAATACTTTGCGCCACCGGAGTTGAGGCCTTATACGCGGATATGGGGCATTTAGGTCGCAAGCCGATACAACAAGCATGGGGTTATGTTTTTATAGCTTTAATTTTTACGTATCTGGGGCAGGGCGCTTACTTGATTCAAAATCCAAATTCAAAAATTATTATATATGAGATGTTTCTTGGTCAGGTGAGTTGGCTATACGTGCCATTTTTAATTTTAAGCTTGATGGCTACTGTGATCGCTTCCCAGGCGATGATTAGCGGAATTTTTTCTGTTATTTATCAGGGTATTACGACTCAAATTATGCCGATGTTTAAAATAGAATACACCTCAAGTAGAATGCATTCACAGGTTTACATTGGTTTTATAAATTGGACATTACTTTGTGCTGTGCTGTTTATGATTATTAACTTTAAAGAATCTCTGAATTTAGCAGCGGCATATGGTTTTGCAGCAAGTGGAACAATGGTAATAACCGGAATTATGATGACAAGTATTTTTTGGTTGCGTAAAAACAAATTTAAGCGAATTTTGGCTGGATTTCTTGTTTCAATTAATGTTATTTTCTTTGCGTCAACATTATTTAAGGTAAAACATGGTGGTTATTGGTCCATTTTAATAGCATTGATTCCTCTTTCAATAATTTTGATTTATGTGTTGGGTCAAGCAAAAGTACGCAGTGCATTGCAGCCTGTTTCTTTAGAAAATTTTATCAATATTTTTTCACAAGCTTATTCATCTACTGGTAGGCTTTGTGGAACGGCTCTTTTTTTCGTTCGGGATACACAGGCAATTTCGCCATACGTTCATCAGGCAATGTTTGAAAATGGAATAATTTACGAGGATAACATTCTCGTTTCAGTTATTCAGCGAGATGATCCATACGGTATTATTGGTTTTTTTAAGGGTGAAATATCTTCCGGATTGCGTATATTTGAAATTCATTGCGGTTATATGGAAGTACTCAACGTTGAAAACGTCCTAAAAAACGCAGGAATTAACGCTAAAGTGATATTTTATGGGCTTGATGAGATTGTTACAAAAAATATTTTTATGCGCATTTTCTCTGCTATCAAGCGCCTATCACCATCTTTTGTACAATTCCATGAATTACCACGAAATAAGCTGCATGGCGTTGTGACCGTAGTACATGTGTAATCGCCATATAATTTGGGGTATAATTCTTTGAAAAAATTATTTGACAAGCATGCGTTTTATATATAAAGTTTAAGCAGATAATTTGAATCTTTTTTAACGTTTGACTTCTTGCGGGAATAGCTCAGTGGTAGAGCATTGCCTTGCCAAGGCAAGGGTCGCGGGTTCGAATCCCGTTTCCCGCTCCAAAACCTCAAAAAAAATGTTCTGTTTGCACTGGATATAAAATTCTGATAGATTTTTGGTGTAGAAAATGTTTGAAAAAAGGATTTTTTAGGATTTTGTACTGTGAAATTGTTAGTTGCTAGTTACCGAAAAATTTGAAAGCAAATCAAAGGTTCTTACGAAAAAGGATTTTGTAACAATGAAATCAATGCTTCACGAGGCTTCTTCTATCATAAACGCAATTGAGAAAGCCTGGACTGAGTCTGGCAAGCCATCTGAATTTACGATTAAAATTCTTGAAGCGGGCGAAAAGGGTTTTCTTGGTTTTGCTAAGCGTCCTGCAATAATTTCAATTACTTTTAATGAAGTCAGGGCTCCTGAAAAAAATAAATTTAAAGAACGCGAGTTTCAGCATCGTGATGCGCAGCAAAAAAGGCCAAGGCCAGATTATGCTCCTCGTCAGGCAGAAAAAAATCAGCAGCAAGATCGTGGCAGAATGCAAAGTGCAGATTCACAAGAGTTTGCAAGACGCCAACAACAGGCTGTAAATTCAAAAATTGAGCAGTTAAAAGTTGAAAAAAAAGTTGTGCAAAATCAAGGGCCATTGTCGCCTGAAGAATCACAAATCTGGATTCCTGAATGGATAAGCTTCGTTAGCGAAGGGCTACGTGATTTGTTGAAATTTTTGCCGTTTCAAACCAATTTTACAACAAAAATCGACAAAAAAGTTCTCTCAATAATGTTTGATAAGCCTTTAATGGAAAATGAAGATGAAAATAGAGCAGTTTCTGCTAGTATTTCATATATATTAATGCAGTATTTGAAACGAAAATATAAAAAGAAATTTCGTGGATATCAGATTCTTGTAACTATCTCTTCATCTCATGAATCGTCTAAATGAAATAAACATTGCTGATGAACAGCAGACGATTGTAGCATTATGTACGCCTCAAGGGAGTGGGGCGCTGGCATTGATACGTCTTTGTGGGCATAGTGTTTTTAGTATCATAGAATCTATTTCAAAGCTTGCTTGTGGAAAAAACGTATCTCAAGTAGAGTCGCATACAATTCAGTTTGGTTTTGTAATTGATCCGGAAAGTAGTAACCCGGAAAATACCGATTCAATAGGTTATAGTAAAATTGATGACGTCTTATTTTTTCTGATGCGAGCGCCAAGGACTTTTACCGGCCAAGACACAATCGAGATTAGTTGTCACAATAATCCATTTATCATAGAAAAAATTATTCAACTTTCATGTAGGTATGGCGCCAGAATGGCCCGGCCTGGTGAATTTTCAAGGCGTGCGGTCTTAAATGAAAAATTAAATTTGGTTCAGGCTGAAGCAATCAACGATTTGATTAATGCACAAAACGAACTTGCTCTGAAGAAATCAATGGAGCAATTACATGGAACTCTATCAAATTTTCTTTTTGGATTACAGGCTGATTTTGTTAAATTGCTTGGTCTTGTTGAGGCGTGTTTTGAGTTTATCGAAGAAGAGCAGAGGGATATTGATTTAAACGGATCAATAAAAACACATAGCTTACAAATTTTGAAAAAATTAAACGAGGTTAAAGTTAATTTTAGCCAACAAAAGCAGATTCGTGAAGGCGTAAAAATTGCACTGCTTGGCCTAGTCAATACCGGAAAATCCACATTATTTAATGCACTTATAAATCAAGAACGAGCCATAGTTTCTCAGATAGAAGGCACCACAAGAGATACTATTGAATCAAGCATTTATGATAACGGAATTTTTTTGACATTCATTGATACTGCCGGCTTACGTCAAACCGGCGATGCCATCGAAATGCAGGGCATAGAAAGATCCTTATCCCAAGCACAAAGTGCTGATCTGGTATTGCTTGTTTTTGATGCCACCCAAAATTTGAATATGGAACAAAAAAACAGATATAAAGAAATTATTGATTTATATTTAGAAAAAGTTATCTTTGTCGTAAATAAAATTGATCAGTCAAATTTTGAAAAAGCAGATGCATCTGCAAATGAATTACGTATATTTTTACGAGATTATAGTAATATTATTGTAGTTTCAGCTAAGGAAAGGAGCGGAATGTCCGCATTGTTGCAGGCTGTAAAAGACAAGATAAAAGAAATTTTTTTAATGCAACAGTCTTCATTTTTATTAAATCAAAGGCAGGCCCGATTAATTACTGAAATTGAGTTAAAATTTGATTCTGTTGTAAAAAATCAGCTTAATTCCCTAGAATATGAATTGATAGCTTACAAGCTTAAGGAAATTTTGGAGCTTATGTTTGAGCTAACGGGCCGAAATATAAACGAGCACGTATTAGACTCTGTTTTTAATGAGTTTTGTGTAGGAAAGTGATGTTGAGCTTCAAAATTGTTAAGGGTTTAGGGTAATTCATATCAGGGGGGAATGCTAATGAAGGTTTTTATTGGATTTAAAAAGCGGATTTTTTTATTTTTAATAACGTGCTTCGCGTTTAATTTTTTGAATGTAAATGCAGTAACTGCTGGAAGAAGAAAACGACGAAGAGATTTGGATTCAACTCAAACTGTCAGTAATGAAAAATTTTCAAAAACCGTATCAAGATATATTTTTGACGGTGAAATTGATTCCGATCAAGAATTTTTTATTTGGGAATGTGAGCCGAATTTTCATTTTACTGAACTAATTTTATCCTGGAATGCGATGCGCCCTGAATCAGGGAAAATGACTTTTTGGGTTAATGTAAAGCATTCTTCATGGGCTGGGTGGCAGCGTTTGGCTGAGTGGGGAGCCAGTTCTCAAAGAACCTTCGTTAATAAGCTCAACCGTTACGTGCACACAACGCACTCTAAAGTAGAATTAAAAAAAGGGCAGTTGGGTACAGCATTCAAGGTAAAAGTCGTATTTCAAAAAGGTGCAAATCCAAAAAATCTAAAAGCCCTATTTGCATGTTTATCAAATGTTAAAAAGTTCAAGGGTGATTCCTACGTTTCAAATCTTCCATCTGTCATTGTGAGTGGTGTGCCAAGGCAGTCTCAAATGGTGCTAAATCACCCACGGTACCGAGATTTGTGTTCACCAACATCTACCGGAATTATTGTAAATTATTTCAATAAAAAACTTTACGGTGACTGTTCACATGATTTGAACAGTTATATGGTTGATTTTGCAGATAAAGTTTATGACAATGGGTACTTAAATATTTATGGAAATTGGCCGCTTAATGTTGCAGCCGCACATGACGCAACTTATGGAAATGTTTTCTTTCGAGTTGAGAGATTAAACTTTTTTGATGATCTGTATAAATATCTTTCCAAAAAAATTCCCGTGGCCGTTAGTGTTCGCAAGTTACGTGGTGGAGCCACCTCATACACAAATGGGCATTTGATGGTTGTTGTGGGATGGAATAAAGAAAAACAGTGCGTTTTATGCATAGATCCGGCATTTCCTAGAAATTCTACTACGCCAAAAGCATACAGGTTACGTAGTTTTTTAAGAGCCTGGGGGCGATCTTTGCATCTAAGTTATGTTCCAATTCCACGCGAGCAATTCTCAGAACTGGCTTAATTCTTTTATAATTCAGGTAAAATTCGGGAGTTTTTGCATGAATTCAGAAAAATTTACAAATGCTTTCACAGAGCTATTACAAGAAGCATATACGTTAGCAACTCAGGAACAGTATTCAACATTTTCGCCAATTCAACTTTTATCATCTGCTTTGAATAACGATTTTTGTGCATCAGGTTTTCGTTCATGCGGTCTTGATATTGATAGATTAAGGGTGATTGTAGATCAAGAGCTTTCTCGTTTGCCAAAAGTTACCGGTGGACAGATTTCAGTAGATCATTCATTTCAAAAATTTTTAGGTGAGTGTGAAAAAGAGGCCAAAAGTCTTGGCGATGAATTTATAAGTCTGGATGTTTGTATACTGGCATTTGCAAAAACATTAACATTACCAAGTCAAATACAACAGTACTTTAAGCAAAATGGTTTTACAGACCAGAAAGTTTTAGAATGGATTAAAAATATGCGGGGAGGGGAAGCGGTGAAAAATCAGAATGCGGAGAGTGGTTATCAGGTTCTTGAAAAATACTGCAAGGATCTAACTAAACTTGCCCGTGATGGCAAGCTTGATCCTGTCATTGGTCGCAATGATGAAATCAGGCGGGTGGTTCAAATTTTATCACGTCGTACGAAAAATAATCCTGTGCTTGTCGGTGACCCCGGCGTTGGTAAAACTGCAATTGTTGAAGGTATCGCGCAGCGTATTATTGACAATGACGTTCCGGAGAGTCTTAAAAATCGCAGAATATTATCGCTTGACCTTGGATCATTGATAGCAGGAACGAAATATCGTGGTGAATTTGAAGAGCGTTTGAAATCCATTTTAGAGGCTATTGAAAAAGAGTCGGAAGGCATAATTCTTTTCATCGATGAATTGCATATGCTTGTAGGGGCCGGGGCTACAAATGGTGGCATGGATGCCTCAAATTTGCTAAAACCTGCACTTGCGCGTGGCATGTTACACTGTGTCGGTGCAACAACAATTGTTGAATACAAAAAATATATTGAAAAAGATGCAGCTCTTGAGCGTAGGTTCCAAAAGGTTTTAATCGAAGAACCGACAGATGAAGATGCAATCTCAATCTTGCGTGGTTTGAAAGAACGTTATGAGTTGCATCATGGAATCAGAATCAAAGATTCTGCTCTTGTTAAAGCCGTACAGCTTTCATCACGAATGATTTCTGATAGATTCTTACCTGACAAAGCAATTGATTTAATTGACGAAGCCGCTTCAATGGTTAAAATGGCGATTGACTCAAAACCCGAAGAGATTGATCAGTTACAACGTCGTATAACACAGCTTGAGATTGAAAAAGTTGCTTTGGGAAAAGAGAAGGACGAAACCTCGAAGACGCGCTTGAAAGATTTAGAAAAAGAACTATCAGAACTCAAAGAATCTCATAGAATTAAATCAGAACAGTGGCAATCTGAGCGGAAACCTCTTGAAGTTATGCAAAAAATAAAAGAGCAGATTGACGCTGCAAAAGTTGAATTTTCACAGGCTGAACGTGAGGGTGATTTTGCAAAAGCCTCAAAAATTAAATATGGCAAAATTGTCGAGCTAGAAAAAAAATTAGCTCAGGAACAGGATAAGCTTAAAAAGCTCAAAACACATTTGATCAAAGAAGAGGTTGATGAAGATGACATAGCACTTGTGCTTTCTCGTTGGCTGCATGTTCCTGTTGAAAAACTAAAATCCGATGAAAGCCAAAAACTTATCGAGATGGAAAGTGAGTTGCACAAACGAGTTATAGGCCAAGATGAGGCGATTACCAAAATCTCTGATACCATTCGAATTCACAGGTCGGGAATTGCTGATCCAAACAAACCAATCGGTTCATTTCTGTTTCTTGGGCCAACCGGTGTTGGCAAAACAGAAGTTGCCAAAACTTTGGCAGATTATCTTTTTAACGATGAACGCAAGATGATTCGTATTGATATGTCCGAGTATATGGAAAAACATGCCGTTGCGCGTCTGATTGGCGCGCCTCCGGGTTATGTTGGTTACGAAGAAGGTGGCCAATTGACGGAAGCCGTGCGCAAAAATCCTTACAGCGTGGTGCTTTTTGATGAGATTGAAAAAGCTCACCCCGATGTATTTAACATTTTTTTACAGATTCTTGATGAAGGCCATCTGACTGATTCGCAAGGCCGCACCGTGTCATTCAAAAATTGCATAATTATTATGACTTCAAACATTGGTTCAGACTTGATTTTAGCTGCAGGTGATATTACTGAGAAAGTGCGCAAAGAAATTGATGGCTTACTTCTTAAATACTTCCGGCCGGAGATTCTTAATAGAATTGACGAGGTTGTGTTCTTTAAATCTTTGAATCAAAAAGATATCGAGCAGATAGTACGCATTCAGCTTGCTTATCTAAGTGATCGGTTAAAAGAGAAAAACATAGAGCTTGATGTTACAAGCGGTGCAATTGAGTTTTTGGGTGAGCTTGGGTACCAAAAAGAGTTTGGAGCCAGGCCTTTAAAACGAGCTGTGCAGCATTATGTTGTTAGCCCGCTTTCTATCCAGATTCTTAAAAATCCTGACAAGAAACTTTTCATAATCGATGCTAAAAAAGATCAGATTGTGATCAGTTAATAGTTATTTATATTAAAATAATTTAATAATAGCTTGGGCGCAGTGAAAAATACTGCGCCTTTTTTATAATTTTTTGCAATTAGCAAAGACTTCAAACCTTTTTAAATGAATCATTCCATTTTATTTTTTAAAAATGGTATATCTCTGCAGAGTTATATTTCTAATTTATAAATGGTTATTAAGGAACTTAGATATGAAAATACTTTATAAGAAATATCGTGTTTACATAATTGCTTCCATTCTTTTGTTGTTGTTTGGGCGGCAATTCCTTTTTTGTATGGTGAATAAAGACGCTGATATTTTTGGGGTATATGAATCGATTAAGTCTAATCGCGTTGATGGGTTAAAGGGTTTTGATAAAAGAAAATCTCCATATATTTATTATCTTAACGCCCCTGAACGATTTTCTGTAAATTCGAGTATAACTTGTGAAGATGCAACAATTTTTTATGTATTGCGAATGGGGGAAGTTTTAGAAAAAAAACCTTATGCAACTTACTCAGAATTGACAGGGGCCTTTTCAAATCAACCTGATTTAGCAAGCTTTTTCCAAGATCTGAGGGGAAAGTTTCCAAGAGTTTTTGGAAAGCAATATGACATAAATGAAGTTGTTAATAAACTTTATCCACCTGAAATCAAAAATAAAACAATTCTTTGGGGAATGGGGCCTGGATCAAATAATTTTACACCAATAAAAGGCCAAAAGGAGGATATTCAAGATTTTATCCAAAAAATTATTAGTGGTGAATTAAGTTACATGCTTGTTATATCTCAATCCGATACCAAATTTGCCATAAATGTAGGCCACTGGACAGCTATACTTGTCCGTAAAACAGGTCAGGATTCAGAAGAATTAGAAATTGTGGTTGCTGACGCGGAGAATGGAAGGTCGCTTGGCTCATATTATTTCCCAATATGTTATGACATATATCAAAAGTGGATAATTGAAGTTGCAGATCCATCAAAAAGAGTTTCCACCCAATCTGTGGATGATTGGATATCAATGGTAGACTTCCAAATTAATTTGAATAAAGAATTTGCTGAAAACAGTGTAAAACTTAAATATTTGGAAAATACGCCGGAGATAAAAGCTCTGTGGCGCAAATTTAAAGAAGAAAATAGAGATGAGATTTTGCAGAGGGAACGAGAACTTGTAGGCTTGCAGCAGCGCCTGCGTGATCATGCAAGCGAAATAATTAGAAAAAGAGATATGGCATTAAAGCAAACGCAACAAATTGATCAGGTGAAGCGAGATATTGAGTCTATTAATATTCGTAAAAGACAAGAAGTTGAAAGGTTGATACAGGATGCTCTTATAAAAAAAATAAAAGAAGATAAGGAATATTTAGAACAAAAAGAATTTTATGAATCGGCAAGAACATGGCCGGATATTTTACCAGCAGACTTAGCAATAATTCAATCCAATTTAAGGGCAATAGAAGAAAGAATTAAAAAAGAGATAGAAAAAGAATATCAGCCTCAAGTTAAAGAGATCAATTTGAAGTTTGATGCAATGTTAACTGGTTTAGAGCGAAGATTTTTAGATATAAAATCTGCCATATCCGATGGGGAAAGGGAACTGTTAAAATTAAATGATACCGTTAGACAAGAAGAGCTAGATGTAAAAAAATTAACAGAAGACGTCGCATCTACCCAATCTCTAAAAAAGTGGATTATTCCGGAAATAAAAAAACTAAAAATTGATCTTCCTGCAAAAATAAAGGCCTGGGAAACTGCCGAAGCGGAAGGTCGCGAGATTGATGATTTGGAAAAGAAACTTTATGATGCATTGAAAAGCTGGTATTCATCAGTTTATTTGGTGTGCAAAATAAAGAAGGCAGCCGGGGACGATGAGTTTTTAAATGGTACAGATCATATGCCATTTTTCCTACCATGCAATCCTGCCCATGTAGCTTGTTGTAAGTGTTTGAAAGAGAAGATAGATGCAACTCCGCGTCGAATTGCAAGAGAATATGATGGGGTCAAAAGAAGTGGAATTTATATTGATGCCTGTGTACATCCGTTGAGTGAAGATTTTATAAAATACATAAATGATAATTATAGTTTTCACCCAATATATTTATCTTACCTGTCTGCAATATATCATCAAACTTTGGCAGCAAGAAATCACATTTCACCAGACAAAAAATTTGATGCTGAAAATACGCTTAATTTATTAAGTCAAATATATTTTACTCAAGAGCAATTGGATCAAATGTCTCAATTTGTTAAAGATGGGATAAAACGGCAAGCAGAATTTTTAGCAAACAAATATCAGGAGGTTATTTACCCAGCAACAATTGAAGAATGTCATCTCGTGTCATTTTTATCAGTAGGCAAAACATGGGAGACATCTGGGCATATGCCTTATACAGAAGCGGATATGTATTTGCATAATTCGGATGATATTGTTTTTGAAACTATTGCATATGGGGCTTCGCTAGAGGAAATACTTGCAAAGAAGGATGAGGTAAAACATCTTGGCGTCAAGGCAAAACTTAAGTTTTTATTTGATGCGCTAGCTAGGGTTCATTTCTGGTCTGAAGGTGAAAAAAAATCATTTTTTGAGCAAATTGAATTGTGTTTGTGGCATGGAATGCCAATATCAAAAATCATTCCATTAATTCGTAATAACCGTCAACTATTAAATCGCTTAGATGCAGATTTGCGTATGGATGTAGAGCCGGATATTTTAAAACAGCTACAAACTATTGGCAATAAGGCACGTTATTACCGTGCTACGAAAAACAGAACAGAAATGGAGGTGTTTGATAAACAGGAAGATGCTCTTTTAAGTGCTCGCAGGTTTGGGACATTACAATATATAGGCAGAAAAGCTGATTTTGCAGATACAGTCGTCATACCAGTTAAATGGGAAGAACCTCTTCATGAAACGGTAATGGCTATATCTTTAGATCAATTACTAAAAATGCAGCAAGACGCAATAGGCGAATTATTAAAAAAATATAAAAAAGAACAGATTGATGCACTGAAGCAAGAGGTAGAGGCGCAAGAAGAAGCTTTGAGAGAATCAATAAATTTAATGATTGGAAAAGCTCCAGATATGAAAGCATGCCAAGCTGAAATGAAAAAATGGTTAAATGGGGATTTTGTACAACCAAGCGATAAAGACCGTTTTGCCAGATTAAAGGAAGAATTTGATAAGTTGTCTGCAAAAGATGATGAGTTGATGGATCTGGGCCAAGAGTTGCCAGATGACGAGCAAATAAAGAAAGAAGAAATCGAAAAAGAGCTGGATAAGTTACGAGGGCAGAAGCCTGATAGTTTTCAGGAAGCTCGGCAAAAATGGCAAGCGGGGGAATTTGTTGAAGCTGGAAATAAAGATGCTTATCTTAAACTTAAAGCTAAGCGTGATAAATTAAACTTTATAAGTGAAAAAACAGAACAATCTATATCAACACTTCCTCAAATTATAGGTGCTGCGGATAAAACTTCTGAAGAGCAGGTTGTTCAGCTCGCAACAGTCGATGAATTTGTTTTAGATCAAATATTGAAAGATGTAACACGGGATCAGCTCGAAGCCCTTTCACGAAGTGCATATGTAGTTATTAAGCAGCAAAAAGACATAAAGGCTCCTCTTGAAATTCCCGGACCTGCAAATAGTTACAAAATAAATCCAGAATTTTACGAATTAGATACAGATGGGAAAATTTTGGATGGCAATATCGAAAAATTTATTGCATTTACAAATGCCTGGAAAATAATATCCCAAATAAGCATTTTGATTCAAAGTAAATTAGAGCCAAAACTAAAAGAGTTTATCCCCGATGAGGAAGATTTTGCGGCGTGTATGCTTGGAATTGATGAGGATCGGGGAATGTTTTTGCAGAAAAAGATAGTAGAACAAAAAGAGGCCGCTCGAATTGCTGAAGAGCAACAAAGAGCTGAGCGAGAAAGAATGGCTGAAGAGCTTAGGTTTAAATCAACTATTGAATCAGAGCAACCGCTTGGCGAACTTTTGGATTTTATGGTAAAAACTTATGATGAAAATGTTGAAAAATATAAACGAGGGGAGAAAGTTATTTTCTCGAGTGAAGATTTAGGAACTACTTTTTTAAAGGGTTTGGAAAAATTATATAAAAAGGCTTTGACTGAAAAAGATATTGCTCAAATACAGAAATTATTCAATCTATTTGATAGAATTCGTAACCGTGACAGCATTGTCTCAGCTTGGAGTAGCGAGGAGCAAAAGTTGTCCGAATACATACGTGCAAATATAAATAGTAAATGGTATTGGATTAACTACCTGTATCATAGAATGGAAAGTTTAGAATCTTTGATAAGTGTTTTGCAACGTCAACAAGCGGTCGAAAGCCCTGGCGCGAAAGCCTTAAAATCTTCGCTTTTTAATTTAAAAAGGTCTTTGCTGGAACTAAAAAATAAAATGTTTATATTGCATCGTAAATTATCATTATTAAATCAAGAGCTTGGTGCGTAGTTTTATTAAAAAATAAAGGAGAATTTATGGTTAATCGAATTACTAGGGTAGTATTATTTTGGGGCATTTTTGTATTCTCGCAAGGGTACTTGAGTGGAATGACAGCAGCAGAGAGCTTAAATGATTTATATCAAGAAATGCATCGTATTATGATGCAACCGAGTGTGGGGGCAGGCTTGCCTTTGCTGCATGGAATATCTGTAGATTCTTTTCATGTCTTTTTTATTAATGCAGTTCAGCGTTCATTAAATGATCAATCGGTTTATTCTCGTCTTCATAGACTTGTAACTGACCCAAATGACCTTATTTTGAAAGAAATTAGAAATGCGGAAGATTTGATTAAAGCTATTGATGAAAGTAGTGCTGAGATAGATTATGATACTGTATTTAAGAAAAATGTTGATTTGTGTCTAAATAATTTAAACTTTATGTCGGGAATATTAGTAGATATGGCTGTTCTGCCTTTGTGTAAATTTATTGAATGGACAAAGGATTTTGATCAGGTCATAAGCCTTTTGCAATTTAAGTATCATTCACAGAACAGTGATAAGATAATTGATCTGGTAAGATTAATGAAGTCAACAGATACAACGATACCTAATGTTATTGAACGGTTGCTAAAAGCTGCTATAAAAAAGTCAAAGAATAAAGTACGCAAAGAACTTGAAAAAGAGCTAGCGGATCGTCAACGAGCAGAACAAACAAAACGTGAAGAAGAGGCGAAGGCGATGCTTGCCGCCGAGGAAGAGCAAAGAAAGGCTGAGGAGTCCCGAAGACGCGCAGAAGAAGATGCGCGAAAAGCTAAAGAGGCTGCAGAAAAGGCTGCTGAAGAGGACCGAGTAAGGTTGCAAAAAGAAGCAGATGAGGCAGAGGCAGCAAGGCGGGAAGCTGAGGCTAAAGCTGAGCATCAAGCATATCTTGCGCAACAAGCTCAGGCAATGGCAGCTGATGCAAAAAAACAACTTGCAGCTTCAGTTAAGGGCTTGGATTTTGTAAAAGCTTTGCTTGAAAAAATTAAAGAAGATGTGGCTGCAAAAAATTTTAAATCTCTTCAGACTGACATAAGTAGCGCAGAAATCACATATAAGGATAAAAATTTTCCAGGATTGCTTAAATCCTTAAACGACTACGTATCCGATGCAACTTTTGGTCTTTTTATCCAGATGTTTGATTTAATAGCAGACGTTTTACGTGAAGCTAACACAATTCAAAAGAACCAAGTGTTTAATGCTTTAAAAGCTTCATTAACTGGAGTTTCCAGCTTTCACCAGTTGGTTACAAAATCGGGTATTATTGGTAGTCAGCAAAAGACTGGTTATCAACTAGGTTCTGTTAAATTTGAGAGTTTAATTAAGTTGATACATGCATATCAAGAAATGGGAATGGCGACTTTTATTAAAGATGTTCGCGAGAAAGAAACAATTGAAAGAGAGTTGTTTGGCCAAGGACGAGACTCTCTCAATGATTCCATTAGGTTTTTAGGTGAAAAGATTAAAGAAAAAGAAAAGGCACCGGCCGTCGTCCCAAGACCCGAGCCAGGGCCAGAATTGCCTAAAAGAGAACCTGGTAAGCACAAACCAGATGTAGATGGAAAAGGCGAGGATGCACCGCCTCCACTACCAGCGAGAGAAGATCATGCAACCAAAGCTCTGAAAGGTTCGCTTTCTAGCTTGAAAACATCTTTGCAAGAATTGAAAGTTAAGACAGAATTGTTGCAGGGTAAATTAGTTTTATTAAAAGACAAACTTAGTTAATTTGAAACAACTCAGAGTTGTTTGTTAAAAAATAAAAAAAAGAGGCGGATGATTTTTTACAAATCATCTGCCTCTTTTTTTTATATAAAAATCTAAATTTTAAAGCTCTGGAAAGAACTGTTTAATTTCGACTTTTGCTGTTTCAGGAGCATCAGAACCGTGAACCGCATTCTTGGTAACACTTGTTCCGAACAAGTTGCGTAATGTTCCTTCAATCTCTGCTTTGCCCATGAGCTTGCGCCACTCTTCAATAGCGTTTTCTTTTTCAAGAACAAGAACAACAATTGGGCCGCTGATCATGAAGCTTACAAGTTCGCCGAAGAAAGGTTTTTCTTTATGTATGGCATAAAATTCTTCTGCTTTTTCTTTTGTTAATTCAGTTTTTTTCATTGCAATAATCTTGAATCCGCTTTGTTCAATTTTATCAATGATCTTACCACTGTTTCCAGCTGCTACGGCGTCAGGTTTGATGATGGCAAGTGTTTGTTGAATGGCAGGTTTGCTTGCAAATTTGAAGTACCAAAATGTAAGTCCTAGCAAAGCAATAACTGTAAATACCCCACCCATTATCAATGTCTTAGAAAAACTATTTGCACGAGTCATTTCTTAAAATCCTTCTAGTTTATATGCTATACAAATGTTCTTATATTAAGAGCAATTATAATAAATACATGTGAGCGTTTTGTCAAAATAAAAAAGCGACCCTGTTATGGATCGCTTTAAAATCTGCAACTGTCAGAGTATATTACTTGACAAGTTTCATGCTGACTTTTTTAGCTGCCTTTTTGGCAACTTTTTTGACAACCTTCTTAGCTGCCTTCTTAGCTACCTTTTTCTTGGCAACTTTTTTGACAACCTTCTTAGCTGCCTTTTTTGCTTTTTTCTTGACTGCCATGCTATTCTCCTTACTTCCTTTGGGGCTATCGATTCGGTCTAGCCCTACCAACCGTAATAAAAGAAAAACAACTACTTCGACAAAACTTTTTTGCAACTTTATTTACTTCATCTATCTTTATTATAGAGAAAGTATCCCCCATTTTGTCAAATAAATTTATATCTAATTTAAATTTCTGTAAAAAAAGAAAGGCGCTGGCAGTTTGCATGTTACTCTCAAAATTCTCAACTAAGCTCGATAGGATCATGTTTTTGGCCATTTCAAATTCATCCTGAATAATTCCATTCTGCCCTAAATCATTAATTGATGCAAGTATTAATTTTTTTGCTTTTTCTACTTTGTCATGACTTACCAATGTTTTTATGAGCATTAACCCAGGTTCTTCTTTTGCTCCATACACAAGAGAACCTCCGATAGCGTAAAATAGCCCATATTTTTCGCGTAAATCAAACAATCTTGAGTTAGAAGAGAATCCGGGTCCTCCCGTTAATATCACATCTAAAATTGCAAGGTGGTTGTATTCCGGCGATTTTCTAGAAACAGACGGTGCCGCAATTGTAATTACGGTTTGGTCACGGTTTGAATTTATGTGTTTTTCGGTATCTTTCGGTAAAATAATTGCAGGGAACTCTAAGTCTGGTATTTCTAGGCCACTCCATGTGCCAAGATGTTTTTTTACAGTTTTTTCCAGATCAATATTGCTTAAATCTCCAACGATTATTAAATTTGTGTTTACAGGTGAAATATATTTCTTGAAGCTTTTTTTTAAGTCAGCTGCAGTTAAATTGGGAACGCTTTTAAGATTGCCGGCCGGATTTTTACTGTATGGATGGTTTTGATAAATATGTTCACGAGTTACCTGTTCAATAAATTCAAGCGGTGTATCCCAAAACTCTTTTAATTCGCTAATTGCTTGATGTTTAATTTTCGAAATTGTTTGAGCATCAAATGATGGTTGAGTTAAAATCTGATATAAAATATCAAGAGCTTGTTCAAAATTTTGGTTCAAACATTTGAATGTGATTACGTCGTTAAGATTTCCAATGTAAATTCCGTTTGTTTCCAAAAATTGTGCCATTTTTTTTGCATCGTATTTTTTCGTTTTTTCAAGCATTAACCTTATTAAAAAAATAAAGCAGCCTTCAGCTCCGTCTTCATCATACAAGCTACTGGCTTTAAAATTCAAAATTGCGCTAATGCTTGGAATTGTTGGATTGTTATAAAATGTTACGACTAGGCCATTATCCAGTTTGAAGCTTTTTAGTTTTGGATAACTAAATTTTTGTAGTTTGCTCTCATTAACTTTGGTAACCCATTTTCCTCCTTCAACCGGCGTGGAGCGAATAAGTTTTTCCAAAAGCTTTGCCTCTTGCTTGTCTGCTTCTGTTTGTAATTTATGAAATTTTGGTTTGTCCAGCTCAAGCATTGGGTATAAATATCCTGCGTGTAATGTTGCAGGGCTAAAATATTCTATGAAAAAGTTTTGAATCTGTTTCTTATCCAGTTTTTCGATGTTTTCCATATATTTTTCAAAAGCAGATTCATCTTTTGTTGCAACATAAAGATTGCCTATCATAGCTGCCTGCTTTTCAGTGTCTTCAAGAAGGGTGGTAAAATCAACTTGGGCACGTTTTTTAACTGATTCCATCTCCCAATCTGCAATCAATTTTTTTTGTAACTCTAAAATTTCAAGATTTATGATTTGTTCTATTTGTGCGATATCAGACATACTTTTTGGATAAACAGTGATTGCAAAAAGTCCGCGATCAAAAAATTCATAAATCGAGCAGGCAACTTCTACGGCTATTTCTGTTTGTTCAACCAGTTTTTTGTGTAATCTGGAACTTTTCCCGCCGCCAAGCAGAAGTGATGCGGCGTCAAAAATATAGTTTTGGCCATCCCGTAGTCCAGGAATTTCAAAAAAGTAGCAACACCAAGGAACCTGAATGTCTCTGAACAGTTGAATGGTTTTACGTTGAATATCCGGCTCAAATAAAAATTTATGTTTTGTGTAATTCGGCTTGCCTGGAATTTTACCAAAATGTGTTTCTGCCAGTTTGAATACCTCATTTGGTTGAACATCTCCAACTACGACTAAGGTAGCATTGGCCGGGTGATAGTGCTTTTTGTAATACTCAAGTAATCTTTCCTGCCCTATGTTGCATATGTCTTGTTTGAGTCCAAGAACTGGCGTTCGGTATGGGTGTTGTGGCCAGAGTGCCTCAATCATTTTTTCAACAACCAATCCCTGATAGTCGTCCTGATATAGCCTAAATTCTTCAATAACGGCTTTAAGTTCAGAAGCAAGCGTTTGTGGATCAAATGTAGCATTCTGCATACATTCTGCAAAAAGTGCTAATGACTCTTGCCACACGTTGCTGGGGAAGCGAAATGTATAGCAGGTTGCATCGTGTGAAGTGAATGCATTGGAAATTCCGGATAATTTGTGTGTAATCAAATTTATATCCGATTCGGAAAGATTTTTAGTGCCTTTGAACAGCATATGTTCGATCAGATGGGTTATTCCTTGTTCTCCTTGCCCTTCATCTTTTGATCCGACATTGTACCAGAGGTGTGATTCTACTCTAGGTATGGTATGCTGTGGTTTGACTAAAATTGTAAGGCCGTTGGGTAATACGTGTTTAAATACTTTAAAATTGTTAAGTTTTGTCATGGAAAAACCTATTCAGCTTAATTTTTGTTTAAAAGTTTAATATCCTATTACTTCTTCCCATTTTTACAGTTTACACGAGGATTTGTTATGGCCCTACGTAATTTTTTTATACCGGTTTTTTTAAGCATAAAGCGAGATACTGCTCTGTTTTTTATAACAAAGTACTTATTATATGGTTTAACGCGTTTACTTTTTATGACATATCGCTTGAGTTTTTCTCTTGATTCAAATTTAAATAAAAATTTCAGTGAAAACGTTGGAGTATTTTATTTTTGGCATCAACAGACGATTGCTGCAGCGTATTTTCTTATTAAAGTAAAAGCCGCTCAGCATTGTATTGTTAGTAGTAGTAATGATGGAAAGTTAGTAGGAAGCGTTGTTGAGTTGTTTGGATATAAAGCGATTTATGGGTCTGCTTTCAAAAATCCAATTCAGGTTACCAGGCAAGCCCTAAAAATCTTAAAAGATAATCAATCGTTGTGTATTGTTGGAGATGGTTCAAGAGGCCCTGCATTTGAACTTAAACAGGGTGTTCCATTTTTGGCAATTACTGCGAATAAGCCACTGTTTTTTGTGGAATGTTCATCTTCCTGGCATTTTACATTCAAAAAAAGTTGGGATAAATTTCAAATTCCATTGCCATTCAGCAAAATTAATATTCATGTTAGCAAGTGCGATCCTAAGGCACTTAGGACTCATACAGCCGGAGATATGTTATAACAATGTTTGCAACCGTTCTTCTCTTAAATGGATTTCAGCGACCGTTAACATACAAAATTCCTGAAGAGCTTGAAGGCAAAATTGGAGTTGGGGCACTTATTAAAGTTCCCCTCAAGACATCTCAGCATCTGGCTTATGTTGTCCAGATTGATTCAAATTTTTACTCTGATTTCAATGTAAGAGAGATTTTGGGATTGCAGCAATTTCCTGATGATATAAAATACGCGGAATTTATCGAAAAAATTTCAAAATTTTATTTTGTTCCCAGTTTGCATTTTTACCAACGAATTAGAGGCTTTTTCGCAGACAAAAAAACACCCGCCGTCGCCAAGGCTGTGGCGGGCAGGCAGGATGCGCCTCTTTGTCATCCTGAACTTGATTCAGGATCTATCCAAACAATTGTTCCTCATAACGTGCAATTAACTGATGAGCAACAGCTTGTGGTTGATTACCTAAAACCGTTTGTAAAAAATCCTGATTATAAACCCACATTAATCCATGGGGTTACCGGATCAGGCAAAACCGAAGTTTATAGTAATTTAATTCAAGAGTGTATTAATAATAACAAAAGCGTTTTGCTGCTTCTTCCCGAAGTTTCACTTAGTTTGCAATTTGAGCGTATTTTTCAAAAAAAACTTCCCAATTCGAAAGTCATCGGTTTTCATTCGGCCAGTAAGCCTGCAGATCGGCGGGCTTTGTGGAATGGATTACTAAAAAACGAGCCTGCATTAATTATTGGCGTACATATGCCAATAATGTTGCCAGTAAATAATTTGGGCTTGATAATTATAGACGAAGAACACGAGCATGGTTTTTTAGAAAAAAAACATCCACGCTTGAATAGTAAAGAGATTGCAATTTGGCGTGCTAGTATCTATAAAATTCCAATTCTTCTTGGATCAGCCACCCCATCACTTAGTTCTTTGCATAATGTGCAAACAAAAGGCTGGAAGCTTTTTAATATAACAAAGAGATTTGCGGGTAGTTTTCCGGAGATTAAAAAAGTAATTTTAAAATCGCAAAAAGACCAAAGACGAAGTAATTTTTGGGTGTCTCGAGAGCTTGAAACTGCGATTAGGGATTGCCTAAGCCGCAAAGAGCAGGCAATTATTTATCTGAATAGACGAGGGTACAGCTTTTTTGTGCAATGCAAAGACTGTGGGCATGTTTTTCAGTGTTCAAACTGTTCCGTGAGTTTAACATTGCATTCGCACTATGGTCAGGAAACGCTACGATGTCACTACTGTGATTTTCAAAAGCCATTACCGGCAGCATGCCCTGATTGTAAGTCTGATCAGAAGAATTTTTTAAAAAAGGGCGTGGGGACGCAGCAAGCTGTTAAAATATTTCAAGAACTTTTTCCCACTGCCATTATTGCGCGAGCAGATCTTGATACCACAAGCCAAAAAAGGTCATGGTATCAAACGGTGGAAGATTTTGAGCAGGGGAAAATAGATATTCTTATTGGAACTCAGACTATTACCAAGGGGTATCATTTCCCGCGTGTTACACTTGTTGGGGTGCTGTGGGCAGATTTGAACCTACACATGCCCATTTATAACGCGGCTGAAACTTCAATTCAGCAACTTATTCAGGTTGCAGGTCGGGCAGGGCGTGGGCAGCTTCCCAGTACTGTAATAATTCAGATGATGAAAGATCATAAAATTTTCAATTATTTGAATGAGATTGATTATCTTAAATTTTGTGAGGACGAAGCCGTTTTACGTAAAGAAATTTGTTATCCACCATTTGGCCGACTCGTTCAGATAGAGATAAAAAATAATTCTGATATTCAACTTGATAGAGATGCCAATTCTATTGCAGATATTTTGAATAAAATTAACGACTCTCAAGATTTAAAAATTCAGATACTTGGACCTGCTCAACCTGTGATTTCTAAAATCCAGAATGTTGAAATCAGACAGATATTTCTAAAATCACAAACGTTTTCTAGCATACACAAACTTTTGAGTCAGATTGATCTTGATCAATTTGATAGCAGAGTGTTTATTGTTTCGAGCCAGTGATTTGGATATAGCGTATTTTTTCAGGAAAATTGGTTGATTTAAGCGAGTAAACATAAAATATTTATATTAACAGCAACTCGATAGCTCTAAAATTAATATAGCAGTGAATCAGGCAGAGCTTTGGCAACACTTTGTCATGCTGAACTAGTTTCAGCATCTATGGATAAATTAATTCAAAATTTTTGTAAATTGATAATAGGAAAAACTAATCCATGGATCCTGAAATAAATTCAGGATGACAAATCTACAATTGAAAGTCGTTTTAGATTTGCACAGCTCTTTCACTAATTATCGAGTTGGCGTTATTTAAGTTTAAACATTAAAAGAAATGGCCTGCCAGTCGTAGCCACATAGGGCATATGCTGGTGGAGAGGGTGGGATTCGAACCCACGATTCCAGTCTCCCGGAATAACGGTTTTCAAGACCGTCGCATTCAACCACTCTGCCACCTCTCCAGAGAATAATAAATTGATATTTTAAAGAACTAAATTCAAAGATTAAAGTATTTGGCCGTTAATGGCGTCAGCCAGGCGAAGCTGCATAGCTGCGAAGACTGGTGGAGAGAGAGGGATTCGAACCCTCGACCCGGATTTCTCCAGATACTTGCTTAGCAGGCAAGTGCTTTCAGCCACTCAGCCATCTCTCCAAGCAATATTTTTATGGTGCGCCCAAGAGGAGTCGAACCTCTAACCTTCAGATCCGTAGTCTGACGCTCTATCCAATTGAGCTATGGGCGCTAATTTGCTAAATTTCAAAGTACTTGATCCGATAATATGTAAAATATTATAAGATATACTATCAAAAATGTCTCGTTTTTATATTGAAATTTTAAAAAATAACATAAATTTAACTCGAAAGGCTGAGTAAATGTCTGTAGTTATTGAGTTAAAAGTTGTTCCAAACTCCAAACAGCAGGGCTTTGAGCAAGATAAATCCGGAATTATTAAGTGCAGATTAAAAAGTAAGCCAGAAGGTGGGAAGGCAAATGAGGAATTGGTAAAGCTACTAAGTAAAGCACTTGGGATCTCTACTGATTGTTTTAAAATATTGCGTGGCGCAACATCGAGGAACAAAATGATAAAAATTGATACACAAAATTTTGATCTATCCAGTGTATTGGTAAGGCTTGGCATAAGTGTTACACAAGAAGTTACTAGATCTCTTCTAAATGCAAGCAAGCAGACCCTTCGACAAGCTCAGGGTGAGCGCGATGAACATTTTGAAGAACCCGCTCGTGGTGAGCTTGTCGAACCATTTCAACGGGTTCTTAAGTTGCAGAAGAGATCTATTCATAAAAAAAACAGATAAAAAAGAGGCTTTTTATGCCAAAATTTTTATGGAAGGGGATTGATGTTGTTGGAAATCAAGTTAAAGGGAATGTATTTGCGGATAATCAAGACGCTTTAAAAAACCAGCTTTTGAATAATGGTGTTGCGCTATTAAGCTGCCGCATTGAGGATAAAAAACAGTGGCAGATTAGCAGGCGTTTGTCTCAGTATGATTTTATAAACTTTTTTGATCAGATGGCCATGTTGCTAGATGGAGGAGTTGATTTATTGAGTGCAATTAAAACTGTTGAACAGCAGGAGCATAACAATAAACTGCGCGATATTTTGGGGTGTATAAGAATAGATTTGCAAAATGGGAATAGTTTGGCAGTTGCACTTTCAAAGCATAAAAAAATATTTAATGATTTTATAACTCAAATGATTGAAGTTGGGCTACGTAGTGGACAATTAAGCTTTGTGCTTGCTCAAATTTCACTGCACATAAAAAAAGATCAACAGTTGAGAAAGGATTTGTACAGTGCTGCTCTTATGCCGATTGTTACAGTCTTTTTTGCGTTATTGATTGTAGTAGTAATTTTAATACTTGTTGTGCCGCAGTTCGAAATATTTTTTAGCTCTATAGGCAAGCAACTGCCGACTGCTACGAAAAGAATAATCTGGGTTAGCAAATTTTTGCGTTCTTGGCGGGGAGCTGCAGCATTAATAACATTAGTTGCGGGATTTTTTGGGGGTATGTTTTTGCTGGGCAAAAATCGGGTAAAAAGGTTCAAAGACTGGCTTTTTATTTCAATTCCATATGTTAAAAACTTGGTTGAGCTTTCAAATTTTACGCATTTTCTGCAGGCGTTAACTGTTCTTCTAAAATCAGGAATTCCATTGAAAGATGCTGTTGTATGTGCTCGGGATTCAATGAATAACGGGTACTTGAGGAGCAATGTGAATAATGCCATTGATAATATAACACGTGGGAGAACATTGTCTGATTCTATTGCATTGCTGCCCAGTTTTTATAGACAGGCAACCCTTGTTGCGCTGATAAATGTTGGAGAGCAGACGGGAGCATTGGCCGATGTTTTAGGCAGAGCGACCGAATCATTCCAGGAAGAACTTAGGCGTTTTGTACTTATTTTAACCACACTCTTTCAACCTGTCTTGTTGATTACTGTAGGTTTAATAACCGGTATTTTAATTTGGATGATCTATTTGCCGATATTTAATTTGGCGTATTCAATAGGCTAGGTTAAATCTTAAAAATATTAAATGGTAGCTCAATTTTAAATCGAGCACCTAGTTTTTGGGGTTCGTTTATTTGAGAATCAGATTTTTCTAGTTCAATCTTTCCGCCCATTTGTTCAATAATATCGCGAACAATGGCAAGTCCTAACCCCATATTCTTTTTATCAGTGGAAACATAAGGCATGAAAAGCTTGTTTTGAATTATTTTTGGAATGCCGGGGCCATTATCTATAAATAAAATTTCTATTTTATTTTGATGCTTTATAAATCGGGTCTGAATTTTGATAAATGGTTTGTAATCTGATGAGGGTTGTTCTTGTTGAATTGCTCTGATGCTGTTATCAAGTAAATTTGTGAATACTCTGCGTATTTTTTTCTTATCAAGTTTCATTTCTGTGATAGCATGATCAAGATTAAGAACGATATTGATATCAGGGTAGCTTACCTGATACAAGCGAATTGTTTGCGTGATTAGTTCGTTTATGTTTGCAGTTTCAAGAAAAAGCTGAGGCATTGATGCAAATTTTGAAAAATGCGAAACCAAGTCTTTAATTGTTTTTACTTGCTCCAGAATAATGTTTGTGCAGTCGATAAATATTGGGTCATTATTTAGTGCATCACTGTATTTACGCTGCAGCCGTTGTGTGGATATTTGAATGGGAGTAAGTGGATTTTTGACCTCGTGAGCCATCTGTTTTGCAGCTTCTTGCCATGTTTTGAGTGTGTTGATTTTGACTATGTCAGTTAGGTCTTCAATGAATATAAGTAGGCCTTTTTCTGTGACCTCAAGGGAGTGCTCAATGTTAATTTTTGCCAGGTGGATCATGAACGTTTTATCTTCTCCATGATGTGAAAATGAAATCTCTTTTATGATATTTTGTTTTTGCGTTTTTACTAATTCGCGGGTTAGCTCAATAATCTTATTTTTAATTTCAGGACAAAATACGTTTATTTTTTTATTTTCGCATTCGGATGAGCCAAAAAGGTCGTGGATCATTTTTTGACCTGGAATATTAGAAGTCACTATTCGACCAAATTTGTTTACCAAAAAAACGCTGGCGCGTATATTTTCGAGAATTAGCATCATCTCACGGTTTTTTTCATTGAGTTGGATCTGCGCCATTTTGAGTGCATTGGTCATATCATTAAATCCGTGCGTCAAATGGTTTAAATCATTGTCGGGATGATAATTTACCTTTACATCCCAGTTACCATTTCTTATTTGTATCATGGCCCCTAAAAGTTCTTGAATTGGTTGGACAAGTCCACGAGCAAAGTAAAATGCACACCATATGGATAAAAATAAAATCAAAAGTGTTATAAAAATAAATGTACATATATAAGAAAAATAAATGGGATTTCGCATTGATTTTAGCTGCTGATAATCTGAAATAGAGTTTTGAATTTCAATAAGTGGGTATCGGATTGAGGCCGGATATCTTTGAGCTAGAACAAAATATACTGTGTTAATTTTTTTTACCCAGTATAATGATCCGTAAAAATCGAAAGGCTTTTTACCCTCGTAAATGTTCATGGCCTGAAAAAACTCTTTTTTCAGATGATGTGTTGTGCGATCATTGAGTTTGCGATATTCTCGCCAAACCAAAACTTCATCTTTTATTTTTCCCAAGATTCCACTTCTATTTTCTTGCCAAACATAGAAGGAGTAGTTTTTTGCTTCGGGATATTTTAATTTTAGATTTTCAAACTCTCTTTTGAAAGCCTCACTAAATATTGGATTATCGGGACTCTCTTCTTTTATTTGTGAGTCTATGTTTTTTAATAATTCTTCTCCGTGGGTTACCATACGCAGTCGCAAATCTTCTGTTTGAATTTCGTGAAGCTTCAACCCATTTTGTAGTCCCTGGCTTATACGTGTGTGAAACCAGTCATCGATGCTTGTTGATATGAATTTACCCGCTGTGAAAAAAACAAAAAACGATGGAATGACAGAAAAGAGGGTTAACGCAAAAAGTAGATTACGTTTAAAGACTGATCCTGGAGTTGAACGGTGCCATTCAAGAAACAACTTTATACTTTGTCTTATGATCACATATAACAGGAAAGCTATGATAATGACGTGAAAATTGATTAGCAGGAAAAGAAATGCACGATTAATTCCTGCGCCAATGATGTTTTGTTTGCGTTGCAAAAAAAGCTCTACCCATGTAATAGCAAATAGTGCCAAAACGCTTGAAATTAATATTAATATTCTTTTAAATTTTACTGTATTCATGAGGTTATACTAGCATATTTGTCAATTTTTGTCAGGGCTGCAACATTTTTTGAACATAATTTAACATAATATGTCTTATGATTTGATTAAAGTATCTTTGGGTGGCCTGATTCAGACGATTATTAATTAGTTGAGGCATTTTAATACCGGTGGTAAGAGCGGGAGAGATTAGATCGTTTGAAGATGTATTGGATTACATGGCAATATACAAAGGAAAAGCACATGCACAAACTTCCTTTGGAGCATCCACATCGGCTGCTGCCGCGTCATCGTCTTTTAGAGATCGTAGACGATCTCTAAGTAAAGTTCAATTGAAAAATTGGTATTTACGTAAATTAGTCTAACACGACAATTTTAAATAGCTCAGATTTGGTTGGGGTGTCAATCGATGTGCAATTCATGCATGGTTCGGTCTGTTTTGTCGTGCCAATCTTAAGCGGTCCCGGGGTGTTTTCGGAGGGTTTTTCATCTTTTGATTTTTCGCCGTCTATACTTAAAAAACAGGAAGCATCTTTGTAGCCTCTATTTTTAAAATAAACTTGATTAAGACCATCTCCACTTTGAATTTCCCATTGTTGTGTTTCGTCTTTTTCGTTAAAAGATTTAAATGTTATTTTATCTGTAGAAGTGTCGCATGCAAGAACTTTGCCTTCCATAAACATTGATTTTAAATAAATAACTCCATTAGTTTTAGATTTTACTACAATAAAATGAGTTTCTTGTGGTGTGTTGTATACGTATGCCAAATGTGTGAAAGTCCCTTCAGATTTTAATGTTTTTATTATTTGGTTGTCTGAATCATTTGATGCATAAACATATCCGCCATTTTTAAGAGATTTTATTGCAATAGTTTTTTTATTTTTTAATTGATTTGCGGCATCCATACTTGTCTGCTTAGTAATATCTTTAATTTCAATGTCTAAATCGCGTAAATATTTTGGTGCAGCTATTGGATTAAGTGAAATAAAAAGGCTTGATGTAATTGTTAGTAAAATCAATGAGTACTTAAAAGCATTACTATTCATAAAAATCTCCCTTTGCTAAAAAATTTAACTTTATAAACTTTAAGCATTATAAAATTGATTTTTCTATGATATCAAGAGTTTTGTTTTTTTGTTTCCCAGC
This sequence comes from Candidatus Babeliales bacterium, assembly GCA_041671765.1. Lineage (GTDB taxonomy): Bacteria > Babelota > Babeliae > Babelales > RVW-14 > JBAZAX01. The sequence continues at coordinate 32,603 of JBAZAX010000002.1, read as the reverse complement.
ATTGTAAAATTTTTGTATACTTCACATTCGTGCTTTGTCTTGCGTGCTTTACCCTGCGTTTTTAGTTGGAATTTATCGATGGAACACAAACAAGCTTTTAACGAGTTTTTAAACAAAAATTTAAATGGTCCCCAGCAGATGGCCGTAAAGAGCCAAGATCCTGCTACATTGGTTATCGCCGGCGCAGGTTCAGGTAAAACACGTGTAATTACTGCACGCATTGCAAATCTAATTCTTAATCAAGAGGCGGATCCATCATCGATTGTTGCTCTTACTTTTACAAATAAAGCGGCAGGGGAGATGAAAGAGCGAATTGCTTCGTTTTTAGGGACATCCAAAAGAGTTCCATTTGTGGGAACGTTTCACTCATACTGTTTACTACTTTTACGTAGAAATTCTTCATTGTTGCCGTTTCCCGAATTTTCAATTATTGATAGTGATGATCAAGTTGAGCTTATAAGAAAAATTATAACAAAAAACGCCTTGACCAAATATGTAACCGCAAGTCAGGCATGTTACCAGCTTTCAACCTATAAAAATAATCTTTTGACTAAGCAGGCCGAAGATTTGGTGCCGCAATTTATTCGTGAGATTCACCGTGAGTATGAAGTTGAAAAGGCTGCTGCGCATTGTTTTGATTTTGATGATCTCCTGATACAAGGGTTAAATCTTTTTAGCAAGAATGTCGATTTTAGAAAAACATTTCAAAAAAGAGTTAGGCATCTTCTTGTTGATGAGTACCAAGATACCAGCGTGGTGCAGCACCAGTTGTTACAGTATATGGCGCTTGATGCAAATAATAAGTTTACAATCGATTCCCTGTGCGCTGTGGGTGATGAAGATCAGTCGATTTATTCTTGGCGTGGAGCAACCGTTGCAAACATGCTTTCATTTCAACGTGATTTTTCACCTGTCAGTGTTGTTAAAATTGAGCAAAATTATCGATCTGTTCAACCAATTCTTGATGCAGCAAATTGTGTTATAGATAATAATCGATTGCGTAATCCCAAAAATCTTTGGTCTGAAAAAGAGGCAAAAAACAGAATTTTGATTGGACATTGTCGTTCGGGTGAGCAAGAATCTTCTGCAATCGCACGTTTTATTCAAAGTTTTATAAAAGATAAAAAAAAGAAACTGAGTGACATTGCAATTTTATATCGAACGCACTTTCAGTCGAGACAGATTGAAGAGGCCTTAATTTATCATTCCATTCCATATAAAATTGTTGGCGGATTGCAGTTTTATGAGCGTAAAGAAATAAAAGATCTACTTGCATACATGCGAATAATTTCAAATCCATTTGATAAAATTAGTCTGTTTCGTGCAATCAATTGTCCAACTCGTGGATTGGGACCGAAGTTTGAACAGGATGCTCATGATGCTTGGATGCAGAATCCTATGCTTGATTTCAAGCAAATTTTAAAATTTATAAAAGATTCTCAGCCTATGGGAAAGCAGATTTCAATTGGAGATTTTTTAAGAGTTTTTGATGGACTTGATAACTCAATGTTGCCTGGTAAAGTAATTGAAGTTATTTTAAAAACAACTGATTACCTGGGTTATCTTAGACAAAATTATGATCCCAAAGAAGCTGAAGCTAAAATTGAAAACGTTAAAGAGTTTTTAGGTTCGGCACAACTTTTTGAAAATAAGGTTGCCAGCTCTTCGATTGAACCTAGATCTCAAGTAGGTTCAGATTCTCCTGATGATCCATTTGGTGATTCTTATAATTCGTGGCAACCGACTGCTCCTACACTTGAAAATTATTTATACGACATTGCGTTGTTACAAGAAAAACTTGCGCAAAATGAAAATAGTGACAAAGTACAAATGATGACTTTGCATGCAGCAAAGGGTCTTGAATTTGAAGCAGTAATAATTTCCGGGCTTGATGAAGGTCTTCTTCCTGGATCAAAATCTTTAAGTACCTCTGAAGCATTAGAAGAAGAGCGGCGTCTGTTTTATGTTGGTATAACGCGGGCTCAAGAACATTTATTACTTTTTACCGCTTCGTACCGTAATAGTTATGGACAGATAGTTGAGCAAGTGTCATCAAGATTTTTATCTGAAATTCCTGCCAAGTTGGTTCATAAAGTTGATTTTGAAAAAATGTTGGGTATGCAGATTACGGAAACTTTAGAATCATGGTTTTTAGGTCGTGCTTTGACTAGTTCTGTGCTGACATTTTCAAAGCCGGATTATTCTAGAGATTCTGTTGCAACGCCTTCACATGGCAACCATTCGGTTCCCAACCGTTCACTTGCTAACCGTTCGGTTATAAACCGTTCGGGTACAAAGTCGTCATATGCGAAACAAAATTCAAATTTTTCAAATTCACGTTATTCAGCTTCTACTTCAAAAACGCCGGTATCAAATAAAAAGCCTGAGGCAGATAAAATATCCAGATTAGATTCTGAGAGCAATATGGGTGGCTGGAGAAGTGGATTGATGGTTGCTCATAAAAAATTTGGGCAAGGTGTGATTGTAAAAGTTGAAAAAAATTCTGAAGACTTTTATTTAACAGTGGCATTTAAATGTGGTCAGAAAAAATTATTGGCAAGCTACGTGAACAAAGTTTGAGTATCGTTAATGCCTAAGTTTTTAAAATTGTTTTTTTTAATTACGATGCTTTTCTGCGGGCAAACTGGCTTTCGTTTTTGTAACGCTATTGCGCAAATGGCAGGGCAAACGGACCAGGTATCAGTTGAACCGGGTGATTTAAAAAGTAACGTTGCGATTGGTACTTGCCTATTAATGTTAATGTTTTTGGGTGTTTATCAAGCCCAAATTAACCAGATGCCTGAATCTTTAAAATCTCAGTTCAAACCACAAAATATTGCGCTTAATTTTGCATCTACATACTGCATGAATTTTGCAGCTACATTTTTTCATGAGTTTGGGCACGGTATTGCAAAGAAAATATTAGTAGGCAGCGATTTTAAGATACATTTGGGTAAAAATTCTTCCCAAAAAACTTGGCCTATAATTGATTCAAAATATCTTAGCATCGATGGATTTGATCCCATGGTAGGTTACAGTTCGTCAGAGTCAAATAAACTGGTGAAATACACATCTTCACAAAAAATTCTAATCAATTTGGCCGGTGGGGCATCAGGTATATTAGGCTATTACTTTTTACGAACTTTTATTTTTTTCATTTATAATTTGTATGAGCAAGAAAACACCCAAATTTTACAAAATTTAAGAAATGCTTTATCTCAAGCTGTTACTGTTGATCAGGTAGTTCTTAATCAGTTATTCAATATGTTTATTCCAATGCAAAATGCCAACGTGTTCGGGGGTGATGCCGCCAAAGTTTGGCAAGAACTGGGTATTAAAAATAGTGCAATTAAGTCTGTTGCCGATATCGAACCGTGTATGCAAATACTTGCATTTATTGCGCTATCTTTTAAGCAGGCTAAGAGCGATAAGGCTGATCAGCGATATATTGCAGATAAAATTTTCATTGGCCTAGCCAATTATTTTTTGCAGGGATTTGTGCAATTTAAAAGTGCTTAATTTTTGATTTATGCGTGTTGGGTGCCAGTTTCCAATTTTGTAAATGGCATTGCGTCATTAAACTCTTTTAAAGCTGTGTTAATTTTGTCTACTGTCGTTGTTTGTGTGAATACACTATCCCAGTCGCCTATTTTGAATTCGATTTTTCGGGCAAGTTTTTGTCCCTTGTAATTCAATGGGCCTTCGTCTGTTAGCAGTTCAGTCATGGATGTGTTAGAAGTAATTATAAAATCTTTGCCAACGATTTGACCATTTGGGAGTTTGACGCCAAGTCCAGGAGCTATAAAAAATCCATCTTTTGATCTTATAACTTCATAAAATTTACCTTGCAGTGTTGGATTGCGTTGCATGTAAGGTCCTTCCCATTTGCCAGGGTAGGCAAGATTAAGACAGCCGATTGTTGATCCAACAAATTTTTCTACAGTAAAGAAGTCTATTCGTAGGCTGTCATAATTAAAGCTTAAAATGTTACAGGTTGTATCTATGTTTGTTAAAATTTTTTCAATTTGTTCAAGATCATTTTGAATTATTGTGGCCAGTTGTGCCGGCCCTTCTTTGGAGGTTTTTACCAGGAAAATCACAAAAAGGCTTGCAATCAGGGTTGCACTAAAAATGACGAAATACTGCCTAAGCTTTTTTGAGACAGGTCCAAATTTTTTATCTACTTTTTCATCAATGGAGTTAAGAAATTCATCAAGTTTCTTCATTGTTACTCTTCCATTTTAAAAATTTTAAACTCTATTTCAATTACATATCACTCACAGTTGTACAACAAAAGTTGTATTAAAATCAATATTTTTTAAAATACATTTTGTTCCGTTGCCTTTCTCTTTTATAATCCCATTCCATAGATCTGTTTGACTTTCGGCAAAGCATTTTTTACATTTTCGGTACAATCTTTTTTGGATACCAAAATTATGTTATCAGTTTCAACTATGCATAAATCGCTTACTCCAATACATACAACCACTTTTTTGCTAGTGCTACTTAGGTTATTGTATCCATCGATATTTATGATATCTTCTATGCTCTTGGCAAAACGTTTTTTCAGTGATAAAAATACTGCCAAATTTCCAACATCATGCCATTCAAATATTGCAGGAATTAGATATATATTTGAACTTTTTTCCATTATAGCGTAATCGATTGAAATATTTTCTAAAGAGTCATAAGTTTTTTTACCGGTTATGTAGCTTTGCATATTATCAAAAAGTTGGGTACTGTGTGTTTTGAATTCATTTAAAAATGTTGAAACTTTCCCGACAAATATTCCCGCATTCCAAAACATGTTGGGTTGATTTATGTATTGATTAGCTTTTACTAGATCCGGTTTTTCATGAAATTTGATTACCGGAAATATATTTTGGCAGACAGAAGTATCTGCTTGGATATAACCATATCCGGTAGCCGGCATTGTAGGCATAACCCCAAGTGTTACAATTTTTGCGTTGTTTTGTGCAAATGTTATGGCTTGCTCAACTGTTTTATTAAAAATATCTTTTTCGGGAATGAAGTGATCTGCAGGAAGAATAATTATTGTTGCATCGTGATCTAATTTCTTTATTTTTTCGCACATCCACAGAATTGCCGGTGCAGTATTTCTTGCAACTGGTTCTGCCTCAACTGTTATATCCAAATTTTGAACTTGTAAATGTTGAATGTGATTTTTTACAAGTTCCAACTGTTCTTGGTTTGTTAGGACCCAAATTTTATGATCCGGATTTTTTTGATTTCCCCAATTTATTCTTTCAATTGTTTGTTCGAGAAGCGATTTGTTATCAATGAATGTAATAAGATGCTTAGGACATTTTTTTGTGCTTAGTGGCCATAGCCTTTGTCCACTACCTCCTGCAAGAATAACAAAGTGATTCATGGCTGCATCCTCAAGTTATATTTTGTTGTTTCGACGGTTCTTTGTTTGCAAGTAGCAGCCATAGCCCAACAGCTGCGAGAATTATTAAAACAAATTCAAACATCATTCTGAATCTGGCGCATCCATCATGTCCTGTTATTATTGAAAAGTAAAAAATATATGAACTAATAAAATATAAGAGAGTGTATTTTTTGTTGGTAAATATTGTTATAAGTGCGAAAAAGCATAGTATATATCTTATTATTGACCATATTGCTTCATAAAAACCAATAGATTTTAACCAGTTGGATGATGCTCCAGATTCTATATAAAGCAATGTTTTTTGAAACGCCGTTCCATGCATTTTGAAAAACGAGATGTCTCCTCCATGAACATAGGGCTCAATTAAAACTTTTAAATTTGTTGTAAATAATCCCAAAAATGTTTTTATTACGTTTTTAATCCATACATAAACGAATAGAGTTGGGTTTTCCATAACATCTTGCTTAAACATCATTTTTATATATTCGATGTTAAAGTTATTATGTCCTGCAATAAACTGTAGTTTTAATCTTTCAGTATCTGATGAAGTGCCATATTTTTGGGCCAGAACATTTGGGTAAAACCAGAAATAAACATTTACTGAATCAAGATTTCCAATTTTAAACTGATCAAATACGATTTTATTATGCAACATATAGGCAAATATCGGTGCTGCAAATAACAGCAAAAAAGATGCAGAGAAATTTAATTTTTTATCACTTGGGGCACTGTAATAAATTAATGGTAACAGTAGTATTGGGTAATAAAGTGCTGCCGGCTTTATTAAGACTGATATGCCAAGCGCAATGCCTGAAACGCTTAGACTTTTTAAGTTATTATCATAAAGATAGGCTGTAAACCGTTCAAAGAAAAGTATCAAAAATAGGGCGAGAAAAGATTCTGTTAAAATAAATTGAGAAAAAGTTAAAAAACCAATATTAATGCATGTAAGAGCAAAGGCTATTATGCCTACAGTTTCGTTAAATAGGCGTTTTGCTGTAACAAAAATTAAAAAAGCAGCCAGTAGTGTTAATAAAATTTGAATTAAAATGACCCATTCAATTTGCGGTGAAAATATTTTGAAAATTATGCCCATGATGATTGGATATCCGAGTGTGTAGTATGGGAATTGCGTTTGAGTAGGTATTGGGGCAAGAGTGTTTTTTTCGTATAAAAATGTAACTTTTTCGATATAAGCTTTGGAATCGATATCGCAATGAAAATTTGTCGGAGGTATTTGTAAAAAAAGTATCAGTGATAAATTTAAAAAAATTGCAGAAAATAGTATTAAAAGTAAAAATGTTTTTTTATTTATCATAAGTGTTCCATAATTTTTAATTATCTATATTTTTAATTGCCCATAGATTTTGTAAAGTCCACTTTTGTACGGCAAAACTGTAAACATTGTTTTTGTATAATTTTTCCAGAGCAGTTCTTCCCGGATTAGTTGGCACATTAGCTTGAATAGAGTTTGATTTTTGACTTAGTTTTTCAAAATAAGCAGGAAAGTATTTTCCGTTATTTAGCCAACGCACTGTTGGGGCTGCAAATCCGACTTTTTTACGATCTATTATCTCGTCAGGTAAAATTCCGCGACATATTTTTTTTAAAAGATATTTTGTTGTATTATTTTTGAATTTTAGGTGAGCAGGAACATTTAACATGAATTCAACAAGCTTGTGATCCAAAAATGGTTCGCGTGCTTCAAGCCCTTGGGCCATCGACATTTTGTCCGCTCTCATTAAAAGCAGTTCCGGGAGCCTTTGTTTAAGTTCGAGATAAAGCATTTTTTTACAGAAATCTGCAGAGGGATCGAGTTGTTTCAGTTTTGACATGTGGTATTTCACAATTGAAAAACTATCAAAATTTTGTTGCATGCCCGGATAAATTTGTTCGACAATTGGATCAAAAAGCGGATCTGTTTTTTTGGTATATAATTTTTTGTTATACAAAAAGTTTTTGTGTTGTTCGTTGAATGCAATTGCGCCACCCCAAAAAAGTTCACGATTATGTGCCCAATTTTGTATTAATTCTGATTTGGTTGGATTCGATTTTAAAAATGGATTTAACAGAGTTTGTGCTGCTTGGCGTGCAAATGCAGGAATTATTTTTTGAGTTGGATGCCAAATTTTATCATAAAATTTTTTGTATGTAGCGTACGTGCTATATCCAAAGAACAGCTCATCAGCCCCTTCTCCCACTTGTGCAACCACAATTCCTTTTTCGCGAGCTAATTTGGAAACATAATAAAATGGTATACAGACGCAGTCCGCCAGAGGTTCGTCCAGGTGATAAACCATCTTCTCGAAAAAATCAAAAGCCTCTTTTTCTGAGATGATTATTTCATGATGATCTGTTCCAAATATTTTGGCTACCAGCCGTGCCCATTTAATTTCGTTGGACTCAGGTCCATCCGAAAAGGCAACTGTAAATGTCTTTACTAAATGCGCATATTGTGACATAAGTGCTACGTTTAAGCTTGAATCAATGCCTCCGGACAGAAATGCGCCGACCGGAACATCGGCAATCATTCTTTTTTTTGTTGATTCTATTAATAATTTAGTAATATTTTCTATGCAAAAATCTTCAGATTCGAACTGTTTTTTTTCTGTGGATGAAATTTGTTTTACCGGATTATACCACTCTTGAAAAGTCGTATTTTTATTGGAATCAACTTTTAGGTAAAATCCTGCTGGGAGTTTATAAATGTCTTTATAGATCGTGTATGGTGCCGGCGTTACCATGAATGTTAGATAGTGATACTGTGCAATTGGATTAATCTCGTTTTTTAACCAAGGCAAACACCATAAAGCCTTAATTTCAGATGCAAAACCCAAAATATTTGATTGTAATGAAAAGTAGAGTGGTTTGACCCCAATTCTATCGCGAATCAAGTACAATTCACGTTTTTCAAAATCGTACAAGCAGATTGCAAACATACCGGTGAGCTTATGTACAAAATTTATTCCCCATTCTTTGTATGCGTATAAGATTGTTTCGGTATCAGATTTTGAGAAAAATTCGTAATTTAAGCTTTCAAGTTCAGCTCTTAACTCTTTATAGTTATATATTTCACCATTAAAACAAACAACAACAGTTTTTTGTTTATCAAACATTGGCTGGTTTCCGGATGGAGACAAATCAATAATTGATAAACGCCTATAAGCCAGGCCCAACTGGTGTTCGTCGGATTTGTAAATTTGATGAGCATCGGGTCCTCTATGCGCAATTGCCTGCTGCATTTTATTTAAAAGTTCTTCATCGACAGTAAAATTTTTGTTATCTAAATTTAGATATCCGGCTAGTCCACACATAGTAACTCTCAAATGGCTTCCATGATTGCATTTTTAATTAAGTTGTGCTTCAGAATGCTTCTGTGTTTTTGTTTTTAAATTTATTTTGGTTTTATATTTATCTTCATAACTAATAATTTCATCAACAGCTTTCATGGCAGAAAGCATTGCAGTGTCCATGTTGTTATACTGGTGCATGCCATTCCTGCCCATCAATTTAAGATTTTTAAATTTACCAAGATAGTTATAAACGATATTTAAATATTCTTTGTAATTGCCTTCATAAATTGGGTAGGCATCGGGAATTCTTAATGCCATGCCGTCAATAATTAATTCTTTTTTCACAAGACCTATTTTATCAATTTCGAGTTTTGCTTGTTCAAGTAACTCTTCATCTGTCTTAATCCAGAATGGCTCATCAGTAAACGTAAAGCACTCAAGGCTTATTGCAGAGTGATTTTCATTAGGTCTTAATTTGGCTGAAAAATTGTTCATATTTCCAATTCTTATTGTACGAACACTTTTTTCATGAATGTAAAGCCAGTGGTCAGGCGTAATCTTTTCTTTATCTATAATTAAGTTGAGTGTTATAAGCGCTCTGCAACGTAGTTGCATGGCAGCATTAACAACTTCTTTGGGCGCGATTGGATCCATGTTTAAAACCAAGTCACGTAAAGTCATTGTTGATAAAAAGTAGTCTGCTTCATATCGAGTTAATTTTTGCGACATGTGTTGTATTTCGCTGTGTTGGTTTTCATCAGACATATTTTTTGTTAATACGCCCAAAATACTTTTACCGTCATGTTCAATTGACATAACTTTTTTATTGGTGTGAATTGAGCCGAATTCAGAATTTATTATTTTTTTACCAACATTATCCCACAATGTTCCTGCGCCATAAATTGGATAATAAAATTCGCCTAAAATTGTTCGGGGCGTATATTTTTTGAAAAGTTTTCCGAAGAATGCAAAAAACATTGCCTTGCCAAGTGAAAAATTTTTAATTCTTTGTGCAGCCCAGTCGGCAGAAATCTGATCGCATTTTATTCCCCAAAGCTTTTCTGTGTACGATTTAAAAAATATTTCAAAAAGCCTTTTCCCGAACCTATTCGAGAGCCAGTCTTCATAAGAATTAACTTTTTTAGGCCATAACTTATATCGAAAATAACTAGAAACGCAGTGTATTGACTCAAATGGACTTAATCCCATTAATGCGTTGATTGGTTGAAGCGGGTACAAGAAAAAATGTTTATTGTAATAAATTCGTGTAAAACGATTTAATTTTATAAATTCATCTTCACTTATTATATTTTTCCACCATTTTTCAATTTCTTTTGATTCTGTGACATAGTGATGGGGCCCAATGTCATACTTGTAATTTTTGTAATTGACTGTTTTTGCAAGTCCGCCGATCTGATTATCTTTTTCTATGATTTCTGCGCTAAATTTTTGTGTTTTTAAAAGCTCATAACCAGCGGTAAGACCCGCAGGTCCAGCCCCTATGATTAAGGCTCTTTTTTTGCTTGATACCATTTACTCCCCTTTTTTAGAAAATAAAAGTTGCCATTCTTTAATCGCTAAAATAATTAAAAATGATTCGATTGGCAATCTTAATCTCGCATAACCGCATGAAAGAGTCAAAAATATTAAGCAGCAGATAAAAGGCAGTGTTTTGATGAGTGTACATATTTTTCCGCGATCAATTGGTGATATAAATATAAATATGGCTAGGCCAAGTAAAATAAATAAAAAAAATATTATTTCAAAATAAATTACCCAAATTATAAATTTATTATTTACGTCAGGAAGCAAAAAACGTTTAAAAATGCTTTTAATACTTCGATTATTACTGTATTCAGGGAGTTGCCCGCCGGAGTCTATTACAAGTAACTCAGAGCTATAAAGTCCAAATGTTGTTTTTAACATGTTTGATATAAAATGTTGAACTGTAAGTACGGGGTTCTTAAGCATGTAAGATATTGCGAGCTTTTCCGCTAATTGGCAGTGCTCGATTTCTTGCAACGGCTTGCCCAGTACATTTGTTTTTGCTGGTTCAAGATTTTTAAGTTCAGCGTAAACCTTTTTTTGTGCCTGTTCATAAGTTATTTTTTCATCCATCATGCAAAGCCTTACTGCTGAATGATTTAAAAAATGTGGGCCTGAAAGTGTGTGCATAAAAATGTAGCCGGTTAGAAGAAAATTTCTGAATATCCATATACCCAATGTGAATGCAAGCCCAGTACTAAACAGTGCTATAGATTTTATTTTTACAAAAAATTTATCTTTTGAAACCATCAGCATAAAAATTGATGTTAAGAACAGGCCATGTCCAACAGGTCTGATCAGACAAGCTATTCCGAGAGCTATTCCTGCCAAAAACAATCTGGAAATTGGAAATGTAAGAACCCGTTGAAATGGTTCGACAAGCTCACCACGAGCGGGTTCTTTAGTGTGCTCGTCGCGCTCACCCTGCCTGCCCGCCGAAGCTAATTCTGAGCGAAGGCTGGGAGCCTGTCGAAGGGGCTGTCTTAATGTTTTTAGAAGAGGGCTTTTGCAAAAAAATGGCGTGTAATTATACAGAAATAAAATTAGAAATAGCGTGAAAAACATAGTAAATAATATTTCGGACATGATTAGTCCGGGGAAAATTATATAACCAAGATCAAAACAGGCAACTAAACTCGCAAGTTTAGCCGTTTTTATCTGGCTGTTAAATGTTGATTTATCAAACAATACTAGTGCAAGAGCAAATACTAATAATGGAATTAGAGAGCCAAGTATAATTTGCATTATAAGAGCCGCAATGGGATGCACCCCGAAAATTTTGTAGCAAGCGGCTAAAAATACCGGATAGCCTGGCATACGGTAAAAATTTGTCTGACCTGTCCACGATAAAATATTGAGTGCGACTTTGTGATACTGCCCTGAATCAAACATTAATAAACAGGAGTTATTTTTGAGAAAAATTAGAAAGAAAATTACTTTGATTGCAAGAGATAAAAAAAACGTAAGTAGCAAAAAATTTTTTTCTTTTTTAATTAATTCGATCATTACTACTCCCATTTTCGAAAATATTAAATTTTATCTCCCGCGTTCCAGAGCCGCTGCATAATTAAAATCATAAAAATACTGTTGCCATTGCTCATCCGTTGTGTTGTATTCATTGTCGTATACGAAATGGTCAATGAGGGCCTCACGTGCACGTAAAATCTCTCTAAGTCGCGGGCCGCTGTTTTTGGGGTCTTCAATTGTAAAGTACAATAACTCTAGCGCGCGTTCAAATGCCTTTTTGCTATATTCCATATCCCCATCGGTTTTCCATTGAATTGTACGTTCGATGTCGCTGCCGATATTTGCCAGTTGCTCCATAAGTGAAAATTTAAACCAGCGTTCATGCGTAAGACCTTTATGTATAATCATTTTGTCACCAATTTTGTTACTATTTTTTTTATTTTTTCTTGAATTTGTGGATTATCAACACCCGAGTCTTGTTTCCCCAAGAAGGACGAAGATTTACCATTGAGTCAAACACGATCCATCGTTGATCCCACATCTTTTCAGGGTAAATGTTTATGCCCCAGAGATTTCCTTGTTCGGAGCCTTCTTCCAAAAGTAGATGTTCTTCATCAGCGTGCATAATAGCATCCACAACCATAATTTCTTTTTCAATGTCTACAACTGCTTTTACCATGTCACCAAACATTTTTTTAGACATTGCCTTTAACTCTGGAATCGAGATTTTTTCTTTAACAATTTGCATGACATCCCTCGGTTAAAATTTTCAGAATGTTTTCTTTTGCCAAGTTGCCGTTCACAACAATTTTATCATTATTTGATTTGATTAGATATGCGAAAATAAGTGTTTTTTTGATTTGTTTATTTGTAATCCAACCAATAAACCAGCCAATACTCTTGATGCCACCTTCATAAATCCCAGCCCCAGTTTTGCCGTACAACTTCCATCCATCAGTAAGATCTGAAATATACAAAATATTTTGCGTTTGTTCATGCGCATATTCAGAAACTGGCAGAGTTTTTTTCAATAAATTTTTGAGAAATTCAATTTGCTCAGTTGGCGAGATTTTTAAATTTGAACATAGCCATGATCTTGAAAGTCCATCGTTTTTACCTGGATTGCCGGAACCATCCTTGTTCCCGTAACAAAAACTGTTCACGTGATTTTGAAATTTTTCTGGCCCGAGTATGGATGTTAAAACTTGCGAGTACCAGATGCAAGATTTTTTGATCCATGATTTTGGGGTTTGGGCGCATCGCCAAAAATCGAATTCTGCGTTGTATTCATCTTTATAGTGCCATTCAGGCGCATTCTCATTTTTAAGAATTCCTGAATCAAAACCCATTAAACTTAATGCTATCTTGAAAGTTGAACATGGGCTCTCTTGTGTTTGGATGTCGCCATCGTCTTTTATAACTTGTTCTTTTTCAAAATCGTAAATTATATATGCTGGCTCGTTATCAATCTTTTCAAGTGCCTTTTGTTCTGTTAAAAACTCTTCGTGTTTAATCCAGTGGTCAAACTGATATCTTATAACTTTCTGGTTTAACTTAATTTTATTTTTAAATGCAGCCCTATAACAGTAACATTGAATTGGTATACCAAGTTGTTTCATGGCTTCATCAACATTTTTGCAATTATTATAACTATCATCAAGGAATATGATTTTATCTGGTTTCCAGTCGTCATTCTTATCAAGGAATGAGGCTAGAACCTTTCCCTTGGGATTATTTGCAGCCATCAATATTCCCTTGTAATATTCAGGATATCCACTAAAATTTGATTTTTTTAATTTATCAAAAATAATTTCTTGAATATTAAAGCTTGAGCTAAAATCAAGTCCAATGCTTGCAAGATTTTTCAAGCGCCATTCGCCTAAATTATCAATCACCCCAAAAACTCCTGTTTTTGCTGCGGTAAGCGCAATAACTTTAACGTTTCGATTTTGCATATTTTTAATTAATTTGACTGTATCATCTTCCGTGGGAACAAATCTTGTTTTGGAATCTATCGAACTTTCAAGTCTTATTGCATAATTTTGATCTCTTTTGTCCGAAATGAGTCGTTCTGCACCAAGTCTAAGTTGTTTTACAAATTCCTTATCTTGCTCGTCAAAATCATTGATATTTCTGTTAACGCACTTCATGACATAAAATATTTTATCAACAGGAACAATTAAAGTATCATCCATATCGAAGATGACCAGGGTTTTGTTGTTAGCACTTTGAAATTCTTCTTTAACTTGAGCTATAGAATCAATTTCTTTGATGTCTGATTTAATGAACGAGAAAGTTGAGAACAGAAAGAGAGCTAGCAATAAGTATGTGTGTAGCGTACGTTTTTCCTTAGGCATTAGTGGTTCTTTCTATTTAATCGCGGTATAAACGTCCATTTCTGGCGTTGCAGATGAAAATCTATGATCATATAATTCAAAGTCCGTAGTAAATGCGCGTTGAAATCCCAAGTTGTCTTTGTTTAACCACAATTTTTGCCAAAAATCTGAAACAGCTTGAGGAAATTGACCTGTGACTGAAAATACTGCGTATTTTGCCGCAGGAATTTCATATACATTAATTTCTGAAGTCATGTCTGACGGAATATTGCTTCGAGAGGTTGCTTGGCATCCAATAACCATAGAATAATTGCCTTGATTATCATAATTTGTGTAAAGAGCCATTGTATTTATAGGCTTTTTTGCATTTACAATTTTGTCTAATATTTTTTCTGTAAAAAATTTATTCCAAAAATTACCAATTTTTTGAGGTGCTTGCTCATCTGTAAGATTTAGCCGTAATTCTATGCCTGCGAATAATATTCGATTAGATTGTACAATTTTGTATTGCATGTTTTCTTTCAAAGCCGTTGATAGGTATTTTTTTTATATAATAATTGGAAGAATACCACAAATATGCAAATGCAGAAATTAGGCTGGAAAAATCATGATTTATTTTTAAATTCTGTAAGCATTGGCACCCAAAAGCTCATAGATAAAATAATTAAAAATACCTCTGCAGGCAATCGCATCCGTGCATACCCTCCCGCGAGTCCGATTACAATGAAAAAAGTTGCAAATGCAAGGCTTCGGAGCCACGAGCAGAGGTTAATTCTATTTATCTCGCTGTCCCAGTTTTTAATGCATCTAAAAACCGTTCTTAAAAATCCCAAAAAGAGTCCAAGAATCATTAAAAAAAATACCAAAATTTCTAGTCTTATTAACCATCGAAGCCAGGATTTTTCCGTTTGTGGGACAAGATATTTGTATACCATAGATTTGATAGTTCGTTTTGCATTAAAATAATCAATTTCTTTTCGTCCGGATTCAATATAAAGTAGCTCGGCGCTGTAAAGCGAAGTCGCAGTTCGAAATATATCAGTTAACCAGAGTTTGATTGACAATGCTGGGTATTTTTTAAAATACTGCTTAGCAAGATTTTCTCGAATGTCGCACTGTTCTATTTCGGATAGCTTTTTGTGTTTAATTTGTTCTTCTTGTGTCACTATCTCATCTACTTTTTTTCTCAAAATATCTTTTGCTTGGTCATAAGAACAATGGCATTCATGCATTGCAACTCGACTTGCAGAAAAATAAAGAAAATGTCCGCCGGGAAGTGTATGAAAGAATATATGTCCGGTGAGTATAAAATTACGTGCAAGCCAGAAGATAACCGGAACAATCCATCCGCAAAAAAGCGTAAAACTTTTACTGATCTTTTGCCTACATGTTTCGTTTGAAAAAATTAATATCAAAATTGAAAGACAGATTAAATAATGCCCAACTGGGCGTACCAGAGATGCGAGTCCAAGCGCAAATCCCGCCCCTAAAAGATTGCGAGATGATTTTATTAGTTCTGTTTCTTGGCAGTTGCACAGTACTACGTTTTTTTGTTCGTTTTCAAACATGTCTTCAAAAAGACTTAGATAGGGTTCACTTGTTGCAATGGGGTCAGGTAGGCTAAAATACCGAAAGATTTTATCAGATTCTTTGCAGTTACATCTGTTTTGAAAACAAAAAAATAAGTGAACGGAAGATAAAAATAAAATGGCAAAAATTAAGAATAAAAAAATAAATAGGCTTTCAGCCATGAAAAACCCTGAATAAAGGACATAACCAATATGAATGCTACCGTAAATGCCGGCAGTTTTTGCAATTAATATATTTTGCGGGAAAAGTATACATCCGAGTAAAAAAATCAGAAGCGGAATTAATGCGGCCATAAAAATTTGCAACCATAAAACATTTTTTGTATCAGGTCCAAATATTTTATAAAATGCGGACAGGAATAAAGAATATCCTGGAAGTCGATAAAAATTAGGATGTCCTGGATCTGTGCATATTCCATGCCCTTGCGAAATTTGTTCTGCGATTAGATGATATGTATTTGAATCAACTTGCCAAAAATTTTGATTTTTACCTAAATATCCAACGAAAATTGCAGCGCGTATAAACAGTGCAAATGCAAAAAGTCCAATCAAAAACCACTTGTATCTTTTTATTACTTCAATCATCTCTTCTCCCTACTTTTATTATTTTTTACATTTTTTTAAGTATTAGTTCCCATTCATAAGCGCTTTTTAAAATATTTTCTAGATCTGAGAGCTTTGCTTCCCAGCCAAGTTCTTGTTGCGCTTTATTTGAATTTGCAACTAAAATAGGCACATCTCCTTCTCTTCTTGGCCAATATTTGGTTTTGATTTTCTTTTTACAAATTTGTTCAATTTGTTTAATTAATTCTTTAATTGTATTACCATTTTGTGAGCCGAGATTGAAGCTATTTGATTTTCCGTGCTTTTCTAGGTAGTCGTACGCCAATATGTGTGCTTGGGCAATATCAAGAACATGTACGTAGTCTCTTACGCATGTGCCATCATGTGTTGGATAATTATCGCCAAAGATAAAAAATTCTTTGTCTTGCATTGCTGCTCTTATTAGCAGTGGAATTACATGTGTTTCTGGGGAGTGTTGCTCGCCTAGACCTTGTTCAAAGTGTGCCCCCGCTGCGTTGAAATAACGTAATGATACATAGTTTAAATTATATGCCGTGTGGTAGTCTTGTAAAACAAATTCAATTGTTAGTTTATTTTTGCCATAAGGATTAATTGGTGCCAGTGGATGCGCTTCATCAAGTGGAAGTTTTTGTGGTACGCCATAGACGGCGCAGCTCGAAGAGAATATAAATTTTTTGACGTTATATTCAAGCATAGTATCAAGCAACGTTAATGTTTTAGTTACGTTGTTATTATAAAAATCTTTTGGTTTTTTTACTGACTCACCAACTTCGATAAATGCTGCAAAATGCATTACGGTATCTATTTTGTAATTAGTAAAAATGGCTTTGAGTAGTTTTTGATCTGCAAAGTCGCCTTTTATAAGTTTTGCCCAGCTATGGGTAAATTTTTGATTGTGTAATAATGCGTCCAGAATTACAACTTCGTAACCCTGTTCGTGTAAAAGCCAGCATGCGTGTGATCCGATGTAACCGGCGCCGCCAACAACCAAGACTGTTCTTTTTGTCATTACTATCCAATCGATTAAAATTTGTGATCCAAATATTTGACCTAAAGCTCAGTGTATTTTTTGGTCTGCCCTTTGGCTTTTTCAATTGGATATTTTTGTGCAGTTTTTTCAATTTTTGTTATCACGGCAGATGCAAGATCTATATCTGCTGAGTTGGCAAACGCTAGGCATGCGTGTACAACATCTGCAAGTTCATCTGAAACATTTTGTTTAAAGTTTGTATCAGAAATTAGCTTTTCTGCTATTTCTTCTTTGCTTTTCCATAAGAAAAGTTCTAGGAGTTCACCTGTTTCAATCGACATGTCGATTGCTAATTCTTTTGGGCTGTGAAATTGAGCCCAATCTCGGTCATCTCTAAATTTTTTTGCAATATCTTTTAAGTTTTGAATAGTAATATTTTTATCTGATTTTTTCATGAAACACCTTCGTTTATTTTTAGGAGTATAACAAATTTAAAATATTTTTGGATGGAAAAAGGCTTGATTTTTTTTAAAAAAAGTATTTAATTGCAAGCACTCTTGTTGGGGTATCATAAAGTTTTTGTAAGTGTGAAATTTTATATTATTATTTATATTATTATAGGGGTTTTATGAAAAGGTTAATAGCACCTGCTGTTGTGTTTTTGTCGTTGAATTTATATGGAGGTCATGATGAAAAAGTTGGTACAAAGTTACCTATGCCCGATGGTGGCGTTGAGAGATTTTTTTCTCCTTTGCCAGAACAAGATGGGCCTAAATTAGATTTAGCGGATGTTTTGAAAAAAAAACTTGATCAAAATCATGTTTTAGCAGAAAAATTAAAAGAAGATTTTAAAGTGGCTTATAAGCGATATGTAGACTCTTTTAATCCTTCAGTCGCTATTGTGACAACAGCTAGCGGGGTTACGCATTCTGCTATGGAATGCTCCTATTTGGAATATAAAAAATTCATGTATTTTTTACTTTCACAATTATTACAGCTTGGATATGGCGTCGGAGACATTTATGGGATTGATGAAGATGCAATACATGACAATCGTCAAAACTTATTATGGTGTTGGCTTGAAGTGAATTTGTTAAGCAAATATGAAAATAGATTTTTTGAGCAGAAAAGCGAATACGAAGAAGCTTCATCTGTAAAAAGTCTTTTCCAATTTGTGTTGCCTGGCTTTTGTTTGATTTTAAGTCAAATAATAAGAGATGGCGCTGAAGTTAGAGTTGTTGATGGTAAGATGGTTAGGCTTTTTGGTGATGGAACTGTAGAAATTTTACATGCATGAAAAGTAGTTAAATAAAAAAATTTTACAAATAAGCCGCGGTAAGCGGCTTATTTTATTAGCAGCGTAATACAATTTTTAAAATATAATTTTTTGTTTTTAATTTTAAAACTTGATTTTTTTTAAAAAACGTTTTTAATAGCATAACACTAAGGGGGTACGTTTTTGGAGTTTTTAACTAAATTTATAATGTTTTTTAGTGTTAAGGATTTTTATGAGAAAATTTGTTATAGCGATTGTTTTTTTTGGTGTATCTAGCTTATCTGCAATGACAGAATCATTTGAGACAGCGTTTGCTAGTTTTATAAGATCTTCTTCTGTAAATGCTTGTTACAATGTTGCATCGATTGAGTCATTAGTTGATCAAATTAAACCCTCTGAGATTCCATATAATGTCTATGTTGAATTTTCGTATTTTTTGCTAGACGAAAGTTTAAAATCGTATGAATTATCTTATATTGCTAAACATAGAGTAGAAGTTTTGAAAAATATTATACTCAAAAATTTAATGCAGATATGTCGATATGACGTGTGCACAAAGTCCGCTATGGCTGATTTATGCCATCAAGTAGAAAAGTTATATCGTGTTATGGTTACGGGTTTTTGTGTCTGCTTAATGAATGCTATGGATAAACAAAGGGTTTTAAGTCAATTGGTTCCAAAATTGTAATAACAATGAGAGAACGCAACAGCAGAATAAAAGAATTTTACAAATTAAGCCGCGATGAGCGGCTTAATTTATTAAGAAAGTTTGCAGGACTTTCCGAGCAAGATCTTTTGTTATTAAATTTAAAAGATAATTTGGAATTTGGCGTTGCTGAGCAGATGATCGAAAATATGATTTCTGTTTTTCCTGTGCCGCTTGGCCTTGCTACAAATTTTATAATTAATGGCAAAGATTATTTGGTTCCGCTGGCCACTGAAGAGGCCAGCGTAATTGCAGCTGCAAGTAATGCGGCAAAATTGGCCAGAACCTGTGGTGGATTTACTGCAAGTGTAAGTCGATCTGTGATGATTGGGCAGGTGCATGTTTTAAATATTACGAATATTTCTCAGGCAAAGCAAAACATAGAAGAACATAAAACTGAAATTCTTGAATTTGCAAATGCTCAAGATTCTGTGCTTGTAAATTTGGGTGGGGGAGCATTTGATTTAAATATTCGAGAAATAGAATCAATATCACTTGGAAAAGTTTTAGTTTTGCATATTTTGGTTGATGTCAAAGATGCAATGGGTGCAAATGTTGTAAACACAATGTGCGAAGCAATAGCGCCTGTTATAGAAAAATTAACATGCGGCACTGTGTTGTTAAAAATATTATCAAATCTTGCTGTTAATAGAGTTGTAAAAGCTCGTGCCATTTGGTCAAAAGAAGAGCTTGGTTCTGATTTAATAAATAAAATTATCCAGGCAAATGAGATTGCAAAAATTGATATATTCCGTGCCATTACACATAACAAAGGCATAATGAATGGAATTGATGCAGTTTGTTTGGCAACAGGCAATGATTTTCGTGCAATCGAGTCTGGTGTTCATGGATACGCGGCTATGCACAATTCTTATAAGCCTTTAACAGAATATTCAAAAAATGAGAGTGGTAATCTTGTTGGAACAATCGAAATTCCACTTGTTGTTGGCATCGTTGGTGGCGCTACAAAAAATAATCCTTTTGCTAAACTTTGTTTAAAAATTCTTGATGTAAAATCTGCCTCAGATCTTGCACAAATTATTGCAAGTGTTGGCCTGGCGCAGAATTTTGCAGCGCTTAAAGCCCTGATTGGGGAGGGAATTCAAAAAGGGCATATGCGATTGCATCTGCGAAGCAAGTAATTGATATAGTAATTATTAATTCATTGACAATTTGTATTAGATATTGGCAATCTTGAGCTAGTGCATTAATTTATTGCACTGATGCTTGAATATGGGGAGTGTCGATGAATTACAAGCAAATTTACAGATTTAGGGTGTTGTTTTTTGTATTAATTGTTTTATGGTTGCCGTGGATAAATTCTGCCTCCAGGCTTCCAATTTTATTGGGCGATTCTTCTGCTGACAAGAAACCGTTAAGTTGGTTTATCCAGCAAATGGATAATATGCCTGAGCAAAGGCGTATGGATGATTTAGTCGTGGAAGATCAGTTAAAAGTGTTCAGTCATCTGCCACAGTTGTTTATCCCATTTTCGTGTATCAGTAAATTAATCGAGGAGTATTTGAGTCTGTTTCGTGCGCAGTTTAATTTTGCGACAGATGTAAATCTCTCCTATTGTCAGAAACAAATTGTCCCTCTTGGGGGTGAAATAGTTTTTGTTGGGGATATTCATGGTAGTGCTCATTCTTTATTAAAAATTATAAAAAAATATGTAGCTGATGATTTTAAAATTATAAAAAATAATTTGTATATTGTTTTTACAGGTGACTATGTTGATCGTGGTATGTATGGTGTTGAGGTTTGGTATACACTATTGCGCTTAAAGTTGGCAAATTGGGATAAAGTTTTTGTTTTGAGAGGTAACCATGAAAATTTGTTGCAAAATAGTGATACTCCAGTCGGTTTTTTTGCTGAGTTAGTTGCAAAATATGGGGTGGATAATGGGGCAATTTATTTGAAAAAATTTGATGAGTTGTACAAGCGGCTTGTGCTTGTTTTATACCTAAAATCCGGAGATAACTGGATACAGTGTTGTCATGGGGCTATTGATCCATGTTGTGATATGCGATATTTTTTAAATAATTCGGAGATGGTTAGTTATATTGATTTTAACAAGATTGGTTTTGGTCGTACTGATGCTGTGAATGGTTTTGTGTGGGGGGATTTTCAAGGAAATGGATCTACTATAGAAATGAATTTAAAAAGAATTAGTTGGTTAGAATATTTATCCACATGTGATATGGTGAAGTGGTTTAAAGATAGCGGTATTCTGGCAATTTTTCGTGGGCATCAACATCATGCAGGTGGTTTATCAATATTTAAAGATCAGCTACAACAGGGGGCGCCTATTCAATGGGATGGGGTTGTCAGTCAAGATGAGTGGGCAGCTGGTCAAATAGTGGTGGCTCATCAGAAAATTCCTATTTTTACATTTACTACGGCAACAGAATATGGAATAGTAGACAGAGCTGTTTACGGAATTTTAAAAACGGATTTGCGATTTGAAGATTGGATTTTGAATCCGATAATTATTTAAGTTTATGCTAGCTCTTAGAATCAATACTATTACTCTAAATTTAAATTAACATTTTTTTGCATTTAGGTTATTCTGCAGGACAATAAATAGTTTTAATTGTCAAAATTGTTCTTAATCTTTATAAGGTCCAATGCATTATGAAAAAATTTAGTTATTTATTTTTATTATTGTTTGTTATTTGTTGTTCAGAAAATTATTACGCTGGTGCCATGAGTTCAAAGTTGACCCCGTGCCTTGCAAAGATAGCATGTGATAAAATAGTTTCTGATATATTAAGATCACATAATCCTGTTGATATGTTTAGAAAAGCACAATCAAGTTTGCCAGTTGAGTTAATACAAGAAGTTGAGAATGAATTATTTAACATACTTTCGTTTGACTGCAAGCAACAATATGATTTATTTCAGACAATTCAATCTCATAACGCCATAGCATCCGTTTGTATTTCAATGGACAACCAACTTATTGTAACAGGAGGGAATGATTCTTCCGTAAAAATATGGCGATTTAATGGGAAGGGATATGAATATTTTCAAACACTGCCAGGACACTTTGCTAAGAGGGGCATGTCAAAAAAAGATTATGCATTAATTTCTTCGGAGCAGGATTTTTTTTCTGTGCCAAATATGGATCGAGTAGATTCCGTATTAATTTCTTTAGACAATAATTTAATTATTACTGGATCTATTGATGATGATTCAGTAAATATTTGGAAATTTAATGGATCCGAATACACATATTTTCAACAGTTAGCCTGTAATTCTTTGGTATTATCTATCTCTATCTCACAAGATCAGCAAATTATCATTGTTGGATGCGATGATAATACAATACGGTTTTGGTATTTTGATGGAAATAAATATAATGAGGGGCAAAATTTTTCTGATCCTAATGTATATCCGGAAAATCTAAAATTTTCTTCAGATAAGAGAACCGTTACATGTTGTTCTATGTTAGGAGGGACTCCTAGTATTCGAATTTTGAAATTGGACGAGATCGAGCCGATCGGAGTTCCGCAATATCGATTAGCTAATACAATTGTAAATTGGTGTAGTCATCTCAATGCCGCGGATTTGTCCGAAGATAGAGATATTATTGTTGTTGCATCCGAAGATTTGAATGTATTGAGACTCAATGGAGCTGATTATAGTTGTAGCCTATTACAACAACTTAGCACAGGAGGGTGGGCTCAGTTTGTTAAAGTTTCCTATGATAAATCTTTAATAATGGCGGGTAGGCCAAATGATAAAATTGAGATATGGAAATTTATAAGACAACAAGATAAATATGTTAAAATTCAAGAAATAGATTGCCAATTTGGAGTTTCTAAGGGAGATCTTTCTGTGAATGGGCATGTTGTTGTTTTAACCGGTGACAACGGGTGTATCAATATTTGGAAAAGAATATCACTTGAAAAATTACTTGAAATTTATGCAAAGAAATGCCAGATTCTTGCTGTTGAATAGATGATAAAAAGAATCATTTAAATAATTAATAATGCTTGGAATCTTATGAAGAATATTAGAAAAATATTTTTTTTATTTATCATTATTTGTTGCTCAAAAAATAATTATGCAGATGCAATGGATTCAAATTCTGTCCCAAGTCTTTTAGCTTTGTCATATGATAGAATAGTTTCTGATATATTAAAATCATCTGATCCTGTTGCTAGGCTTGGAGAATTACAATCAAGATTACCAGGCGATTTAATTCAAGAAATTGAGGCGAAATTATTTGATGTGTTATCATTATTCCTCAAACAATATTATGAGTTATCGCAGACAATACAAGCAGATCGTTATGTTGAATCTGTTTGTATTTCAAGTGATAATGAACTTATTGTCACCGGTGGCGGTGATTCTTGCGTGAAAATATGGAGGCTGAACGGTGAGAGCTACCAATATTTTCAAACACTGCGGGGGCACTTTTTTAAGAAGGGGAGAGCCAAAATAGATTCTGTTTTAATTTCCTCAGATAAAAATTTAATTATAACGTCATCCATGGATGATGATTCAGTAAATATATGGAAATTTAATGGAACAGAATATACTTATTTTCAACGCCTGGCCTGTAACTCATTTGTGTTATCTGTTGCTATTTCGCAGGATCAGAAGCTTATAGTTATTGGGTGTGATGATCGTACAATAAATTTTTGGCATTTTGATGGGAATGTATATAATCAGGTAAGAGAATTTTATGGTCATCAGTTATATCCAAAAAATTTAAAATTTTCTGCAGATCAAGAGGTTTTTATATTTTGTTCCACGTTAATTTACACCCCAAGTATCTATGTCTGGAAAATGGATCGCATCGGATTAACTGATTTAGAGTTAAGAGATATAGCACATCGTATTGAGTTAAGTGAGATGCTAGAGATACCACATTATGCACTAGCTGCTACCATTACAAGTGAAGATAGATTTCTTCATACTGCGGCTCTATCAGAAGATAAAAATATTATTGTTGTTGCATCCGAAGAATTAAATGTATTGCAATTCAACTCAACTAATTGCAGCTATAGTCTGTTGCAAAAGCTTAGCTCAAATAGTTGGGCGGAATTTGTTAAAATTTCCTATGATAAATCTTTGGTAATGGCAGGGGGCTTAAATACTAGAACTAAAATATGGAAATTTGTACATGGCCAATATATTAAAATTCAAGAATTAGATCCTGAATCCGGAGTTTCTTCAGGAGAACTTTCTGTTGATGGAGCTGTCATAGCACTGCCGTGTTGTAATGGGCGTTTAAATATCTGGAAAAAAATTTCACTGAAAAAATTACTTGAGACTTATGTGTTGAATAGATGATAAAAGGTGGTAGACTTACTTCTCAAGTATGCGCAAATGTGTCCTAAAGAACTTGTTAATCCATTGATCCTGAATCAAGTTCCCAGCCGTGGTTCGACTGGCTCACCATGAGCGCGAAGAGCTATCAGCCGTCGCCCAGGTGGCTATGGCCGACACGTGGCGGACAGGCAGGATTACAAAAAGAGTTGATAATGAATGTTGGAATTGTCGGATATGGTTTTTATATTCCGGTCTATCGAATAAAGGCTGAAGAGATAGCCAAGGCTTGGCAACAAAATTTTCATCAAATTAAATCTAGCCTCTTGATTGAAGAAAAATCTGTTCCCGGTATTGACGAGGACTCCGTAACTTTTGCAGTTAATGCCGCAAAAAATTCTCTTTTACAGTGTGGTTTAAATTCTAAAGAAATTAATGCTATTTACGTTGGTAGCGAAAGTGCTCCATATGCAGTAAAACCAACGGCAACAATTGTTGGTGCAGCTATTGGTGCAGATAGTTTTTGCATGGCTGCAGATATGGAGTTTGCATGCAAGGCAGGTACTGCGGCATTAGGCGTTTGTCTTGGTCTGGTAAAATCAGGTTTTGCAAAATTCGGAATGGCAATAGGAACTGATACAGCTCAAGCCTCTCCTGGCGATATTCTTGAGTATAGTGCCGGTGCCGGTGCGGCTGCATTTATTCTTGGCACAGATGACTCTAAGATTATTGCAAATATTGAGGATACAATTTCAATTGCATCAGATACCCCTGATTTTTGGCGTCGCAGTATGCAAAAATATCCGGAACATGCAGGACGTTTTACCGCGGAGCCGGCATATTTAAAACACGTCAGTACAATTGTGAAAAAAATTTTTGAAAAACATTCCTGTGGTCCGGAAGCATTTGATTATGTTGTTTTTCATCAACCTAACGGCAAACTTCCGCTAATGGTTGCAAAAAGTTTAGGTTTTAAATCAGAACAAATCAATCCAGGGTTTGTCGTGCAGGATATTGGAAATACTTACAGTGCAAGTTCTTTATTAGGTTTGTGTTCCGTTCTTGATCAAGCACAACCTGATAAAAAAATACTGTTAGTTAGTTATGGAAGTGGGAGTGGTTGTGATGCTTTTATTTTAAAAACTACTCAGAATATAAAAAAGCTTATCAATAGTGGTGTGGGTCCAGGATATGATTTAAAAAGTCATTTAAGTTATAAAAAATATTTAACATACTCTGAATATCGAAGAAATATTGATTTATTATATCAGGATATGAAGTGAAGGTGTGCATGAGATGAAAATTTCGGTGCTTGGCGTCGGATGCACAAAATTTGCGGAATTGTGGGATAAAAGTTTGCATGATTTAATTGCGCAAGCACAATTCATGGCCCTTGATGACGCAGGAATTGCTCCTGCGCAGATAGAGTCGATTTTTGTAGGGAACATGCTTGCTCAACAATTCAACGGACAGGCGCATTTGGGTGCGATTGTTGCGCAGCAGCTTGGAATAAATGTTCCCAGTGTTAGAGTGGAAAATGCTTGCGCCTCCGGGAGCTCTGCCCTTATATGTGGAGTTCAGGCAATACTTTCGGGTGCTGCAAATGTTGTAATGGTGATTGGTGTTGAAAAAATGAGTGATGTTGCAATTTCGCAGGCAACATCGGCTTTGATGGGGGCCGGAGATTATCAATCAGAGCATTTTGCGGGGGCAACATTTCCGGGACTTTTTGCCATGGTTACACGTCTTTATATGCAAAAATATGGGTTGACTAGTAAAGAACTGGCTGCCGTCAGTATCAAAAATCATAATAATGCAGCATTAAATCCAATGGCTCAATTTAACAAAAAAATAACATTAGACGATTACTTTAATTCTCCCGTTGTTGCTGACCCGTTACGTTTACTTGATTGTGCACCGATTAGCGATGGAGCTGCTGCAGTTATAATTTCGAGTTATGATTTTGCAAAAAAATATGGCAAAACCGGTGTTAATATAATTGCAAGTACTCAAGCGACAGATACACTTGATCTTGCAAGCAGAGAAGAGATAACAAGTTTTAAAGCAACAAAAATAGCCGGTAAAAAAGCTTTTGAAATTGCGGGGATTACGCAACGCGATATTAGAGTTGCAGAAATTCACGATGCGTTTAGTATGGCAGAAATTATAGCGCTTGAAGATCTGGGTTTTTTTAAGCAAGGTACCGCTGGGTTTGAAACGGCACAAGGTAAAACTCAAATTACTGGTGAGTTGCCAGTTAACACTTCCGGTGGGCTTAAAGCAAAAGGACATCCGGTTGGGGCAAGTGGAATTTCACAGGTGATTGAAGTTGTAAATCAGCTTTTGGGTCGATGTGGGCAACGACAGGTAGAAAATGCTCAATATGGCCTTACTCACAATATTGGTGGAATTGGAACCACGGCTGTTGTTCATATTTTTGAACGAAAATAAGGAGAAGTAGTGTTTAGTTCAAGTTCAATTCCCGGATGGAGGCAGTACCCCAAGAGATATACTCTTGAGGGAACAAAATGTATCGTTTGTGAAAAAGCTTATTATTTAAAATCTTTTTTATGTTCGTGTGGATCAAGAGATTTCAAAACTTTCAAATTTAGTGGATTTGGTAAATTGATCTCTTTTACCAATATTACCAGTTCTTGTGTGGAGTTTAAACATATGCCTACTTATTGTATTGGCATTGTGCAGCTTGACGAAGGTCCACAAATTACAGTTGCGCTTGCAGATGTTAGTCTTTGTGACTTAAAGATTGGAATGCGCGTGCAGTCGACATTCAGAAAATTTTATTCGCATGGCAATAACGGTATTATTGAATATGGTTTGAAGTTTGTGCCTGCTTTATGAAGTTAGATAATTTGGAAAAAGCGCATAATTTTGGATATGGAAAAATCATTTTGCTGGGTGAGCATTTTGTTGTGCATGGGTTACCTGCACTTGTCGCATCGCTTAATTTAAAAACTTACGCTGAAATTCAAGATAACTCTCCAGATAACTTTCAAAAAACTTCTTATAACCATTTAGTTTTAATTGACAACAGGCCGAAATCCCCTGGTTTTATTTCCAGCAAAAAAGCTGAATACAGGTGCATGTGCGAGAATATTCTGAATTTTTTTGAAATAAAAGAAAAAAATTTTACTGTAACGTTTACGGGTACATTACCTGTAACGTGTGGTGGCATTGGCGCAAGTGCTGCAGCGGCAACATCTTTTGCTCGTGCAATAAATTCTAAATTTAAACTTAATTTGAGCGACGAAAATATAAATCAAGCGGCATTCGTTGGAGAATCTGCAGTTCATGGTACTCCAAGTGGCATTGATAATACAGCGGCAGTTTTTGGGGGTGTAATAAAATTTTCCCAAAACGCTGCCCGTCGCCCGCTGGGCGGTGGTTCGATACACGTACAGGCACGAGCGGGTCTATTTACTCCCGCCTTTTCTTATTCAAAAATTCAAATTTCTAACCCGATTAGGATTGTAATTATCGATAGTGGCAAGCAAACAGATACAAAACAAGTTGTGTTGGCTGTGCGTGATTTTATTGAAAAAAAACCGGATAAAACCAAAGAAATATTTAATAAATATAAAAGTATTTTTAATCTAGGTATTGATGCACTTGAGCGTAATAATTTAGAAAAACTTGGCGTGTGCATGAACAAAAATCATAGTCTGTTACAAGCGATTGGAGTTTCGTGTCCGGAGCTTGATGTAATTGTTGATAAAGCTCTCGCACTTGGTGCGTTGGGTGCAAAACTTACCGGAACCGGTCGAGGGGGATTGGTTTTTGCGCTTACTCCTGAAATTGACTTGCAGTCAAAAATTGCTGCGTTTTTTGACGATCGTGGATATTTTGTTATAAAAACGCAGATTGATGCTACTAAAAGTGATGTGGATGCCAAAAGTAGCTTTCGATTAGAGATCTGTCATCCTGAACTTGTTCCAGGCCTGCCCGCCGAAGCTATTTCAAAGCGAAGGCTGGGATCCATGGATTAGTTGCTTCATCGTTCTAATGCTTCAAAATTTTTATAATATCAGGATCAACATATGGGCGTTCAACTGAATATTCACCTGTTCTCCAGTTGATATTGGTTTCTTCCAGGGTCGGATCGAGCCGGAAATGTTTTTTATCGCACTTGATTCTTTTATTTATTTCAAGCCAGATTGGAAAAGCTGTTCTGCTTGCAAAAACGGACTCTCCCATTGGTTTATTATCATCTCGACCAATGTAAACGGCAGTTGTTAGTTCAGGAGTTGCGCCAACAAACCAAGTAGACATGGCGCCATTTGTTGTGCCGCTTTTAC
This sequence comes from Candidatus Babeliales bacterium, assembly GCA_041671765.1. Taxonomy (GTDB): domain Bacteria; phylum Babelota; class Babeliae; order Babelales; family RVW-14; genus JBAZAX01. The sequence continues at coordinate 3,830 of JBAZAX010000002.1, read as the reverse complement.
CAATCGAATCTGCTTCAAACCAGTTGCTCTTGCCTAAAAAATTTTTGTTCAAAATCATGCGTTGGCTGAGTGCTGAAATCATGACTGAATTAATTTTGGAATCAAGCACTTTATGGCTTTCAGGTTCATTTTCCCAAATTTTTTCCCCACGTTCATTTTTAACCCACTCGATAAGATAAGGTTTTACATAAACTCCATTGTTTGCAAACACGTTAAAAGCGGCACAGTTTTCATCAGGGGTTACCTCTGCCGTTCCTAGCGCCGATGATGGGTATGGTGGGACGTCCGCTGTTATTCCAAATTTTCTAATCCACGGCATCCAATCGAAATGTTTGTATATTTCGAGATAAAGTTTTACAGCAACAATATTTTTTGAATCAGTGAGTGCTTTGGCTAGAGTCATTTGACCATCAAATTTTCCATCCCAATTTTTTGGGGTCCATGTTTGTCCGTTGGGCATAGTCATTTCGATCGGTTCGTCGACAAATGTAGTATCAAGCTGGTATCCCTTGTAGATTGCAAAAGCGTATAAAATTGGTTTAAATGATGAGCCCATTTGCCGTTTTGCCTGAAGCGCTCGATTAAACTGAGATTTTTTAAAATCCATTCCGCCTATCAAAACTTTAATTTTTCCGGTGCTTGCTTCAATCGATATTACCCCACCATTTAGTTTATTTCCATGTTGCTGTTGTAAGCCATAAATAACTGGGGCATAAGCTTGTTCTGCAATGTTTTGCATTTCTGGATTGATGGTAGTCTTAATTTTGAGGTGTGTTTTGTATAGTGCTTCTTTGCCAAATTTATTTTCTGCCCAGGCTCTAACCCATTCCTGAATATAAAGTTTTATTGGACTTCCCGGCATGTAATCTACAATTTTTACTTTTGTTTTTGAGCATTTATCGAATTGATCTTGGCTTATAAAGCCTAGTTTTAGCATGCTTCTAAGAATCATATTTCTACGACGGCGTGAATTTTCTGTCGAATTTAGAGGTGAGTATATTCTTGCAGAGTTTGCAACTGCCGCTATTGTTGCGGCTTCGTCAATTGTTATATCACTAAGTTGTTTATTCCAAAATCGTTTGCATGCTGCTTCAACACCATAAATTCCTCGTCCGAAATAAATATTATTAATATAGAGTTCAAAAATTTGTTGCTTACTTAACTGTTGCTCAAGTTGTAATGCTAAAAATAGTTCTTGAAACTTGCGATAAAAAGTTCGTTCGTACGTTAAATACATGAGTCTTGCAAGTTGTTGTGTGATAGTGCTTGCGCCTTGAACGATTCGATGATGATATAAGTTTATTAAAAATGACCGGATAATACTTTTTATAGATATTCCGGGGTGATTGAAGAAGTCATGATCTTCCGCTGCTATAAATGCTTGAACTAGAATTGTAGGTATTTTTTCAAAAGGGATTGGAGTGCGTCTGTCACATTCAAATCGTGCGAATTCTACGCCTTCATCATCAAGAATGACTGATGCCGATGTGCTTGAGTAAAGCTCAAGCATGGAAAGGTCAACCCACTCACGCTCGAGTAGGAAAAAGCAGATTCCAGTGATAACGGTAAAAAATGCAAAACCTATTATAAATAGGCGTTTCATTGTGATGCGTTTTAGCATGAATTGCTTTTTTGTCCCCAAATACCTAAAACTTGTTTAACGAGAGATAATCATATCACAAAAAGAGCCAGGGACAAACTTTTTGTGATAAAAATTACTATAATAAAATAATAATGCTTTAGGTTGATAAATTGGGTTGATAAAATATGATTTTACAACTAAACTCTCGCATATTTTAGGGATCGTATATTTCAGGCAGGATTAATATTTTTGAAAATAGGAGCATTGCAATGTTAAAAAAAATAATACTGGCGATTTTGGTGTTTGGCTGCATAAACTCGGTAGCTTATGGAATGGGAGGGCCTGATTATTCCAAATTGCATCAGGCCATAAGAGACTATGGAGTAATGGAGGTAAACACAAGAGGTTATGGTCTAGATGAGATAAAAGTTTTGGTATTGGCAGATCCGTCAACGGTTATTGTTGCAAACGAGTTTGGTAATACATCATTGCACTTGGCATCACTGATATATAGTAATATAGAAGTAGTATCAATATTGCTAGAGGCGGTGCCTGAGCAACAAAGACCTGCATTTGTTATGGCTATAAATGAGTATGGGAATACGGCATTACACTTGGCTTTACGAAGTGGCGATGTAAAGATTGCAAAATTATTAATAGAGGCCATCCCTGCAGACCTTAGAGATGCATTTGTTATTGCCAGGAATCTAGATAACAAAACGGCTATGCATTTAGCCGAAGAAAATGGTCATTCAAATGCAGTGGTAGAATTTCTTGTATATTATCGTTTCGCCACTGCTAAATAATGGTTCCGCTTTTAAAATATTGTATACATAGATGATAAATAAAAGGGCTTATGTTTCATAAGCCCTTTTATTTATCTGAACTACTTAATAGATCGATTTTAATATATTTTTAGAAATTAAACCCAAGCTGTCCGCCGAATGTGTCCATATTTATAATATTTTTACCAGTAATTGGATATTTGTAGAATAAACTCAATTGAGGTCTGGTTAAAACGCTTTGCCACATAAAGAAGTCAAAATTTACTTGAAAGATCAAATTATGTGTATTCCATTCTTTCAAGCTATTTGCGGTATTGATAACCGTTCTATCAAATGTGTCTGTCTTTTCATATAAAGTATCATCATCATGTTTGATGTATTCATAATCTAATTTAAGCGAAAGACCCTTGTAAAAACGATATGCCTGTAAAAAGATGTTGAATTTCCACGTTAGTCCTGAGTCAAGAGTTGCTCTGCCTTTATTTAAAAGTAAAAATTCTGTTTGATCGGGATCGGTTTTCAATCTACGTTCTTTTGTCTCATCGAATAAAATAAAAAATTCTACATCGCCACCAGCTCTTATTTTATTACTGAAATCAAGGCCCAGGCCAAATCCTATTGGCATACCCCAAGCTCCATCATTTCCTAATGACATGCTGAAAACTTTGTCTATGTCTTTTGTTTCTGCTGTTGGACAACTTAATCCAATTCTTAAAAACATGTCGACATTTTTTAATGCCTCTTTGTTCTGTTTAAAACTTCTTAACCATTCAAGCATTACGACTAAATCACCTATTCCTGATTTATCGCATTCGCTGAAATCAATATTTCCCAATTCCTTCATTTTTGCGTTAAATACATCAAAGTTTTTTGTATAATTTTGTTGATAATAATATGGAACCATTGGCAAGACGATTTTAGATAAATCTTTAAACTGAATGTTTTCAATTTTGCGCCATCTTACGGGCAAATGCACGCTTAGGTCCAAGTCGCCATCGATAAAGTTTTTAAGTGTATATTTTCCAAATAATGTTAAATCAAGTTCGCGATATTCGCCTTCAAACGATATTGGTGCAGTTATAAGTTGTCCACCAAATGCCGCATACATATTATTGTACTCAAGTGCTACCGCTTCTTTTATGCTATCAGAAGGATTTTTGAACATTGTTGCAGCATCCTGATATTTGTCATAAATATTCAAAACGTTGTGCTTATCGCCAGTATAATCACGTGCACTGTTACTTTGTCCATATTCTGCCGTTGCGCCCAGGTGAATTCGCATGTTTGGACATTTTGGAAGTCTTACGTTTGGATCATATGGCGGAAAAGTATTTGATGGTGCAAAAACGCAAAAAACTGAAGAGCTTATCATGTATGATGCTAGCACGCCTTGCAGTATTTTTTTAAATTTCATTTATTTCCCTTCAATTGGATTTTTTATTTTTGAAAATGTTATTACTCGT
>JBAZAX010000001.1:0-93210 GCA_041671765.1 Candidatus Babeliales bacterium | reverse complement strand
AGTTGCCAAATACAAATGAGTTTGAGATGGATTGGACATCAGTTTCTGAGCCGTATTGCAAAGTATAAACTTCAATTTCGCCATGTCCGGAATCGAGTGGTGTTGATCCTCCGACAGCTAAATATTCTCCATCCTGGCTAAAGTTAACGGAATATACAAATGCTTCTGCTTCAGGTCCATATCTTTGAGATGTTGTAATGGACAAAGATGTGCCATTAAAATTATAAATTTCTACTTGTATGTGTCCTGTATATAGATCTGCGCCACCAAGGACAACATAACGGTTATCAGGGCTCCAGTTTACTGAATATGGCCAGTCTCCGTAAGCTTGTGATGTTATCAATGCCAAAGATGAACCATTAAAATGATAAATGTTAAGTTCTCCAGATGATGGGATACATGCAATAGCAAGATATCGGCCATCATGGCTCCAGTCTATAGACCTTATGTAATAAAAACTGCCCGTTTCGGCTACAAGGGATAAAGATGATCCATTGAAACTATATATTCGAAGTTTGGTCCCCCCGGCAGAATAATATTCACCGGTAGCAATATATCGACTATCGGGACTCCAGCTTGTAGACATTATTGGGTTTGCCCCCGTCTGACTATCCTGTGATGCTACGAGCGTTAAAGAAGATCCGTTGAAACGATAAATTTCAACTTCTTTGCCTGAGTTCATATATACTCCACCAACTGAGAGATATTTGCCATCAGGACTCCAATTTACCGAACGTGTGCGAACATTTACATCAGAACCCAAATCTTTCGAGATTATGAGTGTTAAAGATGAGCCGTCAAAACTGTAAATTTTAAGTTCATATCCACTTGCTGGAAATCCACCGACAGCAAGATATCGCCCATCAGGGCTCCAATCAATTGACGTTATTTGAGCTCCGTAATTTGCAAATGCTATAGAATTTAAAGATAAGTCATAAATATAAATGTCATATCCGGATGTTGAATAATCATAGCCAGCGGCAATATATCGTCCATCAGGACTAAATTTTAGCGAATATACAGAAAAACCATTATTTACGTAAATCCAGCTGCCCATGCCTTTTAATTGTAGTTGAGCAGCGCTAGTGAAAGATACTCTGTTATCAAAAATAATTTGGCCCTTGGTCAGACGCATTCCGGTCATGGTTGTTTTGAGTGTAGAACCATTAAGATAAAGTTGGGAGGTTGCATCTTGCATAAACAATAGATCTTTTGCCAATAAACTAGGCATGCCGGTTGTTGAAGGTCTAAAATCAAAAATAGAGTTAATATCAAAATTTAGCGTTGATTTAGAAGTTATATAACTAGGTACTGTTGAGCGATAAACAAGGGCATTTGTTCCGGAAAAGCTGACGTCATTATGAATAAAAAGTTGGCCACGATCGACATAAAAATCATTTGCCATATTTAAAACCGCGTTATCAAGTGCAAGTTTACTTCTGTTTGATGTAAGCTTGATTGCAGGGTTGCCAACACCGTTTTTTGAGTTGTTAATAACAATATTTCTGAGCGTCAAAGTTACATTATCATCAATAAGAATTTCAGCATTGTCGGAAAGATTTATCGCATTGCCATGTCCTTCGATAATTGTATCTGAGCCGATGTGTATGAAGTTTGAATTTGGAATTGTGAACTTTCCGCCAAGATGCACAGCATGACTATTGCCAGAAATTCGTCCAATCCCTGAATATATTAAGCCAGTATCAAGATAAAGATCACTATACAAACTTAAAGTTCCTGAAAGATCAAGTAGTCCTGATACCGGAAGCGTTGTATTAAATAATATTGTTTTACCGGCAGGAATTTTAAATCCATTTTTAAAATTTGATGAAAGAGATGTTGTTGCCGAATAGTTAAAATATATTTGTGAGTTAGAATTTTGTGCGTGAAATGTTGATGTTAAATTATCAAAAATAATGTCTGATTTTAAGTTAATGAATAGTAAAAATAAACCGGTGTAAAAAACAGTTATTATTTTTTTAAATTTTTTCATCTTACTACTCTCTTTGTTTTTTTATTTTAAATTAACTAACATTGTCATAATTTACTAATCCATCAATTTCGACTTGAGCACCTGACAAACATCTTACATTTAAATCATAACTTGAACTCAATGCTGAATTACCAAAAACAATTGAATTGGAAAGCGATTGGGTCGAATAATCAACAATTTGATTTACTCTAAAGACTTGAATTTTACCGGAAGCAATTTCATTGGCAATAGCAATATAAAGTCCATCAGGAGTCCACGAAACCCAGTTTGGGTTATTTGCTGTAGAGATGTTACTATCTATCTGTGTTGGGGTTGTTGCCCCATCAAATTTGTATATACCTAAACTGTTAACGCCATAACAAGTAACAGCAAAAAAATTCCCGGAAGGTGACCATGTAACCGATGATGCAGTGTTTCCTGTAGTTATGGAACTACCAACTTTAACTGGGTAGGGGTTTCGACTGCCAAAGAATCTGTATATATCTAGAGACCCTGGCGAAGAGTTGTGAGCAACTGCGATAAAACGTTCATCAGGTGACCATGCTAAAGCCCATGGACTTGAAGATATTGAGGTACTTCCTACCGCGGAAGGTGCTGTTACTGTACTAACATTAAAAATTTGTAAAGTGGTACTACCATTGTTAAGAACAGCAAGATATTTTCCATCAGGTGACCATGATATTGAAATGGGAGTTGTTCCGGTAGATGTGTTTCCAATGGAAGTGAGATTGCTGGTACCGGTAGAAAATATTTCAAGTTTGTTGCTTTGGTAATAAACAACCGCAATATACCTTCCATCAGGGGACCAAGAGCACCAATATGGGCCGCTTCCACTTACAGCTGAATTTCCCATACTGAACAGTGTTGGGGTGCTGGTTTTATTAAAACTGTATACTGCAACAACATTACTGGTGTTATTTCCGCTATTAACAAAAGCGATGAATCTACCATCAGGAGACCATGTTACTGTACGTCCCTGGTTTATTTCTGAAGATACTGTGCTACCAACTTGAGTAAATGTTAAACCATTAAAACTGTACACTTGTAGATTTGATGCACTAGTTACAGCAACAAAGCGTCCATCAGGTGACCAGGCTATAGCATGTGCGTTAGCTTCTGTGCTTTGGCTAGTGATAAATGTAATTGGAGTAGTTGTCGTGGATGCCAGATCAAATGAAGCTCTACTATTGAGTGATACTTTATTATCAAAAAGTAAAGATCCAGTGGTAAATCTGCATCCTGTTAAAGTTGTCAATAAACTACATCCATTTAAATAAAGTTGTGATGTTTGATCCTTCATAAGAATAAAATTGTTTGTTGTAGTAGTTGGAAAAGTAGAATATGGGCAATCTGTAAAAGTTGCTGGGCAAACGGAAAAAGTTGTTCCCAAATCAAAATTTAAAGTAGATTTGGATGTTATAAAGCTTGGCATTGGTGACTGATAAACAAGTGAATTGGTTCCGGAAAAACTGACGTCGTTGTGGATAAAAAGCTGTCCGCGATTGACATAGAAATCGTTTGCCATACTTAAAACTGTGTTATCAAGTGCAAGTTTACTTCTGTTTGATGTGAGTTTTATAGCAGGATTTCCGACGCCATTTTTTGAGCTGTTAATAACAATATTTCTGAGTGTTAACGTTACGTTATCATCAATAAGAATTTCAGCGTTGTCAAAAAGATTTATAGAATTTCCATGACCTTCGATTATTGTATCTGATCCGATGTGGAAAAAATTTGAAGTTGGTATTGTTAAATTTCCACCAAGATGTATGGCGTAACCATTACCAGCGATTTGTCCTATTCCTGAGTATGTGAGATTGGAATCAAGATATAAATCGCTGCCCAAACTTAAAGTTCCTGAAAGATCAAAAAGCCCTGAAATTGGAAGTGCAGATTCAAATAAAATTGTTTTACCTGCTGGAATTTGAAAACCATTTTCAAATTCGGAAGAGATATTTAATGAAGAAGGAGTAAAAAAGAATCTTGATGTTGAGGTTTGTTTATCAAAATTTGATGTGCTGCCATCGAATGATAACGTTGGAAGTGAATTTTTAAATTGGGTAAATATCAAAAATATAAGAATAAGAATTTTTTTGTTTTCAGTTTTCATTTCTACCTCTCGCAGAAATCTTTTTAGTTAACATTATCATAATTTACTAAACCATCAATTTCAATTTGTGCACCTGATAAACCTCTTACATTCAGATCATAATTTGAGCCCAAAGCTGAATTCCCGAAGACTATTGAATTTGAGAGAGCTTGTGTTGCAGTTGTGTTGATATAATTTATGCTATAAACATATAGATTTGCCGATGCAACTCCACCGACACAAACGTACTTCCCATCTTGTGACACATTGAGACCGATGCCTCCTGCGGCTAATGAAAGTTGTCCTACAAGAGTAGGATTTCCATTTCCTGTAAAAGAGTACATTTGAAGAGTGTTTGTTGCAGCCCCACAACAAACAACTAGGTATCTTCCGTCAGACGTCCAAGAGACTCCAAGAGGATTGCTGGAAGCTCCGGTACTTGTTGATCCGACAAGTAAAGGAGCCCCTCTTCCTTTAAATGAATATATTTGAATTAAGTTATCCGTGTCGAGTCTGGTTAAAGCAATAAATCTGCCATCAGGTGACCATTGTACTGAGTATACATTACTACCTAAGCTTATTGAGCTGACTTGTGATAATGTTGAAGGGGGCGTAAATGAATAAACTTGTAAAGTTGTCGTACCGCCAGAACTTCCAACAGCAAAAAACCTTCCATCAGGTGACCAATTTAGGCTATAAGAATTTGTTGATGATGACATATTTGCTACTGATGTAACACTAACACCGTTAAATGATAAAACTTGTACGCCAGTTCCAGATTGGCATGCTAACGCGATATATTTACCATCCGACAACCATTTGGCAGAAGTTGGATGAGCATATGCAGCTGTAAATGAGCTTACCAAAGTAGGAACCCCATTTCTAACCGAATAAATTTGTGCATTGGATCCATTAGTTGTTCCAAATGTAACATACTTGCCATCAGAGGACCATGATCCGAAAACAGGACCTGTTACCGAAATCCCGCCCCCTGTCTTATCAATTAAGTTTGAACCGTCGAAATAAAAAATTTGAAATTTGCTGCTGTTGTAAGTTATTGCCAAAATATATTTTCCATCAGGAGACCATGCTGCTGTGCATACGTTTGACCCAGCTGTAGCAGAAGATGTAACCAACGTAAATGGGGTAGATGAGACAGAATTGGTGGCTTTGGTATTAATATTAACTTTATTATCAAAAAATAAAGATCCTTTTGTTAATCTTATTCCGGTTAAAGTTGTGTATAAACTGCATCCGTTTAAATAAAGGTCTGATGTTTGATCTGCCATTTTTATAAAATAATTTGTAGTAGTTGTTGGGAAAATTGTGTATGGACAATCTGTAAATGTGGCCGGTGCGATTGAGAATGTTGTTCCAGTATCAAAATTTAAAGTTGATTTGGATGTTATAAAACTTGGCATTGGCGATTGATAAACAAATGCATTAGTTCCGGAAAAACTGACGTCGTTGTGAACAAAAATTTGTCCGCGATCAATATAAAAATCATTTGCCATATTTAAAACTGTGTTATCAAGTGCAAGTTTACTTCTGTTTGAGGTAAGCTTTATAGCAGGGTTTCCGACGCCATTTTTTGAGTTATTAACAACAATATTTCTGAGCGTCAAAGTTACGCTGTCGTCAACAAGAATTTCAGCGTTATCAGAAATATTTATAGAATTGCCATGGCCCTCGATTATTGTGTCTGATTCGATATGAAAAAAATTTGAATTTGGAATTGTTAAATTTCCGCCGAGATGTAGGGCATAGCCGTTGCCCGCAATTCGACCAATTCCTGAATAAGTTAAGCCTGTATCAAGATAAATATCACTACCCAAGCTTAAGGTTCCTGAAAGATCGAGTAGTCCGGATACTGGAACTTTGGTATTTAAAACAATTGTTTGTCCGGCTGGAATATTAAAACCGTTTTTAAAAGATGCGTCCAGGTTCAGAGATGATGGTCCAATGACAAAATCAGAATTGGAATCTTGAAGATTGATAATAGCCGTTTTATTGCTGAACGAAAGCGTGCAAAATATATTTTTTGTGAAAAATATTAAGCCAGTTAAAAAAAACAGAGCTATTTTTTTTTGTCCGATTTTCATTTTTTCTCTCTTTCTTTCTTATCAGAGCGCTTGTCCGATCCCTTGCCTGCCCGACGTAGCCTTAGCGTAGACGGGCCTGTCCGCAATAGCGTTTCAAGCGCGACGGCTGGATTAACTTACATTGTCATAATTTAGTATTCCATCCACATTAACATTTGCATCTGCAAGAACTTTTACATTTAAATCGTAATTTTGGCCTAAAGCCGAGTTGCCAAAAACAATAGAGTTTGAGCAGGCTTGGGTAGTTCTATCTACAATGTAATTTACTCTGAAAATTTGTAGATCTCCTGGGCTTTGGTATGATACACCTGCGATAAAATTTCCATCAGGTGACCAGTCAATAGATGGTATATTAACCTTAGAGGTTGGAATGGTTCCCATGAGTGTAAGTGTATCGGATCCATTGAATGCATATATCTGTATGCATGCCAAATTAAAAGCTCCCACTGCTAAAAATTTTCCATTTGGAGCCCATGAAAGTCCAAAAATTGATTTGCTTGCCATGGAAACAGTGCTTACAAGTCTTGGTGTGCTAACTCCGTCAAATGAAAATATTTTTATACTATCGGTTGCCACCGTATCTCCTCCGACAGCAATAAACCGTCCATCTGGAGACCATTTAGATCCAACTGGTAAGGTAATAGGTGCGTCGGAACCAATTTTGGAAAGAGAGCCAGATTCATAAAATTTATAAACTTGTAATGTATTGATAGTGTAATTAGGCACTACAATAAATTTACCGTCAGGAGACCATGAAATTCCTGATATGATGCTTCCTGTTGCAACAGATGCCATTTGTATTAGGTTTACGCTATTGAATCTCCATACATTCAAAAGACCTGAAGCAGCCCAATTGCTGGCAGCAATGAATCGACCATCAGGGGACCAGGTTACATTGTGAGCAGTTGCAAGAGTTGCAGATCCGAGAGCTGATATGCTATTGGGTTTGGTAAACTTGAACACTTGGACGGTTCCGCCGGTGCTTGCAACAGCAAGAAATTTACCATCAGGAGTCCATGAGACTCCGCTTGCTCCGGAAGTTGTTGCTTGGGTTACCAGAAGTGATGGGGTATTAACTCCATCAAATGAATAAAGTTTTAGATTATTGCTTGTTTGTTCAACAAGTGCAAGAGTTTTTCCATCCGGTGACCACGAAACATAACGTGGGTTATTGCTAAGAACTACTGTTGAGCCAGCTTGTGTTGCAGGAATTTCTGCAATGGTTAGGGTATAGTTACTGTGAAAAGATACTTTGTTATCCAAAATCATGGTGCCGGTTCTAAATCTGCAACCGGTTAACGTAATGCACAAATCACATCCATTTAAATATATTTGTGATGTTTTATTTTTCATGAAGACAAAATTATTTGTGGTGGTAGTTGGTATTGATGAATATGGGCAATCTGTAAAAGTTACCGGGGCGATTGAAAATGTTGTACCTGTGTCAAAATATAAGGTGCTTGCCGAATCGATAATCACTGGCTTTGGTGAACAATAAACAAGTGCGGAGGTTCCTGTTATTGAAACATCATTATGAATAAAAAGTTGTCCACGATTGAAATAAAAATTATCTGCTAAATTTAAAACGACATCTTGCAAACAAATGTTACTGCCGAATGTTGAGCATTGCAAGCATGGATTGCCTGGTTGATTTTGTGTGCTTTTTAAAACTAAATTTTTTAATGTTAATGTTGCATTGGCGTCAACTAAAAATTTTGAGTTGTTACCAAAGGTAATGGTGTTTCCATTTCCGTCAATAATAATTCTTCCGCCTATGTGAAGCGTGCTGTCGTTTGGGATGTTTAGATTACCGTTTAAAATTAAGGCTCGATCATATCCATATATGCTTCCGCCACTCGGTGAAAATGTTACGCTGTTATCAAGTGTTAAGTCTTCCAGAAGAAAAATTGTGTTTGTAGTACGAAGATCAATTGCTCCGGAAACAGAGATGCACGTATCCATAAACGCAATTGATCCATGAGTGGATCCGACTCCAGATGCAGGAGTTGCAACTGTGAAACCGTTGTTCATTCGTACAACTCCAATTGCACTTTGTCCACTTCTAAAAATATTATGAGTTGTTGTGTAATTTGTATTTGCGCGGCCAAGTAACGTACCGCATTTAACAGTATTTGAAAAATTTAAGATTAAAAAATAAACAACAAAAACATTTTTACAAATATTCTTCATACTCACTCTCAAACTTTTTAAGTTATAATTTTTCAAAAAATCTTATTTTAAGCAATAGTTTTATGTATTTTCTTCTTTGGCTTGGCGTACGTCTTGCCTGCCCGTGAGTAGCTGGGGCTGTTCACCATCTTGCCTGTCCGCCGTAGCTTTATGCGTCGGTTGGGTCCGTCATATTTACGTAGGGCGACGGTGGAAGATTTGGCGTAGACGGGTCGTGCCCGGCGAAGTTCTTCAAGAACGAAGCCTGGGTTAACTTAAATTATCGTATTTAACTATCCCATCTATGTTTAAATACGTTCCAGCAAGTCCTTGTATATTTAAATCATAAGTTGAGCCTAACGCTGAGTTGCCAAAAACAATGGAGTTGGAGGGAACGGGCAAAGTCGTTGCTGTTTGGTAATTTAATTTGTAAACGCGAACTAAAGTACCACCCGTTGTTAATAAGCATGTTCCGTCTGGATGCCACGAAACGCTGGTAACGCTTGTTGGTATATTAAGCACAAAAACCCTATTTGCCCAATTTAATGGATTTGCAGCATCCCAAGCAAATACGTACAAAACGCCGTATCCATTTGCATAACCAATGTATCTGCCATCCGGCGACCATTGGGCTTCAGTATATATGCTGCCTCCGGTACCATGCCAAATATTATGAACGCTTGATCCGCCATTCCATCCCCAAACGCATGCATATCCGTCACCGGTTACTGATGCAAAATATCTGCCGTCGGAACTCCACCTGATGTTATTTGTAGAATATCCGGTAAAATCAGGAATTTTTGAGGCAACAGATGTCAGTGTTGTTCCAGTGAATAAAAATATTTCGACGGATTTGTTATCGTTTCTTCCGACCACAATATGTTTTCCGTTAGGGTTCCAAGCTACGCCCCAACCGTATGTACTCCAGGTTGCAGTATTGGCTACCAAGTTTAAAGTTATTCCATTAAATGAATATACTTCTAATCGATTAGACCTTGTTACTGCTAAATATTTTCCATCCGGACTCCAGTTTAAATTCAAATTAAAGCCACCACCTGATGCGTTTGTAAGTTGTTTTAACTGTGAGCCGTTCCACGAATAAACGGTTATACCTGTAGTATCTTGTGTTACCGCAAAATATTTGCCATCAGAGCTTAAATCGGCTCTTCTTATTGAATTTGCACTGGGTAACATTGCTTGTGCAACTTTTATTATTGATTCGCCTGTATACTTATAAACCAAAACATTTGCAGCTGTCCAATTGGTTGCAAGAATAAAATATCTCCCATCAGGAGTCCATTCAACTGTATTAATTCCTCCTGCATAATCTGATACTGTCAAAGTTGCCGATGTTAAATTTAATATATCGCTGTTGCTTAAAGTAACTTTATTATCAAGTATAAGTTGACCTTTGGTTAGACATATTCCTGTAAATGTAGAGTTTAAAGTTGCTCCATCAAGCCAAAGTTTTGAACTTGTATCGTCTAGGATAAACAAATTTTTTCCCAATTGTCCTGGTGTTCCCGTGGTAGCAGTTTTGAAATCAACTGTGGTTCCGGGAGCAAAGTACAAACAAGCGCCTGATGTTATGTGGGTTGGCATGGGAGAGCGATAAATAAATGTGCAGGTTCCAGTGAACGATACGTCATTGTGTATAAATAGATATCCTTGGTCGAAGTAAAAATCGTTTGTAGGCGAAAATTCTACATTATCAAGAGCCAAATTACTGCTGGTTGTTACGCATTTGATACAAGGATTCCCCGGATAATTATTTGTATTTTTTATGGTGAGATTTCTTAATGTTAAAGTTGCGCCGGTATCTACAAAAAGTTGTCCTCGATCTGCAAAATTTAAAGTATTTCCATTCCCATCAAGTATAATTCTTCCGGATATGTGAAGTATTTTATTTGCAGGAATTGTTAAGTCTCCATTCATTATTACAGTTCTATCGTAACCGTGGATTTCGCCACCGGAGGAGAGTGTAACGCCGTGATCGAGAATAAGATCTGATAATAATATGATTGTGTTGGTATCTCGTAAATCGATTGCGCCGGAGACAGAAACACAAGAGTCCATAATTACACTGGATGCAATTTTAGATTCTGCTCCAAGTTTTGCAACTGTGACTGTAAATCCGTTGTCCATTCGTACGCAGCCTATTGCGCTTTGGCGATTGTAAAAAACGTTATGTTGAGGTTTATAAGCAAAAAAACCTGGCGATCCGCCCAAGCTACCTGCAGATAAGTTTGAAAAAAATAATGTAGCAAATATTAAAATTTGTACAAATTTTAGTTTTTTAACTTCTTTCATTACTCCTCCAAATTTTTTAAGCTACACAATCATAATTTAAAATTCCGTCATACTCAATATTTGCTCCTGCAAGTGCTCTTACATTTAAATCGTAAATTGAGCCTAAGGACGAATTGCCAAAAATTAATGAATTGGAAACAGCCTGGTTGAATAATTCTGATCCAAATGCTACTTCAAAAACTTCTAACTCTTCATTACCTGTACTTGGTGTAATGCCCCCTACCGCAATGTATCTTCCATTTGGATGCCATGCAACAGCGTAAGCTGTTGCACAAAATGGAATTTGTTTTAATACATTTAGATTTGTTCCGGTAAATTCATAAATTGTTAAGGCTGCTCCAACATTCGTTCCTGCTACAGCCAAATATCTTCCATCAGGACTCCAAGATAACGATTGGGCTCCTGTACCGTAACTTGTATAAGCAACTTCAAAGAGCGTTGAACCGGTAAATGAATATACAACTATTCCACGTGTTGCATTATTTGTTGTAATGGCAATAAAATTACCGTCCGGTCGCCATTTTACACCAGAGGTTGCAACAGCGCCTAAGTCCATTCTAGTTTTTTCAACCAAGTAATTTACTTCATCAAAAGAGAAAATGGTTAGATCTCTTGTTGAAGATTGTGGCCCAACGGCTACAAAATTGCCACTTGGGTGCCAATCGATGCAATCTGGGCCTGTTGCAAAGTTTTCACTATCGACTTGTAACAAAATTCTTCCATTAAATTTGTAAAGGATTAAATCAACACTTGTTGCGAATTCATTTCCTCCAACCAACAGGTATTTTCCGTTTGGATGCCATGCTATCGTCAGTGGGTAGCTTGTTGTATAACCCAGACTTGTGATTAAGCTGCCTAGTGAGCATGGAAAATTATAGATTTTTAGATCAGTGCTTGTGTCGTTTCCTCCCGTTGCCAAAAATTTCCCATCATATGATAATGATGTACAGTACCCCTGAGTGGTATAATCTATTCCATTTTGGTACGTCAAACTTGTTCCATTAAATCTGTAAATACTAATATCTTGAGTAGAGTTGTTTCCTGAAACAATTAAAAATCTTCCATCCTGGCTCCATGCAACATGCCTTACTTCTGTTCCAAATGCTTGTTTAATAACAGTACTTGTTGTGCCGGAGACTCTTAAGGAAGCAGCTGTTGTTATTGTTATGCTGTTATCAAACAAAACTTCTCCTTTGGTTAAACGTAAACCGGTCATTGTTGTTTTGAGCGTAGAGCAGTTAAGGTAAAGTTGAGATGTTGCATCCTGCATAACTAATAAATCTTTTGCCAAAAACTGTGGACTACCTGTTGTAGGGGGGCTGAAATCAAAAATAGTATTTACATCAAAATTCAAAGTTGTGCCGTTTGTTATAAAACTTGGCTGACAAGATTTGTAAATAAAAGCGCATGTTCCGGTGAATATGACATCGTTATGAAAAAATATGCTGCCGCGGTCAAAGTAAAAATCATTTACAAAATTTAAAATAGTATTATCAAGGGCGAGTTGGCTTCCGCTTGTTGCAAATTTGATTGGCGCGTCATATAAATAGTTTTTAGTATTTTTGATAATGATATTACGCAATGTTAATGTTGCATCTGCATCTATGAATAGTTGCGAATTATTGCCAAGCGTTAAGGTATTTCCATTTCCTTCAATAATAATTTTTCCACCGATGTGCAAAGAGCTGTTGGCAGGAATTGTTAAATTTCCATTTAGGATTAACGCGCGATCATTCCCATAAATACTTCCCCCTGATGAGAATGTTACTCCGTTGTCAAGTGTGAGATCTGCACGTAAATAGATAGTGTTTGTCGTTCTTAAATCAATTCCTCCGGAGACAGAAAGACATGTATCTAAATAGGCGATTGATCCGTGTGAAGATCCGAGGCCGAATTCGGGGGTTGCAACTGTAAAGCCATTTGTCATTCGAACAAAACCGGTAGCGCTTTGGCCACTTCTGAAAACGTTGTGCGCTGTCGTGTAATTTAGTCCGCTGGTGCCGACCAAATTGCCTGCAAAAATTTTAGAATTTGAAATGAGCACTAAAATACCAATGAATAGAATATTATTGTTATTCTTCATTTTCTTTACTCTCTCTTTATCCGTTTTTAATCGATAATTTATGGTTTTTTTAATTCACAGTTATGCCAACGCAGTATCTGCAAATTATTTTTTTAAAATTCGATTACTAAGTATTATTACAAGCTTCAAGTGCTGCGTCAAGGTAAAGTCAAATGAATGTTGGTAAAATTTTTTACAGAGTTGTATCAAGAGAGCTTGTGCAGAGGGTAATAATTTTAGAGAAACGTTAGAAAAGCATTCTATTTATGCTCACAGTAATAACTCGGCCGGTAGTATAAATATCTTTGCCAAAATGCTTGGGTAAAGGAGGGAATGGTGCTGTGGCCTTAAGGTTTTTAACTATTGCCGAATCAACCTCCTTACATCCGGATGATTCAAGAATTTCTGAATTTACAAGATTTCCTTTTTCATCAATTGAAAATTCGATTACGGCTTGATAGTCCCTTTGTGCTATGGGAAGATTATAAAAGCTACTGTTTTGTTTCCATGTTGCCTGACAACACCAGTTTAATTTTGCTTCATAGGAGACATATTTCATCTCTTCAAAACTGGGAATTTTATTTGGATCTCCATCTCTATCAATTAAATCTGTTCCATTTTCGCCACTTGTTTTCTCAATGTATCCTTTAGTCAGAGCAATTATATTTTTGGATTGTTTTGGTTTTAAGCTTGATGCACCCCAGGCAAAATCAGTGGCTTTTTCTTGTTCATTTATTGAAGATGCCGTTTTTTTATCCTTTTTTAAAATGCTACCCAAAAGGCCCTCTCGTTCTTGTTCCTTGGTTTTTGGCCCTTTTTGGAATTCAGCTACTGCCTCTTGCATCTCTCGAATTTTTTTAATTCTATCGTCTATTTGAATGACTTGCTCTTGTGTGTTGACTTGTTCTTCTGGTTCGATTTGTTTTTTTGTTACAAGAATTTGTTTGTCTGCGGTGGTTAAGTCTTTTCTTATATTTTCATCAACGATCACTGTGTCAGCAGATCTTTTAACTTCTTTTGTTGGTTCTAAATTAATTTTGTTTTTAGCTGTTAACTGCTTAGGGTTTATTTTTTGTTTTATTTCAGCTGATTTTTGTTTTTTGACTGTGCCATCTGGCTTGATATCATGTTCACCTTGTGGCTGTTCAACTTTGGGTTCTAGTTTTTTGGGTTTTGTTTCCGTTGCGTTTGATAACTTAACTTCCATTACGTCGCCGGTCTTAGTCGTTGGAATTCCAAGTTTTTTAGGCTTCTCATAGTTGTCATCAAACATAACCCACCCAAAATTTGATTTTGGCGCAACCATTTTTGCAGGACGACTGTCTGATGGTTTTACGAAATTAATAGGTTTTTTATTTTTACGTGCAGCTTCGAATATTTTTTGTAAAGCTTCATGTTTGTGTTCCCGCTTTTGTTCAATTATCTGCTTGTCTTTTGAAGAAAGACTAGTTATGGAGTTAGAGAGTGCTGTTACAAATGATGTGAAACGTTTTCGAAATCCAAATTCTAAAAAAAAGAATGACATGATTAAATGCAATAACAGCGAAATCAAAAGTAATAAAAATAATATTTTGGTTTTTTTATATCTCTGTGGTTCCATTACAACTCTTCTTATTTAACTCACAGTGAAATCAGCAAAATACAAACTCAAATCTCTGCCTTATTATGACAAAGTAGTTTGGATTTAGTAAATCAAAATCTTTGGAAATTAAATTAATTTAACGCCAGTTCGATAATAGTAATGATTAATTTTACGAAGTGTAATAATACTAAACGCTATTCCACTTCGTCTTCCCGGCGTAGGCCGGGATCCATTTTCTAGTACAGAAATAAAATAGTTTTAGAGTATTTAATTTGATTGTAATTGTGATTCGCATAGATTAGTGTTTCAATAATAAGCGAAAAATTTGAAGTTGCATCTGGACCCCGGCCTACGCCGGGGCGACGTTATAGTGGCATTCATAAAGCAATATTTAATTCTCGAACTCGCGTTAATTTAGGATTTTATTTCAAACAAACTTATTCCGAAAGAGTTTGCTTTTTTGTAAATTTTCCATTTTTGGCCAACAAGGTGGGTTCCACCACGTGGCGAAATTAAGAATTTGATTATTTCATCGAGATAATTCGTGCTTAGATTAAATGCTAATTTTTCTTGAATTAACCAGTGTAATATAACTCGTCTTGCAAGAACCGGATGTAAAAGTTTGAATTTTTTCAAATCACCAAGCCAGTGATTTGAGTTTGTTAGATCAGTGTTTAAATTTTTTGGTTGTTCGAAGATATCGTTAAATGCTTGTGTTGCAAGTGTTTTTAAAAAGTCATCTTCGAGATTTAACTGTTCAAGTGTGCTTTGAAATTTTTTATTAAATCGCTCATCGCATTGCTCAAGGGCGGGAATAACATTAGATCTAATTCTGTTACGAAGATAATCAGGACTGACGTTTGTAGGGTCAATTAAATATTTAATTTGGTTTGATCTCGCTTCGCGATTTCTACTTGCATCTAGATATTCAAGAATATCTTTTTTATTTATTCCAAGCAGGGGTCTGATATAATTCCCATCAATCTCTTTCATGCAGCATAGTCCGCTCAGGCTTGCTCCGCGTAATAATCGAATAAAGAATGTTTCCTGTTGGTCTTGCAAATGATGTGCAAGTGCAATAAAATCTGCATTCTTTTCTTTTAAAATTTGTTTAAATAAAGTACGGCGCATTTTCCGGCCGATTTCTTCTTTAGACCCATTAAATTTGATGTCTAGATTGAGTTTGTTGGCTTTGCGCGCAATAAATTCGATTCCCAAACTTTTACATAAGTTTGAACAAAATTCTACATCACGCCAAGACTCAGCTCGCCACTGATGATCAAGATGCGTTGCAATAATTTTGATTTGTTGATTTTGTTTTTGTAGGTGGTTTAGTACGTGTAGCAAAAATACTGAATCAGGGCCGCCGGAAAGGCCCACGATGATGGTGGTAGTATCAGAAATCTTTCTTTTTTGCGTTTTGGCCCGCCACCATTCTGGTGATGGTTCGATACGCGCATGGGGTGCGCACTCACCACGAGCGGGCTTATTTACCCCGCTCATCCTGAGTGATTTGCGTAGCAAATTGTATCGAAGGATCATCCTGCCGTGCCCTTCGATGGAAGCAGATTCGATTAAGCTGCTTGCTTTTTGTATACATGAATCAAAAAAAGTTTTCATACTTAAATCATTCATGCTTGTGATAACGCTAACAGATATTTTTGTATAAATGGCATTATTTCCCCATCTAAAACTTTTTCAGGCTGAGGTGACTCTAAATCAGTTCGATGATCTTTAACCATTTTGTATGGATGAAGAACATAAGACCTGATTTGAGAACCCCATTCAATTTTTTTCTTTTCAACACTATCTGCTTTTGCTCGTTTTTCTTCTTCCTGTTTTTCTACTAATTTTGCACGCAACATCTTCATTGCCGTTTGCCTATTTTGTATTTGTGATCGTTCAATTTGGCATTGCACAACTATTCCGGAAGGGATGTGGGTAATTCTGATTGCAGATTCTGTTTTATTTACATGCTGACCGCCGGCTCCACCTGAACGGTAGGTATCAACTCTTAAGTCGTCATCATTAATTTCAATTGCTGCATCTTCAACCTCAGGCGTTACATTAACAGCGGCAAATGAGGTATGGCGACGTTTGTTTGCATCAAATGGTGAAATTCTAACTAGCCTATGTACTCCGGCTTCGGCCTTTAAAAAACCATATGCATTTTTACCTTTGATATAGAGGGTACATGACTTTATGCCGGCCTCTTCTCCGGATTGTGAATCAAGCGTTTCAACTTTAAAGCCTTCACGTTCGCAAAAACGTAGGTACATACGTAAAAGCATGTATGTCCAGTCTTGAGATTCGGTTCCGCCGGCACCAGCGTTTATACTCAAATAGCAGGAACGTGCATCTTCAGGATTATTTAGTAAAAGTTCAATTTTAAAGTTTGCAACTTTACGGCAGAGTGGAAAGATTTCATCTTTTATACTTAATAACTGTTCTTCGTTGTCGCTGAACATTTCAATAAGTTCAATATTTTCTTGGTAATTTTTAAAAATTTCTTCATAACCTTCGATAAGAGGTTTTAGTTTGCGATGTTCTTCTAATATTTTTTCTTTGTCCGGATTTTGCCAAAAATTTTCTTCACTGATTTTTTCATCAAGTTCTTTAAATCTGTCTTCAATTTTGGATTGTATCCAGTAGGATTTAATTGTATTAATATCCGGTTCGATGTTTTTTAAAGTTTCTCTTAAATCATCAATTAGCATAATTTTACCAAAATGGTTTTGCTTTATTTTAAAAAAAATTAGTTAAGACAGTTTAGATATACTATTTTACGCAAATTTTGCTTTCAGACAAGTCCTTTTCAGGCGAGCCTTGCAATGCACTGTTCAATGTTCGTACTACGTTCAAGTGGTGTTGGATGAGTTATGTGATTGTAAATTTGGTTGGTATAATTCTCGATAAACTCATACTTTTGGCTTATTTCTTGTTCCTCTTCCTCTCCCATATATTCAGACAAATTCGAACAGGCCTTGTGCATTTTTTCATAAATAAGAAGGAACTCTTTTTCGGTCATGCCAATTTTGGGATCCAGGGAATATTTAAGGGCGTCCTGAAAGATTTTATTGACGACATATCCAAATTTTTTGTGGGTTGAGCATACTCCCAAATCTCCCAGTTCAGGCATCTGGTTTACCATAGAATTCACGATAATTTTAATAATTTGATGTACGTCACCAAGATTTAATCTTAAAAAGTCTGCATTACCCGTCAAAATGTTATACATGTGACTTGCCAGGGTAATCATGTCAATTGCCTGAGTTAAGTTATTGGCATCGGCTTTGCCAAGAAATTCTACTGCTTTTGAATCTGCAAAAAACTCACATTTTTTTGATTCTTGTTTGTTCGTATCGCACATGTGGCCCATCTCATGCCCAATAATTGCGGCCAAAAGCTTATTTCCATAGTTTTTCCACAATAAAAGTTTTATTAGACCTTCGCCAAGCACAAGCTTGTGCTTTTGCTCAACCGTTTCAGAAACAGTAGTTTCAATTTGACGTTTATAAGTTTTGCGTGAGGTTTTGGTATGGGTTATTGTTGCGGTATTAGCGCTTGCATTATAAGTTGCGTTGTCATTGCCCACATATAAAACGAGCTTTGGCATTTCTATTTTTGCTTTTAGTACAAATTTTTCAACCATTTCTTTAATTATTTTGTAGAGAGTTGGGTTGTTAAGTTTATTATCATCAAGACTAATTTCGTTAGAATTAATGGGGGTTAATTGTTTGAGCATTGCAATTTCGCGTTCAATTGTTTGATAAGACTTGTTTACAGGTCTTAATTCAAGCATAAGTTGAGATGAAGGGTTAGGGTCGAGAGGGACATTTTTGTTTACAGTAATTTGATCAAATGTTTGTTGGGCAAATAAGTTGGTGTTAGTTAAGATAAAGCTTGCTATGCCTAGGATTGCAACCCAAATATTGCGCCCAAGAACAAATTTTAAAACTGGACCCCTCGAGTTAAAACTCTTCGAGTTAAAACTTGTTGAGTTGAAATTTGTGTTTTTCATAATCCTTAATCCCCATATTATTAACCATTAAATTATAATATTTCAAATTGTCGATAAATCTGGCTGTGTTTTTATATTTTATAACTTTTAAAAATACGCAGGTTATAGTCTTTGGCAGAGTCTTACTTTTTAATATAACATAAGTATGCTACCTATTTCTCGTAAGTGTCAAAAGAAAATCTGGAATTCTTTTGTTTTATTTATTAAAATAGGATTATTGACGTGTTTTGGGGTGTAGCTTCTAAATTTTAGATTTATAGTATTTTTGAAGTTGTATAGCCTAAACTATATAAAAAATCGTTTTAAGTATTGTTAAGCTCATAAAAGCTTAAATCTTAACAAAAATTAATTATTTAAGGTGTAATAGATATGAAAAAAAATCTAGGCGGTGGAGGCTTTTCAAATCGTGGTCCAAATGCAATTTGGATTCTTTTGTTTTTTATTGGAATTGGGATGTTATACCTGTTTTGGTATAACAGTACTAACCGAGAAACAGAGTTTCTTACATATACAAAGTTATTGAGTGCGGTTGAGCAGCAAAAAATTGCTTCCATGACTGTTCAGGATCAACTAGTTCAAGGTAAGTATAAAGATGGTAAACAATTTGCCTCATATATTGCTCCGACCGAAAAATTTTGGGATGTTTTAAAATCAAATAATGTTGATGTTGAAATTTATCCGCAAGAAAAACATTCTTGGGGTATTTACTTTTTCTTGGCATTTTTGCCTTTTCTGCTGTTGCTATTCTTTTTCTTTTTTAGACAGAATCAAGGTGGCGGGGGTGGTGGCGCAGGTAAAATTTTTAATGTTGGGAAAAGTAAGGCTAAGTTTTTTTCGCCTAACACACTTTCTGTAACATTTAAAGATGTTGCAGGTGTAAATGAAGCAAAAGAAGATCTACTTGATATTATCGATTTTTTAAAGAGTCCTAAAAAATTTGAAGCGATTGGAGCCAAAATTCCACGTGGCATTCTTTTAACCGGTGCTCCTGGAAATGGAAAAACCCTTCTTGCTAAGGCTGTTGCAGGTGAGGCAACCTGTCCGTTTTTCAGTATCAGCGGATCTGATTTTGTTGAAGTATTTGTGGGTGTTGGGGCGTCCAGAGTTAGAGATTTATTTGCACAGGCTCGTAAGCATAGTCCTTGCATTTTATTCATTGATGAAATAGATGCCGTAGGTCGCCAAAGAGGTATTGGACTTGGCGGTGGAAATGATGAACGTGAACAGACTCTTAATCAGTTGTTGTCTGAAATGGATGGCTTTGCAACAGAGCCCGGAGCTATTATAGTATTAGCCGCAACTAACCGGCCGGATGTTCTTGACAAAGCACTTCTTCGTCCCGGACGTTTTGACAGAATAATAGAAGTTCCATATCCGGATTTAACAAGCAGAGAGGCTATTCTTAAAGTTCACTCACGTAAGGTAAAACTTGATCCGGAAGTCGATTTGGCAAAAATTGCCCGTGGCACGCCGGGTTTCAGTGGAGCTGATCTGGAAAATTTGATTAACGAGGGCGCATTGTTAGCCTCTAAAAATAATGAACTTTCTGTGAGAAATGAGCATCTGGAGACAGCAAGAGACAAAATTATGCTTGGATCGGAGCGTAAAACTCTTATACTTACGGATAAAGATAAGCAATTGACGGCTTATCATGAAGCGGGACATACTCTTTTGAATTTACTCTTACCAAGTACAGACCCTTTCCATAAGGTGACTATTATCCCTCGTGGTAGATCTTTAGGTGTTTCTTGGTCTTTGCCTGAAAGGGATAAGCATTCCAGGAGTAAGAGTGAAATGTTAGCCAAGATAACAATATGTATGGGTGGATTGCTGGTTGAAAAAATGAAATTCAACGAGCAGACTACCGGTGCGTCAAGTGATATTGAAACAGCTACCGACATAGCCAGAGATATGGTTTGTCGTTATGGAATGTCCGATTTGGGGCCTATTGATTACAACTTTAATGTTGAACATCCTTATCTTGGCCGGGATATTCAAAATCACAGAGAATTTTCCGAAAAAACTGCTGAAAAAATTGATTCTGAGATTACAAAAATCATAAATCACTGCTATGAAAACGGTAAGCAGCTTTTAACTGAAAATATCGATAAATTGGAGCTTTTGGCCAATAAACTCATAGAAAAAGAGACATTGCAGGCCAAAGAGATTTACGAGCTTTTAAATATTGAACCAAGAGAACTTTATTCGTTTAAGCCAAACGAGTAAAAATATAAGTCGAATTAGAAATATTAAGATCATATTTAAAAAACTTCAAAAAATATGAACTTATGCTAAAATATGATTACATTAAGATTTAGTTTTGCGAAAGGACTTTGTAAATGTCAAATATATGTGCAATATGCGATAAACGACCACAGGTTGGTAATTTTGTAAGTAACGCCAATAATAGAACAAAACGTTGGATTTATCCAAACGTTCATGTGATTCGTTTCAGACTTAAAGGCCAGGCTAATGTATACAGAGATGCTGTATGCACAAAATGCCTAAAAGCCGGTAAAATCGAAAAAGTTGTTTAATTGATTTAACATTCAGGGATTATTAGAAATGGCAAATATTAAATCTGCAAAAAAAAGAGCAAAGCAGACGGTTAAAAAAGAGAAAGTAAATCAAGCAAGGCTTTCTGAAATTAAAACATATGCAAAGAATATTTTGAAAGCTCTTGATGCAAAAGATGTTGATACTGCGAAGAATCTGTTCAAAGTTGCCGAAACCAAGATTGCAAGAGCAAAGGGTAAAGGAACATTGAAGGCAAATACAGCAGCTCGAAAAATTAGCAGACTTTCAAAAAGGATTTTTGCTACAACTGCGGCTTAATGAATTCTTG
Organism: Candidatus Babeliales bacterium; assembly: GCA_041671765.1. Classification (GTDB taxonomy): domain Bacteria; phylum Babelota; class Babeliae; order Babelales; family RVW-14; genus JBAZAX01. Next base: position 72,037 of record JBAZAX010000001.1, on the reverse strand, counting down.
TAAAAAAGTATGTGTCACTTCCTGAAAGTGAGGGATAGGGTATGATGAAGTCAAGTGAGTTGGTTTTGATCGTGGAAACGGTTGAAGAGGGTGTAAAGTTTTATACCGAGAAGCTAGGTTTCGATATTGTTGATCTCCAGGAAAGCTCAGAGAATGGAAGGCACTTGATTTTTGCGCGCCTTCACAAGGGAAAGTGTAGCATTATACTGCGAGCACCACTTATAGAGGAACTTGCGGCTTTTAGTTTTATTAAACGTTGCGTCAATCGCTGCACCGGTATTTATGTTGAAATGAAAAAGGGCCTTGAAAAATATTATCAACGTTGTATCAAAAAAGGCGTCAAGGTTGTTGGCGAGTTAAAAAAATCAGAGTTTGGTAATATGGAATTTTCGATTAGAGATCCATTTGGAGCCACACTCATTTTTGCTGAACCTCTTGCCAAAGATAGTCATCAATCGTTTGATGTTTTTGGAATAACCGTTGATAAAAATGCTTTAAAATCTAAAAATTCCGCGTATATTAAAGCAACATCTGACCAACTTATTAGTACCCTGAAAGAATTTGGAATTTTGCGTCGAGCATCCAAAAAGTTTGCAAAATCAAAACTTAAAGAATTATCAAAAGCATTGAAATAATTCAGTTTTAATTGCATTTTAAATTTGGGCAGATTAAATTCTGCCCTTTTTTTATGGTTCTTTTTAGGCGATCAAAACAGAATATTTATCAAATTATATTTTATTGAATTCGTCCCTGAGCAATTTATAAACTTTTTTGATATCAGAGCTCAGAATTTTTACATTTCCAATTGTTTCACAAAAATTGGTATCACCTATCCAGCGAGGCAGAACATGAACATGAAGATGTGATGGAATACCTCCTCCACCTGCAATTCCCATATTGATTCCGATGTTGAAACCTTTTGCTTTCAGAACATTTTCAAGAACAGTCGTTGTGATAGATGTTATTTCAAAAATTTCGGCTCTTGTCTTTTTACTGATATTGCGTATATCGCCTTTATGTTCGTTTGGCAATATCATTAAATGCCCAACATTATATGGGTACATATTCATCATTACAAAGCAGTTATCAAAACGTTTCAAAATAAGATATTTTGCATCTTGATTTAATGTAAGCTGATGACAAAAAACACAGTCGTTTTTCATTTTATTTTTATCTTTGTCTTCGCGGTTTTTATTTATGTAATCATGCCGCCATGGGGCATATAAAAGATCTCTTTTCACAATTATCTCCTAAAATATCGTCTAAAAGGCTGGATTGCTTATGGGTTAAGAATAAACAAGTAAATAACGAATTTCAACAAACCCGAAAACTCTATGTTTTTTAGGTGGGACATATTCAACTTTTTTATCAAAATTCTTGTCAAAAATCTTGACGTTCTGGCCACATCTGGTAGCCTATTGCTAGATAATTTCATTGAAATTACAAAATTAGTGCCGAAGTGGCGGAACTGGTAGACGCACGGGACTCAAAATCCCGCGGTAGCAATATCGTGTCGGTTCGACTCCGACCTTCGGCACCATACTTCGCTCTCACGAGCGGCTTGTTTGTTATAGTATTTCCGTAACGATTAAGTTTATGCAGTTCGAGTAAGTATGATGGCTAGGTCAGCCTTTCAAAAAATCTAGGCAATCTAATTGATATCGATATTCAAAAAAGGGACTTTTCATGTTAGATTCTACATGTATTTTCTGTAAAATTATTCAAGGATCTGTTCCCAGCGTAGTTGTTAAAGAAAATGAGTATGTTACGGTGATTAAGAATATTGATCCAAAAGCGCCCATTCATTATCTAATTATACCTAAAAAACATCTGATTGATATTGCATCATTAACAGAAGCGGACCAACAATTTGGTTGGCATATGCTAAAGATTGCAAGCGATATTTCAAAAGAACAAAATTTATCTGGTTTTAATCTTGTATCAAACAATGGAGTTGCTGCGGGGCAAAGTGTGTTTCACTTACATTTTCATTTTATTTCAGGTAAAAATCTTTATTCGGGTGGATTTACATTGTGAAGAAATTTAGTTTTAAGAAAAAAATTATTGTATCTATTGTTATTTTAACTACGATTACTTTTGTAGTTTTGGGTTTCTCATATCACGTTATCAGTATGCTTTTGTATGCAAGTGATAATGTTTATTATGGTAAGAAACAGTCTGTTCTTTCGCAAGAAATTCGTGAAGAGTTGTTTAAATTTAATGAAATCCAAAACGTAAAAATTAAAACGGTTGATAATATAACGCTTTCAGGAATAATTATAAAAAGACCCAAAGCAAAAGCTAACTTATTGTTATGTCATGGGTACAGGTCAAGCAAAGAGCTTATGTATGGATATATTGATTTGTTCCCAGATTTTAATATGATGCTCTTCGACTTTAGAGCTCATGGGCAAAGTGAGGGCAAATTGATTTCTATTGGATGTCATGAATTCAAAGATGTTTCTGCATCAGCTGAATTTATGAAGACGTCTCTTCGTGCGCAGGATGGTACGCCGTTGCCGCTAATAGCTTTGGGCATTTCAATGGGCGCGGCCTCCATGATTAAAGCAGCAAGCTTGGAACCTAATCTTTGTGATGCTTTGATAATTGATTCAACTTTTTCGGATTTACACAAAATTATGATTAAGGGTTTTTCTATTAAAGCAGGTCTTCCTTATTACCCATTTTTCCCAATTCTTCGACGTATTTTTGAAAGTGTTGCAGATTGTAAGATTTGCGAAATGAATCCTGCTAAGTGTGTTGAAAAGATTACAAAACCTATTTTCTTTATTCATTCATGTAATGATAATTTTATTTCTCCAAAACATGGCATGCGTCTTTATGAGCATGCATCGCTTTCTCGATATGCAAAAATTTGGATTGCTCCAAAGTGTCGCCATGGCTGGTTGCATTCCTACTATTCAGATATTTATAAGAAAAAGGTTAACGGCTTCTTGCGTAAAGCGATAAATTTAGACGTTTAGAAAATTAAAAAAATTCTGAATCAATTTGTGCTTGTAGTATTTGAAGTGCTATGGCTGATAAGTTCAGGATGGTAAAAATTATAAATTTAAATTAGAAGGCTACTCAATGGTTTACGATGTTGCTGTCATAGGATCAGGGCCTGCCGGTCTTACCGCTGGAATTTACATGTCACGAGCAAAGCTTAGTACGATTGTTCTTGAAGGCTTACAGCCTGGGGGACAGTTGACTACTACAACTTCAGTTGAAAACTGGCCGGGAAATATTTCAGTTTTGGGGTTAGATTTGATGATGCAAATGCGTAGCCATGCAGAACATTATGGTTGTAAGCTTGAAATGAACCAAGTAACCAAAGTTGATTTTGAAAATAAGCCTTATAATTTATATCTTGATAATGGGCAAACTATACAAGCGAAAAGTGTTATTATCGCAACAGGTGCTTCCCATAAGAAACTGGGTTGTGTAGGCGAGAAAGAGTATTTTGCCAAAGGTGTTTCGGTCTGTGCAACATGTGATGCGCCATTTTTTAAAGATAAGCACGTTGTGGTTGTTGGTGGAGGTGATTCAGCTGTTACAGAAGCTGAGCATTTGACACATTTTACCAAAAAATTAACGCTAGTGCATATTCTTGATGAGTTAACAGCAAAAGACCCAATTAAGTACAAGATAATTGAAAATCCAAATGTTGATATAATCTATGGCTCTGCGGTAAAAGAAATTAAAGGTGATGGTCAAAAGATGACGGGTGTCATTATTGAGAATAAAAAAGATAAATCATTAAAAGAAATTTCGGCCGATGGGCTTTTTGTGGCAATTGGAATGACACCAAACACTTCTATATTTAAAGATCAGATCGAATTAGACAAATACGGTTATATAGTTGTAAAAGATCAAACCAAAACAAATAAAGAGGGTGTTTTTGTTGCCGGCGATGTGGCTGATTACAAATACCGCCAGGCAATCACTGCTGCAGGTAGTGGATGCATGGCTGCTCTTGATTGCCTGTCATATTTAAACAAGCTTAAATAAATTTATGGCGTTATAGTTCTAGATGAGATAAAAATGAATATAAAAGTTTTTATAGGTTTGATTTTGGTGTTTTCCGGAATGAATTTTTTTGTTTTACCAAACAGTCTTATTTTACTTAATGGGACTACGTGTTCCGGTAAATCTACTTTAGCTCAAGTTTTGGCCAAAATCTTACGTAGCCAGGGTAAACGTGTTGCAACTATTAGCATAAATAATTACATGTGGGATGTTCTTCGTGATCCTGATGCTCCGCAGTATAGCAAGTTTTAAATGGATTCTCCGTTTAAGTTTTCGGATCTAATTTCTCTTACTTGTGATGTTTTTAATCAGCAGGTTGAGGCGATTCTTATGGATCAGGATAATGATTTTACTATAGTTGACCATTGTTTTTATCCCGAAAGCATGTTTTGTTGTTCTCTCCTAAGATTTGCGGCATACGATGTTTTTTTTGTGAAAATTCATTGTACCTATCAAAAAGCATCAGAGCGATTAATATTTAAAAATTTTGTCCCAGGTGACTCAAATAGACTTGCGCACCTCGTTGATTTACATTTTGGAAAGATTGAACATTTTCCATGTTTGAAATCACTGCCTGACTTTCATGCTAATAAAGTTTACGATTTGGAAGTAGATACAACAGAAATTTCTCCGGAACAGTGTGCGCTTCAGATCGAAAATATTTTAAATAAAAAAAACATGGCCTTTAGGTTCAACTATTCAAATGCTTATTGGGCGAATAAAATAAAAGATCTATATTCAGATCAAGTAATCGCGGCATTTTCTGTTTAGCTAAGAATCAAAGCTTTGATGTAATCTCTTCTACTACTTGAGTAATTGGTTTGTTGCACAAAATTCCAGCGGAATTTGTGTGTCCGCCACCACCAAATTGTTTTGCAAATTCGTTTACATCAGTAACTTTTGAACGAAGAGAAACTTTGGTTTGTCCCTGTTCAGTTTCATAAAAAAACAGTGTTACATCAACATCACAAATCTGAGACATTAGGTTATTAAAACCAATCAAAGATGAGATATCAACGCCAACCGACTTCAGATCTTGTTGCGTGACAACGGCCCAAACGGCGTTCTTGTTAGAAGAAACTTTTATATTACTCAAAAGTTTACCCCACAGCATAAGGATTTTATAACTTTTGTTTGATAAAAGTTCGGTTTTAAGTTGAAATAAGTTTGCGCCACAGTTCATTAATTTTGCAGAAATTTCCAAAGTTGTTGATGTAGTAGATTGGATATGAAACAGTTGACTGTCGTAGATTATTCCAAATAAAAGACACTCTGCAACATATTTATCAATAACATTTGCGTCCCATAATGAGAGTAATAAATAAAGCTCTTCGCAGGCACTTGATGATTGTCCATTTACAAAGTCAAACATTCCATTAAGTGAATTGCTGATATGGTGATCTATGTTTATAAGAGGAATTGATTTGAACGAATTTGGAAAGTAGAGTCGTTCATAGTTTGCCGTATCGCAGGCTATTATCAGATCAGGATTTTGAATATGTTTGTTAATTAACACATTTTTTGGGCATCGCTTGAAATCAAATTCCGGTTTATTTGGATAAACTGTTTCAACTTGTTTGCCTATTCGTGACAATATGTAATCTAGTGCGGCGCAGGCCGAAACTCCATCTCCATCAGGTTGGGAATGAGTAAGTAGCGTAATTTTATCTGAAGTTTTGATTAGTTCCCATGCTTGTTCCACTGATTTTTTATCATATGAATTGCCTGCGGCCAAGTCATGTTTGATAGAGTTTTTCATCAAAAGCTCCAAGTTTAAAAAGTTATTTTATATAGATACCCATAAGGAAGAGATTGTTATAAAATTCACGAGGTATGTCAATAATTTGTTTTAGGGATTGATGCTTAATACTACATTTGTATCATCAAATGTAGTATTAAGCATGTTTTTACGTAATTTAATTATCTGACATTTAAAAATCGATCGAAAAGGGCTGTTAATCTATTTAAATAATTACAATGTGAAAACTTTTATTAGATAAAGTTATCATAAATAATTTCTATTCACACCTAAGCAAAAGTCCCATGGGTACGCGTTTGACAAATTATAAAATATCTTTTAAGATTGACCTAATGATATAATTTAAAATTGAAACATACGAGTATTACATCTTGTCATACAACTACAATTTGAATTTGCATAAAAAATGTCTACTCAAATTTCTAATTTGAATACAAATTCAAACTTAAATTATAAATTTAAAGAGATTAAAAATTGATTTTAATTGGAGGTACAAATATGAACCTAGAATACAATGGATATCTGAAAGGTAAGGACAATGTTAACGAATGTTAAACAATCACAAAAAAAGGTTGGGGCAGAAGTAGGAAGGATGAGAAACTACAACGAGGTTGTAGATTATCTTAATACCCTTACTTATGCTGAGTATAACGAAAATGTTATTGCTCGCATGCAATCGTTAGACAAAATTTTTGATAACGTATCAAAAAAGATTGATACAATTCTTGTTTCCGGAACAAACGGAAAAAGTTTAACATTGCACTTTGCAGCTAAACTCTTAAAAGAGGAAGGCTTTAAGGTAGGACTATCTTACTCAAACCATATTTTGACCTATAACGAACAGATTGTTTCTGATGCACAGCTCATTCAAAATAAGGATTTTGCTGATGTTGTTAATGAAGTAATCAATGCCGCCGAAATGAACAACATTAAGGCAACAGCGCATGAAATACTTACAATTGCATCATTGTTACAATTCGTTAAAGAAAAATCCGATGTTGCAATTCTTGAAGTACGTTATGGTGGCAAATTTGATGCAACAAACATATGTAATCCAAAAATTGCCGCATTGACTCGCGTTGCTCAAGACAACCTGGGACTTCTCGATTCAGACCTTGATAAAGTTGCGTTTGAAATGCTTGAAACAGCAAAAGAAGGCACTTGGTTTGTCTCAGCTGAACAAAGTAAAATAAGATTACAAAAAATGAAAAATTGGGCAGAAGCTCACAACGTTAAATGGGCAATGCCAATCCGTAAGCTTGCATCTCTCCCATATATCTATGAACAGTTGTTTGGAAGAGTTGCATCACTAGGCGAAAGAATTGCACAAATTTATGTCGAAGATATAAAAGGCAAATTCTCTCCCTTCTTGCGTGGAAACTTGTTGATTACACAACGTGGTCAACGTGGTCGTCCAACAATTGAGGCAAAACGTCAAGCCGAACTCAATCCAGCTAAAACCCTAAAAGGTTTCTGGGCTGAGCAATTTGATTTAATTCGTGGACGTTTTGAATTGTTAAACAAAGAGAAGCCATCAATCTTGCTTGATAATGCAAGTAATATTGATGCACTTTCAAATTTATATCTTGGCGTAAGATTATTGCATTACCAGAAACCCCTTAAAGGTCTTGCTTTGATTATTGGTTTTAGCAAGGCAAATGATTCACTTGAAGCTATCAAGCTACTTAGATATTTGCTTAAAAAAGTTAGTGGTGCAGTGTTCTTTGTTTCACTTCCTGGTCAAGTTGAATCACACGATCCACAAGAACTTGCAAATATGGCAAAAGACCTCAATGTCAAAGTTAAAGGTTGTTCCTCATTGGCAGAAGCAATCGAACAGGCTAAGACTGTTATCGATGAACGTGATGGCTTAATTGCAATTACAGGTTCACATGATCTAGTCAGAGAGTTCTGGAAGATTCGTGGAATCAAGAAGTTCTAATTTGATTAGAATTCTTAACTAAATACTAAAAGCGGGATGTAAATTTTTACATCCCGCTTTTTAATTTGTTTGGTTTTGGTGTGAAAAGAATTTAAATTGTATGACTTTTAATCTTATTATTCTGAGCTGCAGCTTGCCCTTGTAAGACAATGAAATCTTTTTCCAAATTTTGTAGATAATCAAGCATCTTTCCGGAATACTGCGGATCTCTTAATGCAAAATCCAGATTAGCCTGCAATAATCCTAATGGGTTTCCAACGTCATATCGCGTACCTTGGATTTTGTATGCAAAAACTTTTTCGCCTGCGTAAAGCAGTGCTTGAATTGCATCCGTAAGTTGAATTTCGCCGCCAACACCAATTTTAGATTCTCCCAAAATATCAAAAATATTTGGAGAGAGAACATATCGTCCGATTATTGCAAGATTTGAAGGAGCGTCTGATATCTTTGGTTTTTCTACCAACTCTTTAACCTGAAAAAGGTTAGGGGAAAACTGTCTTTTGATTCCAATAACTCCATAACGTGAAACATGCTCGATTGGAACTTCTTGTACGCCAACGACGTTGCATTTTTCCTGATGTGCTATCTGCATGAGTTGTAGAATTGCTGGAACTTGGCTTAAGATAATTTCGTCGGGTAACATGACGGAGACATACTCTTTGCTTATAACCGTTTTTGCAGTCCAAACAGCATGCCCAAGGCCAAGTGGGTTTTTTTGTCGAATGTAAATAAAATTTGTTGAATCAATAATTTTATTCAAACCTTCGATACAACCTGATTTATCTTTTCCTTTTAAAAACGAATCTAGCGTTGAATTTGTGTCAAAGTGATCTTCGATATTCTTTTTTGATTTTCCTGTAACAACAACAAAAGTTTCTATTCCTGACTTTGCGCCTTCTTCAACAATGTATTGAATGGCTGGTTTATCAAGGATGGGTAACATCTCCTTTGGGGTAATTTTTGTTGCTGGAAGAAAACGTGTTCCAATTCCCCCAGCAGGAATTATTGCTTTTGTTACTTTCATTATTCATTCTCCTTTTTTCCTTCAATACTCTGTGAAAAAATTTAGCACAAAAACATGTTTAAAATTGATTTAAAAATTTAATATTACCACCGTAAAAAAGCCTTATATCATCAATATTGTATTTGAGCATCGCTAGTCTGGTTAATCCAAATCCAAATGCAAAGCCTGAATATTTTTCAGGGTCAATTCCGTTTATTCTAAGTACGTTCGGATGAATCATTCCACCTGGAAATAACTCTATCCAAGTTGATCTCTTACAAACAGAACAACCGTTTTTACAAAATGGGCAGCGCATATCAATTTCAAATCCCGGCTCAACAAATGGGAAAAATCCGGGTCTGATACGAATGTCCAAACTATCTGTTTTGAACAAAGTTTTTAAAAATGTTTGTAAAGTTGCAAATAGATTGGATATATTTACATTTTCATCAATTAACATTCCCTCGCATTGCATGAAAACATAATCATGCGTTGCATCGGTCGATTCTTGTCTGAAAACTTTTCCCGGGGATATCACAGCCAATGGGAGTGATTTATTTCGCATTGCATGCACTTGCATAGAAGATGTTTGTGTCCTAAGCACCATGCCTGGAATATCTAGCCAAAATGTATCTTGCATGTCGCGAGCAGGGTGATCTTTGGGAACATTCAGTGCTTCGAAATTATACTCTTCACTTTCAACTTCAGGTCCATCAATTACCTCATATCCCATTGATACAAAAATGTCTTCAACTTCCCGAACAATTTGAGTTAATGGATGCAATGTTCCGGTTGTTATATTTGGTTGATATGCAGAGACGTCAAAATTTTGTTTTTTAAAATTTTCAGATTGTGTTTGCTTAAATATAATCTGTGCTTTTGCTTCTTCTATGCTATTATCTGCTTCAATTTTAAATTGATTTATAAGTGGTCCAAATTCTTTTTTCTCTTCAACTGAAAAATTTTTAATCTGGCCAAGTAAGTCTGTTACCAAACTTTTTTTACCAAGATATTTAATTCTTAAGTCATCTAGACTGCGAAGATTACTAACATTCTTCAAGTCTACTTCAAATTCATTTTTTAAATTCTGAATTTTATCTTTTAAATCTGGCATATCCACTCCAAGAAAAGCATTTTCTTCAAACATTTAAGCTTCTAAAATCGTAACACTTTTTTGTTTTTTTGCCACTAAATGTTTCTATCTAATCTTTAGAGTAAGTAAAGCGAGTAAACAAAGAATCATGGATATTATCCAGAATCGTACTGTGACCTTGCTTTCCTTCCACCCCTTGAGTTCAAAATGGTGGTGAATGGGAGCCATAAGAAATATTCTTTTACCGGTTAACTTAAAGGATGCTACTTGTAATATTACAGATACTGTTTCCAAAACAAAAATTCCACCGCTGAGCAGTAATAAAAATTCTTGACGAACCATTAAAGCAAAAAATGCCAATCCTGCACCCATGGCAAGTGAACCTACATCACCCATGAAAATTTGAGCAGGATAAGTGTTGTACCATAAAAATCCAACCAGTGCACCAACGAGCGTGCAAGCCAAAACTGTTAACTCGGCGCTGCCGGAATATGGAATATAAAGGTATGTAGCAAATTTTACATGTCCGGACAAATAAGCTATGAATGCAAATGTTGAAAAATTAAAAATCAAAGGCCCGGTTGCAAGTCCATCGAGTCCATCTGTTAAATTGACGGCGTTGCTTGTGGCAACCATAATAAATGTTGCCCATGGAATTAATAGTACGCCAATTTCAGGCATGAAATTTTTGAAAAATGGAACACAGATACTTGTGTTTGGAGATAACATAAAATACCAGGCTAGTGACAGTGCAAAACCAAATCCAACCTGAAGTCTAAATTTTAGAGATGCAGAAATTCCTTTGCGGTATTTAAGTTTACAAACATCGTCAAGAAATCCGATCAGGCCATAACCCATAACACAGATCAGAAATAGCCAAACATTAATTTTAGTCAGATTTGTCCAAAGTAATGCATTTATTAAAAATACTGAGATCACAAAGAGTCCACCCATTGTAGGAGTGTCATTTTTGGCTTGGTGCGTTTCTGGCGTCCACTCGCGGGCCTTGGCGCGGAAATGTTTTTGGCAAAACCGGATGAACATATTTCCGAATACAAATGAAATTAACATAGATGATAAAAGCGCGCAGATTGAACGTACGCTAACGTAATGGAACACATTGAAAAAGCTATACTTTGACTGCAACGCCTGAGCCATGTGATATATCATAAAAATCCTTCGACTTTAGAATTCGTAAATGTTAAGTATAGCAAAAGTATTTCAACATCCCAAGTCGTGAGTATTGTTATTTTTATAATTTAGCGTTAATCATTCTACGTTCAACAATGTTCGCAAGTCCATTAATAAGCTCTGGTTTTACCGCGCATAACTTATTGAAGATCTCTGGATTTTTAGATATAAAATCGAAAATTTTATTATTATCAGGTGTGTCTTGGTTTATTGTACCATTGGCAGAAGAATCTGTTTCTTTTTGTGTAAGTGAGTTAGCATCATCGAGTTTTGATTCACCAATTAATTTAGAAGCTTTTTCCTGTAAGTTCCCTGATAAATAAGGCATTACCTTATAAATTAATCCTGCAGCTAAAACAGGGCTTGTTTTGGCCAGCAAGAAAAATGCAGCCTCTTTAAAATTTTCAAATTTTCGATCGAAAGCATACTCCATAAAGTCTACAATGGTCTGCGAACTACCTGTTCCAACCCCTTTGACCTTTGCGGTATCAATCCAATTTCCAGAAAAAATTGCATCTTTAATGCCTGCGAAAAATCCTTTTTCGCTTATCTTTAGGTCTTTGTTTACAAGCATTCTTATATTTTCCAGGATCTTTTTCATGTCATCAAGAACTGCAATTCCAGGATCTTTTTTATATAATTGTTGCATCAACCATGAAATTTGCTTGTCTTTTAAAAGATTTTCAAGCATACACTCAACTTCAAAAAGTCTTAAATCTGCAGCTTGCGACTGAAGTTTGTTTGCAAAAAAGTTTTGTAAGAAATTGCAGTACAAGTCGAAGAATGTGCAAAACTGCCTGTTTGAGAAAAGTAGTTCAAATTTCTTATTTTCAAGAAATAATTTGTATTGTATGAGAAGTTTAGCTTTTTCCTGATTATCTTTAAAATTTAAATTGGGCTTATAAAATTTTACAACATCGTTTTTTATTTTTATTAATTTTGTCAGCAAGAGTTCTAAAACTAAATGACAGCTGCTATTTTGGGATGTTCTATTTGCTGCAAATCCATTAATTACTTCTTCAATTTTATTTAAAAAAGCATCAACATCGAGAGATTCCCCAAATTTTTGAGCCTTGTAAAAAGTGGAGCTTATTTCGAAATATTCTTCAGATAAAACTACTTTTTTGGCATAAAAATTTTGACTCAAAATTTTGCTTAAATAATATGCTTGTGCTGATGATGTGGTAATACCACATAAAATATATGAAATAACGGAGCTTTGCAGTCTATTTGGTAAACTTCTAAAAATTATAGAGCGAACTGATTTTTCTGAATACACAACCCAAGCCAGAGGGACATGCCCTTTTTTTAATGATGGTTGATAGATGTCGAGCAGAGAGCCAAGAATTTTAAGTTTTGCTTGTTGCATTTCAACAAAATCAAGTGGTTCTTGAAGTGCTGAAAATTTAGCGTCTTCAGTCGAGACGGAAAGTGCTTCCAAATTTAAGCAAGCAAACTTAAACCAATAAATTATTTCACTTAGTCTTTGAGTGTACCATGAGGCATAATCAAATCTAGTAAAACTTCCATTAATAGTGATACCGCCGCAATTATTAGCAATTTCATTATCAATAAAAAGCTTAAGATTATATAATTCAGTTTGCTGGGTTGATGGAGATGCTTGATTTAAAAATAAGTAATCATCAAAAATTGAATTAAATGCTTCTGTAATAGCATTAAGCTTGGTATCGGCTTCAGTTTTTTCGGTCTCAACATGGTCAAGTTCGCCTATGTTTGTTTGATCTGCAATTACTTGCAAGTTAGCAGGCTTGTCTTGTTTGTTATTTGGTTGTGCGCTCAAAAGATCCGGATTATCAGCCAAAAACTGTTCAAGCTCCGGCTCAACTTCTTGAGCGAATATGGGTGTTGACGTAATAGCAAAAACTAAACTTGCTACATATATATAATTAAATATTTTCATGTAAAATTTACCTCCAATGCAAACAGGTTAGCTTAAGCTTTGTTCTGTTATCCCAACGCAGCCCAAAAATGTTTTATAGTTACCAGGTATGGTTTTCCAAAGGTACCTGTACAACTTTGCATTAGCTTTGAAGTGTGAAGAATGAGACAAAATTTGCGTTAATGAGTTTTGTAGGCGTTCTTTGACATACATAAATTGGTCAGCATGCTTAGTAATGTCTTGTACAAATTCGCTTAAAAATGATTCTCTGAGCATAATTTTTGCCACAAAATCTTCCTGCTTTTCGCTGTCTATTATGTGACCAATTTCGAGCTCTAACTTTGTGATCTGGTCCAATTTTTCTTTAGATATCTTATCTGTGCCTACAGAAGAGAATGCCTTTCTGTATGCTTCAAGCATTTTCGCCTTTTCACTGTCTTGACGAATTTGCTTGGCTGTTGCTTCGAGTTGTTTTACAAATGTTTTTTGTAAAGAGACCGTTTCATCCAACATAAGCTCTTGAATTGCCTTATCTTCAATGTCTTTGATTAGATCAAGTTCGTTCAGCTTAGAATAGATTTGTGCACTTAATTCATTGGCTTTGATTTCAAGGATATTTGCAACGGCTGCACGTACTGCCAATTTTCCATCAATTGATTTTTGTGCAACAGGTTGAGCAGTTGATTGTGCGATTCGATCTTCAAGCGTTTTGATTGTGCTTAAAAGTTTATCAGATGGGACTCCGCCAGCTTTTTGCTTTTCTTCTAATATTGTGTATAGTTTTGCGAGGTTTTGCTTATCTTTTTCAACTGAAGCACCATCAAATTTGTTTACTTCTCTTAATTTTTCACTAACAAGATTGGTAAGATCTTTTTGAATTGCCAAAATTTGAATATCAATATTAGAAATGTCGAATTTTAGTGATACAATTTTATCATGAATATCAGAAGCGTTTTGCAGGGTAAAAAGTTTTTCCCATTTTGCAAGTTGCTCTGTTTTTTCATTTTTCTGATTTTCAAGTTTTGCTAATTCAGCTTTAAGTGATGTAATTTGTTCCTGACGATTTTGTTCAGCTGATTTTTCTACTGTGGATTCATCGGCGCCAAAAATAATCGTTTCAATTTCACCCTTGATCTGATTGAATATTTGATTTCCCTCTGGGGATCTAACAAATTTTTCCAATTCGATGCGACATTTTTCTTTTCTAGTAAATTCGGCTTTATACTTTGATGAGGCTTCATCCGTTTTTGCAAAGATTGTTTTTTTTACTTGAAGATACTCTTTAAATGAGCTACAAAGCGTTATTAAAACTTCTTTTAATGTGTTTATTAACGACATATCTTCAGTAACATACGCTACCAAATATTCGTTATATCTTTGATCATGTGCAAAAATTAATTTTGGTAATTTTGTTTGCAAAGCATTTATTTGATTTGTTAAATCTACAGGTTTATCAGAATTATTAGATAGTGAAAATTCTTCGTAACCAACCATGGTTTGTGCGAATTTGTTATTTGGGATTGATATATCTGCTCGGAATTTTACGAAATCATTGATATCAACTATTCCATAACCCTGAGGTTTGATAAAGCTGTTAATTTGATCTTGTAAGCTTAGAGTCGTAGCATTTTGTGATGGATCTTGGGCTGGGTTGTTTGTACCTGTATAATTTTTAAATTGCTCAAAAACCAATTTTGCCATTACTTCATCTCTGAAGATAAAGTTTTTAATTTGGACGGGATTTTTTGAGGTTTTGTTATAGTCTGGGTTGTTAATAAGCACAGTCCACAAGTCATCGATAAATTCAATTAATCCAAATTTGTTGTCTTTCAAAACGGTTTTAAGTGATTCTGGGAGGTAAGTGGATAGGCGCTTATTTTTATCAATGAATTCAAGATCATCAACTTGGCTTAATCTGAATAACAGGCAAAAGGATTCTTCTATAACTCTTGACCATTCTCCATCTGCCCTAGCTGTATTTAGCAGAATTAGAAATTTAAAAGTAAGCAGTTGGACTGGATTTAATTTAAAGTCGATTAACCACTTTAAGATTTCCACATCTTTTGCATTTTTATAAAGTTCGTTTTCGATAACAACTCTTGCAAATCCGGAAAGAGAGGCTTTATCTGAGGCCTCGGTGTTGCTTGCCCCAAATCTTACAGGACTGATTTTTGCGGCAACCGGTTTGAGTGGTGTAAAAATATTTCCATGTCCGGCTTGAATATCAAATGAAACTTCTTGTCCTGCTATTACAAAAACAACTTTATCATTTGTGTAGTAATTCAAATTTTTAACGGTTCTTAGTGATGAATAAAATGCATCAATAAGATTATTAAAATCAAAATCCTGATTTTGCTGTGCGCCAAGTTGCGCGGCAGCAACGTTTTTTGTTCCAACAGATAATAATGTAAATACAAAGAAAAAAGACACTAAAATTTTTTTGAATCCCTTGTTCATAAATCCCCCGAATTAGTCCTCTAGGACAATAATATAAAGCCCACCATTACAGTATGGGCAGTATAGCAGGCGGAATTGGGAATTGCAAATAAAAACAAGCCTATGCCACACGGGCTTGCGACATTATTTCAGTTATAATTTAAGGCCTAGATGGACTTTAATTTTTAAGACAGCTTAGCAATCCATATCAGAGCCATATTTTGAGTAAATACTGTTTTGCGGGGTGTTATTTTTTGATAAATTTAGTCTAAAGTTTTGTTGACTAAAGACCTTTTTTTCTTTACTATTTACCTAACAATTGAAATTAATACATCAGGGGCGAATAGCTCAGTTGGTTAGAGCACCTGCCTTACAAGCAGGGGGTCACAGGTTCGAATCCTGTTTCGCCCACCATTGACGCCCATCTAATTAAATTCTTGAAATAAAAAATTGTGTTCCCCGATAGCTCAGTTGGTAGAGCAAACGACTGTTAATCGTTTTGTCGCAGGTTCGAATCCTGCTCGGGGAGCCATTTTCCAGATTTGCTCGTTTCCATTATCATATCAAACGGTTTAGTCAGCTCCAGATCGAGCTTACCGTCTTTGTAGGTGCAGTTCGAAGTCACCAAATTTATAAGTTTGCGTTTTTCTTCAGCATTTTCTGCTTTGAATAGTCCAGAGGCCTGTCTCGCGAGTTCTAAGATTAAATTTGCGTTCTCTATGTAGCATGTGTCTGCCTTTTGGGTGGTTAAAAGTTTCATTGCCAGAGCTTCTTTTTCGGCCAACCAGGATGCTGTATATTGCTTCCAAAATTCTTCACTGATCTTTTTATCTAGCTTGTCCAAATATGCTTGATCTATGCGATTTTGAAGCTTTTTTATTTGCGTCTCGATTTGAGTTATGGTTTCATTGTGAAATTCAATCTTATCTTGGAAGCTTTCTCTTAGGCCCTGTAAAACCAAATTCTTCTGCTCTTCAGTTATATGAATACTTTCAAACAGTTTTTCAAACTCAGCATCAATAATTTCTTGTCTGATGTATGGATGCTTGCATATCCCTTTGCTTTGAGAACAGTGATAGTAGATGTGTCCTTTTTGGATCTGGGCAGATAGATAACATCCGCAAGCTCCGCATTTTATTAAATTTGTGTAAGAGAAAAGACCTTTTAGTGATCTGTTTTTTGTTGGCTTCATTAGTTTATCCTGTACTTGGTGAAATAATTCTTTACTGACAACTGGTTCGTGCGAAGCTTTCTCGTATTTCTTGCCTTTCCAGTAAAATGCTCCCACGTAAAATTCATTTTTAAGTAGCCGCTCAAGAGTGCTTTTGTGAAAGTTTTTGCCACCGCGATATATCATTCCCTCGTCGATTAGCTTCTTTCTAAGCTTTTCCAGAGAATCTACTTCATATGCATAAAGCTCGAATGCTATTTTCACGAATCTTGCTGCATCAGGGTCCGTCTTTATTACTCGTCGACCATTTTCCTCTCCATTTATATATCCATATGGAGCAACAGAAGGGTATGTGCCTTGTTCAGCCTTTTCTAGCATTCCCTTTTTTGTTTCTTCAGCTAAGTTATCAATGTGATTTTTAGACATCAAGGCCTTTATTCCGAACATAAACTTTTCATTCGACCTTGAGTCTCTGCTTAAGATTCCATTTTCCTTGACCAAGTGAACCTTGACGTCGGAATATTCAATTAGTCTGTCTATGGTTGCATAATCTGGAATATTACGTAATAGACGGTCCGTTTTTTCAACCAAAATATTTTTAACAGCTATATTATCTGCAATAAATTTAAGCATATTATTGAATTGAGTTCTGCCAGCCTTTTTGGCAGTTTCTACGTCAATAAATTCGCCAATGATAGAAATATTGTTTTTCTCGGCGTGTTCTTTAAGTAATTTTATTTGGGCTGGAATTGAGTATCCCTCAGCTTCTTGTTCTTTGGATGATACTCGTGCGTAAATTACGGCTTTATTCATTTGTGTTACTTCCTTGCATTGTTGCTACTTTTTGCTTTGAAAATCAATAAAAACCCGATTTTGAAATTTAGCATTTTTTGGTGCTTTGGTCTAAAGATATGAAAATTACCAGCATTGTTGAATAATTAATGCTGAAATTTTGACGTGTCACGCTACCGACCGGTACTGAGACGAAACCCATCTTAATTTAAGCACGCCTTTGACTAAGATCTTTGTGTTTAAGATTCTGGTCTTAATTTAAAAAAATATTGATCTTATATCGTGGTATTTGTAACGCTAATCGAACAATGCAATGACTGGCGTAACTTAAACATGTTTTTGAATCAGGAGTTTAGGCAAGCTCAACGATTTAACTACATCAGAATTTATCAAGTGAGATTGAATATTTTTTAAACATAGCTGAATCCAATAAGCGGATTTATTTTCCTTTGTATGCAGTTAATATGGAAAAGTTACATCAGAGCAAAACTTTTGTGTGTGTGGCGATAATTATAAGTAGGAGAGATGATGAAATTCATACCACCGAATACTGGGTAATCATATCCATAGAGAATCTATAGTAATTTTAATTAATATTTTTTAGAGAAGAGAGAATAATGAAAAATCTTGTAAAAGTATATGCGGCCATTTTTTTCTTATTTGTGCCAATTTACATGGCGGGGAAGCCATCACAGAAAGCACAGCCAAGTAAACCGAAAGCTACAAACTCAACCAAAGTAACTCGTGTTGTAACAGCAGATACAATATCACCATCTACTGGCAAAACTTTAACAACATTTACTCAAAGTGTTAAAACAAATAAAGATTTAACAGTAACAGGAAATGAAACTTGCAGTGGAACATTAACTGCAGCAAAAGCCACAACATTAAAAAGTACCCTTGGAGTTACAGGTGATCTCAAAGTAAACACCACCAAGTTCACTGTTGCCGCTACGACTGGAAATACAAGTGTTGCAGGAACCCTCGGAGTTAAAGGTAATCTTACAGTAAATACAAATAAATTTACCGCCAATGCTACAACAGGAAATACAACAATAGCAGGTACGCTTGGAGTTGCTGGGACATCAAATCTTGGTGTTTTAAATACGTCTGGTGCCGCCACACTAAATTCATTGGGCGTAACTAATAATGCAACCGTAGGCGGAACGCTTGATGTTACTGGAGACACAACCCTTGGAATATTAAATACCTCCAATACATCTATTGATGGAGCACTTGAAGTAGCCGAAGCTGCAAAACTAAGTGAAACATTAGACGTTGGAGAAAAAGATATAAACTTGGTATTAGAAAGCACCAAAACAATATATTGGCCAAAGAAATTATCTTGGTCTCCTCAAGGAGATTTCATTGTTATATTGAATGGAACAATTCAAACTTTCGGCATTGATCCAGCGGGAGTGGTTTCAAACTCTATTAGCTCGCAAAGTGTGGAATATAGTATTGCAGTTGCATGGGCACCACAAAATAATTTTATTGCCGTATTATCATCTGAAAATGATGCAATACCAGCTAAAATTCGAACATTCGGCGTTGATGGCTCTGGAAATCTTACTGCGGCAATTTGGACTCAATCTTTATCTTTAAATTTGCCAACTACATTTTGCTGGTCTCCAAATGGTAACTTTATTGCAGTACTTGACGAAAACAGTGTACATATTTTTGGCGTTGATGTAACAGGCCATATATCATCAGAAATTAGTAGTCTAGTAGTTACTACAGAATCAGAATTAGAGTCTGATATACTAAAGTGGTCACCATCAGGAAATTTCATTGCAGTAATGGATGATAATAACATTATAACTCTTGGAGTTGATGGAACTGGCCACTTTACATCTGCCATTAGCACGCAAAACATAGAGGGAGGAGTTCGTTCACTGGCATGGTCACCAAATAGCGATTTAATTGTTGTTACGGCAATAAATAACAATACCATTCAATTATTTGGTGTTAATAACGTAGGTAATATATCATCAAAGATTAGCTCTCAAGCCACAGGTGACGTACCATACCTTGCAACATGGTCTCCCTCAGGAAATTTGGTTGCAGTAAATATTTCAGAGGGAAGCGGTTTTGACAGAATAGATAAAACTCAATTATTTAAAATCAATGCCGACCTATCCATATCAGCTCTTGGATATTCACAGGCGTTTGACCGAAATGCTTACGATATGGCCTGGTCCCCCAATGGCGATTTTATAGCAGTAGCAAAAGGTGATTGGAATTACTTTTATATTTTGGGTGGTAACTTTAATTCACAATATCAATTTTCCGTTAATTCTGATGGAATTTTATTAAATGACAATACAACCATTAGCGGAATGCTTGATATTTCTGGAACAACAACGCTAGGAGATCAAAGAGTCTTTGGTCAAAAAACAATTTCAAGCATTGGCACTTCTGCAACTGATGCTATTTTGCTCAAGTTTGCAAACTTAGCTGGCTCAACAGCTCCACTGAAAAAGGGAGCCGTTGTAAAAATTTCTTGTATGGTAGCGGGAACTATTAGCACGGTAGATTCAATAAACTACTATGAAGCCAACTTGTTAGTATCACCTGGGGCCACATCTGGTGACAGTTGCACAATAGCCGTGATTTCTCAAAGTACAACCAATGCAGTTGGAAGCCCAACAACTGTTACTGGTGGTATTTCTGGAACTGGAATAAATTCTGTGGTTACATTAACCAGCTCTGAAGAAATGACTGATCAGTCCGTAACTATATTTTATGAAATATTAGGTGATAATTTAACAAGAGTTAGTTAAGTTTAGACAAAGAAAAGGGCTGGGATAGATTCAATGTCTACTCCAGCCCAAGCTTAATTTTCAGAATAAAGGATCCGTTGTGATTTTAGGAAAACTTAACGAAGTAATAGTAACTGGATTTATTGATCTTGATGAAATTGGATACTTCTTAACCATTACTGATTCCAAAGAGCGAATTTATTTTCCAGAGTATGCAACTGATATCCCTGAGTTACACCAGAGCAAAAAAGTTGTGCGTGTAGCTGCTATAGTTGAAGAGGGTGATAATGGCTTTTACAAAACTGACTACTGGGCGTTTACGCCTGTTGATTAATCAGGGTAATATCTGCTAGTAAAAGGGTCTTCTTCGTTTTTATTGTTTATTACGTTTTCTGTTGCAGTTATTTTTTCAGATACAGCGCCTTGCGAAACATAATAAAAAAAGCTTAAAACCATATACGGAATAATAAACAAAAGTAGCCACCAACAGATTTCGAAAAGAATACAGCCCATTGGCAAAGCCTCAACGAGAAGAAGAAGCAAACACGAAAAAATGATTAAATAAACATCGTTTCTCCACCAATGCTTAAACATAATCTTAATCGTTGATTTTTCGCTTTTATCTATCAAAGCAGTCCCTTCTTGGGTGGATGATTCACAGATAATCTTAACTATTGTAAAAGCAAGATAAGCAAGTCCCACAACTGCACAAATAGCAGCTAACACCAAAAATATTATTAAAGCGGCCGCACAAAGAGCAAAAAAAACTTGCACGAAAAAAAATGTCATATCCAAAAACGACATATCTAAAAAATTCATCTTAAATCCTCCAATTAACTTCTTGCGTAAGGCTTAACGTGGGTTTACTTGTTTCTGTACCACATATCAACAGCTGTTCTAAAAATACTTTCTATTTGCTCGCCATCATATCCATCTTTACGCATGTCTGATTTTATTTCTTTTACCTTTTTTTCTTGGTCTCTAGATCCAATCACATACCAAAGTTCTATCTCATAATGTTGTCTTGGTCGAACGACAAAATAAACATAACAACCGTAACAGGCAATTATACCTACCAATAAAATAAGCCAATTCTTGTTTTCCATTATTTTCCTTTAACTTCTTGCATAGGGTTTAATGTATTTATATCCATTACTTGTATGGCGCCAATGCCCAGACACAACTTTTGTTCTCACTCTGCCTGTTGTCTTGCTGATTTCCCCATACCCCTGAATTGGCTGTATATAGCCACAAGATGCGTTGTTTTTATAGGTGGCTGACGGTTGCACTGTTTGCGTGTAAACAGGCCGCTCAGGTTGATTATCAGCACATCCAGATATGCCAAGAAGAGTAGCTAAGCCAAAGACAAATAACGCTAGTGATTTTTTAAATTTCATCATAACTTTCATTACCTATTTTTAATTGCATAAAGCTCTGCAGAAATATGATCTAGCATCTGGCCATCAACCGTCAAATCCTTTTGTATTTCGTATATTTGATAGGAAATACAAAGAAGAATTCCGATAACAACAAAATCTTGTATTTTCATAATTGTCCCTGTGTTTATTCTAAATAATCGTTATCTCTTCGATTGCATTTGCCACAATTGCAATTACAGCAACATCCATCATCTTTGATTGGAAATTATTATTAGCAGCAATATTATAATTATTATAAATGCCCAAGACATGCCTATGCCCCCATAACTTAACTAATTTGTGTTTTTTTACGTTTAAATATAATTACCAGTACAAGGCCAAATGCTAAAACACTTAAACCAAGAACAGAATAAGACAGAACTTCAATTTTTTGCTCATATTCACGTTGTTCAGTAACAAATTTTTTAATCTCTAACTGATTAGACTTCAATTGCGATTCAAGTTGTTTTTTCTCTTGCAACTCTGTTTCTAATTTTTGACGATTAGATTCCAATTTATAAATCAAATCTAACTTTTCTTTTTGCAGTTTGGTTATTAACTGTAAGGCAACTTCATGTGTAGATTGTTCCAAAGACAACTTATGTTCAACAAAGGCATTTAAAAGCTGCGGATCAGCAACACTTAATGATTGTACTTGTGATTCTTTCATATCTGGGAACATACCCGTTATAGCGCTTTGCTGATTTAATCTCTGTCTGCGTTGCTTCATCTCCGAAATAAGACCATCTCCAAGTTGATCTATAACCTTACTCATGGAGAAATCGTCTCCTCCCCATGGCGTATCTTTATAAAATTGCATTGGCATAACAAAAACCCCCCCCCAAATTCCCTTACATATTCTTATAACCTCATATCCAGCTTGCCCTATTCAAAACCCTTTATCAAACGGGTCAAAGTCCACATTGCAGATCCATTTCAAATATAAATAAATTCAGTAGGACTTAAGTAGAAAAATATTGATTTTAAAATTTTTTATGAAATTTTATGCAGTGATTTAACAAAAGTTAGTTAAATAAAAGAAAAAGGGCTGGCGTAGATATTGAATCTATACCAGCCCAAGTTTATTTTAACGAATAGCTTTTAGTACTATATAGCCCCTGCTTGTCTAAGTAGCCTTTCGATATTAGACCATTTATTATATTCTACTTGGTTTCCCATCGATTGATTGCGATTTTGTTGAGTTATCTCCAATACCGTTTTCCCTGTCGGGCCAAAAATATTAACATTTGCACCAGCACCAATAAGTAATCGCACAACCGCTTCATGTCCTCTCTCAACAGAAACGATCAATGCAGAGCCTTTGCGATAGGGTGGGAGACATCTCCATGGCCCAGCAAGATCTACAATAGCTCCAGCGGCAAGAAGTGCTTGAACTGCGGCAGTGTCGCCTTGTTCAGCAGCCATAGATAATACAGTTTGCCCCTGTTGGTTAACAACATTAATAGTTGCTCCTGCACCAGCGGCAAGAAGTTCTTGCACAATTGGGGCAATAGTTTCATTTGCTACTCTTATATAGATAGCCGACATCAATATAGAATTCCTATAGTTATGATCTTCGGCAACATGATTCACGTTAGCACCAGCTGCAATAAGCAACCGTACAATGGCAAGTTGAGTAACCGTGGGGCCACTACCACTAGCAGCACAACTCAAAGCGGTAGGTCCCGTATTGAGGCCAACTCTAAATCTCATAGCTGCAGCAATCCTAGCTGGTGGTATTTGTACAATATTAACATCGGCTCCAGCGGCAAGTAAATCTTGTACAATGTCGATGTGACCCTGTTGTGCGGCCTGCATCAAGGCAGTTTGGCCATTTGGGCCAACAGAGTTTACATCTATTCCTGCAGCGAGAAGTTCAATTACTCTGGCTTCATTTCCACGTAAAGCAGCATCAACAAATTCTTGATTAATCGGATGAGGAGCTAGATCTACTGCGACAGCAGGAGCTACTGGCAGTACTGCTGCAGCATGATGCGCAGGTACTGCGACCACTGGATGCGCTGCGACTGGATGCGCAAAGTCATGCCTGCATGAAGGACATACATTATTTCTTCTTAGCGCTTCATCAAGACAGCGTCGATGAAAAAGGTGCCTACATGTAGTTTGAACGGTATCGTCAGCTGTCAAAGCCTCAAAACAGATAGGACATTCGGGTACAAAAAATACATGTTGATATCTATCTTCAGGGGCTCGTTCGGCTGCAAAGATTGTTGGCGCTGACGTAACTAACGTAAACAATAATACTAGTAAATACTTGATTCTTGATTTCATAAGACCTCCATTTAAAATACACTACATTATCGCATAACCATGTCTTTATTATTACAAATAATAAATATTTGTCAAACGATAGTAAATGCAAAGTTAAAGTATCGAAAACACTGATTTCTATGCGCTTTTTAGTTGGTTTTATGCTCAAAAAATGGTATACTTAAAACACGTAAAAAGGCGTCTAGGACGTAGAATTGAAATACTTTAGTGAACGGCAAAAGATGGCAGTAATTTTAAGAGATTATCAAGAAGAGGCTTTAAATTCAGTAATAAAAGATTTTCAGGATGGGGTACATCATCAACTGATAGTTTTACCAACAGCCTCGGGTAAGACATTTGTTATGGCAGCTATAGCCAAGTATTTTAATAAGAGAGTGTTATTAGTTGCTCACCGTGAAGAGTTACTGCTTCAAGCACAGGATAAAATCAAATTATATTGGCCTGAGGCAGATATTGGAATCTGTAAGGCAGAACGAAAAGAATACGATCATCAAATCGTCATAGGATCAACACAAACTTGCAGTAGACCAAGATGTTTAAAACAACTCAAAAAGAATGATTTTGATATTTTGATGATTGATGAAACCCATCATGCACCTGCTAGCACATATCAGAGAATTATAAAAGATCTGGGATTTGGGGGTAAAACCAAAAAGCTTTTGATTGGTGTAACGGCAACCCCAATGCGATCTGATAAAAAGCAGCTGGGTGATTTCTTTGATAAGATCGTTTATTCAAAAACAGCAGGTGAGTTAATCCAGGCTGGACATCTGTCCCCCATTTCTGGGCGTAGAATATTAACCAGCTTTAACTTAAACAAAGTTCATACTCGAATGGGTGACTTTGCTGTTAATGAACTTGCTTCAGTCGTCAACACCAAAGACCGTAACAAGTTTATCGTCGATAAATTCAAAGAGCACTGTCCAACACGCAAGGCTATTGTTTTTTGTGTTGATGTAAAACACTGTCAAGATATGGCACAAACTTTCAACACCCAAGGAATTATTGCCGAACCTGTTTGGGGCAATATGGATAAAGATTTGCGCAAGAGAGTGTTAAACAGTTTTTCCAAAGCCAACATTCAAGTCGTTACATCTTGTGGCATCTTAACCGAAGGTTTTGACGAACCGTCCATTGCAGCAATTGTTATGGCACGGCCTACAAAGTCCAAGGGTTTTTATATTCAGATGGCAGGACGTGGATTAAGAAAACATCCAGGAAAAGAAGACTGTTTGGTGTTGGATTTCACAGATCAATACCATAACTTAAACACGGTAATATCTTTAAACAAAGCTATCCCTGAAGCTAAGTACATTGATGTTGAAAAGCCAAAAGTTGAGCGTCCTAAGATAGATAGAACACCAAGAATAAGCACGCTTGAAGACGTTGATCATACTTTCGACATTCTTGGTGCACACGTTCGCACAGCGCTTAATTTTATTTGGACCGACATCGGAGACGATGAATTTTCACTTGCTGATGACAGCAACAATGAGATTGTTATTCAGTCTCAAGACAATGGTTTTATTGCAACTGTGTTTTACAAAAATGGAGACATAGAAAAGATTATCACCAAGCCAGAAACAATTGAGAGCTGTGTTCAAATATGTGAAAAGTTTGCACGCAAGAATTTGAAAGTAACCTATGCGGATTTAAAAAATCCTTGGCTTGAAGCTGCTAGCCATCAACCACCAACACAACCACAAATTCAAGTCCTTGAAGAAAATAAATGTTTTAAACACTGGATGACTAAGGCAGATGCATTGATTAAAATTCGCAAGATAATGGCCCGACAGAACAAACAACGTAGACAGTATGGGAATCATATTACCCCAAAGCAAAAACTCATTCTTGAACGATCTGGGTTTAAGGTGGATAATATTTCGAAGCAAGAAGCATTTGCTATGATTGCAAAATTAAGACAAAGCCAAGAAGGCCAATATAAACATCGCATATAAATAATTGGAGAAAAATAAAATGTCCAAACAAAAGCAAGTTCAAAAAAGCGTACTTGATATAAGCCTACCAATACCACAAAATTTTTCTTTAAATAACCCGCAACCAACACATCCCATGGGACCAAGCTTACAAAAACAAATCGTACGACAAGCAATTAAGTCGGCATATGAAATCTCTGATTACGACGCAAAAGATGACTCGGAATTTAGGCCCGCAAAACAACTTGTTTCAAATGATGAAATCGATATGGTTACAGCATTAATGCAATCCCTTCAACCAACAAACGCCGTAGAGGCAGCCCTGTCCGTTCAATTCATTGCAACGTATATTCAAGGAATAAAAGAGTTGCAGGGGGGAAGTTCCAGATGGGCAATGCCATTGCTGGCATTCAGCCAAACCACTCTCGACAGTCTATATCGTTACCGTAACAAGGGGATGCAACAAATTAATGTTCAGTACAATGTAAATCAGGGACAAGTGGTAAACATAAAAAACTTAAAAGCAAACAGCAAGAAACAAGGGTTGCAGGGAGAGGAGGTTTAGTCATAACGTATGGCCCAAGACCCAAAAAACATATTACCTCCCAACATTCCGATACCAAAAACATTGCTGCTTTTTATGGAAGGTTTTACAGCCGAATCAGAAGAAGAAGCCAAAAAGATTTTCGAGCAAGCTCTAAAGTTAATAAGCTGCAATGGCAAATTGACTAAACACGACCTGCAGGGTGGATATAATTTATTCCGTAAGATAAACCCTCAGGATGATTTTGAAAGAATATGGTGTGCACAATTCATTGTTGGACATTTACTGGGCATGCATAGTCTAGCTTTAGCTTCCCCAAAAGATAAACGTATCGGTCTAAAATTACTTAAATCGGCAGATGATGCCATGGAACGCCTTGGCAAGAAGCAAAAAGGGGTAGCTAATGCCTGTTAAACTATGTGGAGCCAAGTGTAGAACTAAAGGCGGAGCACCTTGCGGCGGATGGGCTATGAAGAACGGTAGATGTCGTATGCATGGTGGCGCTTACAAACTTGAAAAACATGGAATGTATACACTCAGAGCCAAAGCGCAGCGTAAACAAATTAATGCTTTCTTAAGGGAAGTTGATGAAATGAATAATCAAATAGATCGTTTGGCTAAGCCAACAGGCTTAGAGTTGAAGTAAGCTTTTCTGGTATAATTCAAAATGAGTTTTATGTTTCCTTAAGTATTTCGATAAAAAAAGGGGGTGCTATGGCCCTGGGTAGTTGCGAATGGGACAGCCGAAAAAATTATAAATCCAAAAAGCTTTGTTCGTATTACGACACTCTTGACGCATTCTCTCAATTTAAGATTAAAGATTCTTTTGAGTGGTGCTTGAATAAGGTTGCAATCGAGATGCCACCATATAATCTCAAAGCAACGCTATTACATGATAGATATAAAGTTGAGTATAATGGCGGAACATACGAGATTCCAATCGAAAAGCAGCCCTGTAATTACGGTGGAATCCGTTATTTTTTTCATTGTCCAAAATGTACTCAAAGAGTGAGAATCTTGTATTGCGTCAAGGGAATGTTTGCATGCAGGAAATGTTTGAATTTGGGGTATTTTACTCAAAGATTAAGACCTGTAATTCGGTACAGGATGATGGAACTCAAATATTCAAGAAAGATAAAGCTTATGGGAGGCGATGATCATACTAAACCGCCCAGAATGAAGCAAGTAAAATACGACGCCCTAAGACAACGTTGTAGGGATTATGATAACAAATGGGAAGATTTTGAGATAAATCGAGTTGTTAAACGAGTTATGAGAAAAAATGGAAAAACAGTAGACGATTGGAAGGAGTTTTAAATGTATAGTTCAACGTATAATTCAAACAATTTAAGCAGTTCTCAAGTAAACCCTTTTCTTGGCACACCTCCGCCTCTGAAGAATAAGAAGCAAATCAATGTTCGAATAGATACGCCTAAAAAAGTGCCAACTCGGGTGGTTGCTGATGTTTTATATAAGTACACTAACACATGTACAGACAAAGAGGTTGGATTAAGCAAAGCTCAATTACTTAAATTAGGTCGAGAGTTTATAAGTTTTACACGAGAAAGCCAATGTTTGTTAGTAAAGACATTTTGGGAAAAATGTGGCATCACTCGTGAGGTTGTTAAAGACTGGTGCAAACGAGAGCCTGAATTTAAAATGTTATTCGAGTTTGGAGTAGAAACCATCAAGTGTTCAAGGGGGGACATAGCATTAGACGATATTACTTGCATTCGTAATACAGCACCTCTTTATATACGAGACTTCAGAGAATATGATACTGAAATGCTTGAGCTCAAATCACGGATTCGATACATGATTTAGTTCTTTCCAAAAATCTTATTTGTAACCTTTAAACATATCATAGATCTTTATGTACCATCTAATAAAAATTCATTTAAACAATCCTGTATGAGAAGAGCACAGCACAACAAAGTTAGAGCTGCAAATAAGCCTAGAGTTGGACGTAACCAATATACCGACAGATCAAAGCTAGCTGCAAAAGCCGTCAATCCAGAGTCAGCTAAAAACTTTAAACATAACACAGTTCAAATCGCTAAGCCAACTTTTATCTTGCTATTACATGAGAAGTTATAACCCTAAAATCAACCTTTAAACATATCACAATTTTTTGTGCTATAACTAATTTTTTCGGCTCCAACACCTACTAAAATTGCAACTCAAAAAGAAGGGGTATTCCAACAAAGGGAAGTCATAGCCAAGGGCTGCGGCGGCTGCGGGGTCCTGAGTCCCCCCACGTTGTGGGGCCCCGACTCATTTTCTTGTTCTTGTTTTAAAGGTTGAAAGCCAGTTGAAAGGAAGTTGAAAAGTTTTTCAACCAATCAAACCCACGACTGAATCAAATAACTGAACACCAAAAATATTCGAAGTTGAAAAGTTGAAAGGGGGCGCCTTTTTCTCTTCAACTTTTTCTTACTTTCCTTAATATTCCAAATTTGATCTGACTTGTATTCAACTTTTCAACTATATATAAATAATATATATATAACACTGTACCAATCATGAATTTGGAAGTTGAAAACGGCTTTCAACTTTTTTCAACTTCTTCAACTTTTCATTCTATTGGCGAATATTCCCACTCAGCCCTTTTGCTTTTTGGTGTTTCTTGGATTCGCCCAGATTCGATAAGAGTTTTTAATATATAGTCATATTCGTTAGATCCACCAGCGAGTCTGTGAGACATTTGTATGGTTTTTCTTTGAACAGGTAAACCCGTTTCTTTAACCTTTTCACATACAAATTCAAACACAATGCGACATTTTGTCTGATTTTCAGATTCGCCAAGCGCGCCTTCAAAAAGCTGTGCTGTAGATTTCATTGCAGGGAGAAGAAATGTCAAAGCAGCCAATAGAGACGATTCGCTTATTTCTTTGGAATTTTGGTCTTCGAAAAAGCGTATTATCATTGCTAACTTAAGAAGATATGGCCACCAACGCTTAATATAAGGTTCTAATATTTTTTGACATTTATCATTATAAGACACTCCAATCTTGAAAATTTCAAGAAATAACTGCTCTGCAAGTTTTTTTGCTTGGACAGAGAACCCAAAGCGATAAATATCAGTCGTCTGATCAAAGCGCTCAAAAATATCTCGAATTTTTTGTTCATGTATATTATTCGGGGTTAGATTTTTAGGGAAAGCTGGGGGGATCTTGTTTTGACCAGGTGGAGCAAATATTAGAAATCTTGCAAAAAAGCCACTCCCAACATCTCCTGGTTTTAGATTTTCTTTTAGCCATGTCAAAGTAGAAACGCCACATATAGAAAAACATGGTTTTTCCAAAATATAACTGCCATTTTGTTTTGTTGCATATTCATATGGGTGCACATCGTAGAACTCTGTAAGCATCCCCTTAAAATCGTTATTGTGCCCTTTTTCAAAATTTTGAAGCCATGCCCCAAATTCATTTAAAAACATAACGCCACCAGTATCTTGTTGGCTTAATCTTTCAATAAAAGCTTCTCCAGTCATTTTATTTGGCAAAAGAATATTTCTTTGCCTTACTCGCAGTATATCTTCACAAATTTTTGTTTTTTTATCATTGTTGCTTTCTCTGCGCCGACACTCTTCCAGTATTTTAATTTCGCTGTTAATTTCTCTTGCTCTTTCAATTGCAAGATTTGCACCTGAATTTAATGCAGTACTCTTGTATAAGCCGCTATCAGCAACATTTAGCATCCAGAGATTGGTATGTAGATCTTCGAAGAAAGTTCCCTTTGGTATAAATAGGCGTTTACCAAGAAAACCAGATATAGTTGCAAATACTGAACTTGTTATCATTATGGGATGCGCATCCGTTGATTCGCAAAGAGAAGATATATAAGCATATAATGGCTCAGGGAACCCCGACAACGAGAAGTCTTCACATGGGTCTCTTTTTTCTAGTAAATTATGTGCCAAATTTTTTAAATCGTCTTGAACTGATGAAATTACAGTTGTATTGGCAAGTTGCTTTTTAACCGCTTCCAAACCACAAGCTTGATGTAAATCATTGAAATCTTTGTAAGCCTCATTGCCAGTAAACACTACCAGACAGTTAAATTTTTTTGCGGTGGAAATTGCATCTCTTCGCCCACGTTCGTCATTATCCCCAGCTATCACGATTTTGTTATATTGCTCATAATGTTTGATAGAAACTGGATATGCGTTTCCGATGTTTTCAACTACAGATAACAAGTTTCCTGCATCTCCCGCCACAACAACAGGGGCTTTAATTGCCATATGCACACTAATACCTGTAGCCCAACCCTCAACAACATAAATTTTGGTAGCATTAACAATTTCACCAATGATGTGAAAGTTCCCCTTTTTTTCTCCACCCGCCAACCATTGTTTGTAAGTTTTATCTCCAGGGGTTGTATGAATAAATTGTATTGTTCTTATTTCTCCAGCGGCATTTCTAAAATCTATGATTATTATTGGAACTGGATCTTTATCCATGCCAAATATTTTATGTAACCCAAACTTTACGCCAATCGGGTCAACGCCCTTTAATTTTGCATAACGTAAACATTCCTCATTGGGCGGTTCTGTTGTGCTATTTTCCCATATTTTAGTAGCATCTTTTGCCGTTAAGTTATGTTGGATCTTGAATTGTGATTCGGTTTCTTCTTGATGTTTTTTGGAAATTTCATAGAACTCTTTTCGGTCTTCGGCACTAAACGAATTGTCATTTTTCCAGGATTGATAGGTACAATGCTCGCCTGAGCTCCATGAGCCAGCGGTACATATTAAGTATTGATTTCCCTTGTCTGAATGTCCCTCAGATGCTTTATACCATTCATCAGGTTTGTGTTGGTTATTGTCTGCAGAAAAGCGATGTACTTTATCATCGGCTTGAATCGGGCCAGAAAAATTCAAGCCTCTTTCTGCCATAAATTGAAGACATTCAGCCTGCAAATCACGATTGTTAATTTTTGTGTTTTTGCTATAATTCATTAGCTAAATTCCTTAACGAGCCGGCCCCTTAAACCGGCTTTCCTTTTTTACTTATAATTTTTTTACATTGTGCCTTTGGTAAATTTTTCAATATTTTTTAATTGTTTATCTTTTTGTGACCATTCAAATAATATTTTAAAAAAATTGATCAAGGCTTTGTGTTCTGCGATCGATAATTCATTTGATTGATTTTGAGATTTGCCGCCATTCTCCTTTATTTGCATTGCATAACCTCTTCAAATTTTGAAATGACTGCCTGATCTATTAAATTGGCAATCTCTTTGTCGATTGGATGAAAAACTGGAAGATTTTGATTTGAAAGCTTACGCGTAGGGTATGATAATCGAAATTGTCCATTTGGACGTGTGTATATGCCTATAGAGCCTAAATAAAAACTGTTGTCGAAAACAAGACTTGCGAATCCAACAAGCCCTTCGCATGGCCTTATTGGAACTATTTGTATGTTGCTTACTCGGGTTTCCATATTAAATACCCTTTTGGTTATAAATTAAATAACTAGCAAAATCACAACTTATGATTTAACTGTTAATAAAGTATAAAAAAAGGCATTTAATCCGAGTCGGAAAAGTCGGAATTATTTTTTAGATTATTTTGTAAGAATTGCTGAAAACTAACTTATTGTTGTCGGGTAGAAGTAAATTGGGTTTCTTTGATGACTTTATTTTTCTGTTTATTCCACCATAAATATTCCGAATCCACTTTATATGTTTTGGATCAAGCTTATCACAAATTCCTAATTTGAATTTGTTTTTATATATTTCTTCATAAACCTCAGAAAAGAGAGTTTCAAAAACTTCTACAAATGTAGGACGAGGCTTATTTTCGCGGTAACATTTGGTCATAAACTCAAGTAATTTTCCTTCATTTAGATTTGGATTAAATTCTAAAGGGTTATCGGTATCGATTTCAAGCAGTCCTGAATAGGAGGTGTATTGTGCAGTATGTGTTTTTGGCTTAGAGGATCTTTCAGGGAAAGATTTTTGTTCTATGCTATTGAATAGTCTTTGTGCATGTGCGTTGAGTTCTTCTAAGTAAAGTTCTTCTTCATATCGGTTTGAACCTGTAGGTGAATCGATGTCATATAAAGAAAGTTTCATAAAGCGAGCAATTAGGTTTTTTGTGTCTTGATTTTTTTCCCTTAGTTTATTCAGGGCATCTTGAAGAGCGGTACGGTCGAACGCCTCGAAAAAAAGTTCAATTTCATGTAAGCTGTGCCAATCCGCTGTTTTCTCGAGATCCTGAATATTGAAATATTCATTTTCCCATGCACAAAATTTAGGAACCATTGAGGCTTCGTCTATTTTTGAACTTTCAATAAGGTATCCAAATTCTTGTACAAAGTTGATGTGCTTTGGTGAGAGTGCTGGAAGGTCTAGCAAAATTCTTCTTAAAATAGAAAATCTATTGTGAACAAGCATTGAACCGAGTATTTTACTTGGATCTTCAAAATGGCTTAAATATCTGAGAATCTCAGCATCATCAATCAGATTAGTCTTTACGTAAGCTTCTATTTTTATATAGGCAAAGCGTAATTCAGATAGGGCTAACTTTTCGAGCTTGTTAAGCAATTTTGTTTTTTGTGTTCTCGTATGCTTAATTTTTTTAACAATGGGTTTCAATGAGGGATTACGAAAAAGTTCAGATGCAAATTCACAGACAATAGGGAGAAAAATTTTAGGAATTCTGGCTGCAATATTTAGTCGCTTGCATATAGATTCAAGCTTATTTAATGCAGGTTGCATTTTATCCATTATTTAATTACCTCATAGCTACATTATTGCTACATTTTAACGGGGCTGGTGCTACATTAATTGGAAAAAGATAATTGTATCACTTTGCGGATAGATAACAACCGCTAAGCCGCTGCATAACTAATGTTGCCAATTACGGATTGGATAGTTTTAAACATGAAAAATTCATCCACAAAAGTTCTAAGAACGTCCTGCAGGGGGAACCATCCGTCTTCGCTCTTGAAGAGCTTTGACGCGATGATCTATCGCCGGAAGAAGGCGGATGCCACGTCATAATAATAACGAAGATGGGCCGCCCCAAAGCAATCAGTGATCTTATTAAAAAGAAGTGTTAAATTGCAAATGAATGGGCTTATTGTATTATAGCAATGTGAAGACGAAGGGGTTCTTGTTATGAGTAATACTGAATATGTAGATTTCATACTTGATGTATTGTCGTCCTTCAGAAACATTAAACTTCGAAAAATGTTTGGTGGTTATGGATTTTATAAAGATGGCATTTTCTTTGCGCTTATCATAGCCGATATTTTATATTTCAAGGTAGATGACGTTAACCTTGCCGATTATAAAGCGAACGGATCTCAGCCATTTTCCTATGTCAATAAAAATGGAAAACGCGTTGCTATGAGTTATTGGAAAGTTCCTGGGGATATTCTTGAGAATAACGATAAACTTACGCAATGGGTTGAAAAATCTATTGCAGCCGCACGTAGGGCAAAACATAAATGAACATTCAAATGGCTTAGGTATTTTTTTTGGGAAGTCACGTAAAAAGCAAGCCTTCAAAGCTGTGTGCATTAAAATTCCAACATTCAGGAGCATTAGTTCCAGCGCATCTTGATTGCATTCTAATAGTGACAATTGATGAACTTTATTGATGACACAAAAAATTCCGGCCTATTTTTTAAAAAAATTGACGCTAGAATTTCTCAGAGGTAATATCAATCAAAACTGTATCAATATTGATTGATGTAAATTTCGTAGGAGATTGATGTGAAAGTAGGTTGTTATTCCGAAATAGATTGTTGTTCTAAGAAGCAATCGCTAAAAAACTTGAAGCCCACGGTTGAATTTTTAAAAATAATAGCCGAAGAAAATAGGCTTAAGATTTTATGCATTCTCTTAAAACATGGCGAACAATGTGTTTGCAATATATGGCAATATCTTGAGCTTCCTCAAAATTTAACGTCGCACCATCTTAAAGCCTTAAAGGATTTTGGGTTGCTTAAATCACGAAAAGAAGGCCTAAATGTTTTTTATTCAGTTGATTATCAATTTATGAAAAAATACAAAGAATTGTTAGATTGTATGTTAACAAAAAAGGAGCTCTAGTGATTATTAAAATTTTAGGGGCTGGTTGCGCAGGATGTGCAAGGCTTGAAAATAATACCAAAGAAGCTTTGAGGCAACTTGGGTTACAGGCTGATGTTATCAAGGTTACAGATATTCAAACCATCCTATCTTATGGAATTATGAGTTCTCCGGCTCTTGTAATAGATGAAAAGGTTGTTATGTATGGGCGAAATCCATCGGTTGATGAAATCATAAAATTAATAAAAGATAATAAGTAGGGGGAGTGATGAGCATTTTTTATCTAGTTCAATGCTTTGCGGATTGGCTTACTTACAGCATATTTTCGATATCTAAAGGCAGTGTCTTGGCTGATGCCGTAAACTTTTTTATTTTTGATACAATAAAAATTCTTATTCTTTTAACGGTTATTATTTTTATTGTATCGATTATTCGGTCGTTCATACCGGCAGAAAAAATACGATCCATTCTTTCTCATAAATATCAAATAACCGGCAATCTTATGGCAGCAGCTTTTGGTATAATTACTCCATTTTGTACGTGTAGCGCCATTCCTCTTTTTTTAGGGTTTATTGAGGCTGGTGTTCCCATAGGCGTAACATTTTCGTTCCTGATTGCATCTCCGATGATTAATGAAGTAGCGATTGTTCTACTGCTCGGATTATTTGGATGGAAGACTACTTTTATATATATTGCCAGTGGTTAC
Organism: Candidatus Babeliales bacterium; assembly: GCA_041671765.1. Taxonomy (GTDB): domain Bacteria; phylum Babelota; class Babeliae; order Babelales; family RVW-14; genus JBAZAX01. Next base: position 37,019 of record JBAZAX010000001.1, on the reverse strand, counting down.
CTGATTGCTGTTATAGCTGGGTTTGTAATAGGAAAGTTAAATGTTCAACATCTCATTGAAAAATTTGGTGTTAGCAACCGTAACACTTCTTTGGTGCCTATGCAATTAACTTGGCCTCAACGAATACAATCTGCAAAAGATTATACGAGTGAAACGCTTGTTAAGATTTTGCCATACATTGTGATTGGTATTGGTGTGGGGGCCTGGATACATGGCTATGTGCCAACAGAATTTATTGTCCGCTATGCCGGAGGCAATTCATGGTACTCTGTCCTTGTTGCAACTCTCGTTGGTATCCCGCTTTATTCGAATGCTGCAGGGGTTATGCCGCTTGTCTCTGTTCTTACCCAAAAAGGTGTTGCCATTGGCACAACACTTGCTTTTATGATGGCTGTAACAGGGCTTTCGCTTCCAGAGTTTTTGATACTTAAAAAAATCATGAAAACCAAACTACTTATCATTTTTGCAACAATTGTAGGCTTGGGAATTTTATTTACCGGGTACATGTTTAATTTTTTACTTTACTAAGGAGTATTATGGAAAATTCGCTTATTTTGACAGGCCTTACTTTATCATCAATATTGGCATTAATAATTGTTATTTTTTATCTTCCTGCTTGCTCAAGCACCACAAAAAAATGTGATCTTGATGATAAATCGTGTTGTAATTCTTGTAGTGGTAGTTGTTGCACAATAAAAAATAGCAAATTCTCTGGAAATGCCGCAGACAAAGAAACAAAAGACGTAATCAAGGAAGCCTATGGCAACGTAGCGAATAAGGGTGGTTCTGTTTGCCCAATGGGTGGTTGTTGTGGTGGAGGCGGAAAACTTTCAGAAGATATTGGATATACAAAAAAAGAAATAGAGTCATTAGCAGACGCTAATTTAGGTCTTGGTTGTGGCAACCCTACTAACCTTGGACAAATCAAAAAAGGTGATACTATATTAGATCTTGGATCAGGGGCTGGACTTGATTGCTTTTTGGCAGCTCATAAAGTTGGGGAGCAAGGGAAGGTTATTGGTGTTGATATGACCCAAGCTATGATAGATAAAGCTCGCAAAAATGCGATAAAATATAAATTAAATAATGTTGAATTTCGTTTGGGCGACATAGAAAATTTGCCTGTTGATAATGATTCAGTCGATGTAATTATGAGTAACTGTGTTATTAACCTTGCTCCGAATAAAGAAAAAGTATTTCAAGAAGCGTTTAGAGTTCTTAAGGTCGGTGGAAAGATGGCTATTTCTGATGTTGTGTTAACCGGAGAGTTAACGAAAGAACAAAAAAATGACAAAAAGCTACTGAGTGCCTGCGTAAGTGGTGCGATCTTAAAAGATAAATACTTGGATTTGCTAAAAAAAGCAGGTTTTGATATAACAATTATCGATGAAGATAAAGATATTAGTAAAAAATGGTTTGGTGATAAAGTGTTGCCTATATCAAGCCTAAAATTTGTTGCACATAAAAAATAAAATTTAGATTTAATTTGTAAATAATGGGGTTGCATAGGAATGCAAAATTTTATAGCAACCCCATCTTCAAAGTTGTTATCCCATTAAAATGAATTTTTAGAACATGAATAAACAAAGTTGCAATAAGGTTTTCGATGGTCCATTGCTTGATAAAGTTAAAATTGATTTTACTCAAATAAATGATAATAATCGAACTTGTTATCCGTTTTCATTATCTATCGTCAAAAATCTTCAAGATATTGTCTTTCCAACACAAGTAACTTTTTTTGTTGGTGAAAATGGTACGGGTAAGTCAACCATTCTTGAAGCCATGGCCTTAAAAGCTGGTTTTGGTCCTGAAGGTGGCAGCAAGAATATTCATTTCAAAACATCCAATCAGAATACCTACGTGGGGACTGAATTACTTGCCCAATCGTTTGTACTTTCTTGGCGTAAAAAGCCACAAGATGGATATTTTTTTAGAGCGGAAAGTTTTTTTAATATTGCCAATTATCTTGATACAATAGCAAAAGATGGTGGGGAAGGTGCTTATAGGGCCTATGCTTCGTATGGAGGGAAATCACTGCATGAACAGTCTCATGGAGAAAGCTTTTTATCATTTTTCAAAAATCGTATTGGGAAAAATGGGTTCTTCATTTTGGATGAACCGGAGGCTGCGCTTTCACCTCAACGTCAGCTTTCACTCATGATTATTATTAATGAAATGTGCAAAAGTTCTAATGCACAATTTATAATTGCTACTCATTCTCCGATACTTTTGGCATATCCAAATTCAACTATCTATTCATGTGATTCAGAAAAATTATCAACCATTCGATATACCGATACGGAACATTATCAAATTACCAAGCAATTTTTAGACAACCCAGAATATTATTTACACCATATGTTCAATTCTGAGTCGTGATTTGTAGTTACCATGTAAAAAATTCATTATATGATAATTTAGTATTATATAAATCAAAGCTTGCTAATTAAAAGCTTAAGAGCACTTATCTGTTAAAATCTTGCTAATTTCTTGATCGATAATTTGTTTTTCCGGTGTTAATTTTTCGTTGTAGAATGGCTTTTCTTGATATGTTCTTACATTGCTGCATGCGCCTTTAATATCTTCTTTTGCTTTATTTTCTAAAGTCCTAATAGAATCGATATTATTTGCAGTAGCCAAGCTGTGTTTAAGGTTGTTGATAAAACCATCTATGTCTATGCCTTTTTTGACGGCTTGGTATAACCATGATTTATCATTGTCGTTAACCGGATCGTTTTCATACCACGTGTGATATGTTTCTCTTAATTCAGGTTTTGTATGTTCATCGTATAATTTGTTTTGCCATCTGCGATATTCCTTTACCTGCTGAATTTCAGCAATATTTGCCGCTTCACTACTAAATGTTTTTAAAATTGATTCGTCTAATGCTTGCAGATCAGCAATTGCTTTATTTGCGGCCTCTTTTGCTTCAGTTGTTGTTGTAAATTCTACAATGTTTTTGTCGACAAAATTTTGCCAATGATCAGGTAGGTTACGTAAAATTCCGTCGCCAATCAAATCGTGTTGTATGAATGACAAATTATTTGCGATTGAAACAAGAGTGATAAATCCTAAGATGGTTCCGATAGCAATTTTATGTTCTTGTGCGAATTGAGAAATTTGTTGAGCTTTTTGTTTTGCTATAATTATGGTTGTATCAATTGCTCTTCTTATTTTACTTTTTATATACTGATCATCCTGCATGGCAAAATTTGTAGATGATAATGCAAACGAGCATATAATAATGGAAAGCACTTTTTTTGAAATCATGTTCGGTTCCCTTAAAAAATCCCTAAACTTAAACCCTAGATTGAGAATACTAGACGTTTATTTCATTGTAAATGTTTTGGTTGAGATAGAAGCCATATAGGTGCATAATATTTCAAATGTGAAATATTATGCACCTACGCTCGATATTATTTATAATTTCTTGCTTTTCGAATTGACGTCCAATGCCACCATGGTATTTTTTCTCCCATATTTGCTTCATGTATAATTGCAGCAAACACATCCCAAACGCATGGGTCGTGTTTGGTTTTTGTGATTTGTTGTAAACGCTCATACAACTCATCAGGATTTGCTTGTGCAAGTTGATCTATTGTTGTAATTCCTAAAAGAGTAAGATCTTTCTGTGTTGCGGGTCCAACGTTCATAAGTGAGCGTAGCTCATTTTTTGTACGAGATTTTTTATTCATTTCAACTCGACTCAACCTCAATTGATTCCTTGCCCTCAATCTCTTCTTTGGTGACCAGTCCACTGATGGCAAATGCACGCTTAAGTGCCATTGCTTCTGCCACCTTAAGAATCATTGCATTTGTATACTGTTGCCAAATAGGTGCATCTTTTTTGTAATACTCTTTAATACTAACAAATACAGCAGTTGCCTTTTCGCGGTCTTTGCGAAAAACATTGCAAAAGGCTCCGGTTAGTTTCGATTTATCGAAAACGAGGTGATCGGGGCCATAAGTGATTAGTAAGCTTCCATCATCTCTTTTGGTAAGCACATCGCCCTGATAAACCACTTCGCTTTCTATGCCATTAAAGTGCTCATTAAGATTTGCGATTTTAAGATAACCGTCCCTGCTTGTAATTACGGTTGACCTACCACCGTACTTAATAAAATAAATTTCTTTTTTAAGCGGATCAAGGTTATATTCATGACATAAGTACATAAACGATTTAAATTCATCTTCTGTTGCTCCTTGAGCGACCATTTTTTTGATATGTTCCTGATCTTCTTTAATAAGATTGATTTTAGATTTAGGTACCATTTTATAATTTTCTTAATTTCTAATTTTCTTATATTTTTTAATTAGTCACTGAGTTAGAATAACCATTGCAGATTTAGGATTATATACATAAAAAATATTATGAATAGAGAATTTGTCATTAGTTTGATTTTTGACTATGTAATGCATTGTTGTCTTGCAATTCAATGGTTTTTTAATTTATATTTTAAGCCATGTCAATTATTAATGTTACAGGATTGTGTTGTTTAGACTGGGTAATTTATGAACAAGAAAAAATTGGTTATGGCTTTTGTATGTTTGTTATGGACAAGTTTGTTTGGTGCTACGGAATATCCTGAGCCGATTAAAGATATAGATGATATTCCGGATATGTGTGCATATTTAATGATGAATTTATTTCAACAAAAATGTGATCAATTTGATAAAAGTCGTAGATTATTACAAATTAAATATTTGAATGATGGTGAAATTTGTGCATATTTAACTTTGAACATAGGTCTTGGATTGTTAGTTTATGCATGTAAATCAACTCAAGCGCAAGATGAACAAGATCAATCTATGGGTGAATTAATTTTGTTGCCTTCCGATGGTACTTTTGATTACAAAGATGATATTTATATGCGGCTTAAACGTATGTATATAAATGCTATGGAAGCTTTAAAATGGAATTGGATTTTCGTTGCATCTGGTAAATCTGGAAGCTTAGCTTACCCAAATATGCCAAATAGTTATTTGGCTTTTTCTAAAACAAAACAGCTACAGGGTGAAGCTGATTTGTTAATGAGTTTGGCTCATAAATTCGGATTAGGGAGAGATGTTGTTTGTAGCGATTCAGATAGGTTCCCATACGAAAATGAAGGAATAGTTTATCTTTGGTTTAAAAAGGATGCTAAACGGAGATTTGATCGAGTTTTTAAATTTAAACATGTATAAATAACACAAAAATTGTTTTTATGCGCTTTTTATTTCCCCAGAAAGTATAGCATCCGCTTCGCTATCGGTCAGCCACACTTTGTCATTCATAAGAAAATCAAGTTGTAAAAGGGCTCGACTGGTATTCCACTCGTTGCAGTATTTTTTCCATCCAACCATTTGATAGCCTGAAAAGGCAATTTTTCTTTTAGCGCATTCGCTTGCAATAGAATTAAGCTGTTTTTTTTGATCATCAAAAGAGATGATAAGTGTAGGTTTAAATTTATTGTGATCCAAAAACGCCCCTAGGACTTTTCCCTTATCTATATGATTAGTGCAAAGGATGCCCTTGTAAAGGCAGGGATGCAACCCTCTATTTTTTGGAAGAGATTTAAATTCTGTATCTGGAAATTGTTCATCAAAATTGATATTGAATTTTTCTAACATGCTTGCGCGCCACTCGGGCATGTTTTTAATATTTCCATAAGCTCCATTCCACATCATTGTAAGAGCAACTGTTTTGCAGTTTTGTTTTTGTAGCTGTTGAATGATAGGAACAATATCAGGATCAAAAACGAAACGTTCTGCTTGTTCAAACACAACGCTTAGGATTGGTTCTATCGATTTTTTGTTCCAGATGAGTTCTGGATACTTGAGTAGTGCTCGAATTGCGAACCATATTGATGGAAATTCAAAATTTGCCATAACATCGTGTGACATGATCAATGTACTATCAACATCGAATGTAATAAGCGTGTTTTCATCGCAGGCGTCAAATATATTTTTAATTTCACTGTATGTTTCAATTTGCTTAAATACCCCATAAGGTGGCTCTTTGAAAAACCAGTTACTTCTTAATGGCATAAACGGCATAATTGTTGAACTGATAAATACCAACGTAAAAAGTGTAAATTTTGTTTTTGGCCATTTTAACAAACCAACCATTATAATCCTCTTTGCATTCGTATTATTAAATTTATAAGCCCCAATTTGCTCAAGATTAGCAGATATGTCTGGTGAGCTCAACAGCCTGTACCCTAAATTATATTTTTATTTGCTGCAAGGTAAAATAGAGGGAGAAAGGAGGCATTGGTCTGCGGGAGATAGTCGATATAAATAAATTTTTTGATGCTACCGGTAAAGATACTTTAAGAAAGGCTGATTAAGACCTATGCAGCCTCGCTAAACTCAAAATACAAAAAGTTTTCTAACAAGCCCAATATACACCCAACTATTATTCCTCATGCTAAGAGCGTATAAATAATAAATTTATTTACTATTTATACATAAAATAAGTAAAGTAGTTGTATCAGGCTAGTAATGATGTTTGAATTAAAATTAAAAAACGGAAAGGAGAGTGCTAAAAATAGGGGAGTAGTCATAGAAAAATATTAAAAAAAGTTTAGGGAATTTAGGGGGATAAAAATGAAAAAATTATTAGCAGTAGCGATAGTATCAATAGTTTCTTTTAGTTGTATGGCGGGCAGCCACAGTCGCACGATATCAATCAATAATGACACGGATGTAACAGTTGATGTAAGAGATTCGGACAACCATACCCTTTCGGTGGAGCCTCATAGAAGTGCTTCACTAGTAATCATTGTTAGTGAGCCGCATGGTTCATTTCCTGTTCCAAGCTTTCTTATGCCTCACGTTACAACAATAACAGTGACAGACGACAATGGTTCAAATAGCATAAAAATTGATGAGAATACTAAGTCAGTTACTATTAGTGAAGGTTTGAAATTGACACTTGATTCAGGCGAAAAGCAAGACTCAAATGACACAAACGACTAGCGTCAGGATAAACTAAAAAATAAAAAGAGGCTTGTTATCCACTCATTGGATAACAAGCCTCTTTTTATTTTTAGAGAAGAATTTTTAAGCAAATATCCAAAATTTTTTTTAAAACCTCGATATTGATAGGGCTATTTCGTTTATTGTGAATTGATGTAAATCTGTTAAGAGTTTTAAAACCAAATCCGGTCCTAATATTGGCATATAATCGAAATATTCCGCCGTTATGAAAACTTTATTTTGCTGAGATAAAAACGGATTATCTTTGGAGAAAATTGAACGAGTATTATTTTTTAGCGTACATGTGGAATTTGCTAAGCAGATATATGAATTAGTAGAGGCTTCTTTATAAAAATGCAAAGAATAAACTACATTAATTAATTTATCAAAAATGCATTCCGGATTGATTAATTCATAGTAAATTACACAATCTACAGGATCGGTTTTTAAGGTGACGATTTTCTTAAATTCAAATCTGCTACTTTCAAAAACTAAATTTCCCAGAGAGGATGGGATTTGATGGCTTATGCTGATTTTATGCTGTTGAAAAGCAATTTCTAAAATTTCTATAATTTTTTCCGGGCTTATTTCTGAAATATTATTGAAATGGAGTGCAATCGTATTTGTTTTTGTTGGTCTATGCTCACCGGTAAAAGAATTATCGCTTATTGTAAAAATGGCATTTTCTAGGCATTGTAATGTGCCGAAATCATTCGGATAAAAATGGAGTGAGCAAAAAATTCCAGATATCGTTGGATCTTGGCATGTTGCAGAATAATAAACAATGAAATCTTTTGGGTTTTTGACTTTGGGAACAAGATACCCTCTTTTTTTAAAACCGATTTCCCCAAGGCTTATATGATCCGGAAATTTTGAAATGGTTGGATTGTAAAATGTTTGCATTGCGTTAATGCTTGTAAAAAATAAGTAAAATGACAATAACAGAAATTTATAAATTTTCATGATTTATCCAAATTGTTTCGATTAAAAAGGGCCGTATTTTACGACCCCATTATAATAAGTTGTTTTTTCTAATTAGTTGTTTTTTATTGCAGAGGAACTGTTTCTGTGTGATCAATTTTATTTACATGTGTTCCACACAAAGGACATTGATTTTTATAGTTCAGCGAGGTTCGGATACAATTTTTGTGAAAAAAGTGTCCGCAATTTAGAACGCCAAGAGTTTGATGTGATTTGATTTCATCCAAACAAATGCTGCATACTTCGCCTTTATATTTAATTTTGTCGATTATGGCCTGGATCTCTTTTTTTGCTAAATCTTTGATTTCGTAAGCGTAGATGCTGTAATCATATCCAATTTTATTTTTTGTTTGTTTTATGATTTTTTGGACTGCATCACTGTAATCAGAAACGACCCTGGCTGGAATTGTTTCAGGATTATAATTATTCTCTATTAAAATTTGATTTGAAATTTCAAGAACTTTCTCATCTATTTCATAGCTATAAATTTTGTCGTAGTCGCTGTATTTATTGTATTTGTAGCTTGTGTCTGAACCTGATTTAGAGTCTTTGCCTGATGTATTAGGTTGGGTGCCTGTTCCAAATAACCAGTCCCAAAAACTTCCTGCAGATGAGGCATTGGAGTGATTTTGAGAGTTCTTATTTTGTTCTATCCTTTTCACAAGAGGCGTGAATTCGTCGTATACGGCTGTATCAATTTCTCCAATGTATACAAAAGAGCAGTAATTATTTGCCATTATTTTGTTCAGTTTAGTTTTAACTTTTTGAAATCGTGATTCATATTCTTGTTCAGAATGTTGTTTAAGATCGCCTTTTAATAAGCCATTTTTATGTGTCAAATCACAGATTGAATCATTGATTTTTTGATCGATGTCTGGTTTTAACACAACATTTATTGCTATTTTTATAAATTTATCAACTTCTTCTTTTGTAATTTTTTCTATCTGATTATAAGAGATGTAAAGATTTCCCTGGCTCCAACAGATCTCAATTAATAGATTTTCTGCAATTGTAAGACTGCTTTCATAATCTGTTTGTATTTTGGTGGGCATGTTATAGAGGTCTATACTTTTTGATTTAAGATAATTATCAGCAATGTTTCTGACGGTGTATCTGAAATCGTCTTTGTGAATGCTCTGGTATGAGGCGTTTGAAAGCGGGAATGCTACAAACGAGTTTATTAAACAGATTGCGAAGAAAAACGTTCTAAAATTCATAACTCTAAAATTCATAAAATATGCTCCCAATTTTTTGAATAAAAATACGGACTTCTTTTCAGGAAAGTATAATTAGCATTAATGTAAAAGCAAGAATGTTTTGTTTATTTAGAGCACGAATTTTATTGGCCACCCTGAATTGATTATATTTTTAACATGCTCAAATTCAGATTTAAATTTGAAATCAAAATCAGTAAGCCTGACCAAGTTTTTATCAACTTTAGGAGATGTAATTTCGAGTGATGTCTCCTTGGGAGGTGTGACCTCGACCCATGGATCAATTCCTCTGAACTTGCCGGTTAAAATCGTATCACAATTGTCATGAGTACTTAATTTAAAAATTTGTTTAACATTTTCAACTTGGTTTAAGTACTGCAAAATTTGCTTATCCCCACTATTTTTTAATTTTTGCCATACAGTCAAATCATCAGAAAAATGAATTTCATCTGTTGTTAAAATTTTAAGATCCATTGCTCGTTGCATGGCATTGGCGGTCAGGGAGTAAGCAAGAATTTGGCTTGGTGATGCCCAATAGTTTTTATTGAAGTAAAGTGGAATTTTAGCAAATAATTTGGCCATTTCTATGTCTGTAAAAAACCATTTATTATCTTCAAATTTTAGGCTTTCAAGTATTTGATTCAATTCTTGTGTGTTTATAATTTTATTATTTAGAGCTACTTGAATATTATAATCTAATCGATCTATGCAAATATCTGGAAGGTTTTGTTCAAGCCGTTTAAAATCACCTTCTTTGTGTAGTATTGCATTGATTGAGACATTATATTTTTCCAGAAGACTATCAATTCCTTGATGTTTTAAAAACCATTCGTGTACGTCATCTTGATAGCACTCATTTTGCGTGCCTCGAAATAAAATATCCCCTACATGCGAAAACGCTGTATGAGAGATGTCGTGCAAAAGTCCTGCAATTTGTTCTTCTTTGTCTGCTCCGTATTTTATTAATAAAGCCAAGACATTTATCGAATGTTCATACCGAAAGTAATCTTTATAGTCTGAGCCTTTTACAAAATTTGTTATTCCACCCATTGAAATTTTTTTTAGCCGTTGCATAGCCGGTGAATTTATTAAATCGATAAAGGGTTGGCCAATTTCAAAGTTGCCATATGTTGTTTGAATTATGATTTTATTATGCATTATGAGACTTTCTCTTATCCCACTTTAAGATCGGTTTTTAACGATTATCATTATAAAACAAAAATCTAATAATTTGGAAGTGTATGGTAGTAAATATAATAATATCCTATGTTTAATCGATAAGTAATCGATATTTTAAGCTTGACGCGCAAAATAAAATATTTATCTTTATAATCATAATTTCAAGAAACATACGCATTTGAAGCCCGAAGTATTATGGATAAAGTAATGCTCTATCAGAAAGAGGAAAATATGTCACTACCTAACGAACCAATATTAACCAATCCACTATCAGGTTTTATGGAGTTATTACCGGCGGAACAGATGGTTTTCAATAAGATTTTTGATACCATTCGTCAATCATACGAAATGTTTGGTTTTATTCCAGTGGATACTCCGATTCTTGAACGAGCTGAAGTGCTTCTAACAAAAGTTGCGGGAGAGACTGAAAAACAAATTTATCAGTTTCAAAAGGGTGACACAAATCTTGCAATGCGTTTTGACTTGACTGTGCCGCTTGCACGTTACGTTGCTGATAAATATGGCAAGCTCAATTTTCCATTCAGACGTTATGCAATGGGAAAAGTTTATCGAGGCGAAAGGGCTCAAGCCGGACGTTTCCGTGAATTTTACCAATGCGATATAGACATAATCGGCGATGGGGAATTGGATATTCGTTTTGATGCCGAAATTCCAAGTATTATATATATGATTTTTCGTAAGCTTGGGTTTGAAAAATTCACAATTCGAATCAATAATCGTAAAATTTTGAATGGATTTTTTGCAAACCTGGGTATATCAGATAAAGCTGTTCCGGTAATGCAATCAATTGATAGTTTTGAAAAAATTGGGGATGCTGGGGTACGCGACGAATTGCAAAAGCTTGAACTCTCTGCTCAAGTAATAGATCAAATTTTCAGTTTTATTAAATTAATGGGTTCATGCGACGATGTTATTTCCGGACTTAGAAATTTAAATATTCAAAATTCTCAATTTGTAGATGGTGTTAATGAGTTGGATAAAGTATCAAAACTTATTAAAGAGTTTGGGGTTCCAACTACAAATTTTATTCTTGATCTTACAATTGCGCGTGGGCTGGATTACTACACCGGCACCGTTTATGAGACTAGACTTAATGAATTTCCTGAAGTTGGCTCTGTCTGTTCAGGTGGGCGATATGATGATTTGGCCAGTCACTACACAAAACAAAAACTTCCCGGTGTTGGAATTTCAATCGGACTTACAAGACTTTTTGACCAGCTTTATAAAAAAGGTGTGTTAAAAACTGGGGCTTCATCTCCAACCCGTGTACTAATTTTACCTATGATGGATGATCTTGCGCCAAGTCTTGCCCTTGCAACACAACTTAGAAATAGTGGTGTTGCGACAGAGGTCTCTTTTGTTGAAGGTAAAATGAAAAAACGTTTAGGTTATGCCGACAAATTAGGAATTCCATATGCAATTTTTATTGGTGAAAATGAAATTGCAAAAGGCCTGTATACATTAAAAGACCTACAAACTGGCGAGCATGTAGAATTGTCTGCAGAAGAGTTAGTAAAAAAATTCCAATAACATTTGTTAAATATTTTGAATCTTGAACTGTTGATTTTACGCAAATCTTTTGCTTATGCTAACACATGTTGTGTTTAAGTGTTTATAATATGATTTTATTAGGGATTGATAGGGGGCAATTATGAAATTTACTAAATTGTTCTTGTTATTTATCATGTGTCTGGGAATAACCTGCAGTTACAAAAAGCTTACCGCTCAGAAGGTGCAGTGGGTTGTTTTTGATTTTGATGGAACTTTGGCAGACACGTTGCCTTTAACAATGGAATTTATTAATAAATCCTGCGCAGAGCTTGGATGCAATCCGATTGAACCCGAGGCATTTCGTAGAAACAAAATTTCAAAAATTATGACGGACCATCTTGGGTGGTGGAAAATTCTTTCGGCACCTTTATTCGTTTCCCAATTGGAATCGCAATGTATGAACTTTTTCAGAGAAAATATTGATAGAATAACTATTTTTGCTGGGGCAAAAGAGTTACTTGAGGCACTTTCAAAAAAATATAGGCTTGCAATTATTACACCATGTGCGAAAGAAGTTGTAACTCAAACACTAGAGAATCATGGGTTAGCACGAGTTTTTGAAGGCATTTATTCCGATGGATTTAGCTTGATTTGGGGAATAGATGTTACTATAAAGAAATTTTTAGTTGATCATAAACTTAATCCTGAAGAAGTTCTTTATGTTGGTGATCAGGATACTGATATTTTTGCGTGTAGAAAAGTTGACGTAAAGGTAATTTCTGCAACGTGGGGATACAATACAAAGTCTTTTCTGCAACAAGCAACTCCGGATTATTTGGTGGATTCGTTTGATGAGCTTGCATTAACAATAGCTTCTTTTGGTAATGCATAAATTCGAAAATTTTCAGAGGCAGATTATTTGAAATTTGATTAGACCAAGCGTTATGCTATATTTTTGTGATAACAGTAGGGTACATAATTTTAAAGGGAAATACCATGAATTCATCTTTAATATCGGGTATAAAAGCCCAATATATTGTTGATAACAAAGGAAATAAAACAGGCGTAATACTTGATATCAAATTATTTGATGCATTGCTGGAAGAATTAGAAGATTTATATGATATAGCCGATGCAGAGAGAATTATAAAGAAAAAGGGTAAAAGATATTCCCTACAAGAGGTTGAAAAAATTTTGGCTAAAAAAGAGTAGTATATGGTACATCCGTGCCTCAAAGGCTATCGACTTAATTTTTCTCGTGATGCGTTAAAATGTCTTGGCTCAATCGACAAAAGTTTGTCTCAAAAAATAATTAAAAAAGTAAATGAGTTGAGTCTTTGTGTGAAAAATTTGAACATAAAGAAACTCAAATCAAAATCATATGATTTGTATAGATTGCGTGTTGGTGAATTTAGAGTAGTTTATAGTATTGAGCACAAGCAAATAACGATTTACGTTATCGCAGTTGGTCCCAGAAAAGATATTTATAATAAAATTAAGTCTCTGCTAGGGTAATATCATTCGAAGTAAATCTTATGCATGCATGGTTCGATCTATGGTGCCCACGTATACTGGTAGCTCGCCCTGAGGGATTTGCATAGCAAACTGTATCGAAGGATGCGATCATCACTTCAAGCCGTTGCTCTTGAAGTGATATTGCGGATACGGTACTATGAATGGGCAAGCTTGGAACATTAATTATGCAGAATGCATAACATCTTTTCCTTACAAATTCCCTTGTCTATAACCCCAAAATAAATTTACGTGATCCCAACGGCTGAATTAATTTTAGTAAAATCACGCTAGCAATTGTTGCTGGTTGGCCACCTATTCCGATCATACCGACCATCATCCATACTATTGTTGACGCAGTAATTGCACAGATTACTGACCAGATGATCATCGAAATAAGAATTTTAGTGCTAAAGTTTTGATTATAAATTTTAACTAAATTATATGATTCTTCAAAAATCATTCCAATAAAAAATGCGATTGCAAATACATAATTGAAGTCGAAATTGTATTTACCATATCCCATGTAGCTGATGCCAACAAGAAAGACATAAAAGCCATACATGCCAAATTTATTTATAGCCAATTTCGCTGGCAATTCATAAAAAAAGCCAGGACGTTCTGCTGATGGAAACAGTGCAGCTTTTAATTTACTAACAACGACCATTGCTATAATTATGGCAATGGGGATGGCAAAGTAGCCAATTTTGGGTTTTAAAAAAATCGAAATAAATGACATAACGCTTGATGTTACAAATGTAAGAATTAACATTTTGTGCAGTGAAAGACTTTTGAATGGAGCTTCGTAAATGACCAAACTTTCATATGCAGCTCGTAAAAATAAAACGATAAAGAATGCGGAAAAGCTTGCCCAGAGTAGTGGCAGGCCCAAATGTTTAACAAAAAGCGCGGGAAGTATCATAACTGCCCCAATCGTTGCGTACATGCCAACGTTAATGAAGTACAATTTTGTTGATAACCATTGTAAAAAATCAACTTTTGTTTCTGTTATAGTAATCATGAAAGATCCTTTCCGTTGCCTTCCAATTTTTGAATACATTTTTTAAGCCATTTTAGTTCAGTTTCAATACTTAATACTCCATTCCCTAAGGCCATTTCCCAATAAATTTTGTGTGGGTATGAATTAGAAACATTTGATAAGATATTGTTTTCAAGTTCTTTAAATTGTTTTTTTATCTCTTGGCATTTAGCAAGTTCTGTGTTGAGGTGCTTAATTATCTCTTCTTTTGTTGTATTCGCGCCAAAAAATAATTTTAAAAGTAACTCATTTCGAGTAGTTCCTGATTCAGTTGGTAAGGCCATCCAAGTCGTAAACTCTTTTTTGCCAGAAGCTGTAATTTCAAATATTCTGCGCTCTCGTTTGCCAATAAATTCACTTCGAGATTTAACTTTTTTCTCATCTTCCAGCGTTTTTAACATGGGATAAATTGAGGCATCTGATTCTTGCCAAAAATGCGTTGTTGATTGGGCCATCATTCTTTTGATGTCATAACCGGATTGTGATTTTTCAAGCAACATGCCCAAAATCGCATATCTTGTTTTATTAATTTTTTTCATACTTTATTAATACCTAATTATTATGTATTAATATGCCAAATAATTAGGCATCAGTCAAGGGGGGGATGCTAGATTGTGAGTGTGTATTCTTCTGCTAAATAAGCCCAGTAATAAAGATCCTCCAATATATTGACTTTGCTTACCTCTCTTTTCTAGTATTACTATTAGTTAAACTATGTTGCGGGGAGAGGGGGGAGCGATATGTTTAAGAATCTCAAATATCTTTTTATTCTAATGGGCTTTATTTCAACAGGTTTGGTATTTTCATTAGCAGCATCAGGTATCCATACGAAAAATAAACAAAATATTACTAATAAAGATATTCCTAATGAGTCTGTTTTAGAACAGCAAGCATTGCCGGAAGATCAACAAGGGAAAATCATTTTTGTAACAGGTTCATGTTCTGCCGGTAAATCGTCAATGGCAAAAATTATAGCACAAAAACTTAATGCAAAGTCATTTGCTTTTGATGAGTACGTTATGCCATTGATACTCAAAAAATTTATTACAAAACATTATGGCAAATTTTTGGCATTTTTTATCAGTGGATTGGTTATGCGTAACTTTTTTACGGCGGTTAATTTTTTAAGTGACAAAAGCAAATATAAGTTTCAGAAAAAATTTTATGACGATTTAAAAGGTGGAATGGCAATCGAACCAACGTTAAAGATGTATAGAGAGGTAAAAAGGTTGGCCATGCAAGGTCAAAACGTTGTTGTTGAGTCTCCGATACATCTTTGGGATGGAGTGGATTTTGTAAGTTGCCTTTCTGAGTTTGATGAAATGGACATTACCTATGTTTTGGCGCATTGTCCATGGAACAGTTTGATAGATAGAATAAAACAGCGTAATTTATCCAAAAATAAAAAGACACATAGAGAGCTTGATTGGGTTGTGATTAATTATATGTACTGCTTTGATATTTCCACTGATTATAAGGGTGAGAAGTTCTTGGAATATGTGAATGGTGGGGATGTACATAAAATTATTAGAAAATATTCACAGTCAAAATACAAAAAAAAGCATATGTGTCTATTGTCTGAAACGCAGCATGTTGCATTAAAAGCATTTCCTAAGAATATTGGATATTATGTTTATCCGCGTTTTGATTATGACGTTATCGTCGATACTAAAACGCATAATCCGGAACAGGGGGCTCAAGCTGTTTTGAATTATATTAAGGACAAATAGTTAAGTATTTTTAATTTTTACCAAGATTCTTTTAGGTAATAAATAACCAATTTTGAAGAGTATTTTTTAGCCTTATGATAGCTATAAACCGGTTTTTCATGTTACAACCTGAAATATTGCAGCTTTTTTACAGTAAATTTCGTTTATATAAGGCTTTTTTGTGTTATTTAGTCATTATGTCATACTATGACTGATGGGGGGAAGTCAGACTAGTATGCGTTTGGCTGGCCATCAAGTGGCAATATTCCAAATTTTATTTTACAATTTTCAAGTTTACTTAGTTAGGGGGTTTTATGAAAAAACTATTATTTATTTTATTATTTTGTTTATTTTGTAAGCAACCTTTCAGTAATGCCGGAGTTATTGGGACTACTCGTTGGGTTAAGAACGATAAAACGATTTGTATTTATTTTGATAATCATACGAATGGAACACCTGAGCAAAACGCACAACATTTTAACCATATTCGAGAAACTGTTATAGATAGCGCAGCGACTCGTACTCGGCCGCTGCTTATGTTGGTTGAAAATTATATGAGAGAGCCGCAGTACAGGCAACTGGCTCAAAGTCTTGAAATGGCTTTTGGGGATCATCAAAGATTTTTGCAACAATTTGATGAATGGGTTGGAAGAGATTTGGGTGTCAATCTAATTATTAAAAGCTTTGATGCTCGGGTTGTGCCTTTTTTAACATTTCCATTATTTTGTGAATGGCAAAAACGCTGCAAGGGTAGATCAACACTTCCTGACCAGATTTTCACCCAATTGGATACAGCATTTGAAAGCCTTACTTTTGGTGATGTTTTTGCGCGAGCTAATGAAATTGACCATTATATCGAGCAAGTCCCTCAAGGATCAGCCCTAAAAAATATTTTTTTAGAACAAAAACAGGGAATGCTTGAGCTAATTGGTAAAGCAAAAAGTATTTTGTTGTCTGGAGGATTTTCAAGTGAAGAGATTAATTCCAAGCCTATAAAAGTAATTTGGAACGAAATGCCACACAATCCAATCAAATATGCAGCTTGGATGAAATTATTTATTGGTTATCGTGGACAAGATTTCTGGACGGCCGATTTACTTTGGCAGTTAACAAATGCCAATATGTTATGGGAAGCGATTATGTTCAACGGTGATGTTGCGATTTTTACTGGTTCTTACCATGCAATAGCAATGGAAGAATGTTTACGGACCCTTGGATATAAGCAGACTGGCATAGCAAAGAGAAATCAGGTTGAAATAGAACGAAGCTTTTTTCAAGGTGAACAAGAGTATTCAGACACCAAGATGGAGTTGATTTCGTTTCAATCTTACTCTTGGATGAAATAATACGCCTAGATTTTTAAATGGGAAGACACAAGGATGTTTTTGATGAAATTATTTAAAAAACTGATTAAAGTATACGTGATTTTGTGGGCTTTTTTATTGTCCCCAGTCTCTTTGCACGGTTATTTTTATAATCTTCAAGAATGGTCCAATGGCGCCCAAACACTTTTTTTATTTTCTGATAAGCATGTTGAGACAAAAGAGCCTTTCCCTCAACGCATTGATTTAATAAATGCTGCAAAACGCATGAACGCATTTGTTGTTGCAGAAGACAAGCTTGATGTTGCTATTATTGGCTTAGATTCGATAGCGTGGAGTAAAGTAAAATTACCGGGAGGGTTAAAAAATGTTTTGGAAGCATCAAGTTTATGGCCGCTCTATCGGAGAATTTATTGTGATTGTTATGAGGAAATAATTAGGGGGGTACTCAAAGCCAAGCTTAGCTATAACCCTAATGTTGATTATAGTCATTTGCTTCCTTCCGATTATTTAACAGTCGCCAATCAACATTTTTCGCCACTAGTTGGGTTGACTCAATTTTGCCGACAACATGGAATATTCACGAAAAATATTGAGTTTCGATTTTATGAAGTTCTCGAAGATGTTTTAGATCTACATAGAAATGCAATTGCTGAATTGAGTCATTATGATGACAGCCCTATTCTTAAGACGTTTTATGATGGAATACTTTTTAATGAATTTAACGCAAAAATTACAAGAGTATTACGTACTTTTGTTAGTAGTAATACTTATACAAATGTTGAAAAGTTTATAGATAATGATTTATTATATGATAAAGTATTCGATGACTTGTTTGAAGAGATTTCAGACACATATTTGGGGGCCTATAGCCGATCTTCTGAAAATAGAAAATCGCTTGAATTAAAGCCATTTAGTACTAAAAAACGGCTAATAATTCGTGCTTATGATTCACCACTTATTGCAGCAAGAATTCTTCATGAAATATATTGTAACTCTTCATGTCCATTCATATTCGTATGTGCAGGGGGAGGTCATATGGTTGATGTTAGTTCTATTTTGTCCAAGATTGGTTTTGAGTTAATTCGTAATATAGGTACATCGTGGGATGCAGAATCAGAGCAACATATTTTTGCTGTGGATATAAAAAATTATTTTGAGTGTTTTCATGCTCCTTATGGAGCGATAAAACAATGAAGTTAAATGGAGGTTTTTAATGAAATTATTAAAAAAAATATTTAAAGCATACGTGATTTTTGGGATTTTTTTATTATTTCCAGTCTGTTTACGTGGGTATTTTCATAATATCCAAGAATGGAGCAATGGGCGGCAAAAACTTTTTTTGTTTTCAGACAAACATGGGGCTGCAAAAGCAGTTCCTCAGCGCATTGATTTGATTAATGCTGCAAAACGTATTAATGCTTTTGTTGTTGCCGAGGATAAACTTAGTCCCCAAATTGTTGCCTTACTAGGTATGGGAGTAGCCGATTCGTTGATATTTGATCCATTTTACAAGGCTATAGAAAGTGATTTTTTTGAAAAAACTCCTGGTGGATGGAAATCTAGTCTTAGTTATAATCCAAATAAGGATTATAGTTCTCTGCTTCCAGAGAATTCTCCAATAATTGCAAATCAAAGCATTTCACCATTGATTGGCCTAACCCAATTTTGCAAACAACAAGGGGTTCCTAATAAGAATATTGAATTTAGGTTTTATTGGGTTCTCGAAGATATTTTAGAAAAAAATTATATGGTAAGCAATGAATTGAAATCTTACAATGATGGACGTGTATTGAATGCTTTTTATGAAAAAATATTAAATAGTCCTTTTAATTTAGAATTTACTAAAGAATTAAACAAATTTACTCTAAAACATCCATATACAGGATGTGATAAGTTTTTGCACAATGGTTCTTTACATATTGAAGGGTTTGAGAAGTTATTTGAAGATGACTATGATTCATATTTAGGATTTTATAAGCATTTAGACTTAACAAAAAAAATGCTTATGGAAGATTCAATCGGGGTTAAAAAACAAATTATCATTGATATTTGCAATGCATCACGAATTGATGCAAAAATTTTACATGAAATATATTGCAATCCACAGCATGAATCTATATTTATTTGTGCCGGTAACATGCATATATACCAAATTTGTAAAATTTTGCCGGATCTTGGCTTTAACTTTATTCGGAACATAGGAACATCCTGGGATGAAGAAGCTGTAGCCCCAAAGGCTTTCGAAGTAAATGTGGGAAAATATTTTGAAGATTTTTATTTCTCAACGCAGCACGTCACAAAAACTTTCACAATGGATGGCTTAGAAGAGTTAGAAGTCGAAAGTTCTGGAAGAGGTGATGGTATGGAGGCGCCGCCTGTAAAACGGTCTAAAAAAGAATCAGTTTTGAATTAATTCAAGCGTGAATCCCATGATTTTGATTATTTTGACCACACTGGTAGTTTTAACCCATACATTAAAATCGCAGAAAATTTGAATAAAATTGGTTTTTAAATTTAGGTTAAAATGAATATTTCAAAACGAGTTCAAATCTTAGTTTTAGTATTGGTTCCGGCTGGTTTATTGGGCATGGAGCATGGTTCTTGGACCGAACAAGATAAAACTGGTAACAATATTTTGATTGAGTGGCATAAATTTACCGATTATCAAAAATTGCTTGAATTAGAAAAAGAACTTATTCCTGTAATGATTGCTGCATTTTCTCATCAGACGTTGCAAACTGGTGTCGAAGATGAAAAAATTGCAATGGCAACAAAATGGCTTCAACAACAAAATGCATATGAAATGAGCAAATGTATTCAAAGTCAGCAAGCTAAGTGCAACATATCGTTTGTGGTAACAATAAAAGACGTTGAATCAACCAAGATTTTGGGATATGCCGTGTTTTATCTTGGACCAAAATTTACACAAGATTGTGTGGTGCAAGATTGTGTAACATTAGATCCGCTGGCGATTATTCCAATGGCGCAGGGACGTGGATTGAGCAGGAAACTGGTTTTTTCGATTTTTAAATTATTGCCTGAGGCTCGACAAATTGATCTTTTTGTTCAACGCGAAAATACTAGGGCTCAAGCAGTATTCAATAGATTTGGTTTTGTGGTTGATTATGAGATTAGAGCAGGCCTAAAACTTAAACATATCAAAAAAAATTAGGGAAATTAATTTTCGGTGATTTTTACAAAACTTCGTTATTTGCGTCTGTGAAAATAAGAATAGTTCTTATTTTCAAAATTAGCGTAAAATGAAAATAACTCATTTAATTTTGTTACTCATAAATATCTTTGCGATGTTTAATTGCAGAGATTAGTACCACTTTATTTTCGATTTTATAAACAATTCTGTAATCGCCAACTCGCAGGCGCCGGAAGCCCTTAAGATTGTAACGTAACGGTTTGCCAAACCCAATTGGATCAACGGAAAGTCGTTCTTCAATTGCTTGTTTAATTTGTTTGCGAATAGATTTGGGGAGTGCTGGAATATCAGCAGAAACTACTTTTTTAAGGTATTCTATGTTGTACACGTTACTTCCAAGCATCTTTGTGAGAAATTCTTTTCTCTGCTTTCTTTTTTGCATCTTCTTCTCGTGCATCTGCGATGGCCGATAATGCCATATCTTCATGTCTTTCAAGTGCTTCTAAAATCAGTTCTTTTGCAATATAAGAAATTGATTTGCGTTTTTGTTTCGCCAATGATGTAATAAGTTCTGCTTCATCTTGGCTAAACGTGATATTTAATCGTGGATTTTTTGTTGGCATAAAATATCCTTTAAAAAGTAAAATTTTTAATAATTTGTATAATTAAAGTGTATCTCTTTTGTGTCACCGTGTCGAGAATGATTTGTTTAAAAAATGATCTTTAGATTGGGTTAGGTTTTGAAAAAATCTGGGAAAATGACCTAAATTAAAGTAATTTTGCAAAGTTGCCCATTTACGCTTACTATAAGCATGTAGTTACAATTTATTTGCCTCTAAAAATAGCGGGGCCGGTATGAAAGTTTTTTCGGTTATCATTTAAGTCTCTAAGTATCAGTGGCTGATGGCTGCTGTGCTAGAATACTTTCCCTTAATTTGACCAGTATCGTGTAATTATTTTCACTGATACTGTGTTTTGTTTTCCGTTTTGTCATCCTGAACTTGATTCAGGATCTATGATTAATTTATAGGAATATTAAATGTTATATGCTAATCGCATAACACTTGGTTTGTGTCTATGCATGGGTGTATTTTTAATAAATACTTGTTTAACTGAAAAAACTGAAAGAAATGAAATGTTGATTAAATCAGAAGATGTTAGTTATCAGAGCCACAAGGCTGGAATAACAATTTCCGGAACACTAACAACTCCGATTAATAAAAAGTCTGTAGCCACAGTAATTTTAGTGCCTGGCTATGGTCCTAACGATCGTGATTATACGTTGATGGGGCATAAACGGTTCTTGGTTCTCGCGGAATATTTGGTGCAGAATGGGATTGCAGTTCTGCGGTTCGATAAGCGTGGTGTTGGTAAATCAACTGGTGATTATGCTAGCGCTACGAGCCGAGATTTTGCCGATGACGTACTTGCTGGAATTGAGTACTTAAAGACTCGCAAAGACTTGAACTCAATTAGCATCGGATTAATCGGGCATAGCGAAGGGGGCATGATCTCAAGCATGATTGCTGCGGAATCCGCTGACGTTGCCTTTGTTGTTCTCATGGCCGGCGTTGTTCAAGCAGACATTGATGGACTAGTTATTCAGACTGCCAAACAATTAAAAGCTGATGGTGCAAGCAAAGAGCTTCTTGATCAAGATCATAAGTTACGGACACAGATTCTTACGATAGTAAATCAGGCAAGTTCTGAAATAGCCAAGGTTAAGCTAGAAAAAGTCTTGCACGATTATTGGAACAATCTACCTGAACAGTTAAAGCTTGAGTCTGAGAAGATTCCATTCGCAATTACGCAGGCCAAAATTGAAGGCATGGTCAGTGTTTACAATTCACCATGGTACCGTTATTTTATTGGCTGCAAGCCTGAAAATATGCTTGCACGAATTAAAGTTCCTATGTTGGCGCTTTATGGAGATCATGATTGGATTACATCGTCGCAACCATCAATTTCTATTATTACTGAAACACTTAAGACCGCTGAAAATAGTGATGTTACAGCAGTTGAATTTCCAAATCTAAATCATTCTCTCCAGACTTGTAAAACAGGGGCATTGGCTGAATATGGGACTATTGAAGAAACGATTGCGCCAGTGGTATTAAAAACTATGTCTGATTGGATTTTGCAAAAAACGGCTGCAACATTAACGGATTTATCTTCTGAAAAATAATGTTGCAAAAGTAAGCTGATAAAAAAATTGGGCAATGCTATGGTTTTAAGTGGCATAGCCCAATTCTTTTATGCTGAGGTTGTTTGAAATACAATGGTTTTGACTATTTATAGTGGGACTGATAATGTTAATCGTTATTTAAAATCAACTAAAATTTAGTCTAAAAGTGTTAGGTTTAAAATGAATTACTGGATTATGCTATTAGTTTTTATTGCATTCATTCTATTAATGGCAACAGTTTTGGGTTGCAATTTTTGCTCGTGGATCTGCTCAGGCAAAGTAATTTCTGAATTTCGTAACGTTGGAGATTTTAATAAAATTGATTTTAATTTAGTTGGTTCTCTTGAGATAGTTCAAGGTCCAAATGAATCAGTAAAAATAGAGGCTGATGGCAATATTATTCCAATAATTGAAACAGTTGTTGAAGATGGAATACTGAAGGTGAGAATGATTAAATGGAAATGTTACAGAAATATGAAAAATCTGAAGATTTGTGTTTTAGTAAAAAATTTATGTTTAGTAAAAAATCAAGGCGTTGGCAGCATTGAAATAAAAAAACTCCAAACACCGTCACTAAAGTTAATTTTAAGTGGAGTGGGATCTTTGAATGTACAAGATCTCGAAGCTGATTCTCTCGATGCTCAATTAACCGGCGTGGGTAGCTTGAATATCAATTCTGGGATTGCAAAAAAACAAACTATTTTGGTATCAGGCTGTGGTTCATTTAATGGGAAAAACTTAGTCGGAGAAACAGGAGTGGTCACCGTTTCTGGTTGTGGTTCTGCAAAAATAAATATACGTGATCTTTCTTACAGTAAATCTGGGGTTGGAAGTATCAAAAACTTTGCTGATAAGCATCATAATGCAGCTAAGAGTTGCGCTTAAAAAAACAGTTACTTTCAAAAGCTACCAATCCCCATATCAAACTTTACTATTTGACTAGTATTTACATAAAATATAACTATAATCTTGATTTGCTTTGCATAGATTTATTACAATTAGTATTGATATGTGAAATATTAACAGGTTTTCATGATGTGCAGCGTATTTGAGTGCATTATGACACCTCAAAAAGAAGAAAGGCGGGAATATGCGAAGTTTAGGTAAGTTTTTAGGCACTGCTATAATCTGTGCTTTATTTTTTAATTCAATTATGGCGATGGAAAAACCAGCTAAGGCGGCGAAAAGGCCAGATGCGGCTGACATTTTAATAAAAAAAGCACGATCTTTTAATTATGCTAGCTCTCCATTGCAAAGTGTTGGAATTAAAACATTAGAAGACCTCGATCGAATGTTAAATATGACAAGAAAAGGAACTCCCAAACATAGCGAAATTCAGAGCGCAATTGTAGATCTTAGAATAAAATTAATTAAGTGTGGTCAATACAGAGTTAATCCTCCGCAAGATTATACAATGGGTGCTGCAGATAGGGTATCCGGAGCAGCCAGAGCATTTGAATCATTTGAATATTTCAACAGTCCAGAAGGAGCAAGCGCTTTGAAAGGATCTGATAGAGAAGATGAATATAAAGAGCTTGCAGACAGAAGACATGTCATACTTTATGGGGCTAGGGGTTATTTACGCGAAGCAAAAGAAACCAAAACAGGTTGGGCGCAATCGGCAGTTGCAAAAATCGAACAAGAACAATTGAAACAAACATTGAAGCCACAAATTGCTAGAATTGAAAAAAACTTGAGAGATGTTCAAGAAAGCGAATCTTATCAAAAAGCTGTGAAAATAATAAAAGAATTAAAGGAAAAAACAAGGGAGTATAACCTTTATGTAAAGGCGAAAGCAGATGATCTAAGATCACTAAAAAGTTTTATACGTGATGTAAAAGATTTTATTCGTGGACGAGAAATATATACTAAAGTAAGTGATATTTTAAAGCAGCGAGGTATTGCAAATAATGAAGATACAAAATCCATGATATCGACATGTGAAAACTTTGTGCAGCTTACAGCTCAAAAAAATACATTATTAAGTCAAATTAGTGAGCTAAACGCGATCCGAAAATTTTTAAAAGATAAACCCACAATAACATTGGATAATTTGGAATCCAAATTGCAGGCGCTAACACAAGAGTTTGAAGATATTAGTGCAAGATGGCAACGTCATATGTCAGGGGTTGATCCGAGCAGTGTGATGGATATAAGTAAGGTTAAAGCCAGACAAGCAGAAATTACTAAAGAAAAAAAGCAGCTTGAACCAGTAATTGCTTTTTTTAAGAAGTCTTAACAGATATAAATTACAACAGATTTGGTAATTAAAAACTAAAAAGCCTTTCTCTTTTAAATTGAGAAAATATAATTCTCAAAAAAAGAGAAAGGCTTTTTAGTTAGGCGTATGCTATCAAAATCCACCAATGGCATTGTAAATAAAATCAGGTGTTATATCATAAAGCCAGGCGATTAGTTGCCAGCGTTTTGTAATATAAGCTTTTTTCTTTTTGGCTTTGATAGCATCACAAATTTGTTGAGCAGCCTTTTGAGTTGTAGCCACCCAGTAAGCGCCGGGAATTTTATGAACATCTTCTGCCTCTATCTCAACCCAGCCGGGAATAATGTCTGTAACATAAATTGGAATATTTTTTTGAATCATCTGATTTCTAACCCCCTCAAGATATCTTGAAATAAATGCTTTTGCTCCGCTGTAAACAGGGCATTTGGCATCGCCTCTCAAGCCGCTTGTTGAAGAGATTCCAACCAAATGTCCCGATTTTTGTTTTTCAAAAAAAGATAGTGCTGTGTCAGCCATTATCCAAAATCCGAACAGGTCAACATCGATTGTATTTTTATCTTTTTCAAAATTTTTTTTAGTTTCAAGATTATCATTTGCTGCACTTATGCTGATAACAATCAAATCAAGTCCGCCCATTTCTTCAATTAACTCAAATAATTTTTGGATGGCAGTTTCTGTTTGTGTTACGTCTATCTGTTTGATATAAGATTTTGTTGGAATTTCTGATTTTAATGATTCAAGCAGATTTAATCTTCGTCCGACCAGTCCTACATCGTAATCTTTAGAAAGCATTTTTGCAACTTGCCTTCCCATTCCTGAAGTTGCGCCGACAATGATTGCCTTGTCTTTTGTATAAATATTTGTGAAAAATAGACAAAATATATATAAAATTAATAGATTATAATTCATTTTAATGTCCCCCGTTCTGATATATTGATTTTCAGCTTCCTACATAAATATTAACAGGCCATAAAACTTGATTACAATCGATCAAAATCTAATCGAATTTTGTTGCCTAGAACAAAGAAATCCTGATTTTTTTTAAAAGAATAACGGAAAAGATTCTCTAAATGTTACATTAAGTAAATATTAGGGGCTTAATTTTATAGGGGGGATTTCGTATGAGAAAAACTATAACGTTTCTTGGCCTGTGTTTTATTGTGTCAATTTTATACTCAAAATTAGATGCATTTTTTGCAATTGCCATTGCTTGTGAAAAATATGGATATCACAGTCAAATAGCATATAAGTATGCCTATGGTTCGGAATCAGGACTTTCAGCTTTACAAAAAGCTCAAGTTGATATTCAGCGAGAGGTGGTGGATTTTGGAGTCAAAGATGGTCGATCTTGGGACGTGTTTGTTCGCAATCCTTCCAAAATTACAGGCGATTTTACGATCGCACATGGATTTTTTGCCATAGTTCGGGGAATTGCTGTGAATGCATCAGAGTCAGGTGTTTACGTAGCCGTTTTAGGAGTAGGGATATCTAAAAATGATCCGCTTGGTGCAATAAGTAAAGCAAGAGAAGATATAAAAAAAACGATTGAAAAAATCAATACTAATGTATTGATTGGGATATTTGAGGAGATATCCTCCGATTTATTTGAATTTGGACAATTTTAATTCCATCAGAGCATGTGTGTAAATATGCTTGCGTCTTAACTTGTTTTATTTTTTGTCTTGCATAAGTTTAATAATTTCATCACTTGCTTGTTCAGGTGTTAAGTTATCGGTGTCTAACATTAAATCATAGTTTATGCTTTGGTGAACCGTGTGATAATGGCTACGGGCATGACCTTCAGGTGATGTGCCTCGTTTCTTTTCTCGCTGTTGAATTGTTTCCAATGATGCCGTAACCCCAACCCAAATGACATTTATGCCATGCAAGGCTTCTTTTAAATCAGGGAGCCATGCCTGTTCATATTTTATATAATCAACAATTACATTGTTGCCGGCATTTGCGTATGCGGCTATAGCTCGATGCATGCCCTTGATTACTTTTTGTCCCTCTGTGCCAACATCAAGTGTGAATAATTTACCATCTTTATCTTCCGAAGATACCCCACGCATAACAACATAGTGTTCCGGTTTACTTTCGAGATAAAATTTGGGTGGGAGTACTCCAACAAAAAAATTATCTATTCCAATCGAAAGCCAAGGGATGGATTGTTTAGCCTGAAATGCTTTAATAATACTTGATTTTCCGACTGAAGATGGGCCGTTGAGAATAATTACCGTTCCGGATTTGCTACTTGTTGTATTATTCATGCAACCTCCTGTAAATAAAATTACTATTCCCAAACATGCTGTATAACTTAATTTTTTTAATAAAGTCATTTTTGATCCTTTAGATTCGTTACGATAATATCTTTAATATTTTTAAACAGAGGCTTGCTTAATATCATATGCCCCATGCCTTGAATAATATGCATTTTTGCATTTGGAATAAGATCGGCGCAATATTCTTTTATAATTCTTGGGAAAGCTAAGCAATCCATTTCGCCGTGTACGACAAAAACCGGAATTTTTATATTCTTTAACTCTTTCGTACGATCAGGCAAATTTTGTTGTGCTTTGACATGATTGTGCAATGGCTCAATGCCTGCTGAAAATTTCTCAAACCACTCAAGATGTTGGGGCAGTGTGCGCTCATACATGTCTTTTATATATTGTTGTGCAATATTTTTATCCAATGGAATTGTTCCGTGTAGATACTCATATGACTTCAAAAAACCATCAACACTTTGAGCATAATTTTTTGTTGGTTTATTTTGCATCATTTCTTGCCACGTTTTTTCAAGCGAATTTTTTTCTTGTGGGTTCAGTTCAGGACTACTTAAAACAGAAGAAGATATTAGCGTAATGCTTGCAACTCTTGATGGATAATCCAACGCTAGAAGTTGTGCAATTGCTCCACCCATGGAATGACCGACTATATGTGCTTTGTTAATGCCGTAACCATCAAGAATGGCAATTGCGTCTGATGCTAAACCGTTTAAGCTATACGGTTTTTTTGTATAATCTATGGCTGAAGATAATCCCATGTCCCGATGATCATATCGAATAACAAAATATCCTGAGTTTGCTAATTCTTGGCAAAAATCATCAATCCAAAATCTTGCCGGTGCCATTGCTCCGGAGCTTAGCAGAATTGCAGGGTTAGTTTTTTCTCCGAAATTTTCTGTATAAAGTTTTATACCTGTTGCAGTAGTGATGGTTACTTGGCCGGTATGAATTTTATTGTTACTCAAATTATATTCCTCCCTGTTTGTGCATCCTGACATAACCAAAAATAATATGGGGATTAGTATTAATCTTAAGTTAAACACAAGATCCTCTTTTTATTCCGTATCTTGAATATCAAAAATGGTAAGATTGGGATTATCTTTAACGTCTGTTTTGTTTCGTATCAGGTTAAATATTTTGAGTGCTATTATTATAGCTGCTTCAACATCAGATCTATAAATTTCGAAGTAATCGTCAGGGTATCTTGAATAAATTGCGTATGGGATCAATGTTATAACTTCATCAGCTAAAAATTTAAGGGACTGATCAAAAATCACGCATAATTCTAAAAGCTTTTCTAAGTCATGTGTTCTTGGTGGAACTCGGTGATTAAAAACAAGAAACGCTTTTAATGCCTTTTCTACGCATTGTTGAGTGTGATATGCTGCAGTATCAAGCGTTTCATCGTCATCTTTAAATAATTTTTTTGCTGATTTTAAATCACTTTTTGCTTTCAACAACCAAGCTTTATGCTCTAGCATAAATTACTCTCCCTCTAGATTTGATTTTGTTGGGTAGGGACATTTCCTTTTGTGCAGCTTTTTCAAACTCACTTTTAGTATAAACAATGATGTCTTTAGAAATTCCAAGTCCCCACAATGCCTTGTATCCCTCAAAGCTTCTTTTTATTGGTCTTTCATTTGATTCCTCAACAACGACCATCAAATCTAAATCACTGTCTTCAGTCGGGGTTCCCCAGGCATATGAGCCAAAGAGATAGATGGCAATTGGATTGTAAGTCTTAACCAACCGATTCTTAACTTCTTCTATTGTTTCTTTATTTATCATAATTTCCTCAATTATTTTAATTTCTGTATTTCTTCTTCAGATAACCACTCTTCATGTTCAATCAAATGCTTAAATTGTTGTTCTATTACTGTTTCATCAAGTTTTGGAAGATTGTTTAAACTGGATGTATAATGAAATCCAATAAAAGGAATTCCACGATTCTCGATTACTGTCTGTACAGATTGTATGTAGCTAATTTTGTCATCTACAAAAAACACCTTTGAAGGTGTCCATTTGATTCTTTGTAAGAAAGCATCTAAGGCTATGCCTTTTGATTCTTTTTCTACAAATAAGATTCCATTTTTATAAATTGGAAATGAGCTTTGACTTATAACTTCTGTTAAAACAAATTTATCTGGAGATGGGGAAGACTGACTAAAATCAATTCCATGTTCCATTAATTTGGCAAGGCGCAAATCTTCGTGATTTGAGATTTGACCGATACTTCCCAAGCGTGTACGAGTTAAGGCCATCACTTTTGTGTTGGATTGCTGAAGATTTTTAATGATGAGTGGAATTTGGTTCTCAACAAGATGAATGAGGTCGTATTCTTTTTGTAGAATTATACTCCATAACTTTTCAAATTGTGGTTTATCATATTCTTTGCCAAGCCGTTCATACCAGTAAGTTCTAACATTCTCATAATATGCATTAAATAAGGGACTTTTGAATTTTAAAAGCACATTTCCTACATCAAATATTATGAGTGAGTGTTCATCAAGTATTGGTAAATTTGGTTCAAGATCTAATATTCTTTCCAGTGTTCTAATGTTTTTCATGCTATCCTATTTTTTTATTTATCTTTGCCATGAACCTTATCCATAAACGCTTTTACTTTCGCATCAGATTTGAATTCCGGCCATGTCAGCCTGTTGTCTGGTTTGTAAGTAATTTTAGTCTCATTCGCTTTTTTCAAGAAATCTCTGATCAATGAGAAAAATTTCTCTGATTCATCAACAAATATCATGTGTCCAGATTTTTCAAAAATCTCCAATTGCGCGTGCGGATGATTTTTACGCATATCATCAATTCTCTCCGGGTTCCACCATGCCAATTCCCACTTAGCTTCTAAAATTAAAGTTGGAATTTCAAAGTCATCAAATTTACCCTTTAAAAAATCTGATTGGGGTATTTTTGTATCACTCTCAATACGCATAAGTTCTTCAAAGCCTGGTGCAACATTGTATCCATAAAGAGCATGCCTTGCCAATTCATCTTTAAAATTAGTTGGTTTGTAATAAAACCAGTGCTTCCAATCACCGGCAAGATATGTGTTGTAAATACACTGAGCCGAAGTTAACTTGCCTTCACGGGCCATCCTTCTGATGCTTTCTATGGCATCTTTTTCGGCCTGAGAGATAAACATTTTCTCTTTTACTGGTTGCATTGTGTTATCAGAAATACCCGTCGAAGAAGCCACTAAAATTAATCCAATGCAATGTTGCGGATATGTAAGGGCATAACATTGGGCTAACAGCCCACCATAAGAATGTCCCAGCACAGCCCATTTATCAATCTTTAATGATTGTCTCAAGCTTTCTAAGTCTTCGATCGCTTGTTTAACTGTGTAGGTTGCACCGGTATCATCGCTGCTTGATTTTCCAGTTCCTCGTTGATCATAATAAATCACTCTGGCAACATCTTTGAGTTGTGAAAAATATGGATGGAAGCAGTGGTGTGTTCCACCTGGGCCTCCATTAATCAGGACAAGCGGAATACCTTGACCCTCTTCCTCGTAATAAAGTTTGCCATTTAAAATATCAGCAAAGCCTTTTTTAAGGCCGGGTAATTCATCACACAGCGGCGGTATCTGTGGGATATCAAGAACCAACTTGTCTGGAATATTAACAATTTTATCAAGTATTGTTTCACGTGTAGGTGGTTTGGAAAACCAATTGCACGCTGGAAGTGTGAATATCAAAACAGTTGTGCTTAAAAACAAAATAATATTTTTTTTACTCATTTAAAATCCATGTCTAACTATGTTATTTACAAAGCATTAATCATACGTAAATAATCTTTCTGACTTTCATGGACCATTGTAGAAATAAAGTCAATGAATGGTTTATCATCTTTGGGTTCAACCTGTGTACGCTTGAGTAAATTGATATAATCAGCTCTTAGTATTGGTGGAATTATTGTTACGACGTAACCATTTTGCAACAAAGCCAAATTCATAACAAGTCTGGCCGTTCTTCCATTACCATCTACAAATGGGTGTATCGTAACAAGCTCTTTATGTAAAAGTGCAGCAAATTCAACAGTGTGAATCTTTGGCCGCATTGAGGCCATGCTTTCAATAAAATTTTTCATTAATGCTGGAACTTGTTTAGGTGCCGGTGGAACAAACTCTGTGCCTGTAATAAAAACTTGTTGCTTGCGATATTTACCGGCATTTTTCATATCAATGTGATAGTAAAATAACTTGTGTAGTTTTAAAATATCGATTTCTTTTATTTCATGATTTTTGGCAAGCTTATATAGCAAATCGTATGCTTGGCTGTGTCCGATAGCTTCAAGATGGTCTCTCATGGGTTTGCCTCCAATTGTAAGTCCATCTTCGAGAACAATTTTTGTTTCTGTTTCGGTTAAAGAATTGCCTTCCAGGGCATTACTGGAATATGTTACGCCTATTTTAAAATATTCTTTTAAATTGTCTCTAAGTTTTTTTTTAAGTGGTCTTGATGCATTAATTTGTTTCTGTAACTCATCAATTTCTTTTATTTTATTTGAGTACATAAGTTAATTCCTTTCCCTTTTATAACCAATAATCGCAATAACTCTTAATTTACTTATTTAAATCTTAACATTTCTATTTTTCTTCAACACCAATATATTTTTACTTTGGGCCCATTGCTGGGCCCTCGTTCATAACCTAAACAAAATCAAGACGTTTTTTCAATGCTTTGTATGACCAAACTGCAATTCCGACCAGCATTACTAATAAAATTGCACTACAAATCCAAAAATTTATTGAACCTTCCTGTCCAAGAAGTGCTGCACGCATGCCCTCAGACATATAAATAATCGGGTTTAAAAGTAGGGCGTATGCCAGTTTTGGGGAAGTTGTATAAACTGAATTCCAAGCAAACGAATATCCCCCCAAAAACCACAGTGGGAACATTACCCTCGTCCACAAAATATCAAATTTGTCCATCGATGGAATGAGGGCTGACGCCAACAATGTTGCTGTTGCACAAAATACATTAGTTAATATAACGAAGAATAGCAGTTTTACCCATGAAACGGCAAAAAAATCAAATCTATTCCACAGAATCAACTTAGCAAGTGGCAATGACGCAAAACTCATGAGTGTTCCAATTGTTGAATAATAAAATATGTGGCTACACAAAACAGTTGATGTGTGTGTTGGGAGTGTTAAGTAATATGCGATTGTTTGATCGCCTTCCAGATCTGACACGAATGTTACTGCATTGCCATAAAGCTCAAAAATGCCAACTGATGCTATTATTCCTCCAAGTTGGAATGGTCCAAATGCGTCTGAAGTTCCAAAAGATTGCATCAGGTAACCGGCTACAAGCATTGAGCAGCCAGCCCAAATGTAAAAGTTGATAAACTTGTCCAGAAGAACTTGTTTGGCATTTGTAAATTTTAATCGTATTAACTGTTTTAAAATGTCTAAATCAATTTGATCTCGCTTCGCGATTTCTTTTTGATCTCGCTTTGCGATTTCTTTTTGAAATATCATACTCATAATGATTCCTTATTATTGTCTATATTTTCTTGCGGCTCTTGCATTAATTCTAGAAATACATCTTCTAAATTCTTTTTCTTAAAGTCTGACAAAAGCTTTTCCGGCGTATCAATTAATTTGATAAGCCCTTTGTCTAAAATACAAACGCGGTCAGATAAAATTTCAGCTTCGTCAAGATAGTGTGTCGTCAGGATAACAGTAACGCCTTCATGTTTAAGTTCTTTGATTTTTGCCCAAATCTGACGTCTTATGTGTGGATCAAGCCCAACGGTTGGTTCATCAAGAAGCACTATTTTGGGGCTGTGCATGAGACAACGTGCAATCATAAAACGTTGCCTATAACCACCAGAAAGAATATTTGCCTTGCGGTCCAAATAATCACCAAGCTCAAATTGTTCAACCAGTTGATTCAACCGTATTGTAATTTTATCTTCCGGCATTCTATGTAAACGACCTGCAAAACGTAGATTTTGTTCAAGTGTTAAAAATCCATCAAGATTTGGTTTTTGAGGGCAAAATCCAAGATGTGATCTGTAGTTGGCCAAGTTGTCATAGATTGATTTTCCATCAAAAATTATATCACCTTCGGTTGCTGGATGGAGTGTTGCAATTATTGAAGAGAGCGTTGATTTTCCTGCACCGTTAACGCCGAGCAGTGTGATAACCTCATCGTTATAAATATCCAATGATACGCCCTTGAGCGCGTCAATTGGCTTTTGGCCTTTTTGTGTATACTGTTTTTTTATGTTTTTTATCTGTAAAAGTTTATTGGACATAATTATCTTTCATTAAATTTTGAATTTATTTTATAAAATAGCTAAAGTTGTCAGACAGAATTATCAGAAAATATTGGGCACGCAAAAAAGGGCTGTGCCAACTTGAAGATATTAGTCAAGAAAAAATTACCCCTGCAAGCGCAGGTGCACGATCAGAATAAAAGAATAAAAAACGAACACCAAAGAATGCAAAGTAATTGTTTACTTGATCTCCGTCGGATGACAAATAATGATTGAAGTGATTTTCATTGTGGGACTCCCTATAAAAATAGAGTGAAGATTAAAATAATAACATGTTTTTATTTAATCATAAATGTTGCAATCTGGCAATTTATTTTGAAAACGACAGTTAAATGACTATTTTATGTAGAAATTCTTGCGTAAATTTAGATAAAAATTTACTTTTATCTGCTTTGTGTTTAGCTTTGTTTATGAGTTAGCGCATTTTGTATATGTTTTATGGTGGGGGTATCTATATTATGGTTATGGATTTTATTAAAAGAATTGTGGTTGTACTTGTATTGTCCATGGGGTTGTCTCTTTGTGGTAATGCGAAGATACAAGCAGTATCCAACGAAATTTTTGATAAATATTTAAAAGAGCTTATTGGTACACAATCCTTTACTAATCGTGCATTTTGGAATATCGAAAAAGATATTGTTAAATTTGGCGGTACGGCATTGTTGCTTACATTTTGCAAAAAACTGGGCGATCCTAAATTTGGTCAAAAACTGGGGTTGAAATACGATAAACACAGCGATGCAATAATGGATCCAATTGTAGTTATGTTTCTGGTAGGAATACTGGCAAGTTTGTGGCCGACTATATCTGAAATGTTTTTCGTAGAAAAAGACCAATCTTATGCTGCACTAAAAAATTTAAACCGATATATTTCAAACTTGGATTCAAACCAAAAAACTCAATTCGAAGACATCAAGCGTTCAATGCAAAAAGAGTTTTCTGTTACAACTTTGATTGATATTGTAATTCTACCATTACTATTTTATTTTTGTTTCTTCAAAAGCGATAATGATGACTACAATAAAACATTTGCAATAGTGTATGGTTTAATTTCTGCCATTGGTGCGGCTGCCCCAAGACATATTTCTTTGCAAAGAGGGCTTAACGCCCGCTAAAATCAATTTGTTTTGGGTATTTATCAGATTTTGCAAGATATCGATTTATTTCCGGATTGTTTTCATCAATTTCTATTGAAGAAACGTAAATTCCTTGCGTAAAACTGCCCTTTTGTAATTTTTTTATTTCGCGAATTTCTTCGATTTCTGCTAGCTCAAGTTTGTGAGTTGATAAGATTGTATAGACAACTTCCAGAAGATCTGCTAGTTCTTCTTTGAGTTCTTCAACTGATTTGGTCGCTGCAACTTCATGCGCCTCTTCGAGTAATTTGTTTTTTAGAGCGGTAACGAGTTCGGTGCCTTCTAATTTTTTATTATGCACAATGCAGTTGGTAGACAGCATCATGTCCAGAATTTTATCTCTTATTAATTTGTCGAATTTAAAACTTTGCTTAGCCATTGGAACCTCTGTTTTATTTTGTTAAATCGTTAAGTAAGTTGCCAGCTGAGTGCCAAGTTACAATGCGCCCTTTTTCCATATCCCAATTTTTATCCCCGCCGTAAACAAGCACATTGTTTTTTTGCATGGTTTTTGTAAGAGTGTTCCAGGGGAGCATTTTTTCGAGCGCTTCAATGTCTGCAGTCTTTGAAGCTTTTATCTCAATCGGGGTGATGTTTCCACCTTGTTCAACAATACAATCAATTTCAAAATCTGATTTATCTCGCCAATAATAACAAGATGGCCTAATTCCATGATTTAACTGCTGTTTTACAAAATCTGATACAATCATTGATTCAAATATGTTACCCCGCATGTAGTTTGCGAAGAGTTGGTCAGAATTTGTGAGACCAAGTAAAGAGCAGACAATGCCGGGGTCATAGAAGAATATTTTTGGGGACTTAATAAGGCGTTTTCTAAAATCCTTGTGATATGGTTCTAATAAAAAAATTATATAACAGGCTTGCAGCACAGAGAGCCATTGTCTTACTGCAGTTACACTAATTCCCAAATCATCACTTATTGATGATAAATTCAAAATTTGTCCATTGCGTCCAGCACAAAGTCGCATGAAGTAACTAAATCTATCAAGATTTGTAACATTTTTTATCTGTCGTACATCTCTTTCAAGATAAGTGTTAATGTAGCTGCCATACCAGTCAACAATGGAAATTTCTTTTTTATAAAGCTCTGGATAAAATCCTTTAAAAAGAGTTTCATCTATTGATGATGGAATAGCATTTGCCTGTGTTAACTCGCGAATTGATAGTGGCAGCAAGTTTAAAATAGCCACTCGTCCAGCCAGACTTTGGCTTATGGATTCATTTAAAAGAAAATTTTGAGAACCAGTAATTATAAAATGTCCTGGTTTATGGAATTCATCGATATAAATTTGTAGATAAGAAAAAAGCTCAGGAACATTTTGCGGCTCGTCTAAAATTATCCCGGGAGCTTTCATAAACTTTTTTAAGAAATTATGCGGATCGGCCCGAAAAATGGACCGAGTATTTGGATCTTCAAAGTTGAAATATTCGTAGTTGGGAAAAGTCTTTTTTACAAGTGTTGTCTTGCCGGATTGCCTTGGTCCAGTAACTGAAACAGCAGCAAATTGGGTTGCCAAAGCCTTTAATTTGTCTTCTAACGTTCTTTTTATTATCATTTTCCACCTCAAGACAAGTTTAAACTTTGAGTTTAAACTTGTCCAGGTAAGCGTAAAAACTCAGTAAATATGTTGATTTTAAAGCACTTTTACATAATTTCTTTGTATTGCCCAACTGTCCATTCAGGGGCTGAAATAACTAAAATTTCGAGCATATCTCCATCGACCCAGTACCAATCCCCACAAGCCAAAAATAATGCGTCTTTCCATTAAGAGGCGTCTTTCTTGGGAATATAAATTGCTTTTAACACTTCGTTCATTGTGTCATAAATTAACGAAATTTCATGATCTGTGCATGCATAAACAATCTTTGTTTCAAGATCATTTTTGATTGGATCTATCGTACACAAAATTCCATTGATTTCTTTGATTTCAGAAGTTCCAACCCAGATATCAATTTCATTTCCGTCCGAGGCTTTTGTCCCTTTCAAGAATCCATAATCGACGGGATAAATAAATGTTGGATATTTTGGATGAGCGGTATTTTTAGGTCGTTCGATTATGATTTCTGATTTTTCTAGCAGTGTGTTTAACTGAAGCCAGAAAATACAGTTAGGATGCATATGTTACTTTCGAACTTAGTTTGTTTTTATCAATCGCCTATCTAAATTACTGTAAATATCTTTTCTGTGTCCAATAGCTACAACATACACAATAATTTTCGCATGCTTAATGCAATAAATTATTCGATAATCTCCCATCCTTACGC